>JBEKRR010000019.1:0-63704 GCA_049518555.1 Acidobacteriaceae bacterium
CCGCTCCGAAAACTCCACCAGCGCGGGAATCTCGCGTTCGAGATCAGGCTCCGTCGCCTCGCCCTCCTTCGCCAGTTCGAAGTACGCCTCGATGTCGTCTGTGCGGCGCAGCAGCTCGGCGTCATCGGCCAGCAGCGTCTCCAGGCGCTTGCGCTCGCGCATCAACGGCTGCGAACGCGCCCCGTCCGCCCACACCGTGGGGTCGGCGATCTTCTCTTCAATCGCAGCCAGTTCGCGCTTCAGCCGCGCCGAGTCAAAGATACTCCCGCAGCTCGCGAACCCGCTCGCGCACCGGGGAGTATCGATATTCCAGATCGTCGATCATCCTTCAAGTTTACCCCGCCGCCGCTCATAGCACACAGCCCATAGCTCATAGCTGAACGAAGTCCTCACAGACCATCGTCCGCCAGCAGTAACCGCAGGTCGCGCAGGTTGTGCCCCGTTGCCCCAGTGACAACAGCAGCTCCTCTCGCGCTCAGCCACGAAGACGAATCAAACTCAGCCAGCGCGCGCAGCGCAGATTCGCGAAGAGAGTCCCCATCCAGCGTGTGTTCATCCACAACCGCGCCCGCCGCGACGCTGTTGCCGTCGATGCCATCCGACCCAGCCGAGAGCACCGCGAGTGGCCCATCCTCAGCGCGCAGCCGCGTGGCCATGTACAGCGCGAAGTGTTGATTCCGCCCTCCACGCGCGCTCGCGGAAGCTGCATCTACGCGAACCGTGACCTCGCCAGACGAGATGAGGCAGACGCGCGAATGCTGGCGGCGAAGTTCACGCAGCCGTTTGAGCAAATGATTCGCGGCCGCGTCATAGCTCCAATCGTCGCACGCGTTGTCGATGACCGCGTGGAAGCCGAGCCGCTCTGCGTGGCAGCGCGCGGCCTCGGCGAGATCGTCGCTGTCTGCCAGCTTGCAGCCGCGCGAGTTCAACTCGCCGGGCTTGGGCGTCTCCGGCAACTCCACCGACGCAAAGAACCGCCGCACCGATGCAGGAAATCGCTCCATCAATCCATAGCGCGCAAGAATCTTGCGGCATTCGGCAACCGTGCTCGAATCGCCAACCGTAGGCCCGGAGCCGAGCGCGTCCAGATGCGCCGGAGGCACGTCGGAGACCAGCAGCGAGAGCGTCTGCGCCGCGCCCGCGGCCAGCGCCAGCCGCCCTCCCTTTACCGCCGAGAAGTGTTTGCGCACGCAGTTCATCTCGACGATCGATGCGCCGCTGTGCACCAGCGCGCGATGAAACGCAACCGTGTCGTCGAGCGAGATTGCCTCGTCCAGCGGCAGCTCCATCATCGCCGAAGCCCCGCCGCTGAGCAGAAAGATGCAGAGCGTTTCGTCCGGCGTGAAGTTCTGCGTTGAGACGTCCCGCGATGAATAGCTATGAGCTGTATACTCCCCGAGCGCGTGCAGCATCGCAAGCGCGGCGCGCGCGCCGGCCAGCGACGCCTCGTTCGGCAAGGGATGGCCACCGCAATAATACTGAATCGTCGCGGGCAGATTCGCCGGTCGCTCCGCCGCGATCAGTACTCCCTGCAGCTCGCACATGCTCGGAAACCGCAGCCGCGCCAACAGCGCGTTCAGCATCGCAGCCGCGGCCTTCCCCGCCGAGACGACGCGCACCCGCCGCGCCCGGTCAAGCGCAATCGCGTCGCCGCCCTCCACCAACAGCCGCACGCCCGCCTCATCAGCAACTACGCGCAGCTTGCGCTCGAAGGCGCGCTCGATGCTGCACTCTGCGAGTGCCTGCTCGAAGAGCGTTCGCGCAATGTCTTTGAGATTTGCCGCGCCCGCGCTCATTCGCCCACTTGGGCGAAGGCGTACGGCCCTTCGGGGATGAGCGCGACGCGCGCGCCGGCGGGCAGTCCATCCAGCAGCGCGGCGACCGCCTGGTTCACATCGCTGTAGCAACGCTCGCCCAGCGCGCCGAGTTGGTCCGGCGAGACACCGGGGGTGTAGATGAGAATCTTGTTCTTGACACCGGTCAGCGCGCCCTTCTCCAACTGCCACTGGTCGATCATGACTGGGGCGTTCTCGATCTGGCGCAGGAACTGCTTGGGTCCCGCGTAGCTGTGCAGCATCGCGGCGAACTCCGGCGAGCCGATCCCCTCGGCGCACTCGCACAGGACCAGAATCTTGCCGCCGGGCTTGACGATGTGGTGCGCGCCGTGGATGCCCTTGAGCGATTGGTAGAAGGTGAGGTCGAGCGGATGTCCGGCGGCGCTGGTGATGGCCGCGTCGGCGTAGTGCGGCACCCGTGTCAGTGTGGTGGAACGAATGAAGTCAACCCCCGCGACGTGGGCCTGCTCCGGCGAGCCGGCAAAGACGCCGCAGATCGCGCGCTGCTGGGTCAGTGCCACGTCGAGCAGAAAGTCGTGGCGCGCTATGCGTGCGATCTCCAGCAGCTCGGCGTGCAGTGGATTGCCCTCGATCGATCCCTCGATGGCCAGCGGATCGCGCATGAAGCGCGGAGAGTGCAGCACCATGATCGTCTGCTGCGCGGCCAGGCCGGGCGCGATCAGCTTGCGTCCGCCGGAGAAGCCCAGCATCCAATGCGGCTCGATGAAGCCGAGCGTGATGTGCAGGTCCGCATCCAGGAAGCGGCGGTCGATATACACCGGCGTTCCGCTGGCGGTCGCGCCCAGCGAGCGATGGTCCCCCAGCGCGCGCGCGTCATGGTCGACGACGCGATAGCGCCCGGCAATCTCCGGGCCGAGGATCGCGTTGATCTCTTCGCCGGTCACGCAGCGATGCAGTCCGGTCGCAATCAGGATCGTGACGCCGTCCACGGGAATCCCGGCCGCGTGCAGCCGCTCCAGCAGCGGCGGCAGCGTCAAAGAATTCGGCGCAGGCCGCGTAATGTCGCAGACGGAGATCGCCGCCGTTTTCTTCCCTGCCGCAAGTTCAACCAGCGGCTTCGATCCAATGGGGTTGTCCAGCGCCGCGCCAATCGCCGCCGCAGCGTCCGCCAGCGCGCCGGCCGAACGGCCCTCGACAACGCAGTACTGTGGCCCGTCGGGAAGAGAAACCGTCAGACCCGTCTTGCCAAAGGCAAACGCAGCTTGCATAGGCGCCAGCTCCGAAGTTACTTGTCCGTCAGCGCGGCCACTCACTTCTTGATTTTTCTCTTCTTCCTCTGTTGTCCAAACCGTCCCATTTGAACATTAAGAAGATCGTTTGCAAAACTACGAATCAAAAGCGATTCAAGTTCATCAATCATCCCGATTTCTACTTCATATGCGCTAAAGTAGTATGCAATCTCATGTAGTGGTACTGCTGATTCAATTATCTGTCGCGATTTCTCGCCGCTCGTTTTGTACTGAACCCTTGTCTCAGGGTGCTTCACTCGTTTAATTTTCTGCACCGATTCCCGCTTGCGATTAAACGCGAAGTTCATTTCTCTCCAAAGGCTTTGTTTTATAGCCTTGCCGACATATATGGCTTGACCACGGCTATCAAAGAAAACGTAAACACCTTTAGCACCCTCTAGTTCGTCCTTTAGACCACTTCTGTACGGATGATCTGTACCGTTGCTGTCTTTGAAGCTAAACAACACATGTGACTTTTTCAGTAGCTCCTTATTGATTCCAAAAAACTCTACAATCGGACGGATAGTTTTGCGTTGAGATTCCTTGAATGCAGATAATCTGGCGGTGCTAATCAGTCCACCCATCATTCTGGATGTAATTTGTGACTTTCTGCGTTTCTTCCACCTTAGAATTGCAGCATATTTAACACCTAATAGAGATGCGAGGTCAGTGTAAGATTTTGCCTTAAGCCTCTTCTTGAGATACTCGATTAGAGTTTTCCCGTCCATACGCTGCCTCTAGTTTGCGTATTACTTGTCCGTCAGCGCGGCCACTCCCGGCAATGTTTTGCCTTCGAGGAATTCGAGCGTGGCTCCGCCGCCGGTGGAGATGTGGGTGATCTTGTCGGCGACCCCGGCCTGCTTGACCGCTGCGACCGAATCTCCGCCGCCCACGATGCTGGTGGCGTCGCGGTTGGCCGCCACCAGTTCTGCAATCGCATTCGTCCCGTGCGCGAACGGCGCAAGCTCGAAGACGCCCATCGGCCCGTTCCACAGAATGGTGCGCGCGTCGGCGATCTCCTGGGAGAAGAGATCGATCGTCGCTGGGCCGATGTCCAGCGCCATCCAGTCGGCGGGGAATGCTCCCTTGCCACTGAATATCTGCGTCTTGGCGTTGGCGGCGAACTTATCGGCCAGCACATGGTCGATGGGAAGCAGCAGCTTGACGCCCCTGACCTTGGCCTTCTCCAGCGCGGCGCGGGCGACGTCGATCTTGTCGGCCTCGATCAGCGACTTGCCGGTGCTCTGGCCCAGCGCGTTGAGAAAGGTGTAGGCCATGCCGCCGCCGATCAGCAGCGTGTCGGCCTTGTCCAGCAGGTTGTCGATCACGTCAATCTTTCCTGAAATCTTCGATCCCCCGATGATGGCCACAAACGGCCGGTCCGGCTCGGTGAGCACCTTGCCCAGGAAGTTCAACTCCCTCTCCATCAGCAGACCGGCGGCGGATTGCGCCACGAAGTGGGTGATGCCCTCGGTGGAGGCGTGGGCGCGGTGCGCGCTGCCGAAGGCGTCGTCCACATAAAGGTCGCAGAGCGCGGCGAGCTGGGCGGCGAAGCGCGGATCGTTGGCCTCTTCCTCGGGGTGGAAGCGCAGGTTTTCCAGCAGCAGCGTCTGGCCCGACTCCAGCTCGCGCGCCATCTCCTTGGCAATCTCGCCCACGCAGTCGGGCGAGAAGGCCACGTTCTCCGACTCGTTGAACACCTGGTCCAGCAGCACGCGCAGCCGCCTGGCCACGGGGCGCAGGCTCATCGACTCCACCGGCTTGCCCTTGGGACGTCCCAGGTGCGAGGCCAGAATGACCTTGGCCTTGTGGCGCAGTGCGTACTCCAGCGTGGGCAGGGTCTCGCGGATGCGTGTGTCGTCGGTGATGGCGCCGTCCTTCAGCGGAACGTTGAAGTCGACGCGGATGAGCACGCGCTTGTCGGCAAGTTCGAGGTCGCGGATGGAGAGCTTCGGCATACAGACAGAATATGTTGTTTTGCCCCCGATGGGAACCCGCAGATGCAAACGGGCGCTCGTCGCAGCCCGTGGCACGTTGCGCGCCAGCGAATATACTTCCGCGAAATAGTGTTGCGAAAACCGCCTCAGGTGCTCATTGCGAGCAGCGAGAGGAAGAGCGCAACAAAGGAGATGGATACGGAGACCATTCCCACCCAGCGCTGCCTGCCGCCGCCGAAGCCGAAGAGAAGCATCGCGACCGGAGAGAGTACGAACGCGTAGAACATCCCCCTGGTCCCCGCGTCGATGAACCATCGCTGCTTCGTTGCACTGGGAAGAAACTGAATCCCAAGCAGAAAAATCGGCACTGCGACCGCGGCCACTGCGCCCAGAACGAGCCCAGCGTGCCAGACCCACCAACGCCAGGCAGCCACATCCGGCCGCCAGCTTCTGCGCTTCCACACCAGGATTGCAATCAGGCCAAGTGGCACCACATAGCTCATGGTCAGCAGCGCAAAAAGCGCCGCATCCAGCGATGAATCAAGCACGCTTTGCAGCCATTGGAAGCGCACGACACCTCGCTCAATCCCGCGCTCTCCGCGTCTCTACTCCGCCGGCTCCGTCTCCGCGGAAGACTCTTCGCCGCCGTTGGTGGTTACCGGCAGAGTGCCGGGATGGCCCTTGACCCGCACCACCGTGATCTTCTCGAAGCCTTCCTTGAAGGTGGGCGGCTTCAGGCGCTCGGCCATCTTGTGCATCACCTCGTCGCTCACCTGGCGGTCGCGCTTGGCGTTGCGCTCCAGGCACACCGCCAGCGGCACGTCGAAGAAGACCGCCTGCACCTCGTAGCCGAAGCTCTTGGCCATCTTGATCCACTGCTTGCGCTCGTGCGTGCTCAGGTTCGTCGCGTCCACGTAGTTCCACGGCATCTTGGCGATCAGCCGCGCACGCAGCAGGCTCCGCAGCGTGGAGAAGACAAGCCCCTGGTAGCGCTGCTCGCTGATGTCGTCGAACAACAGGCTGCGCAGCAGGTCGCTCGACAGCGGCGTGACGCCGCGGCGCTTGTACCAAGTCGTCTTGCCCGATCCGGGCAACCCGATGGCCAGCACCACGTAGCCGCGCGGCTCTTTGGGCGAGACTGTCGTCGGCTCCTCCGGCGGCGTGGCCAGCGACTCCGGCTGCGTCTCCACCACCATCGTCTTCTGCGGCGCGGATGGGTCAACCGCCGCAGCCTGCGCCCGCGGCGGACGGGCCGGGCGAAGCTGCCTCACCGGCTGGTCTGCTTGGTCCGCGAGTGCAGCCTTGCCCACGGCTTCAGCCGGCTCGGGCGAGGCGACCGGCAACGGCTCCGGATAGTCGGGCCGCAGCGGGGCCTGTTGGTTCGAGGGCAACTCCTGCCCGCTCTTCCCCGTGGATTCCGACTCGTTCGGGCCACGCCTGGAACGTCTTCTCATGATCTCGCGCATCCAATCGCGCACGTCGCGCATAGGTCGCTTGTAACACAGATCGGGCGTGCAAAGGAAATGCTCCGCACCAAGCCGGACACCCCACCCCCGGCCCCAGTCAGGACCAGCCCAGGCAGCGGCGAACCAGCCTGCGCGAAAAAGTCGGCAACGCCGGCGCACTTCTCAGCCGCGTGTGATTTCAATCACACATCACGCCGGTTTGCAGGCCATTTCGTTGCGCCGCCCCAACCCAGGTGCTAGCATCGAATTGACGACCAAAACACGAATTTCATCTTCCACAGGAGTTGAAGCGCTCGAATCTACTGCACGAATGGGCCTTCAAATCCTCACAGAGAATTCCACAGGAGCAAGCGAACATGGCTGTAAAAGTTGGCATTAACGGCTTCGGCCGCATCGGACGCAACATCTTCCGCACTGCAATCGGCAACCCAGAGCTCGAAATCGTCGCCGTGAACGACATCACCACGCCGGCCACGCTCGCGCACCTGCTCAAGTACGACTCCATCCTGGGCAACCTCAAGAACGAGATCACCCACGGCGCGGACTTCATCTCCGTCGACGGCAAGCAGTTCAAGGTCTTCGCCGAGCGCGACCCCGCCAAGCTGGACTGGGCCTCCGTCGGCGCACAGGTCGTCGTCGAATCCACCGGCCTCTTCACCGACGCCGCCAAGGCCAAGGCGCACCTCGGCGCCACCGTCAAAAAAGTCATCATCTCCGCCCCGGCCAGCAACGAGGACCTCACCATCGTGCTCGGCGTCAACGACGACAAGTACGACCCGGCCAAGCACAACATCCTCTCCAACGCCAGTTGCACCACCAACTGCCTCGCGCCCGTGGTCAAGGTGCTCAACGACGCATTCGGAATCGTCAGCGGCATCATGACCACCATCCACAGCTACACCAACGACCAGGTCGTGCTCGACGCGCCGCACAAGGACCTCCGCCGCGGCCGCGCCGCCGCTCTCTCCATCATCCCCACCAGCACCGGCGCAGCCAAGGCGCTCAAGCTGGTCATCCCGGCCATGGCCGGCAAGCTCGACGGCTTCGCCATCCGCGTCCCCACCCCCAACGTCTCGGTCGTCGACCTCACCTTCGTCGCCGAGAAGCCCATCACCATCGAGAGCATCAACGCCGCCGTCAAGGCCGCCGCTGCCGCCGGCCCGCTCAAGGGCATCCTCGCCTACACCGAGGAGGAGCTGGTCAGCTCCGACTTCAAGGGCGACCCCATGTCCAGCACCTTCGACTCCAAGCTCACCAAGGTCGTCGCCAACACCGGCAAGGTCATCGCCTGGTACGACAACGAGTGGGGCTACTCCTGCCGCGTCCGCGACCTCATCCTCTTCCTCGTCAAAAAGGGCCTGTAGTCCACCTCGGCAACCTTTGGGTCGCCGCACAACAAGCATCCGCATCAACCAAAAGAGGGCATCCCGCAAAGGGTGCCCTCGTTTTGCTGCCTGTTCCCCCTCAACGCTTGGCAGCCACAGCTCTTTTTTTAGCATTGTCGATCATCTTTTCGGCTTCCAGAAGCCCAGGAGTTCTGAGCTTGAGAAAGCCATTTGAATCGTCGACGAATGTCTTGATACGGGAAACACCTTGCCTTGAATTGGTTTTCCTATAGCCGTGGCGTGAGACCTGATCTACCAGTGTGTCGATGTGAACTCTATCCGGATAGCTAACATAAAGGATGAGCAATGCTGCTTCCCGCGCGCTCGTAGCAATATCAACGTAGACCCGTCCATCGATGACTTCAGCGAAGGGATACTTGCGCTTCGTAATACTCTCAACTACATCTTTCGCCTGTGCTAGATCCAACCCCTTTTGTGAGTAACGAACCAGTTCACCTAAAATCCACGAACAGTTAGCAACTACTGCGGCTGCGTCCATCTCATTCGCTTGGATTTCGTCGGCGTCATGGCGTCCTCCACGATTGCTTGCGACCTCGTAAACGAACCGACAATTCCGGTTAACGGTAAGGCGGAGGGATTCTCTTAAGGATACCTTGCTCTCAAGCTGGCTCATTATATTACCCGCTTGGAATTTCTTCCCTGGGGGCACAACTTCGCCCGCATGGTCCCAGAGAGCTTTCAGTACAGCCTCAACAAACTTTCCGCTCTTCGCAATGGAGTCCTCCCAATCACGCTTTTGATAGTCCGTGACTAGCAACTGGAAATGTCGAAAGAGGGAGTCGACATGCTTAGGCTTAAATTTATCCTTGAGCATCTCGTCAATTTTCTTAGCTGACATTGAGAATCTCCTTCCAGCTAGGCAAAATTACATACACTCCTTGCTTCGGTGAGTCCACCCAGCCATGATCTTTGGCCCTCGTTGAATGCGCACGATTGAATTTGCCGCCGAGGAGTCCTGTCATTCTGTTCCAATTGCTCTCGATATCAGTTAAGGCAACATTCGTCGCGGGATTGTCCTTCGATAGATATGCAACCAATAACGCAAACTTCTGGGGGCCACTCAGGAGCCGAGCATGTGCCTTGACAAATGCACGCATGGGCATAGAAAAGTTCACATTGGCTGAGAGGGGTTTGCGGCTAACCGGAGTACGTGTATCCCCACGAGTTGGAGATGAAGCAACGCGGGTGGCCAAATCGGCAAATCCTTCGAAGGTAATGCCGTTGTCATCAATCAATACGATCTGCACCTTCATCTCTGATCCCTCCTATTGAGCGTAGACGTATTTCTTTTCCTTCTTAAATCGCCGTAGATTACGTCGCTTACATTCCATCTGCATAGGGCCTGAGAGAGCTGTCAGCGGATAATGATGGCCGAGATCAGCCAGCCGCTTTTGAATTTCACCGAGGGTTTTTGGCTGTTTGAAAAAGCCATCGTTTCGTAGCTCATCAACCAATCCGGGAACGGTCGACTTGGTCATCGCTGACTGCCTGGTTTTTGGTTTTGACTTTTCAGGTGCCGAGTTAAAGCCAGCTTCTCTCATTACGGCTGCTATCTCTGCGGGGGTTCCTTCAAGCTTCACAATGACGCCTTCAGGGGTTGTTATATGTGCCTTCGGCATGATTCACTCTCTCCTTCGCCTGCTAAATGTTTCTGCTATGGTAATGAGTGTTATAGATTATAACATTACTTTCAACAAAAGCAATGGCTTATTCTGCGTTATTGGGTACGCTCTGCATATCTGCATAGTGTAACAGCTATTCTCGAGAGGTGACCATGCCTCGATTGTGGGTCGTGCGTCTACGCGCCGGATTCGCCATTCCTCCACGCGGCGCGATATAGTCTTCTCGCCATGACGACTCGCCTTCTCACTGCCCGCCTTCTCTTCTCCCTTGTCGCGCTTGCGCTTCTGCCCGGCCTCGCCCGCGCGCAGGCTACCCCGCCGCTGGACCCCACACGCAACCTGGTGCTTCCGCCGGAATCTACGCACCAACCGCTGCCCGAGCAGTACATCTGGACGCGCAGCGGACCGCCCATCAGCTCGGGCGAGGTACAGCCGCGCTTCTTCCGCGCCGCCTTCAACCTCACCACCGTGCCCAGGGACGCGACGCTCTATCTGGCGGGCCCGCGCTCGGCCAAAATCTACATCAACGGCAAGCTGGTCGACCACTTCGACTCTGACCTGACCGCGCCCGGCCTAGACTTCCACGTCTTCGCCACGCCGCTCGCCGGTGCGCTACAACCGGGGCGCAACGTCCTCGCGCTGGAGGTAGTCCGCGGCAAGGGAGGACCCAAGGCCACCACCGTGGCCAGCACCATCCAGATTGCCAACGGCAAGGTCGTTGTCGCCAAGATCCTGCCCGCCGCGCCGTGGGTGCCGACGGAGTCGCCCGCGCTGCTGCTCTCCGACACCGCATGGAAGGCCACGCTCGCAGCCAGCGGAGACTGGCAGAGTCCCGCCTTCGACGACTCCGCCTGGACCACGGTCGCGAGCCTCGGCCCCATCGAGACAGACATCAACCTGCGCCAGTGGAACACCGACGCCGGAATGTATAACTGGCCGGGCTACGAGGGCGTATCGTCCTTCCTGCGCCAGACGCCGCTGGCCGCCGTCGCCGTCACCCACGTCTTCAGTGGGCGAAGCACGATCGTCAACGCGGACGTGCTGACCAAACCCGGCTCCGCGCCGCTCACCGTCCGCCTCGCGTCACCCATGCTGGCGCAGCAGGATGCGCCCAGCCTAGTTCTGGACTTCGGACGCGAGACGGTGGGCCGCCTGCAGATCGTCTCAACTTCCGCCAATCCGGCCACCGTCGCCATCGAATACGGAGAGTCGGAGAACGAGCTGCTGGATCATCCCTACCTGGGTACGGACCTGCTCACGCTGCCTGCCCATGCCACCGCCTATGGCCCCAAGTCGGCCTTTCGCTACGCCCGCGTGCGCTTCCTCTCCGCCGAGGGGCCGATCCAGATCGGCTCCATCCAGCTCGACGCCATCTTCTATCCCGTCGCCTACAGCGGCAGCTTCGAGTCCTCCGATCTGCTGCTCAACAAAATCTGGGAGACCGGGGCCTACACCGCGCATCTCTGCATGCAGGACGGCATCTGGGACGCGCCCAAGCGTGATCGCGGACGCTGGGCCGGCGACCTGGACGTCTCCGGCCGCGTCATCGACAACGTCTTCGCCGACCGCTTCCTGATGGAAGACACGCTGACCCGCCTGCTGAACGACCGCGCGCCCGGCCACCACGTCAATTCGATCCCCGGCTACTCCGCGCTGTGGATCTCCGCGCTCGACCAGTATTACCTGCACACCGGCTCGCTGGATTACCTGAAGAGCGTGCATCAACGCCTCGTTGACCTGCTCGCCACCATGGACGCCGAGATGGACGCCGGCCACCTCTTCGCCGACAAGTCCAAGAACTGGCCCTTCATCGACTGGACCGCCGACCTCTCCGGCGATACCCCCGAGGCCCGCCGCGGCACCCAGTTCGAGTACATCCTCGCCTTCCATGACGCCGCCTTCCTGCTGCGCGAGCTGGGCGACACCGCCGCCGCAGCCCGCCGCGATCAGGCCGCCGAACAGCTCACCGCCGCCGCCCAGGCCCATCTGCTCGACGCGGCCACCGGCACCTTCGGCAGCCGATGGCAGGTCAACAGCATGGCCATCCTCTCCGGCACCGCCACACCGTCCCAGTTCCCGGCCATCTGGGCCACGGTTCTCACCCACACCGCGGACGCCAGCTTCCGCGAGCCGCCCATCACGCCCTTCTACAACTCCTACGTCCTCTCCGCGATGGCAGCCACCGGCCATCGCGCGGAGGCCCTCGACTGGATTCGCAAGTACTGGGGAGGAATGGTCCTCGAGGGCGCGACCAGCTTCTGGGAGGCCTACGACACCCACTGGCCCACGAGCAACCCGCACGTCTCGCTCCAGGCCGACGGCACCTCCGGCTATTTTGTCTCGCTGGCACACGGCTGGTCGTCCGGCCCCACCGCATGGCTGATGGAAGAGATACTCGGCATCCATCCCACGGCCGCCGGTTTCCGCACAGCAACCCTACGTCCCGATCTCGCTGGCCTGGCCTGGGCGCACGGTTCGGAGCCAACGCCCCACGGCCCAGTCGACATCGACCTCAAGCCCGCGCAGACGACCGTCACTCTTCCGGCCGGCATCGAACTCTCTGTCCTTGTTCCCGTCTCCCCCGGACACAGCTCCATCCTGCTCAATGGGAAACCGATCACGCCCGGCGCGCTTGCGGAAGACGGCACACGCGCCACCGTCCTTCTCACGCAACCGGGAACCTACTCCCTCGAAGTACACTGATTTGCCGAGTCTCCAGTGCGCGACGGGAGCGACGCATGGCCCAAAGAAGAGGGCACTCCCCGGTATAATGGAGTCAGGTGATCCCATGGACAAGACCGTTCGCAAAGTGACCGATCTGGCCGAGCAGCAGGCGGAGACCTACCGCTACTGGCAGAGCCGTACCAGCTCGGAGCGCATGAACGCGACGTGGGAGTTCACGCTGGAGATGTACCGCATGAAGGGACTCGTGCAGGATGTACAAGGACTTCAAAGATCTGTTGTCCGCGTTCAACGCGCATAAGGTCCGCTACATGATCGTCGGCGGCTACGCCTACTCGGAGTACACCGAGCCGCGCACGACCAAGGACCTCGACCTCTTCGTCCAGCCTGATCCCAAGAACGCAGTCGCCACCTACAAGGCGCTGGCAGGTTACGGGGCCTATCTTGCGGATGTGACCGTCTCCGACTTCGCCAGGCCCGGAACGGTATTTCAAATCGGTGTCGCACCATTTCGTATCGACATCCTCTGCGACATCTCTGGTCTGACCTTCGATCAGGCCTATGAAACCTCCGAACCCGGCCTGGTGGACGATGAGATCCCCGTGCGATACATCTCGCGGGACAGCCTGATCGTGAACAAATTGGCCACTGGAAGACCGCAGGACCTGATTGACGTTAGCAAACTCCGTCACGCCGCAGATACCAAGCAGCGGAAACCAGGGAAACGTAAACCTTCCCGATAGCACTATCGGGTGCCCCACGTCTGGCTACGAAAACTCGGGTTCTCGCGCCGCAGAAATCCCTAAGCCGGCTTGGCCTTGAGGAGTTCCAGGGCCTTGGTCAGCGGCTCGTCCACCTGTGCGCCGGGCTTCTTCACCACGGGAGCAGGGGCCGCGGTCACCGGGGCCTCCTCCTCGTCCACACCCGCGCCCTCGTCCGGCCCGGAGGCCACCAGCACGTCGGGCGTCACCCCTTCGTCCTGAATGATCTTGCCCGAGGGCGACTCGTACTTCGCCACCGACAGGATCAGCGCCGCGCCATCCGCCAGCTCGAAGGTCTTCTGCTGGGTGCCTTCGCCGAAGGTCCTCTCGCCCACCACCTCGGCGCGCTTGTTGTCCTCCAGCGCCGCGGCCACCAGCTCCGCCGGCCCTGCCGTCCCGCGGTTCACCAGCACCACCACGGGCGCCGTTGCCTGGATGGTCTTGGCCGGGTCGGCCGTAAACACCTGTTTGGGGAACCTCTGCCCCTCCAGCGTCGCGATGGTCCCGCTCTTCAGCAGGAAGTTGGCCAGCCGCACCGCCTCCGCCATATCGCCCGCCGCCACATCGCGCAGGTCCAGCAGAACCTTCCTGTTGCCTGCCTTCTGCATCCCCTTCAGCTTGCTCTCCACCTCGTTGACGTGGTCGCGGTCCAGAATCTCCGGCTTCAGATAAAGGATCGACGCGTCGTCGTAGAGCGCCTCGCCCACCGGAGGTTCCACGGTCAGGCTTCGCGTCATGGAAATCTTGTCCGGCTCGCTCCTGCTGGAGCGCACCACGCCAACCGTCAGTGTGCTGCCCGGCGCGCCCTCCAGCATCAGCCGGATCATGGCCAGAGAGATGTCGCGCGTGTCCTGGCCTTCGATCGCCTCCAGGATGTCGCCGTCCACCAGCCCGGCCTTGTCCGCCGGCCCGCCCGACACCACCGACACCACGGTGGCGTAGCCATAGCGCTTGGAGACGTTGATCCCCGCCTGCGCCTTGCCGCCCCTGTCCGCCTTGTAGATCTTGTAGTCCTCCGGCGACAGGTAGCTCGAATCCGCGTCCAGCGACTCCAGCAGCCCGCGCAACGCGCCGTTGGTCACCGCCGGAATGTTGGGGTCCGTCACATAGTCCGTCTGGATGTGGTGCAACACTTCGCTGTACACCTTCATCTGGTTGTAGGCGCCGTCCTGCCCCGGCGCGGCAGCGCTCACGCCGCTGGAGTTCACCCCCAGAAAAACCGTCAGCACCAGGGCAACCGACACCGCGAGCAGCAGAATCTTCGGAATCTTAGGCATATTTCGCAGCATCTCCACGGGGCCGGTCTGGTTCACAAACCCCGGATCTCCCCAGTCGCCGGTCGGGATTGGACGCACCCGACCGCAACCCGATAGCCAAATCATATACCGCCGCGGCGCGCGCCGCGAATCGCGCCCTTCGATACTCACCGTTTCTTCACGGTAATTGCGATAACCTGTCTCCATGTACACCCGCGCCGATCCAAACCACAGGGCCGTCCCGGTCCTTCTGGGAGTCGTCACGATGCTCTGTGTTGCGACGATGCTCGCCTGCGACGTCTTCCCGGCGCTTCTTCCTGCCGGCATCCACGGCTTCGTCGAGGCAGTTCCGCTTGCCCTGATTGCGCTCGCATATCTCCTGTACCAGGGCGTGCACCGGCCTCCGCCCAAGGAGTGGTTCAAAGCGGTCCTGCTGGCCGCCGCCTTTCTCTTCTGGTCGGCCAACCAGTTCTGGCCAAACCCCCGTCAGGCGACCATCTTCAACGATCTCGCCATCGCGCTCTTCGTCCTCGATGTCTTCCTGGTGATGATCGGCTGGCCAGGGGCCTCCCCCGACGAATCGTTCGCGGAAACCTGCTCCAAACCGGATTGTCCGCCAGCCCATCAGGACCAATCAGGCTCGGAATAATTTTGCAGCGGTTCCGTGCAGGGAACGGCGGTGGTTTGGATTGAGAGTTGCCCCTCTCGATCAGTATGATAAAGACCGCATTGCTGTTGGCCGGGTTCTGGGGAACGAAGGGAGTCAGTCCACATGCCGAAGGGCAAGGAGTTTACCGTAACCATCGAGGACAAGCCGGGCGCGCTGGGGAGGTGCTTCCTCGCCCTGGCGGAGCGGGGAGTCAACATCCTGGCCTTTCAATCCTATGTCGAGGAGGGCGAGAGCCTGACCCGGTTCCTGGTGGACGATGTGGCCGGGGCCCGCGCGGTGCTGGGCGGCCTGAGCATGATCTTCGAGGAGACGGAGGTCGCGGTCGTCCGGGTCGCGCACCGTCCCGGCGAGCTGGGTCGCGCTGCCTCGCGGCTGGGCGCTGGCAAGATCAACATCGACTACTCCTACTGCGGACTGGAGCAGGGATCGACGCAGGAGATCGTGGTCTTCGGGGTGGACAACGTGACCCGCGCCGCTAGCCTGCTCGACGAACTGGCAGCCGAATCGGCCTGATTCGCCGATCGCGCTTTCCCTGCACGGCGAGTCCTTCCGGTTCGTGCAGGGAAGATGCCTTATCCATGTGGATGAAACTGGTGGCGGTGGACAGAATCGAACTGTCGACCTACGGGTTATGAGTCCGTCGCTCTAACCACCTGAGCTACACCGCCAAGTGTAATGAAGATGAGCCGACTCGGTAACTATGTTGAGCCAACTCGGTCCGCCATCGTGGCTGCATCCGGCAGGAAGCGTGCTCGAGCCCCATCAACAGGACTCCAAAGCACAACTTAGCTATGATACTGGAAACGGCACAGCGAGTGAAGCCGCCAACCGCCAGGACGGTGGCTCTGAACTTCATCCACACCAACTTCGCCCGCATCGACATGACGCTAAGGATCACCCCGGAGATGGCCGCTGGACTCTCCGATTCCGTTTGGAGTTACGAGGAAATCGCTGGGCTGGCGTGATGAGCCTTGCACGCTGCTGGAATGCCTGAGAGTATGGCTTGGAAGGAAATGGGACGTTATTCATGCCTGATTGGTACTCGCAGTATATTTACCTGATACTCGGGGTCATCTTTTTTTCCGCGGGTGTGGTTTCCACATGTACCGGAAAAACATTTGGATGCTATGGTGGTTGGGCCTACCGCGCCAAAGAACCGACTCAGTTTTGGTTGGGAGTCGCAATATATTACCTCGGTGCAGTTTGGTGCATTGGAATCTTCTTGTACAGGATTTCAAACTGAGACACTACCCGCGGATGACTCGCGCTGCTTCGCATGATGCCACACTATTTGATGACCACGCCCCTCCGCACTCTCGGCGTCATTCCCGCTCGCCTCGCCTCCACGCGCCTGCCGCGCAAGGTGCTGCGCGAGGTCGCCGGCAAGCCGCTGCTCGCCTGGGTCGTCGAAGCCGCGCGCGCCTGCCCGCAGCTCGACCAGGTGCTGGTCGCCGCCGACTCGGAGGAGGTCGCGGAGCTTTGCCATCGCCTCGGCTTCCCCGTCCAGCTCACCTCGCCATCGCTCGCCAGCGGCACCGACCGCGTCCACGCCGTCGCCCAACTCATCGACGCCGACATCTACGTCAACATCCAGGGCGACGAGCCGCTGCTGCGACCCGAACACATCGCCGCGCTGCTGCGCCCGTTCGCTCGCGCACAGGTCGATGTATCCACGTTGAAGGTCCTTTGCACGCCGGAGAACATCGCCAATCCCAATGCCGTCAAGGTGGTCACCGCCGGCGACGGTCGCGCGCTCTACTTCTCCCGCGCAACGGTTCCCTTCCACCGCGACGCAGCCGGCCCCGTGCCTCAGTACTGGAAGCACATCGGCATCTACGCCTACCGCAAGCGCGCGCTCAACCTCTTCCCCACGCTGCCCCCTAGCGCGCTGGAGCGCGCCGAGCGCCTGGAGCAGCTCCGCTTTCTGGAGAACGGTCTCTGCATCTACGTCGAGCCCACCGAGTACGACACCATTGGCGTCGACACCGAGGCCGATCTGCGCCTGGTCGAGGCCCGCCTCCGCGCCCTGTAGCTCTACAGATGCGCCTTCATGATCTCGGTCAGCACTGCGCGCGAGGGACGCACGCGCTCCTCGGACAGTGTGGCCAGCGGCTCGTCCACTATATTCAGCAACGTCGAGAAGTCCGGCTGTTGCGTATCCACGTACAAGACGCCGGTGAGCACCTCGCCCTTCGCGTGCGACTCGATCAGCATCTTCAGCGCCAGCGCCTTGTCGGTGGGCGCGTAATCTTGGTGCAGCTTGCGCAGGCGCAGGTGCGATCCGTCGTGCAGTTCGACGTCCACGGTGGTGTCGTGGTCGTAGTCCACTTCGAGGTCCTCGAAGTGCGGGACGAAACCGACTTCGCCGGCGGCCTCGTCGTGCTCCTGCATGTACTTGTAGCTCTTGGTCGATCCCTCGTGGTCGTTGAAGGTGACGCAGGGCGAGATGATGTCCAGCAGCACCGTCCCCCGGTGCGCGATGGCGGCCTTCAGGATGGCGGAGAGCTGCTTCTTGTCGCCCGAGAAGGAGCGCCCGACAAACGTTGCGCCGATCTGGATGCCCAGCGCGCAGATGTCGATGGCGGCCAGCTCGTTGACCACGCCGTTCTTCAGCTTCGCGCCCAGGTCGGCGGTGGCCGAGAACTGGCCCTTGGTGAGCCCGTAGACGCCGTTGTCCTCCACGATGTAGATCATCGGCACGTTGCGGCGCAGCATGTGGATGAACTGCCCCATGCCGATGGATGCGGTGTCGCCGTCGCCGCTCAGTCCGATCGAGCGCATGGTCTTGTTGGCCAGCAGCGCGCCGGTGGCCACCGCGGGCATGCGTCCGTGCACGCCATTGAAGCTGAACGAGCGCGACATGAAGTACGCCGGCGACTTGGACGAGCAGCCGATGCCGCTCATCTTCATCACGCGCTCCGGCTGGATGCCCATCTCGAAGAAGGCCTCGGTGATGCGCTCGCTGACGGCGTTGTGTCCGCAGCCGGCGCACAGCGTGCTCTTGCCGCCGCGGTAGTCGAGAATCTGCAGGCCGATGCGGTTCGTCTTGGCGGGCTTGGGCGCGGCTGCAACAGGGGTGGTCGGATCAGGCGTAGTCGTCATTGGGCTAGCGTGCTCCTTCTGCGGCGGCGATGGCGGTGGTGACCGTGCGTGCGTCGATGGGAAGTCCGTTGAAGTGCAGCACCGGATGCAGCTTGACGGCGTCCGCGGGATCGAGATTGGTCTTCAGCAGGTTCAGCATCTGGGCGTCGCGGTTCTGCTCCACCACATAGATGCGTTCATGCGCGGCGACGAACTCCGCGACCTCCTGCGTGAACGGGAAGGCCCGGATGCGCAGGTAGTCGGTCGCCAGCCCGGACTCGCGCTCGAGCTGGTCGCGGCTCTCCACCACCGCCCAGTGGCTGGTGCCGAATGCGATGATTCCCACCTTCTGCTTGCCCGTGCCTTCCAGGATGGGCTTGGGCATCAGCGTCTTCGCGGTCTCGAACTTGCGCGCCAGGCGCAGCATGTTGTTCGCGTAGTCCTCGGGACGCTCGGAGTAGAGCGCCTTCTCGTTGTGGCCGGAGCCGCGCGTGAAGTATGCCGCTGCGGGATGGTCCGTCCCGGGCAGGGTGCGGTAGCCGATGCCGTCGCCATCGACGTCCTTGTAGCGCGCAAATCCGCCCAGCTCTTCGAGCTGCTGAGCATTGAGCACCTTGCCGCGATTGATCGGCTTCTCCGGATACTCGAAGGGCTCCGACATCCAGTAGTTCATGCCCAGGTCGAGGTCGGTGAGGACGAAGACCGGGGTCTGCAACTGCTCGGCCAGATCGAAGGCCTCGATGCTCAGCTCGAAGCACTCTTTCACCGAGGCGGGCAGCAGCATGACGTGCTTGGTATCGCCGTGCGAGAGGCCCGCGACGAAGCTCAGGTCGGCCTGCGAGGTGCGCGTCGGCAGGCCCGTGGAGGGGCCGGTGCGCTGCACGTCCAGGATGACGCCGGGAATCTCGACGTAGTAGCCGAGGCCGGCAATCTCCGCCATCAGCGAGATGCCGGGGCCGGAGGTGGCCGTCATGGCGCGCGCCCCCGCCCATCCCGCGCCCATCACCATGCCGATGGCGGCCAGCTCGTCTTCGGCCTGCACGATGGCGAAGGTCGCCTTGCCGTCCTTCTCCACGCGGTACTGCTTCATGTAGTCGATCAGGTCTTCGACCGTCGAAGTGGACGGCGTGATGGGGTACCAGGCCACCACGGTGACGCCGGCAAACAGCGCGCCCAGCGCGGCTGACGAGTTGCCGTCGATCAGGATCTTGTCTTCGTTGGCGTTCATCGGCTCCACGAGGTACGGGTCCTGCTTGGTCAGCGTGGCCTTGGCATACTCGTAGCCCGCGCGCACCGCGCTCAGGTTCAGCTCCGCCGCCTTCACCTTCCGGGAAAACATCTTGCGTACCGTGCTCTCCAGCAACTCCATGTCGATGGAGAGAAGCTGCGCCGCCACGCCCACGTACACCATGTTCCGCACCAGCTTGCGCAGCTTCGGCTCGGCGCCGGTGGCGGCGGCCAGCCGGTCGCAGGGCACGGAGTAGAAGATCAGGTCCGAGCGCAGCTCATCCAGCTTCAGCGGCTCGTCGAAGATGACGACCGCGCCGGGAGCGAGCGAGAGAACGTCCTCCTGCGCGCGCTCCGGGTTCATGGAGATCAGAATGTCGGTGTCGTTCTTGCGCGCGGTCCAGCCGTCCTTGCTCACCCGGATGGTGAACCACGTGGGCAGCCCCGCAATGTTGGAGGGGAAGAGGCTCTTGCCCGTGGCAGGCACTCCCATGTGGAAGATGCTGCGCAGCAGAACGGCGTTGGCCGATTGCGACCCGGAGCCGTTCACCGTCGCAACCTGGATGGAGAAATCGTTGACGATCTGCTTTACGCCGCTCGCAAGGTCCGCTGTCGGCTGGCCCTGTACTTCAAGGTCGCTGGGTATCATTTATGAATGCATCCCTCTCAATAGTCTGTAGAGTCTGTTGGCCCTTGTTGTCATAGACAAAAAAAGACCGCCGCGCTCTCATCCGGTAGCGCTTCCAGTCTCGCGTTCTTGTTGCGGTCGCAGGCCACTCCTCTGGCGGAGTCACCATGCCGTTCCCCACTCTCGATTGTATTCCAGCCAGGCCCTTTGAAGATATGAGGGGGGATGCAGTCAGCTTCATGCCGACCCTGTACAATTCGTGTGGCTGCAAGAGGAACAAATAGAGCGGGGTAGAAATATGCCAGTATCGATTGACTTTCCGCAGGGACGTCTGGAGCCACGGGGGCCGCGCAGTCCGCGGCTGGGGCGCAAATTGATTGTCTTTCTGATCGTCATCGCCGCAATTCTCTTCGCGGCCAAGACCGCCCTCTCCTACTGGGTGGACCTGCTCTGGTTCCGCTCGCTCGGCTACGCGGACGTCTTCTGGACGACGTGGCGGATCGAGTGGGGCGTCTTCGCAATCTTCGCGGTGGCAACCTTCGTGATTTTGTACGGCGCATTTCTCGCGCTCAAGCGGGCCAGCCAGGCCAGCCTGCCCAGCGCTCGCCAGATCATCCTCGGCGGGCAGCCGGTGAATCTTTCCATCGAGCCTGTGCTGCGCATCGTCGGCATCGTCGGCTCGCTCTTGGCAGCACTCTTGTCCGGCACAGCGATGATGCAGGAGTGGCCAACGCTGGCGCTCTTCTGGTACGCGCCTCATGCCTCCGGCAGCATCAGTGATCCCATCTTCGGCCGCCCGCTGAACTTCTTCCTCTTCACCCTGCCCGCGTGGCAGCTCCTGCTGGGATGGCTGCTTACGCTCGCCGTCATTCTCTGTGTCGTCGCCGTGGTGTTGATCGCCATCGCCGGCGGCTTCAGCTTGCTGGACAAGCGCGCGGCCGGCCACTCCGTTCCGGCCTGGCGCGGGCTCTCCATTACGGTTGCGTTTCTGTTGCTGGTGGTTGCAATGAACGTCTTCGTCAGCCGCTTCCAGTGCCTGCTGGACCATCACACCATCTTCGAGGGCGTCAACTACACGGACGCGCATGTGACCATCGCCGGACTGCTGATCGTCAGCCTGGCGCTTCTCTTCGGCGCAGTCATTGCGCTGGTCAACGCGGCGCGCGGCGCGCGAGCGAAACTGCTCGTCGCCTCCGTGGTTCCAGCCGTGTTCTGCTATCTCGCGATGAGTGTGGTGGGCTGGTACGTCGGCAACTTCATCGTCAAGCCCAACGAGCTGGTGCGCGAGACTCCCTACATCGCCAACAACATCAAGTTCACCCAACAGGCATACGGGCTGGACCAGTTCACCCAGCGCGAGTTTCCCGCCGAGACCACGGTCGATGCCGCCGATCCGGCCAACAATCAGCCCACGCTGCAGAACATCCGCCTGTGGGACTGGCACGCGCTGCAGGACACCCTGCGCCAGGAGCAGGAGATCCGCACCTACTACGACTTTCCCGACATCGACATCGACCGCTACAGCCTCGACGGCACCATGCGCGAGGTGATGCTGGCGGCGCGCGAGCTGAACGTGGAGAAGCTGCCCGAGAGCAGCCGCAACTGGATCAACGAGAAGCTGGTCTACACCCACGGCTACGGCGTCACCATGAACCCGGTCAACGGCTTCACGCCGGAGGGGCTGCCCACGCTGTTGCTGAGCAACATGCCCGTGCAGAGCACGGTAAAGGGCCTGAACGTGGTCCGGCCGGAGATTTATTTTGGCGAACTCACCGACACGGACGTGTACGTCAAGACGCGCCAGCAGGAGTTCGACTTCCCGCAGGGCCAGACCAACAGCGTCACCTCCTATCAGGGCACAGGCGGCATCGTTCTGGGCGGATTGATGCGCCGCATCCTTCTGGCTGCCGAACTCGACGACCTGGGCAAGCTCCCCTTCAGCGACGATGTCAATCCGCAGAGCCGCCTGCTGATGCGGCGCAACATCCGCGACCGCGTCGCGACCCTGGCGCCCTTCCTTACCTTCGACCAGGACCCCTACATCGTGGTTGGCGACGACGGCCGTCTCTCCTGGATGATGGACGCATTCACCACATCCGACAGCTATCCCTACTCCACTCACTACGATCTCGACGGCAACTCCATCAACTACATGCGCAACAGCGTCAAAGTGGTGATCGACGCCTACAACGGCACCACCACCTTCTACGTCTTCGACAACGACGACCCGGTGCTCGCTGCCTACCGGCGCATCTTCCCCAGCCTCTTCAAGGACGCCTCGCTGATGCCCGCCGGCCTGCGCAAACATGTGCGCTACCCGGAAAAACTCTTCAAGCTGCAGGCGCAGGTCTATGGCCTCTACCACATGACGAACCCGTCGGTCTTCTTCAACCGCGAGGACCTGTGGACGGTGGCCACCGAGACCAACGGCCAGAGCAGCGATGGACAGCAGACAACCGCGCCAATGCAGCCCAACTTCGTCCTGATGAAGCTGCCCGGCGAGACGGGCGTGGAGTTCGTCGAAATCCTTCCCTTCACGCCGGCCAACCGCAACAACCTGATCGGATGGATCGCCGGGCGCTGCGACCCCGCGCACTATGGCACGTCGGTGGTCTACGACTTTCCCAAGACCAAGCTGGTGGACGGGCCGCAGCAGATCGAGTCGCGCATCGACCAGAACGCGCAGCTCTCCGGCCAGTTGACGCTGTGGAACCAGCAGGGATCGCATGTCGTCCGCGGAAGCCTGCTCGTCATCCCCTCCGGCAAGGCGCTGCTCTACGCCGAGCCGATCTACCTGCAGGCGCAGCAGAGCCCCATGCCGGAGTTGCGCCTCGTGGTCCTTGCGCTACAGGACAAGCTGGCCTACGGGCCGACCTTCGAATCGGCGCTGGCGTCGCTCTTCGGCGGAGAAACATCATCGCTGAGTTCCACCGAATCCGCGCAGGCCGCGCCGCAGGCTGCATCTGCTTCGCAACCAGCGCCGAAAGCCGCGACGGACATCAACGGGCTCATCGCGGAGGCGGGCAGAGACTTCGCCGACTACCAACGCCTGACCGCGGAGGGCAAGCTGGGCGAGGCCGGCCAGAAGCTCGACCAACTGAAGCGCGTCCTCGACCAACTGAACGCGCAGAAAAAATAAACTCGACGTTTTAGCCGTTCCGCTATCGGCTCTTTGTAATCTTTTTGTATCCGCATTGCGCGTCCGTCCATGCGGCGGGAGAATTGCGTTATGGAATCTGCAATCAGGTGTTCGTTATTCCCTCAGCCGCTAAGGTCGCTATGCAAGCGTTGTACTTAAAGCGGTACGACCCATAACGAAAGTCTCGGGCAACCTCTCCGTCCCCTTTAAAACTCTTACTTATTCGGAGTTGATTTTTTTGAGCGTGTCACCACGATCCATCTTCGCCGCCGTCTCCCATCCCCCACAGACGACTCCCCGGTTCATCGCGATTGCCCGCCCCGTAACTCTCGGAGTCAAACCATGAACGCGCTTCTCATCTATCCCCGCTTTCCCGACACCTACTGGAGCTTCAAGCACGCGCTCTCGTTTCTGGGCAAGCGCGCGGCCCAGCCTCCTCTGGGACTGATGACCGTCGCGGCGCTTCTGCCCGCGCACTGGAACAAGCGGCTGGTCGATACCAACGTGAAGCGGCTCACCGACAAGGACCTCGCCTGGGCCGACGTTGCGCTCGTGAGCGGGATGCACGTGCAGCACGATCACCTGGCCTCCATCGTTGAACGCTGCCGCGCGCGCGGCTTGCGCACGGTGATCGGCGGGCCGATTACCAGCAGCATCTCCGCGAAGGAGCTGCGCGCGGACCACGTGGTCATCGGCGAGGCGGAGGAGTTGATCGCAACCCTGGCGCGCGATCTCGAGGCGGGTCAGGCCAGGCAGGTGTACCAGGCAACCGAGCGCCCGGCCATGAACATCAGTCCGCTGCCCGATCTGAGCCTCATCAAGATGGGCCGCTACAACACCATGACCGTGCAGTACTCTCGCGGCTGTCCGTTCAACTGCGAGTTCTGCGACATCATCGAGATCTACGGCCGACACCCGCGCACCAAGGCGGTGGCGCAGGTGCTCGCCGAACTGGACCAGTTGCAGCAGGCGGGCTGGCGCGATTCCGTCTTCGTGGTGGACGACAACTTCATCGGCAACAAGCGGCGCGCAAAAGAGCTGCTGACCGCGATGGTGGAGTGGGGACGCGCGCACGGCAGCCCCTTCCGCTTTATCACCGAGGCCTCGCTGAACCTGGCCGACGATCCGGAGCTGATGCAGCTGATGAAGGACGCGGGCTTCAGCTCCGTCTTCCTCGGCATCGAGACTCCCGACGAGATCAGCCTCATCGCCAACCACAAGATGCAGAACACCAGGCGCGATCTGCTGGAGAGCGTGCAGATCATCCAGCAGTACGGCATCGAGGTGATGGGCGGATTCATCCTCGGCTTCGACACCGACCGCGAGGACGTCTTCGACCGCATGGTGGAGTTCATCCAGAAGAGCGCGATTCCCGTCGCCATGGTCGGCCTGCTGCAGGCCATGCCCGGCACGCAGCTCTTCCGCCGCCTGCGCAGCGAAGGCCGCATTCTGGACGGCGGCGACGGCGACAACACGGATTGCACGCTGAACTTCATTCCGCGCATGGACTCCGCGCGCCTGGTGGAGGGCTATCGCTCGGTGATGCGCCGCATCTACTCGCACGAGGCCTACTACGAGCGGGTGCGTCTGTTGCTCAGCCGATGCCGTCCCACCAGCACCGGCCGCTTCACCTTCGCCAACCTGCGCGCATTTTTCTCTTCCATCGTGCGCCAGGGAATGCTGAGCAGCGGCCGGCTCAGCTACTGGCGGTTCGTGCTGTCCACCGCCCTGCACACCCCGCGCTCCTTCGGCGTGGCCATGACGCTGGCCGTCAAGGGCTACCACTTCCAGATCATGACCGAGCGCCTGCTCGAACAGCAATGAGGAATGGACAGATATGCTGCCATTCCCTTTCGAGGCCCAGTCGTGCAACACATCTGAATGTCCAGCTTGATCGGAAGGGCACGGCTTCAGCCGTGCCGTCATTCTGGCGCAGTCATTTGATGTCGTCATTCTGGCCTGAGCGAAGTTGAAGGCCAGAATCTCCGTAGTTGTCTTTGCTCTTGCTTTGTTTCTTCGGAGGGAGCAGGGGGCTTCAGCCCCCTGAATATAGCCAATGCATTCGAGGGGCTTTAGCCCCGGGCCTTCTGCCAGGAGTGGCAATCAAGCCTTTATTCACAGTCTCTTCAGCCGTGCCGAAAACCGTCCTGCTCCACATACGTATCAGCCGCAGGACTCCTCTGGTGTATACTGATTTCATGATTTCCCGCCCCACCACCGTTGAGGCCATGGCCATGTGTAGCTGCATGTGTCGCCGACGCGTGGGTGTGTGTGGAAACAATCTGATGCGCTAGTCGCAGACGAGATCGGCTTCCAAACGGCTCACGGTCCTCAAGGGACGGTGGGCCTTTTCATTGTTCCGGGGATTGTTCTTCAACCAATCAACGTAAAATAACCAACGGACAAAAAGGAGCAGGGAATGTCAGAGCAGACCGCAGCACCCAAGCAGCATCTTGCCACGCTTGCAGTTCACGCCGGCCAGGTGGTGGACCCCGCAACCAACGCGCGCGCCGTGCCCATCTACCAGACCACCTCATACGTCTTCAACGATTCGGACCACGCGGCGCGTCTCTTCGGTCTCAAGGAGTTCGGCAACATCTACACCCGCCTGATGAATCCCACCACCGACGTCTTCGAGAAGCGGATCGCTGCGCTGGAGGGTGGCGCGGCCGGGCTGGCCGTCGCATCCGGCCAGGCGGCCGAGACGCTCACCGTCCAGACGCTGGCCAGCGCGGGCGACGAGATCGTCTCCACCACATCGCTCTATGGCGGCACCTACAACCTCTTCCACTACACCCTGCCCAAGCAGGGAATCAAGGTGCGCTTTGTGGATGCCGACGACTTCGCCGGCCTGCGCGCCGCCATCAACCCCAAAACCCGCGCCCTCTACACCGAGACGCTGGGCAATCCCAAGCTGGACGTCGTCGACATCGAGAAGCTCGCCTCCATCGCCCACGAGAACGGCCTCCCGCTGATCGTCGACAACACCTCTGCCTCGCCGGCCCTGGTGCGGCCCATCGAGTGGGGCGCGGACATCGTCATCAACTCCGCGACCAAGTTCATCGGCGGACATGGGACAACCCTCGGCGGCATCATCGTCGACGCGGGCAAGTTCGACTGGAAGGCCTCGGGCCGCTTCAAGGATTTCGTCGATCCCGATCCCTCCTACCACGGCCTCTCCTACACCGAAGCCTTCGGCCCGCTCGCGTTCATCCTCAAGGCCCGCGTGCAGGGGCTGCGCGATACAGGCGCGGCGCTCTCGCCGTTCAATGCCTTCCTTCTGCTGCAGGGCGTGCAGACGCTGCATCTGCGCATGGAGCGCCACTCGCAGAACGCGCTGGCCGTGGCCACTCATCTCGAGTCGCACCCCGGCGTCGAGTGGGTCAACTATCCCGGCCTCAAGTCGAGCAAGTACTTCGCGCGCGCCGGGAAGTACCTGCCCGGCGGCAAGGGCGCGCTGGTCACCTTCGGCATCAAGGGAGGCTCCAGCGGCAGCGCGTTCGAGGCGGGCAAGAAGCTCATCAACTCCGTCAAGCTCTTCTCGCATCTGGCCAACATCGGCGACTCCAAGTCGCTGATCATCCACCCCGCCTCCACCACGCACGCGCAACTCACCGTGGCGGAGCAGGCAGAGACCGGAGTCACTCCTGAGCTGGTGCGCCTCTCCGTCGGCATCGAGGACGTTCGCGATATCCTTGCCGATCTGGACCAGGCAATTCTCGCCGCAAATGGCTTAGGTAAGTAGTTTTGATAGGGCGGGACTTTAGTCCCGCCGCAACCTCATGCAGTTAGAATGGGGGCTTTAGCCCCTGAGGGAGATCTCAAGAACGAAATGACCGAAGAAGATCCAATCCCAATCCCAACCCCCGCCTTCGAGGGAGACTTCGTCATCGACGAAGTTCTCTCCCTCGAGAGCGGCGAGGTCCTCGTCAACCCCACGCTGCACTACGCCGTCTATGGCCAGCTCAACGCCGCGCGAGACAACGCCGTGCTGGTCTGTCACGCCCTCTCCGGCTCCGCGCAGGTCGGCGCCTGGTGGCCGCAGCTCTTCCTGCCCGGCGACCTCGGCCTGCTCGATCTCACCCGCGACTGCGTCATCGGCATCAACATCTTCGGCTCCTGTTACGGCTCCACCGGCCCGCTCTCCATCGACCCCGCCACCGGCAAGCTCTACGGCCCCACCTTCCCCCTCATCAGCATCCGCGACATCGTCAACGCCCAGGTCAAGCTCATCGACCACCTCGGCATCCCCCGCCTCAAGCTCGTCATCGGCGCATCCATCGGCGGCATGATGGTCCTCGAGTGGGCCATCCTCTACCCCGACCGCGTCGCCCGCGCCATCGCCATCGGCGTCGCGCCACTGGGAGCCATGGGCCTCGGCCTCAACCATCTCCAGCGCCAGGCCATCATGCTCGATCCCGCATGGAAGGGCGGCTACTACCAGCCCGGCCAAGGCCCCACCGGAGGCCTCGCCCTCGCCCGCGCCCTCGGCATGATCAGCTACAAGTCTGTTCCGCTCTTGGAGGAGCGCTTCGCCCGCAAGCCCAACCGCTACGGCGACGAGAACCCCTATCTCTCCACCTCGGCCGGGCAGAACGGCCGCTTCGACGTCGCCGGCTACCTCGACTACCAGGGCCAGAGCTTCAACACCCGCTTCGACGCCAACTCCTACATCTCCATCACCCGCACCATGGACATCTTCGATCCCGTCCGCGCCCACGAGACGCCCTACGTCGCCTACGCGCGCATCACCGCGCACCTCACGCTGGTGGGCATCTCCACCGACTGGCTCTTCCCGCCCGAGGACGTCCGCTCGCTCGCCGCCATCATCCGCGCCGCCGGCGCCCGCTGCGACTACCGCGAGATGGCCTCCAACCACGGCCACGACGCCTTCCTCGCCGAACCCGACACCCTAGTCCGCCTCCTCACCCCCGTCTTCGAATAGGGTAGTGGAGTCTTTGCGTGGATATGCCAGTCTTTCACTTAGTTGGACATGGATAGGCTTCCCGGATCGCGCGGAGTAAGCCGACGAACCGATAGTCGTCAAGCCATTTAGGGTTCTTTTCCATGTAAGCGACATAAACACGGATCAGCGTTCCCACCGTAGCATCAGGAGAAGGACAGCCGCCGGGCGTCGGACCGAGGCCATCCACAAAACCGCTGATATACGAAGCGCAGTTGTCGAAATTCTCGTCGTCCTCTCTCGGCTTGGAAGACTCTGGCGCATCCATCCACCGAATAGCCCCTTTGCAGGCTTGAAAAAGCCAAGTACCCCTCTGAATAGGGGTAACCTCATTTGTGTTTGGCAATTGGATCGCTAGCGCGAACGCGAGGACAGGAATGAGCATGGAAGCACGATACTAGCCCCCCCTCGGAAGCCGCAAGAAAGAAATAAGGCAGGGTCATAGTGTGGAGATGATCTTGATAAGGCTAGATCGCTTCGCAGCCGGGCACGAGTATTTAATTCTTCGTGGGTCGATTCGATTTGCAGCTTGTCTCGAAGTCAAACCCAGTCCCTCCTTAACATCCGCAATCCAGCACGTCTTAGGAACGAAGCCGAATTGCCGTTTAGTCTCAGCCTGAATCTGTTTGTAGGTTGCCATTGCCTATGCTCCAATCAGTTCATCCATCGCCCACAGATGGTCGGTAATCCCGGCCTCAATCGCTGGCGTGACCCGCAACGCGCCGTGAATCCGGCAGAAGTTGTAATAAGAAAGTGTAGTGCCTGTGCCGCTTCTAGATTCTCCCACTTTTTCGAGAATGCATATGTGAGGCGGGTGGCCCACCCATAAAATCATCTGGTTGCCCCATTCATGGCGGCCTCGTTGCGATGAGTGGGATTCCTGCGCTCTTGCCGGGTGCCCCACCCTTGGCAGTTGCATCGCCAAGGGTGGGTTAAGGTGAGCCGCGGATTCTACTTCTTGATCGTGAAGTTGACCGTAATATTTGTTTGTACGGCAACTGGAACGCCGTCACGAAGGTACGGACTGAACTTCCATGATTTAAGCGCGGTGATCGCAGCGTCGACAAAGATGGGATCTGTCGCGCTGACGACGGAAATATTGCCGACATTGCCGTCTGTATCGATGGTTGCATGCAGCGTGACAGACCCTTCAAGCCCTTTCGCCTTCGCATCCGGCGGGTAGATCGGAGGCTGGCCACTGATGCGCTTCGGTGCGATCGATCCGGGCGGAAACCCATTGTGCTGCTGCGCTGGCGGCTGCGGTGGGGCTAATGGTCCGGGAGTCTCCTCCTGGGCAAGCAATGCGGGCACTGCTGCGTTCGCAGCTACAGGAACACAGCACAGCCAGAGTGCCATCGATAAAACCGCCGGGGAAATTTTCATGCAGAGAATGTTACACCCAATTCCATCCCCGCCGATTGCGCATGGTTCGCCCGTGTGGAATGATGGATGCGGCAAAATTCAGTCGTTTCCCTAGGGGTCAGCATCATGGCGGCAATCACGAAACAGCGGTCTTGGAAGTGCAATCAATCAGCCAGCGCACCGGCGGCATTCAGCCCGGAGGTTGTACGATGACAACCTCCAACAAGCCCCTTGTTCCCGCCGATACGCGCGCCCTCATCGCCGTCGATCTTGGCGCGGAAAGCTGCCGCGTCTGCCTGCTGCGCTGGAAGGACGGCCGCCCGTCGATCCAGGTGGTGCACCGCATCCCCAACAATCCCCGCGAGATTGACGGCGGCCTGCACTGGGACCTCAAAGCCATCACCGGCGGCCTGGAGGAGGGACTGCGCAAGTGCGCCGCTCTCGCGCCCGAGGGCATTCGCTCCATCGCCGCCGACGGCTGGGCCGTGGACTATGTGCGCGTGGATGCCAACGGCGCGCCGCTGGCCGACCCCTTCTGTTATCGCGACCCGCGCAACACCGAGTCGCAGAACGCGGCCCATCGCCTGTGCAGCCAGGAGCGCATGCGCCAGCTCACCGGAATCCAGATCCTGCCCTTCAACACCGCCTACCAGTTGCATGCCGACGCCATCGCCGGGCTGCCCGAGGGCCAGCAGTGGCTCAACCTGCCGGAGTACCTGCTCGCCCACTGGGGCGGCGAGCATGTCTCCGAGTACACCAACGCAACCCACACCGAGCTGGTCGATCTCAACACCAAGCAGTGGTGCCAGGAGATATTCACCGCCCTCGGCCTCAACCCCGCCTGCGCGCCGAAGCTCGTCCCGCCCGGCACCGACCTGGGCAAGCTCAGCGGCCCGCTCGCCAAGCTGCCCGCCTTGCGCGACACCACGCTGATTGCGCCCGCCTGCCACGACACCGCATCGGCCATCGCCGGCATCCCCGCCACCGGCAACGACTGGGCCTACATCAGCTCCGGCACATGGTCGCTGGTCGGCGCGCTCATCGAGCAGCCGCGCAACAACGCCGCAGCGCAGGCCGATAACTTCACCAACCTCGGCGCGGTCGGCGGCCGCGTCTGCTTCCACAAGAACGTCAACGGCATGTGGTTGATCAGCCAGTGCATGGCCCAGTGGGCGCTGGACGGCAAGACGTGGCCCATCGTCGAACTCGTCGCCGCCGCCGAGAAGACTCCCTGCCCCATAGGCCTGCTCGACGTGGACGATCCCGACCTGCTGCTGCCGGAGCACATGCCGCAGCGCATCAATCATCAGAGAAAGAAAAACGGCCTTGCCCCGCTCGACGAGTCGCCCGCCAACGCGCCCGCCTTCGCCAGCCTCATCTTCCACTCGCTGGCCGCGCGCTACGCCCAGGTCCTGAACCGCGTCGCCTTCCTCACCGACAAAAAACTGAAGCGGCTGTTCATCGTCGGCGGCGCCAACCAGAACGCATTCCTCAATCGCCTCACCGCGGAAGCCACGGGCCTCGAGGTCTTCCGCGGATCGCCTGAAAGCTCCACCGTCGGCAACTTCGCCGTGCAGCTCGCAACCCTCGAAGGCGACCGCGACGACGTCACCGGGGCCTACGCCGAACCGGTCGCCCACTGGGCCGGCCTCTTCATCGAGGCCCTCGATCACGCAACAGCACAGGCCACCGCCAACGCAAAAGTCTAGTCAGATTCACTCCAGGGGAAGACGCATCTCAGATGCGTCCTCCTGCACCATCCGATCGGCCGAGAGCATCTGCAAGTCTCGCTCTTGGCCAATCGACAACCGCTGCAAAGACCTGCGGTGGACCTCTCTAGTGGCAGGCGGTTCCGGGAACGATTCCGGCCAGTTCAACGGGGAGAACAAGCGCCTCTTCCGTATCTCCCATCGAAAATGGCTTGAGGGTATATTGCCCGCGTGAACCCACTACATCGAACAAACGATGGTCGGGATAGAGCAGGGACCGTATGACGGCGCTCTTGTCTGCATCTACGCCGGACTCGTTTGTGCGCTGGATCTCCATGAGGATCGGCGGCCGGTCCCGCCAGAGTGTCTCGCGAAACCCTTCGAGCGCGTTCACCTCGTAGCCCTCGACATCGATCTTGAGCAGGGAGATGGGAGGTAGGCGGTTGGCGGCAAAGAAGTCGTCGCCTCGCACCACCTGGACCGGGATGGATTCGGCGGAGGCGTTGTCTGGAAGACGGTCGCCAAGCGTTCCCGTGCCCTGATTGGCCCCCGTGGGTGGGTGAAAAACGCCAGTCTCATTGCGATTGCCGAGTGCGACGGGAAAGATCGTTGCGTTGCGAACCATGGCGTGGTTGAGCTTGCGTTCCATCTCCTGACGCACCACGGAGAACGGCTCAAAGCAGAACACCCGGTCTGCGTGGCTGGACATGAAAAGCGAGTGGTGCCCGATATTGGCTCCCACATCGTAAAAGTTGACCGGCTTTCCCTGAGCGCGCAGCGCATCGGCCAGTGCTGCCAGAAGATGCAGTTCGTCGACTGCATAGGCCCCATAATAGAAGACCGTCCAGTCGATGAAGTTGTTCAGGTTGCCGGAATAGGAGAGGCCAAAAAAGTCGATCTCGAAGGGCTCAGACATATGGTGGTCGGGATCGGAAAAGAAGCGAAGTACACGGTCGCGGCCGCGAAGCCAGTACCGATGCCCAAGTGCCCGCAAAGCTCGCTCTTTCAGAGACATCTCCATACGAGCATCCTAGCCTTTAGCCTTCGCCGAGGACAATATGCACACCTTGCAGGCCGAGCGCTACACTCCGTCCCGGCCTACTTCCCGGCCCCGTCCTCCACCAGCCCGCGCTGCTTCAGCATCGCTCTACGGCTGTTGTCCAGCCGCCGGCGCCAGGCCGTACACCCGCTGGAACAGCGTATGGAATTCAAAGTCCCCGGCCCGCCCGCGCTTTTCATCGATCGTCCGCGCCACCGCGATATGGTACGCCGGCAGCGCGACAATATACTCGCCAATCTCGCCCTCGTGTCCCACGATGACGCGGTCGTTCAGGTTACGGTACACCGGGATCATCTCGCGCCCCGCCACCGCCGAGATCGCCTCCAACTCCGTCGTGCTGAACTGCTGTTTCATTGCCTGACCGAACTTGATTCCACCATTGAACTCCCTGCCTTCCACGGTACGGAGCTTCACCACAATGGCCTGCGATAGTCCTGCCTTCTCCAGTGCATCCACCGTCGCTACAGGAATCGTTAGGCGCGCATCCGGCGGATCGTGGACGATCAGACCCAGTCCGTAAGGGTTGGCATCCGTCCCCATCGAGATCAAAGACGCCTGCGTGGCCACGGCCAGCCATCGTTCGGAGACGATCTGCCTGCCCTGCCACTTGCCGTCGTCGGCCAGCACACAGGCAATCTTCACCATGTCGCTCACCTTCAGCTCCAGCCCATCCATCGCCCAGGTGTTGCCCGCGTCGTCGTGGTGGAACTTGTAGTCCGTAATGCCAAGCGGCTTGAACAGGTTCTCCGCAAGCCACTCCTCCATAGATCGTCCCGTCGCCTTGCGAATAATACCGGACTCGATGTTCACCGCGCGGTTGTTGTACTTCACCTCCTCGCCCGGTGTCGATACCACCGGCGACTCCAGTGCAAACTTCACAAAGTCGTGCTGCGGATAGATGTCCTGCGAGCCTTGCGTGGTCAGGATGCCTGAACTGTGTTGCAGCAGATGGCGGAGTTTAATCTTGCTCTTCAGAAGATCGTTCGCCATCTCCGGGAACCATGTGGAGACAGGTTCGTCGATGGACGGAATCAGGCCCTTGTCGTAGGCAATGCCAATCGCCAGGCCGGAGAATACCTTGGTCACCGAGTAGAGGGAGATGCGCTGGTCCTTGGCCTTGAAGAACTCGGTGCGCACCGGTTGTTCATTCTGATAAACGAACACCGCGTTGCTGTGCTGCGCTTCGGCATCGGCAAACAGCTTGTCCAGATCAGCCTGTTTCGGGGCAGGCTGCGCCGTCAGGCTTCGCGCCAGCAGTAACGTTGCCATCCATGCGACAAGGCGACTCATCGCAAGATAGTAACGCATTGCGATTTTTTCGCAAAGCCAGGCTACTTCCCGGCCCCGTCCTCCACCAGCCCGCGCTGCTTCAGCATCGGCCCCGCGGTCGGCTCCCCGCCCAGCCACGCCGAGTACATCTTCCCCAGCTCCTCCGTATAGCCCTTCGACAGCACCATCCTGCGGAAGCGCTCTCCGTTGGCGCGCGTCGGCCCGCCGTGCTCCACGAACCACTGGTACGCATTGTCGTCCAGCATCTCGCTCCACAGATATGCGTAGTATCCCGCCGCATAGCCTTCACTCCATATGTGCGTGAAGTAGCTCGACCGGTAGCGCGGAGGCACCGTCGCCAGCGCGATCTTCTTCCGCTCCAGCGCCGCCTGCTCGAATGCGTCTGGATTCTGCAACGGGGACGTCGCCGGCAGCGTATGCCACTGCATGTCCAACTCAGCGGCCGCCAACAGCTCGGTCAGCATGTATCCCTGGTTGAACTTCTCCGCCTTGCGCAGCTTGGCGGCCAGCTCCGCCGGCATCGGCGCGCCCGTCTTGTAGTGCTTGGCAAAATGGTCGAAGACCGCCGGGTAGCTCGCCCAGTGCTCGTTGAACTGCGATGGAAACTCCACAAAGTCGCGCGGCACATTCGTGCCCGACAGCAGCGGATACTCCACATTGGAGAACATGCCATGCAGCCCGTGGCCGAACTCGTGGAACATCGTCGTCACGTCGGTAAAGCTGATCAGCGCCGGCTCGCCCGCCGCGGGCTTGGCGAAGTTGGCCACGTTGTAGATCACCGGCAGCGTGCCCAGCAGCTTCGACTGGTCCACAAAGTTGCTCATCCACGCGCCGCCGCCCTTGTTGTCGCGCTTGAAGTAGTCGCAGTAGAACAATGCCAGCGGTTTGCCGCTCGCCTCGAAGACCTCGAAGACGCGCACGTCCGGCGCATACACGGGAATGTCCTTGCGCTCCTTGAAGGTCAGCCCGTACATCCGGTTGGCCGCGTAAAAAACTCCATTCTGCAATACGTTGTTCAGCTCGAAGTACGGCCTCACCTGCGCCTCGTCGATGTCGTACTTCGCCCGCCGCACCTGCTCGGAGTAGAAGTCCCAGTCCCACGGCTGCAACTGGAAGCCGCCTTTCTGTGCGTCAATCACCGCCTGAATGTCCTTGCCCTCCGCCGTCGCCTTCGCCGTGGACGCGGGCACCAGATCGTCCATAAACTTCACCGCCGCCTCGGGCGTCTTCGCCATCTGGTCTTCCAGGTCCCACGCCGCGAAGTTCGCGTAGCCCAGCAGCTTCGCCTTCTGCGCGCGCAACTGCGCCAGCCGCGCAATCGTCTCGCGCGTATCGTTTGCGCCGCCCCGCTGGGCGCGGTTCCACGAGTCCTCGAAGACCGCCTGCCGCGTCGCGCGGTCCTCCAGCGACACCAGCACCGGCTGCTGCGTCGTGTTCTGCAGCTGCAGCACGTATCCCTCCACCTTGCGCTCCTTCGCCGCCTCCGCCGCGGCCTCCAGTTGCGCGTCCGTCAGCCCCTTCAGCGCACTCTTGTCCTTCGTCGAGTAGGCCGCCTCCTTGGTCGCCGCCAGCAGCTTGGTGCGGAAGCTGTTCTCCAGCGTCGACTCCTCCTCGTTCAGTTTCTTCAGCTTCGCCTTGTCCTCCGGCGAAAGGTTTGCGCCCGCATGCACAAACTTCAAGTAATAGATCTCCACCAGCCGCCGCGACTCCGCATCCAGCCCCAGCGAGTCGATCTGCTTATGGATCGCCTCCACGCGCGCATACAGCTTCTCATTCAAAAAAATCGCATCGTCGTGCGCGGCCCGCTTGGGCGACTCGATCTCGTCCATCTTCTGCAGCGTCGGATTCGTGTTGGCCTGCGTCACGCCGTCGAAGACCTCCGCCACGCGGGTGTACAGCTGCCCGCTCTTCTCCAGCGCCACCAGCGTGTTCTCGAAGGTCGGCGCGGCGGGGTTGTTCGCAATCGCCTCGACCTCCTTGATCTGCGCGGCCATTCCGGCCTCCAGCGCCGGCTGATAGTCCGTGTCCTTGATGCGGTCGAACGGCGGCGCGTGATAGGGCAGCGTGCTCTCCGCATAAAAAGGGTTCTGCGGCCCAAACGCCGCCGCCGGTGTCGCCGCAGTCTGCCCCGCTGTTGCCTGCCCGGCCGCGCTCATCCCGCCCGCACCCGCCATCGCCGCACCCGCCAACGCCGCCATCGCCATCCGCAAAGCTCTCCTCATATTCATCTCACCCCGCAGAATCTATCGAAGTACACGCTTCTATCATCAGGACAACTCTTGTTTTGTTAAGGGCACGGCTTCAGCCGTGCCGTAAATGCTGCATCTGCACTCCGGCTTTAGCCGCTGAGGTCATGATTCCATTCCGCCGGGTGTCCCATCCATTCCGCTCCGCGCGGCCTGCGCTAGCGATGCAGCGGAATCTCCTCCGGGTGTCCCGGCTGGTCCAGGAACTGAATCCCGCTGGCCGGCCCCAGCGCTGGGTCCGTCCACTGCCGCAGCGCCCACACCACCTGCTTCGCCGGATTCACCTCGATCAACTGCACCGTGGTCGGCCACTGCGCGGGGTCCTTCACGTCGTTGGGAATCCAGTTGGAGAAGACCGTGTCGCCGTTGGCCAGCCGCGCCACATCCTGAATGCATCCGATCTTGTATCCCGCATCCGCAAGGTCTTTGCGGTCGAGCCGCCACACAATCTCGCCCTTCTTGTTCACTTCGAGAATCCCGCCCTTCGCGTTTCCCGTAATCAGCGTATTGCCGTTGGCCAACCGCACCGCCGCCCACGGGCTGGGGGTCACATAGTTCCACACCACTCCGCCCTCGCTGTCGTATTCGGTCACGCGGTTGTCGTCCATGTGGGCAATCAGAAAGGTCCCGGCCGCGGTCATGCGCGCGCGCCTCAACTGCGGGTGCGGCTGCGTCGGATCGCCGGGCTTCACGTCCACTTCCTTCTCCACGGCATTGGTCTTGGTATTGATCAGCCGCATCCGGATGGGATCTCCGTTCTCCGTCACCAGCACATGGTCCAGCCCGATGGCCTGGATCGAGTGCAGCTCCCCGCCCGCGCGCACGTCGATGTGCCACACGATCTTTTTGTCCGGCGTCACGATCGACGCCCCCCGGCGGCTGGAGAAGACCACGTTGCCGTTGGCCAGCAGCGTGCAGTCGCCCAACTCCTCGAAGTCCTTCTTGCCCTCGAAGACGTAGTCGTACGGAATGGAGTAGGACCACGCCGGCTTGCCATCGCGAATGATCCAGATCGTCTGCTGTGGGTTCACATAGTTCCACTCGCCGCAGTAGAGAAACGGGTGCTGTGCCAGCCCATTGCCGGGCAACACCGCAGGCGAGTTCGGCACAGCAGGCGCAGCCGCGGCAGCAGGTGCGGCGGGTGCAGCGGTAGGCGTTGCGGTCTGGGCCGCAGCAGCAATCCCAGCGCTCAGTATGATTCCAACAACAAGTATGCGACCCAGTGACATGAGGTTCTCCCTAGTTTCGTGCCTCCGCTAACACAGCCTGCGCAAGCACAGCGATTGTACTGTATCCACCAGACTCAACTCACCTACCAAATCGCAACAGTTTTCCCGTATTCTGAACGTGAGATGAGTGACCCCATCCGCATCGGTTCGCGCGGCTCGCAGCTCGCGCTCTGGCAGGCCAACCACATCGCCGACGCCTTGCGCGCCGCAGGCCACGCCGTGGAGATCGAGGTCATCCACACCACCGGCGACCGCTTGCAGCAGCCGGAGGCCGACAGTCCCGCTGCGGAACTCAACACCGCAGCCTCTCTTGCTCCGCCCACCGGCGGCAAGGGGATCTTCATCAAGGAGATCGAAGAGGCGCTGGCCGAAGGCCGCATCGACCTGGCCGTCCACTCGCTCAAGGACCTGCCCACCGCGCTCGATCCGCGCTTCACTCTGGCCGCCATTCCGCCCCGCGCCGACCCCCGCGACGCCTACATCTGCCCGCGTCAGAAGGCCCTGCACACGCTGCCCACCGGCGCCCTCGTCGGCACCAGCAGCCCGCGCCGCCGCGCCCAGTTGCTCGCCCTTCGCCCCGACCTCCGCTTCGTCGAGCTTCGCGGCAACATCGACACCCGCCTGCGCAAGCTGGCCGACGGCGAATGCAATGCGCTGGTGCTGGCCGCCGCCGGCCTCGACCGCCTCAACCGCACCGAGTGGCTACGCCAGCGCTTCACCATCGAAGAGATATGCCCCGCACCGGGCCAGGGTGCGCTCGCGCTGGAGACCCGCGCGCCTGACTATAGAGTCTTCGGCGATCCCGCCCGCGACGACCGCATCCGCAGCATCATCGCCGCGCTTGACCACCCCGAGACGCGCTTCTCCATCGAGGCCGAACGCACCGTCCTCGATGCCCTCGGCGGCGGATGCCAGCTCCCCATCGGCGTCCACTGCGCCCCCATCCACGACGTCGCGGACCCCATCCCCAACGACAGCACGCCGATCGCCTGGAAGATTCAGGCCCAGGTCGTCGCGCCTGACGGCGAACGCATGATCTGCTTCTCCGCCGAAGTCCCCGCCGGAATCGCCGCCCGCGACCTCGGCCTGCGCGTCGCCGAAGACCTCAAGTCCCGCGGCGCTCTCGACCTGCTCGATCAAACTCAGTATTGATGGAACCGCCGGGTGCATCCATCGCAGTCCTATCGCGATCCGGGGTCCCCGCCAGCTTTGCTGGTGGGGTGGGGTGGGTGGGATGCGAGATGCGATCTACGCCACGCCGCTCTTGTGGCGAACGTCCGCCCCGCGCACCCAGAAGATCACGTCCTCCGCGATGTTGGTCGCGTGGTCGCCCACCCGCTCCAGATTGCGCGCGATGATCAGCGCGTTCAGGCTCTGCGGCGTCAACTCCGGTTTGACTGGGCCAGCTCCGCGTCCGCCTCGATGAACGCCTGCAGCGCCTTGCGCACCATCGACGAGGCCAGCGACGCCAGCCGTGGAATGTCCACCGGCAGATCGATGTTGGCGAACGCGCCCATCTCGCGCACCCGCACCGCGATGTTCACCGCCTGGTCGCCCACCCGCTCCAGGTCCGCGTTGATGCGGATCACCGACAGGATGAAGCGCAGGTCGATCGCCATCGGCTGCTCCATCGCCAGCAGGTCCAGCGCCAACTGGTCGATCTCGCGCTCCATCCGGTTGATCGCAGGCTCGGAGTGGAACACCAGCTCGCAGATCGAGAGGTCGCGCGTGCGGTAGGCCTCGATGGAGCGCTGGATCGCCTGCTCCGCCATGCCCGCCATTATCAGCAGCCGTTCCTTCAGATCGTCGAGGCTTTGCTGAAACTTGATGCGGGTCGTCATCAACCGAACCTTCCCGTGATGTAGTCCTCGGTGCGCTTGTCCGACGGCGTGGTGAAGATCTTGTCCGTCGAGTTGAACTCCACCATCTTGCCGTTCAGGAAGAATCCCGTGTTCTCCGCCACGCGCGCCGCCTGCTGCATATTGTGCGTCACAATCACAATCGTATACTGGCTCTTCAACTGGAAGATCAGGTCCTCGATCTTCGAGGTCGAAACCGGGTCCAGCGCCGACGCCGGCTCATCCATCAGCAACACCTCGGGATCGACCGCCAGCGCCCGCGCGATGCACATCCTCTGCTGCTGCCCGCCCGACAAACTCGCGCCCGACGTCTTCTTCAGATCGTCCTTCACCTCTTCCCACAGCGCGGCGGCCTTCAGGCTGCGCTCCACCGTCTCGTCCAGAATGGCCTTGTTGCGGAACCCGTTCAACTTCAGCCCGCTGGCCACATTGTCGTAGATCGACATCGTAGGAAACGGGTTGGGCCGCTGAAAGACCATCCCCACGCGTCGCCGGATGTCCACCGGAGAGGCGTCCTTGTAGATGTCCACCTCGCCCATCTTCACCACGCCGGTCGCCCGCGCAATCGGGTTGGTTTCGTGCATCCGGTTCAGGCAGCGCACAAACGTGCTCTTGCCGCAGCCCGACGGCCCAATCAGCGCCGTCGCGTGGTTGGCCGGAATGTTCAAATTGATGTCCTGCAGCGTGTGGTTCGTTCCGTACCACGCGTTCAGGTGCTCCACATCGATGCCGACTCCCACTTAGCTTGCCCCCTTCAGAACACCTCGTCCCGCATAGATGCGCACCAGCGTCACAGACACCATAATCATCAGGATCAGCACCAGTGCTCCCGCCCACGCCAGCCGGTGCCACTCGTCGTACGGCGAGATGGCGTACACATAGATCTGCAACGGCAGCGCAGCAATCGGCTCATTCAGCTTGAAGCTCCAGAACTGGTTGCCGAACGCCGTAAACAGCAGCGGCGCCGTCTCGCCCGCCACCCGCGCAAACGCCAGCATACACCCCGTAATGATTCCCGGCGACGCCGTGCGCAGGCTCACCGAGATCACCGTCCGCCACTTTGGCACGCCCAGCCCCAGCGCCGCCTCGCGGATCGCGTGCGGCACCGTCATCAGCATCTCTTCGGTCGTCCGCGTGATCGTCGGCACCATCATGATGGCCAGCGCAACCCCGCCCGAGAACGCCGAAAAATGCATCTGCCGCATCACGATCAGCGAGTAGGCGGCAATCCCCATCACAATCGACGGAATCCCATTCAGCACGTCCGCGGTGAACCGCACCGCCATCCCCAGCATCGTGCCCCAGCCGTACTCTGCCAGATACACGCCCGCCGCGATGCCCACCGGGACCCCCATCGAACTGGCCAGCGCAAGAATAATTCCCGAGCCCAGCATGGCGTTCGCCATTCCTCCGCCCGGCTCGCCCACCGGCGCCGGAATATGGGTGAAGAACGCCAGGTTCAGCGAGCTCGCGCCCTTGTAGATCAGGTACCCTAGGATCGCCACCAACGGCACAATCACCAGCACCGTGCTCAACACCGCAAGCCCCGTCACCAGATGGTTCACTGCGTAGCGCCGCGCCGAGCTCAGCCGCATCCGCCGCGTCTGAAAGTCCGTCGGCGGACGCAAGGAACCGTCGTCCCTGTTGGGCGTCGCAATCGGAATAGGAGTTGTGCTCATCTCAATGCACCCTCGCCGGCGCGCCGCGCGTCACCGCCCAAACCAGCGCCCGCGCAATCGCGTTCACCACAATCGTCACCAGAAACAGAGCCAGCCCGATCTCGATCAGCGCGCTGATGTACATGCTGCTGGTCGCTTCGCTGAACTCGCCCGCAATCACGCTGGCCAGTGTATTCGCGGGAGCAAACAGGCTCCTCGAAATGTCCGGGTGGTTGCCGATCACCATGGTCACGGCCATGGTCTCGCCCAGCGCCCGTCCCAGCCCCAGAATCACCGCGCCCACAATGCCGATGCGCGCGTTGCGCAGGACGCCGGTGCGAATCATCTCCCAGCGCGTCGCCCCCAGCGCCAGTACCGCCTCGCGCTGCGACACCGGCACAGCCAGCATGATGTCGCGCGTGATCGAGGAGATGATGGGCAGAATCATGATCGCCAGAATGATGCTCGCCGTCAGCAGGCCCACGCCGAAGTTCGCTCCCTCGAAGAATCCTGTCCAGCCGAGATACTTCACCAGCAGCGGCCCAAGCTGGTCGCGCATGATCGGCACCAGCACAAACACCGCCCACAGCCCATACACCACGCTGGGTATCGCAGCCAGCAGTTCGGTCAGAAACGAGATGGGAGAGCGCAGCCTCTCCGGACAAAGCTCGGAGAGAAAGATCGCGACCCCCAGAGCCAGCGGCACCGCCATCGCCAGCGCCAGCAGCGAAGTGGCCAGCGTCCCGTAGATGAACGGCAGCGCGCCGAAGTCCCCCGTCACCGGGTTCCACGCCGAGCGCAGGAAGAACCCCAACCCGAACTGCGACAGGCTCAGCCTGGATCGCGCAATCAAAATCGTCAGAATAAACAGCACAATCGCGAAGATGCTCAGCGCGCACACCAGCATCACCGCTGCAAAGGTCCCGTCCGCCAGCCCGCCGTTACCGCGCGCTCTCAGGTACTGCCGGATCGGCGAGGGCGGTCCCTCCGCTGCAACCGGCTCCGCAGCCGCGACAAAGTTGATGATCGCCGGCGCATGGATCGGCGCCGCATCCATCGGCAGCGTAGGCGCAGTCAACGGCGACGAAGGCTCCGGCTCTCTCTCAAGGGACATGGACGATGGTGTCACGATCTATCTTCAATGGTTCAGCCGTCATTCTGAGCAATTAATGGTCGTCATTCTGAGCGTAGCTCAGAATCTCTGTAGTTCGTAGTTGCCTGTTTCTCTACAGGTCGCACCAAGCCGAAAAACCATGCCGCGCGGCCGCAATCCCTCTGCGTCCGCGCGGCACTCACAGTCTACTTGATGGTCGCAATCGTTTTCTTCACCATCGCCTGCACCTGCGCCGGCAGCGGCGCGTAGTGCATTCCTGCGGCCTCGCTCTCGCCATGCTCCAGCATCCAGTTCAGGAACTCCTTCACCGCCGCGCCCTTCGCAGGATCGGCAAACTTCAGCGGAATCAGCAGGTAGGTAAAGCTCGAGATCGGATACGAGGCCGCGCCCGGAGCGCTGGTGATCGAAACGCGGTAGTCCGCAGGCATGGTCTTGGACGCCGCGGCCGCTGCCGCCGTCACGCCCTCCGGAGATCCCTGCAAAAACTTGCCCGCCGCATTCTTCACCGCGCCGTACGACATATTGTTGCTGAGCGCGTAGATCAGCTCGACATATCCCAGCGATCCAGGGGTCTGCCGCACCATTCCCGCCACGCCTTCATTGCCCTTGGCGCCGATGCCCGCCGGCCACTTGACCGCCGAGTTGTTGCCCACCGTTGTCTTCCAGGCAGGGCTCACCTTCGACAGATAGTCGGTGAAGATGAACGTGGTGCCGCTGCTCTCCGAACGGTACACAGGAAGGATCGCCGTGTCCGGAAGGTTGGCTCCGGGGTTGTCCTTCACCAGCCGCGGGTCGTTCCACTTCGTGATCTTGCCCAGATAGATGTCCGCAATCACATCGCCGCTGAAGTTCAGCACCTTGCTCACTCCGGGAATGTTGTAGATCGGCACAACCGCGCCCAGCACCGTCGGGATGTGCATGAATTTAACCTTCGCCGCCGCAATCTTGTCATCGGTCACAGGCATGTCGCTGGCGCCGAAGTCCACCGTTCCCTCCGAGGTCTGCGTGATGCCGCCGCCCGACCCGATCGACTGGTAGTTGATCTTCACATTGGGATGGATCTGGTTGTACTCGGTGAACCACTTGTTGTAGATCGGATACGGGAAGGTGGCCCCCGCCGCCGTAATGTTCTGCGCGTTCGCGCCCGTCGCAACCATCGCTAACAAACATGCCGCAACAAAGTTCAGTCTCACTTGTGGTTCCCCCTCGAAGTTGGAGCGTCCGGCCTGGCAAGGCAAGACGCGTCCTTGTGTGCTTTCAACCAGTGTGATGCCCGATTGTTACGGAGTGATTACATCGCAATAAAATGCAAAAGAAACCCGCCCCATCAAGTCGTCATTCTGGCCTGGGCATATGTGTCTGTTTCATGTCAAGGGATGACATCTGCGCCGCTCCTGGCTCATGGCTGATGGCTCATGGCTGAAACACAAAATGCTTCATCCAAACTCCCAGCGCAACGCGGATCTCACCCTGTCAACCGTCTCATTCCGGGACAGACCGCGCTCTGGGCAGCCTCACCAGAAAGTTGCTCCCCGCGCCCAGCTCGCTCTCCGCCCGGATCGTCCCGCCCTGCATCTCCACCATGTGCCGCGCAATCGCCAGCCCCAGCCCCGTCCCGCCCGACTCCCGCGAGCGCGCCTTGTCCACGCGATAGAAGCGCTCGAAGATGCGCGTCAGATGCTCCGAGGCTATCCCCGCCCCAAAGTCCCGCACGCTGAACTCCACCGCGCCCGCACCCTCCAAACCCAATTCATCCTCGCCCGGCCCGTCCGCGTCCAGCGTCCACACCTCCCGCGCGCTCACCACCACCCGGCTTCGCTGGGAGTCCTTAGCCTGCCCGTACCGGATCCCGTTCTCGATCAGGTTGCCCAGCACCTGCACCATCGAGTCCGTGTCCACGAAGACCTCCGCCCCGGTCGTCTCGCCGATCTCCAACTCAGCCTCGGCGTCCTGCACCATGCCGCTCATCGCCGCCACCGCGTCGCGCACCAGCACGTCGGCGCGCACCGGCTTGGGATGCATCACGGCCTCCCGCGACTCCACCCGCGCCATGGTCAGCAGGTCCTCGGTCAGCCGGCTCATGCGCGTTGCATTCTTCAGGATCGTCGCCAGAAACTCCCGCCCCACCGGGCTCAGCGACTCCTCCCCGTTTTTATACTCCATGTCCAGCAGCGTCTCCACATACCCCGCGATCGAGGTCAACGGCGTCCTCAGCTCGTGCGACACATTGGCCACAAAGTCCCGTTGTGTCCGCTCCACCTCTTCGATCCGCGTAATGTCGTGCAACACCGCCACCGCGCCGCCCGCCGGCATCGGAGACACGCTCACCTCGAAGATGCGTCCCGGCGCCAGCGACGTTGTCCTCCGCTCGCACACCACCCGTTCGGCCAGAGCCGTTCGCACGCACGTCAGAACGTCCGGGTCGCGCACCGTTTCCACCAGAGCGTGTCCCACGCGCACGGAGCTTGCCGCATTCGCCCCCGTTACCAGCCGCTGCATCTGCTGGTTGGCCCACTGGATCCGTCCCGCAGCGTCCACCGCCACCACCGCGTCCTGCATCGAATCCAGCAACCCTTCCAGCTCGATCCGGTCCTCTCCCGCAAGACTCAGGTCCCGCCGCAACCGCTGCGATGTGCTCTCCAGCGCCTGAAACGTGCCGCTCCACTCCGCAAAAGAGGCCTTCGCCTCGTCTGCATCGAATTCAGGCAGCGCCTGCACCGCATCGCTCACCCGCTCCATCTCGCGCCGAACTCGCCAGCCATAGACCAGCGCAAAGACCGTCGCCAGAGAGAGGCCGCAGCCCCACCCTGCCCACCAGTTCCCTGGTACGACCAACGCCGTCAGCTCGACCGACGATACAATCGCCAACATCATCAGAAATATCAGGCCCGCCAACGAAGCTCGACCCACGCGCAATGTATTCCTCCGTCCCTGAGCAACAGCTACCCGCGCCGTTGACGATCCACCGCCAGTAATCGCTCAATCAACTCATCCGAAACATAGAAGCTGGTCTCCTGTAGCGCCGCGAGCGCCTCCGGCAGCGAAAACAGCCCGCGTCGCGCCGCCTCCGCCAGAACACCCAGCAGACCGATCACAGGAATCCCACGTTTCTCCGCTTCGCGCCGCGCTGCTCCATCGTCCACGATCAGGCGTTTCGCTCCCAGGCGTTGCGCCAACGCAATCGCGTGCCGCTCCCCGCGGTCCAACGCATCGAGAGAAGCGTCCTCACCCGGAATAGAGCTATCGATCTCCAGCCAGACCGGCGGATGCTGGACCCACTCCCAGACCGAGGCGGGCGCACTCGATGAACTCAATTCATCCAACACAGCTTCAGGAATCGTCACGCGCCCATAAATCTGGCCGAGTACGCCTACATGCCCAATCAATATCAGGTAGTTGACCGGCGAGGTGTCCGCAACAACGATCATTCACCCTGCCCGTGATGCCAGTCTGCCCTCGAAGCCCTCGCTCGCCAGCAGGTCCTGCTCCAGATCGCCGGCCGAGTAATCCAGCGGGACTCCGTGCGCCTTCAGAAACGCATGGACCTGCATCCGTGTCTCCAGCCCCAGCAGACGGCGAACCTGGCTCTCCGAAAGCCGTCGGCTGCGATAGCCTTCCAGGGACAGCGCCTCCAGAACAGCACGTGGCAGGTCGGGCGGGCTCAGTTCCCCATCCGCCAAAAAGATGCGCGCCATTTCATCCGGAATTTGCACCTGAATATTCATGCTGCACGCCCCAACTCTCATTATTGCGCGGCACACGCAACGCCACAAGCCGCAAATCTCATCCAGCCTGCGCCGTCTTCGGAATCTCGAACCGGTAGCCCGCTCCGCGCATTGTTTTAAGATACCGCGGCTCCTCGGCGTCCTCTTCGATCTTCTCCCGAATTCGCCGCACATACACGTCCACCGAGCGCGGAGTCACAAAGCGCGCGTCGCCCCACACCGCGTCCAGCAACTGATCGCGGCTGAAGACCCGCCCGGGATGCCGCGCCAGATAGTCCAGCAGCCGGAACTCGGTCGCAGTCGTCGTCACCAGCTCGCCGCTGACGCGCAACTGCATGGCGTTCGCGTCGATCTCCACCGCGTCGAACTTCACCACCGAAGGCGCGGTCGGCCGCTCGAAGCGCCGCAGCACCGCCTTCACCCGCGCCACCAACTCGCGCGTCCCAAAGGGCTTCGTGATGTAGTCGTCCGCGCCCAGCTCCAGCCCCATCACGCGGTCGCTCTCCGCCGCCCGCGCGGTCAGAAAGATGATCGGCACCGTGCTCAGCGCGGCATTCTTCCGCAGCCTCCGGCACAGGTCCAGCCCGTCCCCGCCGGGAACCATGATGTCCAGCAGAAACAACGCCGGCGGCTGCCGTTCCGCGTCCGCCACAATCTGGCCCATCGCCATATACGTCCGCACCGTGTAGCCCGCCGCCTCCAGGTGAAACTGCACCAGGCGCAGAATGTCCGCATCGTCCTCCAGCACAAACACCGTCTGACTCACTATGCAACCCCTCGCTCGACCCGCTTCAAAGTGCCCCTGTCTGCCGCCGCCCAAACCCTCGGGCGCGGCCCAATTCAGCATAGCCCACGCACATGCTTCCTTTTGCAAACATACGATAAATCCTTCGCATCCCTCCACCCCACACCCATTCCGCCTCACCCCCAACGGTATACTTGCGACAGATCGGGCAAGGCCCAGGAGAGTGTTGCATTTTGAAGAACCGATTGCATCTGGTTCTGTGCGTGGACGACGAAGCCGTCGGTCTCGGCATCCGGAAGATCCTGCTGGAACGCGCCGGATACCGGGTGATCACCGCCGCCGACGGCGCCTCCAGCCTGGAGCTCTTCGCCGCCCAGCCAGTCGATGCCGTCGTCCTCGACTACGCCATGCCGGGAATGCATGGCGGCGAAGTCGCAAAGAAGATGCGCCAGATCAAGCCCAAAGTTCCTATCCTGCTGCTCTCCGCCTACGTCGATCTCCCCGCCGAGGTCACCTCGCTGGCCGACCTATACATGACCAAGGGCGAGGGTGCGCCTGCCCTGCTTGACAAGCTGGGCAACCTGCTCTCGGCCCAGCCGCATCTCACCCGTCATCCGGGACAAACTAAGATCAACGATCGGAATTAGTTGTAATGGAAAAAAGCGCAGTCAAGAGAATCCCGCACGAAAGAGAATAAAGGACGAAAAGTCTTGGAGTTTAAACGGTTCAAACGAACACTGCGGCAGGTTCTTCTTCTCCCAGTTGTTGCCTGCCTCCTGTTGGCCGGCGTCCTCGTCTGGCAGATCCGCGGCGCCAACTCCACGGTCGGCCTCATCGAGGACTCCGACCAGCGAATCGCCCTCGCAACCCTGATCGAAAAGCTGGCCGTCGACGAAGAGACAGGCCTGCGCGGCTATCAGATTACCGCCGACCCACGCTTTCTGCAGCCCTACTACGACGCCGAAGCCCCCATGCAGCAGGCCATCGCCCAACTCCAGCCCATGCTCAAGCCAGGGGGGCAAGGGAAAAACCTCCAGCAATTCATCCAGGAGCACCAGGCCTGGCATCGGGACTTCGCCGGTCCGCTCATCGCCACCATCGCCGCCGCCGGCCACACCAACGACGACGATCTCAACCTGACCGGCAGGGCCAGGATGAACTCCATGCACGCCCTGCTCGACGACATCGTGAAATCGTCCGAACAGCACCGCGTGGACCGCATCGCCCTATGGCGCCGGCAGACCCGCCATCTCCTCCTCCTTCTCATTGCGCTCGCGCTCTCCATCGGCCTGCTCATCGGCCTCTACACGCGCAGCCGCATGGAGTCCGCCTACGCCGCATTCCGCCGCGCCATCGACCTCCAGCGACGCCGCGCCGAAGAGCTCTTCCAGTCCGAGCAGCACCTGCGCACCACGCTTGCCTCCATCGGCGACGGAGTCATCGCCTGCGACGCCGAAGGCCGCGTCCAGATGATGAACCCCGTCGCCCAGGAACTCACCGGATGGACCGAGTCCGAGGCACGCAATCTCCCGCTCGACCAGGTCTTCCACATCGTCAACGAGACCACCCGCCTGCCCGTCGAAAATCCCGTCGTCAAGGTCCAGCGCCTGCAGCGCATCGTCACCATCGGCAACCACACCACCCTGCTGCGCAAGGACGGCTCCGAACTCTCCGTCAACGACAGCGGCGCCCCCATCCGCAACGCCACCGGCCAGATCACCGGCATCGTCATGGTCTTCCGCGACATCACCCTCGAGATGAAAACCCGCGCCGCCCTGCTGGCCAACGAGAAGCTGGCCGTCGCCGGACGCCTCGCCGCCACCATCGCACACGAGATCCACAACCCCCTCGACTCCGTCGCCAACATTCTCTACCTCCTTCAACATGAACCCAAAGAAGAAGAATCCAAACAGTTCCTCCAGATGGCCCAGCGCGAACTCGCCCGCGTCACCCAGATCAGCCGCGCCATGCTCAGCCTCTATCGCGAATCCAAGGCGCCCGTCCGCGTCAACCTCAAGGAGATGCTCGACGATCTGCTCCTGCTCATGCAGCGCCGCCTCCAGATCCTCGGCGTTACCGTCTCCGCCGATCTCCCACCCCAAATCGCCGTCGAAGGCTTCCCCGCCGAGCTGCGCCAGGTCTTCACCAACCTCATCACCAACGCCGCCGAAGCCGCCGGCCAGGGCGGCGCCGTCACCGTCCGCATCACGCCCCAAACAGCCGACGCCGCCTCATCCCCGGCGCTCGAAGACGGGGCCATCGTCGAGATCACCGACAACGGCCCGGGAATCCCCCCCCAGATCCGCGAACACATCTTCCAGCCCTTCTTCACCACCAAGGGAGAACGCGGCACCGGCCTCGGCCTCTGGGTCTCGCAGGGAATCATCCACAAGCACGCCGGCTCCATCGACCTCGCCAGCCGCACTGACGGCCCCGCCCACGGCGCCACCGCACGCGTCTTCCTCGCCGCCAAACCCATCCTCAACCTCAACGGCGACTAGACACCATTCATCCCCACTCCGCCAGCAACTCACCAACCACCCCCGCCGCCCGCACACACGCATCCCTGCTCACATCGAAGTGGGTCACAAAGCGCACCGTCCGCGGCCCAGACCCGCGCGCCAGCACACCCTTTGCCTGCAACGCCGCGCAGAACGCCGCCACATCCCCTCCCCTGCGCAGCTTGAAGATCACAATATTCGTCTGCACCGTCGCCAGATCGATCTCCGCCGCATCATGCGCCGCAACTGCCTCCGCCAGCAGGCGCGCGTTGGCATGGTCTTCCCCCAGCCTGGCCGGCATCTCTTCCAGCGCAATCAACCCCGCCGCCGCCAGCACGCCCGCCTGCCTCATCCCGCCGCCCATCGCCTTGCGAAACAGCCGCGCCCGCGCCATCGCCGCCGCCGAGCCCACCAGCATCGACCCCACCGGCGCGCCCAGCCCCTTCGACAGGCAGAACATCACCGTATCGAAGCCCGCCGTCAGCTCGCGCACCCCAACTCCCAGCGCCATCGCCGCGTGGAAGATGCGCGCCCCATCCAGATGCACCGGCAGCCCCATCGCGTGCGCGCCATCGCAGATCGCCCGCGCCACCGCCACCGGCGTCACCGTTCCGCCCGCCATATTGTGCGTGTTCTCCATGCAGATCAGCCCCGTCGACGCATGGAACGCCACGCCGCGAAAGATCGCCCCGCGCACCAGCTCCCAGGTCAGGGTCCCGCGCTCCGCCGCCACCGGCCGCAGCGTGCAGCCGGAGAAGGCCGCCGCCGTTCCCATCTCCCAATTCAGCACATGCGACCGCGCCTCGCACACCACCTCCTGCCCGTGCTCGGTGTGCAGCCGGATCGCCACCTGGTTCCCCATCGTCCCGGTGGGCACAAATAGACCCGCCTCGCGCCCAAAGACCTCCGCCGCCCGCGCCTCCAGCCGGTTCACCGTTGGGTCTTCGCCGTACACATCGTCGCCCACCTCGGCCTCGGCCATCGCCGCACGCATCTTTGCCGTAGGCCGCGTCACCGTATCGCTGCGCAGATCAATCATCGCCATTTTTCCCTCCCTGCAACCAGCAACTAGCAACCCACCACCAGCAACCTGCTGAACACCTCATTTGAAACCATCCGCCCCCGCGCCGTCAGCCTCACCCTGCTCCCCTCCCGCTCCACCAGCCCGGCCTCCTCCACATCGTTCAGCGCAGCCACCGCCCCCTGCACCAACGCCTCGCCAAACTCCGCCCGCAGCGCCTCCAGATCGACCCCCACATTCATCCGCAACCCCAGAAACATCGCCTCCTCAAATCCCTTCTCTGTGCCGATCCGTTCTACTTCAGGGTTCACCGCAAATACCCGAAGCTCGTCCTGTTCCCTGTTCTCTGTTCCCTGTTCCCTGCTCGACAGATATGCTTCCAGATCGCTCGTATTCCCCCACCGCACCGCGCCCTCCCCGCAGCGCAGCATCGAGTGCGCGTCCAGCCCAAAGCCCACATACGGCTCACGCCGCCAATACTTCACATTGTGCCGCGATTCATGGCCCTTGCGCGCGAAGTTCGAGATCTCGTACTGCATCACTCCGCCCGCATCCAGCCACTGACACGCCTCCGCGTACCGCTCCGCCGTCTCGTCCTCCGTGGCAACGGACTCCGCGCCGTATCGCGTGCCGCGCGCAAGCAGCTCGCGCCCCAGCCGCGAATCCTCATCCACCTCCAGCATGTAGACGCTCACATGCGGAACGCCGCACTCAATCGCCACGTCGACCGACTCGCGCCAGCTCGCCCGAGTCTGCCGTGGCAGCCCCACAATCAGGTCCACGTTGATCTCCTCCACGCCTGCCGCGCACATCCGCGCAATCTCCGCCAGGCAGATCTTGCGCGTGTGCATCCGCCCCACCGCGCGCGCCTCCGCATCCACAAACGACTGCACCCCAAAGCTCACCCGGTTCATCCCCAACCGCAGCAGCTCGGCGAAGCTCTCCTCGCCCAACTGCCCCGGCGCGCACTCAACGGTGATCTCCGCATCCGCCGTCACCTCGAACTCGCCGCGCAGCGCCGCAAAGATCCGCCGCACCTGCTCCGCCGAGAGCAGGCTCGGCGTCCCTCCGCCGAAGTAGACCGTATCCACCCGCCCTGGCAGCTCCGCGCGCAACGCCGCCGCCCACCCCCGCGACGACCGAATCTCCGCGCACACCCGCTCCACATACAACTCCATTGGATCGGAACTGGACGCCCCGGCCCCGCGCGTGCCCACAGCAGACGCTCCCGCCCCCAAGACCCCCGAGGCAAAGTTGCAGTAGCTGCACTTCGCCCGGCAGAACGGCACCGAGATGTACGCCCCCAGCGATCGGTCCAATGGTGTCCTCTTCCCACTCGCGTCCAAGTGAACGCACCGTTCTCAACACTCTACAGAATGACCGTGAGCGAATACTACAGTTGCAGATCGCAAATTCCGGAGGAAGCCGGGGGCTTCAGCCCCCGGAAAGAGAGCGTATTTGCGGGGCCTTCAGGCCCGGGCTCTTGATGTTTTTCGAGGACCTAAAGGAATCTCTGAATAAGTCCCCGTTTTGAAAGGGCGGGACTTCAGTCCCGCCGTAAGCATCCTATTTCCAATGCGGCTTTAGCCGCCGAGGGAATCTCGAACACTTGTGCAGACTTTCCCTAAAGGAAATACAACTGTAGTACTAAGCCGACGGCGTCAGCCTGCGCTGGCGGAGGGTTCGCCGTCAGAGCTGGCGGCGATGCAGACGGCGCAAGAGCAGTCGTCTACGCCGAAGGCGTGTTCCATCGGGAAGCTCACCGAGTCGCTCATCTGGGCGAAGATTGCAGCCGCTTCGCTCTCGCGCATCGTTCCGGATTCCTCGGCCCTCGATTCGATCCGCGCCTTGATGAAGCGCAGGCCGACAACCACCAGAACCACAATCTCCGGCTCAATGGGCTGGCGATAGTCCATCAGAGGGTGCGAGATATAGTAGGCGAGTGGAAAGATGGCGATCGAGAGCAGGTAGGGCAGTGCGGCTTCGCGGTCCCTGCGCCACCAGTCGCGCGCGCCCAAGAGCAACAGCAGTGTGAGGCTCGTGCAGAAGAAGACGTTGGGCAGTTGGAATGGCTCTTGCCGGATGTAGTTTGGGTCGAGACTCCAGAAGCCGGTCCAATAGTTGACCGCGCGGCGCAGCGTGAGGCGGACGAAGAAGCCGGGGTGGCGGCTGACGTAGTCCATCGCCAGGGCGCGCTTGTGGGCGATGTAGGCGATCTCGCCCTGCGACTGGTAGAGCCGCATCTCGTCGGGGTTGCTGGCGGGGTGGGTCCATTCCAGGGTGGGGTTGGAGCTGTCGCCGTTGTTGGCCGACCAGAACTCGTACCAGAAGCAGTCGCGCACCGGGCACAGCACGTGCATGGTGCGATAGTTGCGCACGGTCCACGGCGTCAGCACAACGAAGAGCCCAACTGCCGCGAACGCTCCGCTGCGCAGCACGTCGCTGGAGAACCGGGAACCGGCGCGGCGCAGCTTCCACAGCCTCCACAGCGGAAGCAGCAGCAGCACCGGAAAGAGCGAGGAGACGGCGGGGTTGCAGAGCCCGGCCAGTCCGTACAGCGCCCCAAAGCCCAGCCAGCGCGCCGGCTGCGTATCGAGATGCAGGCTCAACGCCAGCCAGAAGCATGTGGTCAGCAGCAACGATGTCAGCGAGAACTCCCACACGCGTCCGGCGGAAAAATAAATGGCGAAGGGATAGATCGCCCAGCCCCATCCCGCAAACATTGCAACGCGCGCGTTGAGCGAGAGCCGCGTCGCCATATAGATCGGCACACAGGTGAGCGCGGAGAAGAGGCTGTTGAGCGTCAGAATAGTCAGCGCGGACTTCACCGAGTAGATGCCGAAGACCCGGAAGATGACCGAGAGAAGATACGGATAGAGCGGCGGCAGCAGCGCCGTGGGCCCCGTAAGCGTGAAGAACGGCGAGGAGAAGCCCTGGTGCTGCGCGATGGAGCGGGCGATCCAGCCCACCTCGTTGCCGAAGCGCTCGTAGTGGCGGGCGGGGTCGGGAAACTCGCGGAAGATCACGGCGACCACCACCATGCGCAGCGCCCAGGCCGCGGCCACCATCAGCAGAAGACGCATTCTGGATTGCCGGGAAAGCGGGCCGCTGGAACCGTCCATCGCTTCATCGGGAGTTGGCTGGAGTGTCGTTGTTGCCATGAATAGGTGGTTTCTTTCGGGAGTGTCGCGTAGCTGGTTCAGGAGCGCCGAGGGAAGCACACTGGCAGTGCTCGGCGGCGAAGAGTGGCGCATCTGCTGGACGAGCATGCAGCAATCATGCAGAAGAATACAGTACTCTCAATTTTACTCCGTCCGGCCAGGCCAGTGGAAGGTGAGATTGGATATTTGCAACCAGCGCACCATGGATGCAACCGCAGGCTGGCCTGCGCCGGAGCAATCCCATGGAACGCGCGTGATACGAATCGCGCAGCCTTGACATGAATCGGCGAGGCAGATTGACTTGAGGAAGAACTTGTAACCCAGAAAGTGGCTGGCATCGGAGAACCATGGCGCGAATTGTTCGATGTTCGTTGGTCCAGGCGAAGAATGTAGTCCCCGCGGGGCCGGACGGCGCGGGCGCGCCGCTGGCCGCAATCAAGCAGCCGATGATCGACAAGCACGTGGCAATGGTCCGCGCGGCGGCGGCCGATGGCGCCCAGATCGTCTGCCTGCAGGAGATCTTCAACGGCCCCTACTTCTGCGCCGAGCAGACCGCGCGCTGGCGCGACTTCGCCGAGCGCATCCCCGACGGCCCCACCGTGCAACTCATGATCTCGCTGGCAAAAGAACTTGGCGTCGCGCTGGTCGTTCCTATCTATGAAGTTGAAGACGGGGAAGCAGAGGGCGCAAAGATCTTCTACAACTCCGCCGCCGTGATCGGCCGCGACGGCGCATTCCTCGGCAAGTATCGCAAGGCCCACATCCCGCACGCCGCTCCGGGCTTCTGGGAGAAGTTTTATTTCCGTCCCGGAAACCTCGGCTTTCCCGTCTTCGACCTCGGTTGCTGCAAGATCGGCGTCTATCTCTGCTACGACCGTCACTTCCCCGAGGGCGCGCGCGTCATGGGCTTGAACGGCGCCGAGATCCTCTTCAATCCCTCGGCGGTCATCGCCGGGCCGAACGACTTTCTGTGGAAGATCGAGCCGCCCGCGCTCGCCGTGGCCAATGGATTCTTTGTCGGCGCAATCAATCGTGTGGGGAGCGAAGCGCCCTGGGACCTCGGCGAGTTCTTCGGCCAGAGCTACTTCTGCAATCCGCGCGGCAAGGTCCTCGCCGAAGGCTCGCGCAACCAGGACGAGATCGTCACTGCCGATCTCGACCTCGATTTAATTACCGAAGTCCGCCGCGCATGGCCCTTCTATCGCGACCGCAGGCCGGAGTTGTATGGAGATCTGGTTAAACCGTAAACGCAGCGGCTGGCGGTTCCGGCACCCCTTAGGAAGCCTCCGCTTAAGTCCTCGTTTTGAAAGGGCGGGACTTCAGTCCCGTCGTAAAGTGTGAATAATCAATGGTGCTTTAGCCCCCGAGGGAATGTTGAAGATTTGTTCAGAGATTCCTTCGATGCGGGCTGGTACTGGATACAGACCGGGGTTGCGAAGAATAGGATTGTGCCCGCCGGTTCCATCGCGGATATTCTGCTGTGGAACCCCGTCGGCAAAGTATACGATTACGGCAGCGGCCCGGACCATGCACCCCAATTCCTCCATCTTCGAAGGCTTTGAACTCGCCTGCAGCGCGCGCCATGTCTTCTCGCGCGGCCAACTGGCGGTCGGGCAGGCGCGCCCGATCGCGGCGGCGGAACGCGGCCGGTCGCTGCATCGTGAGGTTGCCGGGCGATGACTCTTTACCCCGAGGGGCCGACCAGCCTGACCGATGCCTACGGCCTGCGCGCCGACCCGACGCTCTACAACGCGGACCTGGCCCCCACCACCCCCGAGCAGCGCACCTGGGGCACCTACAGCTACATCGCGCTCTGGTTCTCCATGTCCATGGGGGTGACGGCCTACATGCTTGCCTCCAGCCTCATCGCCGGCGGCATGGACTGCAAGCAGGCGCTCGCAACAATCCTTCTGGGCAATCTCATCGTCCTGGTCCCAATGCTGCTGAACGCGCACGCAGGCACGAAGTACGGCATTCCCTTCCCCGTCTTTGTGCGCGCGTCGTTTGGCGTGCGAGGAGCAAACATTCCAGCGATGTTGCGCGCGCTGGTGGCCTGCGGCTGGTTTGGTATCCAGACCTGGATCGGCGGCCAGGCAATCTACGCAATGCTCAATGTGCTGTGGCCCGCCTCGGCGACGATGCCATTCGTGCTCTGGGTCTGCTTCCTCGGCTTCTGGCTGCTGAACATGGCCGTGGTATGGCGCGGCGTGGAGTCCATCCGTTTCCTGCAGAGCTTTTCCGCGCCCTTTCTGCTCGTCATGTCGCTGGTGCTGCTCGGCTTCATGACCCACAAAGCTGGCGGCTTCGGCCCCATGCTCAGTGCGCCCAGCCAGTTCCACACGCATTCCAGCTTCCTGCACTTTTTCTTCCTCTCGCTCACCGGCATCGTCGGCTACTGGGCCACGCTATCGCTCAACATTCCCGACTTCACACGCTACGCAAAGTCGCAGGAGTCGCAGATCGTCGGCCAGGCCTTTGGCCTGCCGGTTGCCATGACTCTCTACACCTTCATTGGGATCGCATGCACCTCGGCCTCCATCGTCGTCTTCCACCGCGCCATCTGGAACCCGATCACGCTGCTCGGCCTCTTCCATCAGCCCCTCGTCGCCTTCCTCACGCTCATCGGCATTCTGCTTGCGACGCTCAACCTTAACATCGGTGCCAACGTGGTCAGCCCGTCCAACGACTTCTCCAACCTCGTTCCCCGTCTCATCAGCTTCCGCACCGGCGGAATGATTACCGGCTTGCTGGGCCTTGCCATCATGCCCTGGAGGCTGATGGCGAGCCACATCGACTACATCCAATGGCTGGTCAGTTACTCGGGTCTGCTCGGCCCGGTGGCTGGAATCATGATCGCCGACTACTTCCTGGTCCGCGGCACGCGTCTGGACACCGAGTCGCTCTACCGCCGCGAGGGGCCGTATGAGTACCGCAAGGGCTTCAATCCGCGCGCGCTCGTCGCGCTGGCCGCCGGCGTCCTCGCTGCGCTCATCGGACTGGCGGTGCCGGACCTGCGCTTTCTCTACGACTATGCCTGGTTCGTGGGCTTCGCCGTGGCCGCGCTCCTGTACATCGCACTGATGGGGACAGCGCCCCGCGTCGGCGGAGCGACGCCGCTGGCCCAGCGCATCAAGGTCAAGGGGCTGGAGAAGGTGCTCGATCCGGCGCTCGGCAATAGCGCCGGGGCCAAAGCACGCATCGTTGCAACACCCGAATAACAACTCAACGGAAGATGGGGCAGCTCCAACTCTGCCGGGAGAACGCGATGAAACGATTTGCTTGCATGGTGCTTCTGTTGCTCTCGCCGGGGCTGCTGCCTGCGGCGCCCGCTGCGGACGCGCCCTCCACCACGGGCCTGTGGAAGATCGAAGGCAGCATGATGGGCCAACCGGTAAGAATGATGTGCGCGCTCACCGAGACCAAACACAATTTGAGCGGCGTCTGCTCCGGCGCGGAGGACGGCTACGCCGCGCACAAGGTTGCAGGCAGCGTGAAGGCGCAGAAGATGCAGTTCTACTTCCAGACCGCGATTGGCGGCAATCCCCTCACCCTGATCGTCAGCGGCACGCTCAACCAGGACTTCACCAAAATGGACGGCGATTTGGACGTGGAACCAATGGCCGTCGGCGGATTGTTCTCGGCGATCAAGGAGTTGGAACACGATACTGCGTCGGCTCAGGCTAACGCTGCAGCAGCACAGACGGACGCAGCGGCAGCCCAGGCCTGGGCAGCAGAGGTGCAGGCTCACTTGGCCACCGGCAACGAAGCGGCAACCGGGGCCGGGGCGGCAGTGGCTGGAGCGACAGAATCGAATCCATCCTCTGCGCAACCGATCGCCACGGGAACCTGGAAGATCGATGGCAATGTGATGGGAAATCCGGTAACGATGACCTGCGTGCTTACCGAAGCGGAACACAAGCTGGCCGGGACCTGCACCGGCGCGGGCGAAGACAGAACGCCGCGCACGCTGACCGGCACAGCAACGCCGAAGGGAGTCAACTGGCGCTTCGATGACCAGTTTCAGGGCCAGCCCATCTCGTTCTCCATCAACGCAACCATGTCCGCCGACGGCGCAAAGATGAACGGCACACTGTCCATCGCGCCCATGAATGTGGGCGGCGACTTTGTCGCGACGAAGCAGTAGCGGAGAGCGACGGATGTGCACCAGATTGAAGCAACACCTCTGCCATTGCCGATGAATCGGACGGACACGGCTTCAGGGCCTGTCCTGAGCGTAGTCGAATGGATGAGCTGATCGGAAGGGCACGGCTTCAACCGTGCCGAAAGCCGCGCTTATTATGAATGCTCGCGTTCTCTTGATCGGCTCGCGATCGAGAGAACGCGAAAAGGCAACCCCAACCAATACTTCTAGCGCAGAAATGCGCCCAGCTCCGTGGCTGCGTTGCGCAGGTGCGGCAGAAAGCGGCTCTGCATCTCGTACAGCGAGATGCGCGGCGCGCTTCCGCTCAGGTTAATGGTGGCCACCACGCGCCCCGTGGGCGAATGCACGGGCACCGCAATCGAGCGCAGGCCGACCTCGTACTCCTGGTCCACCAGCGCGTAGCCGTGGCGGCGCACGTTGCGCAGCGCCAGGCGCAGCTTCTCCACGCTGCTCACCGTGCGCGCGGTGTGCGGGGTCAGAACCACGCGCGCCAGATACTGCTCCAACTGTTCGGCGGGCATATAGGCCAGCAGCACGCGCCCGATGCTGGTGCAGTAGGCAGGCAGGCGGCTGCCGATGTGCAGGTCGTCGCTCATCACGCGCGACACCGTCGAGCGCGCAATGTAGACGATCTCGTCGCCGTCCAGCGTGGCCACGGAAAAGCTCTCGTGCAGCGCGGCGGACATGCGTTCCAGGATGGGCTGCGCCGCCGTGGACAGCGAGTTGGAGGCCGAGTAGCTGTTCGACAGCGCCAGCATGTGCGGGCGCAGAGCGTAGCGCGGTCCCTCCTCCGCACCGGCAAATCCCAGCTTCGCCAATGTATATAGGCACCGCCGTACGGCCGCGCGAGAGATGCCGGTCTTCGCCGAAAGCTGCGAGATGCTCATCTGCGGCGTCTGCGGCGTGAAGGACTGAATGACCAGCAGCCCGCGCGCCAGCGAGGTCATGAAGTTGGGATCGCCGGCAAAAACGTCCAGGGTCGAGGCATGTGTGGATTTGGAGTTCGCGGATGCGACGGCTGCGCCTGCTGGCGCTCTGCGCGCGGACCCAGGACTCGCGGGCCGCGCCTTGCTGGCAGCCGCGACACTGGCCGCGAGAGATGTGGCAGCGGGACGACGGGACGCAGGACTCATCGGTCTTCCTTCTTGTTCTCCGTCAATGTTCACCAGACGGATTGCCGGGGCTGCAGCGACTCAACTTGGAACCGGAAGCGAATGGCCAAGAAAGAGCGGGGTGCGATAGCCGGACTATCTATACGATAAACGCACAAAGTCTCAACTGCAAGATTGCGCCAGAATCGTTGGATGGGCCCCGTTTTGCCGGGTGCCCCATCCATCGCGCCCTTTGCGATGGGTGGGGTTTTTCGTCATGGTCTTTCCGGAGGAGCGTGGGGCTTCAGCTCCACGAAGAAGGCCAGTATATCCAGAGGGCTTTAGCCCTGGGCCTTATGCGAGAAGCGGCAATCAACCTTTTTCCGCAGCCTGTTGCCCCGTACCGCACATGCTGCATTTGGACTTCGACACAGGTTCCAACAGATTCGCTGTGAGAAAATTGACCCCTATGAGCCCTCAAGATTCGCCTCGCCTGCCGCTCGACCAGCGCCCCGCATGGAAGGCGCTGCAGCGCCACTTTTCCTCGATCGGCACAAAGCATCTGCGCGATCTCTTCGCCGAAGACCCCGCCCGCGGCCAGCGCTTCACCGCCGAAGCCGGCGGCATCTTCCTCGACTACTCCAAGAACCGCATCACCGGCGAAACCCTGCGCCTGCTCGTCGCCCTCGCCGAAGACTCCGGCCTGCGCGACAAAATCGACGCCATGTTTCGCGGCGACAAGATCAACCTCACCGAGGACCGCGCCGTCCTGCACGTCGCCCTGCGCGCTCCTAAATCCGAGCGCATCCTCCTTGATGGAGAAGACGTCGTCCCCGGCGTCCACGCCGTGCTCGACAAGATGGCAGTCTTCACCGACCGCATCCGCTCCGGCCAGTGGAAAGGTCACACCGGCAAGCCCATCCGCAACGTCGTCAACATCGGCATCGGCGGCTCCGACCTCGGCCCCGTCATGGCCTACGAGGCGCTCCGGCACTACTCGCAGCGCAACCTCACCTTCCGCTTTGTGTCGAATGTAGACGGCACGGACTTCGTCGAGGCCGTGCGCGACCTCAACCCCGCCGAGACGCTCTTCCTCGTCGCCTCCAAAACCTTCACCACGCAGGAGACGATGACCAACGCCCACTCCGCGCGCCAGTGGCTCCTCTCTGCGCTCGGCGGAGACGAGTCCGCTGTCGCCAGGCACTTCGTCGCCATCTCCACCAACGCGGAAAAAGTCGCCGCCTTCGGCATCGACACTGAAAATATGTTCGGCTTCTGGGACTGGGTCGGCGGCCGCTACTCCATGGACTCCGCCATCGGCCTATCGACGATGATCGCCATTGGCCCGCAGAACTTCCGCTCTATGCTCGACGGTTTCCACCAGATGGACGTCCACTTCCGGACTGCCCCGTTTGAAAAAAATCTTCCCGTGCTGCTCGGCCTGCTCACCCTCTGGTACACCGACTTCTTCGACGCGCAGACCATCGCCGTCCTACCCTACGAGCAGTACCTCGAGCGCTTCCCCGCCTACCTGCAGCAGCTCACCATGGAGTCGAACGGCAAGCATGTAACGCTCGACGGTACACCCGTCACCACGCAGACCGGCCCAATCTTCTGGGGCGAGCCGGGAACCAACGGGCAACATTCGTTTTACCAGCTCATCCACCAGGGCACGCGGCTGATTCCCTGCGATTTCATCGGCTTCGCAAGGTCGCTGAACCCGCTCGGCCGCCACCACGACATGCTGATGGCCAACGTCTTCGCGCAGGCCGAGGCGCTCGCCTTCGGCAAGTCCGCCGAGCAGGTCCGCGCCGAGGGCACGCCCGAATGGCTCGTCCCGCACCGCGTCTTCGAGGGCAACCGCCCGTCCAACATCCTCCTCGCCGACGCGCTCACCCCATCAGTCCTCGGCCAGCTCGTCGCCCTCTACGAGCACTCCGTCTTCACCCAGGGAGCCATCTGGAACATCGACTGCTTCGACCAGTGGGGCGTGGAACTGGGCAAGGTCCTCGCCACCAAGATCCTCGCCGAACTGGAGAGCCCCACCGAACCGCAAATGACTCACGACAGCTCAACCACCAGCCTCATCCGCCGCTACCGCGCCAGCAAATAGCGATGAAAAATACTTGGGGGGCGAGTGAAGTTGGCGGTAGACCCACTGCTTTGAGATCTATCAAGATTTCAAAACAGTGGGTGGGCCAGCAGCCACTGATCTTACCTCAACGCTGTCCAGTTCCAGAGGATGAACTGCAAGAGAAATCATTGAAAGTACCCCACCAGATTCCCGGCGAGTTCATTGCCGATTTGCTGAATTGCGGTTTGGGCCAACTGCTCGGGAGGATTCAAGGCCTTCTGTCCTGTGTCACCTTGCATAACCGCTGACGGAATGGCTCTCTGGTCTCCTTCGTACGTAACCCATTGCGCATGGTCTTCCATTCGTTTGGTAATACTGGCGCTCTTAACAATCGTGCCCTTTTCGACATCGATGATTTGAAAGCTGCCAGTGATCTCCACGTAGCCCTGCAGCGTGTGCTTCGTATAATTGGCCGTAATAGGAATTGAACTACCCTGCGGGCAGATGCCGAAGAGCGTAACTGCCGTGCAGGCAACCACCGTGTTCGTCCCATTTTCAGCTTGTTCTGGAGGCTGGAACACAGTAATCGAGAGCACTTTGCCAAAAACGAAGGAGTTAATTCCAGCCAGTTTTCCAATCTTCGCGGCAGAGCTTTCATTGATTGCACCCGAGCTCCCCAAGGATTGCTCCTGCAAGATTTGCTGTACATAATCTCTGGTTACAAATTCCATGAACTCGGGGTTGCTTCCCATTGCTCCTGAAATGATCTGATCAGTCAAAATCTGACCAACCTCGCCAAATTGTTGTTTGCCGCTAAGGTTCGTGAATGGCATGACCGCAATCCGTCGGGTGGCCGACACCTTCGCCTTCTCGGCTAGAGCCTCCGCGTCCTTGAATCCAGGGACGTAGCTTGCAGAGCGTCGAAAAAGTCCCACGGCGCTTTTATAGTCTTTCGCAGTGTTCGCCGCGACACCGTCACGATAGAGGCACTCAGCGGCAAGTTGGCTGCTGTCCTTGAAGTTCGGAACAAACCCCATCGCCCCGTCGAACGCTGTTGCTGCCCTTTGCGAATTCCCGACGGTCCTCGCGAGCGAGACCGCGTCGCGGTAGAACGCCTCGGCGGCAAGTTGACGGGTGTCTTTGTAATCGGGGACCATTCTAAGTGCCGCGGAGAATTCTGCCGCTGCGGCTGCCGAGCCACCGGGGGCGCTAGCCAGCGAAACGCCCTTTTGATAATGCGCTTCAGTGCCAGCGTTATTGGCCTTCTGGAGTTGCTCACGGACATCGATCTTCGGCATCTCAAGCGGTTGCTTTACTTTCTTGCCATTGATCTTGACTTCTTCCATCGGCGTGACAGAGGAAATTTCCGTGCCGACCTGACGCAAATACTGGTACTCTCTGATGGCGGCTTCGTAGTTCCCGGCGGCTTCATCATCTTGCGCTGCCGCTTGATGTTGATCGATAACCAGTTTCAGCACAGTCTTGAAGAGTGCAATCGCATCCTGGTGACTGTTATCTTTCCTCAGCTTGACTAACACAAGCGTCAAGGCCTGGTCATTCTGCCCATTTTGGTAAGCCTTTTTTGCATCACCAAACGCATCAGCATATAGAAAGGTTGACGAAGTGACTGCGATACAAACAACAAGTGCCAGCAATCCACGCGCACAGGCTCTCTTCCTCATCGAATTCTCTCCTTACATAACGTAGCCCAACAGATATCTAGTCAAAACTACACCATTCCTGGGGTCAGCTCACGAAACGGGCAAAATCGTACGACGGGTGGCTCAGCCACTATAGCACGTCGGGTTCCCCATTCATCGCGGCCTTATCGCGATGGGCTGGATGAAGGGACGAGAGCCGCCAGCGCATCGATCACCTCGCTCGGCTCGGGACGCACGCGGAAGTCTGCGTAGCCCTCGCTGAACGCAATCGTCCCATCCTGCCCCACGACGAAGACGGCGGGCAGCGGCAGACGCCAGCTCGATTCGGGCGCGTCCTTATACATGGCCCCCGAGTTCACGAAGGGTATGTTGACCAGGATTCCCTTGTAGTAGTCGCGGTGCGCGGCGGGCACGCTGTACGCGATGCCGAAGCGCCCGGCCAGCGCGGCACCTGCGTCCGACAGGATGGGGAACTGCAGCCCGTGCTGCTGCAGCGTGAAGTCGTTCTGGCGCGGCGTCTGCGGCGAGATGGCCACCAGGAACGCGCCCAGCGCGCGCAGCTCCGCGTGCAGGTCGCGCCAGCGTTCCAGCTCGGTGACGCAGTAGGGGCACCAGCGGCCGCGGAAGAACTTGACCACCAGCGGGCCGAGTGCCAGCAGGTCAGCGGAATGGACCGGCTTGCCGGTGAGCGCGTCGGGCAGCGTGAACTGCGGCATCTGCGCACCGGGAGCGAGGATGCGGTCTTCGATCCCCGATTCAAAAAGTTCTTCGCTTGCATGCTCGGAGATGGCCAGCCGCTCGGCCTGCACCAGCGCGCGCGTGTTCCCGGTGATGCGGTCGAGCGCGTCCTGCAGCGGCGGGAGCGGCGGCCTGGGTGCGGTCTTCACGCCTCTATTATCGCGCTTTTTATTGGTTGAGTTCGCGACATCCGCCAACCCGCGGCCTTAGAACCTGTCCAGAAACTCTTGAACGAGGACTGATCCCCGACCTCAGCGGCTAAAGCCGCAGTTCAAATGCAGCATCTACGGCACGGCTGAAGCCGTGCCCTTAAGCAAAACATGAGCGATCCTGCCGGTTGAATCAGTTATTGGAGAGTTTCTTAGGCGAGCACTTCGGCCGCGTCCTTGTCCGACGCGACCGCATCGGGCAGGCCGCGCGCGGGGACAAGCAGGTCCTCCTTGCGCATCACCAGCGAAGTCGCGTTCAGCGAAGCAAGCTCGAAGCCGTGCCCATGCGTGATGGCGTCGGTGGGGCAGGCCTCCACGCAGTAGCCGCAGAAGATGCACCGGTTGTAGTCGATGTTGTACACCTTCGCGTATCGCTCGGACGACGAGATGCGCGTCTCCGCGGTGTTCTCCGCCGCCTCGATGTAGATGCAGTTGGCCGGGCACGCGGCCGCGCACAGGAAGCAGGCCACACACTTCTCCAGGCCGTTCTCGTCGCGCTGCAACTGGTGTTTGCCGCGGAAGCGCTCCTGAAACTGCGCGCCGCGCATCGGCCCCTTGCCGTCGGGATAGTTCTCCACCTCGGTGGGCTGGAAGATCTGCCCCAGGGTGATGCTCATCCCCTTGGCAATCGCAGCCGTATTTTTGACGATGGACATAGCTTGAGTATACGACGGCGGCGGCGCGCTCCGGTAGGTATGAGACGGGCCAACGGGCCTGCCTCTTGGCAGAACAGCCCCGGATGTGCTTCACTTTCGCATGGCCAACAACACATCTCGCCGCAACTTCCTGCGCACGGCCCCCGTAGCCGCCGCCGCCAGCATCGCCCTCACCGACAAACTGCTCTTCGCCGCACAGGCGTCCGCGCCCGTGCAGACCGCCGCGCCTGCCCCCGTGCCCTTCCAGCTCTTCACTGCCCAGCAGCTCGCCGACGACGCCAAGGCACTCGCCGCCAAGGGAGGCAACAACAACCTGGTCGCTGCCACAGCGGGATTTCCCTGCGCCGTGGTGATGACCACCGAGATAAACCACAGCGCGACTGACTTCGAGCAGCACGAGGGCCGCGACCACATCCTTCAGATCATCGACGGCAGCACCCTTTACGAGGTCGGCGGAACGCTGAAGAACGCGCGCACCACCCGGCCCGGAGAACAGCTCGCCCCAGCCTC
>JBEKRR010000020.1:0-37345 GCA_049518555.1 Acidobacteriaceae bacterium
ACCTTCTTGAGCCATTTGGTGATGGTGCCCTCGGTGATGGATTCGCCCATCTGCGGCATAACTACGTCAGTCGGCATCGGATTCCTTCCAGAGTTAGTGGGCGCTGCGAATGCGGTCGTGCGCCTATGGATTATAAGGCTTGGGACCGGCAGCGCGCTGCGAACAGAGCGCGCGGGCCGCACTGAATAGATGCTCGCGAGGGCGCACGCGGCACTCCTATTTTTCGGCCTTTATATTCGATCGCCCGACGGCGCAAGGAGTTGCTCGAGCGAATCGCACCACAGCATCTGCCGCTGGAAGACGCGCCCGAAGTTGCGCGCGGTGGCGTGGATTGCGCGGTCCATGGTGGGTTCCATGCCGTCGCAAGCCTCTTGTTCCAGACTGGTAACGCCTCGGTCGCGGATGCCGCAGGGGACGATCCAGTCGAAGTCGCCGAGGTCGGTGGTGACGTTCAGGGCAAAGCCGTGCGATGTGACCGCCTGCGAGACATGCACGCCGATTGCGGCCAGCTTTTTCTCGCGAACCGCGCTGTGATGGCCAACGCTGTGCGGTTCATCGCCGCCGCGCAAATCATCGTCGCGCAAATCATCGCCGCCTCCCAACGTCCAGACACCGGTGCATTTTGGAATGCGCTTGGCCATCACGCCGAAGCCGGCGCAGGTGCGGATCAGCGCCTCTTCCAGCAGGCGGACAAAGTCGACGGAGCCGAGATGAGGGCCGCGCTTGCCGGGCCACTCACCGCGCAGATCGACGATGGGGTAGCCGATGAGCTGCCCGGGGCCGTGATAGGTCACATCGCCGCCGCGATTGATCTCATGCACCTCGACTCCGCGGTTCGCCAGCCACTCGTCGCTGACCAGAATGTTGGCGCGCGATGCGTTGCGGCCCAGCGTAATCACCGGCGGATGCTCCAGCAGCAGAAGCGTGTCGCCGATGCGGCCCTGCTTGCGCGCCGCGATGACGCGCCGCTGAATCTCCAGCGCTTCAGCGTAGGGCACGCGACCAAGAGAGAGCAGGTGGATAAACATATCTAGCGATGATGGCCGGAGTTCTGTAAGCACTCGCAGCACCGCTTCTATTCGGGTTTCCATACGCCGTGTTGGCGCAGGGCAGCATACATCGCATCGGGAGCGAGATCGAGGTCTCCCGGCCAGGTGACGGCGCCGAGTTCGACGCGTGCCTGCGCGAAGCGAGCGGGATCGGCCAGAGCTGCAAAGACACCCGCGTTGGGCGAATGGACGAGCGCCGACATCTCGACCGTGCCCTCGGTACCGTCGAAAAATTTGACCCAGAGACTGAAATTCCTGTCGGCGCGCACCTCCGCTACATCGTCAGGATGATCGCAGACGATGGGCGGGATTACGGCAGGGGTGCGATCTGCAATGGCTGCGCCTTGATCTCGCATAGTCTCCAGTCCTCCATCAACTCGGTTTGATGCTCCGTGGCCCACTCGAGCACCAGGCGTTCAGCGATGCGCGGCAGCCCGCCCGTGAGCACACTCAGACTTTGAATGCCAACGGTCGCCTTGTATCCAGAATAACGCACATGAAAGTGCGGCGGAACGTGGTCGTTCCAGTACATCTGCACAAGGATTCCATAGAAGTTGGAGATAGTCGGCATAGGTTACAACTCCATGGCGTGCTCGTCCACCAGCTTCTGCGCTCGCGCGACAAACTCATCCAGCGTGGCAGAGCCCTGGTCGCCTTTGCCGCGGGTGCGCACGCTGACGCTCGAGCTGGCGGATTCCTTGTCGCCCAGGATGAGGATGAACGGCACCTTCTGCAGGCCGAAGTCGCGAATCTTGGCGTTCATCTTCTCGTTGCGCGCATCGAGCTCCACGCGCAGGCCGGCCGCTTCGAGCGTGGCCTTGACGCTCTCCGCGTAGGCCAGGTGCTTGTCGCTGGAGATGGGGACGAGGCCGACCTGCACCGGCGCCAGCCAGAAGGGAAACGCCCCGGCGTAGTGCTCGATCAGCACGCCGAAGAAGCGTTCTACCGAGCCGAAGAGCGCGCGGTGCACCATGACGGGCCGATGCAGCTCGCCGTCCTCGCCCTTGTACTCCAGCTCGAAGCGCGCGGGCAGGTTGAAGTCGAACTGCACGGTGGAGAGCTGCCACATGCGGCCCAGCACATCCACCAGCTTGATGTCGATCTTGGGCCCGTAGAACGCGGCCTCGCCGGGAATGGTGCGGTAGGGAATCGAGCGGCGCTCCAGCGCGTGCCGGAGCGAGTCGGTGGCCTGGTTCCAATGCGCGGCCTCGCCGGTGTAATCCTTCGGCCTTGTGGGGTCCCAGGTGGAAAGCTCGACTTTGAACTCCGTAAAACCAAATGTGTTCAGCACCGACTGCGCAAAGTCGATGCACGCCACCACCTCGTCTTCGATCTGGCCGGGCGTGCAGAAGATGTGCGCGTCATCCTGCGTGAATCCGCGCACGCGCAGCAGGCCGTGCATGGTTCCCGAGCGCTCGTAGCGGTAGACGTTGCCCAGCTCGGCGTAGCGCAGCGGCAGGTCGCGGTAGCTGCGCGGGCTGGACTTGTAGATGAGAATGTGGCCGGGGCAGTTCATCGGCTTCAGCCGGTACTCTGCGTCGTCCAGCTCCATCGGCGGGTACATGTTCTGGTTGTAGTAGCCCTCGTGGCCGCTGATCTTCCACAGCTCGCGGCGCATGATGTGCGGCGTGAAGACCAGGTCGTAGCCGCGCCGCACGCACTCCTCGCGCATCCAGTCTTCCATGGTCTTGCGGACCAGCCCGCCCTTGGGATGCCAGAAGATGAGCCCCGCGCCGGCGACCTCCTGAATGCTGAAGAGGTCGAGCTGACGACCCAGCACGCGGTGGTCGCGCGCCTTGATCTCCTCCAGCCGCTTGAAGTGCGCGTCGAGGTCCTTCGTATTGAAGAACGCCGTGCCATAGATGCGCTGCAGTTGCTGGTTCTTCTCGTCGCCCAGCCAGTACGCGCCCGCAATGGAGGTGATCCTGAAGGCCTTGACCCGGCCCGTGGAGGGAAGGTGCGGGCCGCGGCAGAAGTCGGTGAAGCCGCCGTTTTTGTATAGCGAGATTGCGTCGCCCGGATGGGTGAACTTCTCGATGAAGTAGACCTTCATGAAGTCGCCCGCCGCGGAGTATTCGCTCAACCCCTTGTCGCGCGGTTCTTCCACGCGCACAAATGGCTCGTCGCGCGCCACGACCTCCGCCATGCGCGCCTCGATGGCCGCGAGGTCGGCTTCGGTGAACGGAGTCTCGCGGTAGACGTCGTAAAAGAAACCGTTCTCCGTCGCCGGCCCATGGCCGAGCTTGGTCTCGGGAAACAGCTCCAGAATCGCGGTCGCCATCACATGCGCGGCGGAGTGGCGCAGCACCTTCAGCGCGGCCTCGTCGGCCTCCTTCAGCAGCCACAGCTCCACGTCTTCGTTCAGCGGCGCCGCGAGGTCCACCAGGCGCGTGCCATCGTCGCCTGCGCCGGCCGAGCTGTACATCGCGGCTTCGGAGTCCGAGCTGGCGTCGGCCGCGGAACCGGGTGCCCCATTCGTGACAGGTTCACCGTCACGGGTGGGATTAGCGGGTGCCCCAGGTCTCGATTCTGAGACCTGGGTGGAACACGCCAGCGGACGGATGCGCGCGATGACGACCGCAGCGGCCAGCCGGGGCGAGATGCCAGTGGCGATTTCCAGGGGAGTAGTCCCGCGCGCGACTTCGCGCACTGACCCGTCGGGAAGCTGAATTCGAATCTGTTCTGTGCTCACACTCTACAGAATACTTCGTTCCGCAGCTTCTTACAGCAGGAGCGTGCATCAGCCGCACAGAAACTCACACAAAGAGGTATGGGGCGGTGTGAATCGCCGAAGACTTTGGCAGGAGCCGATGGCTTTGGCTGGACGATTGCGGCAACATTGCTGCGCCCGGCAGGGAGTCGAAGAGGTGCGGGCGCGCCCGTTTGGCGACTCACCCGCTTCTCTCCACTTTTTGAGACCGATCTATGCGGCCTGACTGGTCTGCTCGGTCGACGGGGGTATCGCCCGCAGAGTCATGCGATTGGTCTTCGCCCACACATGTCCCCACCAGATGCCGATGAGGGGAGCAACTGCAACGATAACAAACGCCAAGGCTACTGCATACTGCATAGCAAGTTCTCCTTATGTGACCTCGGCAGTTTGGGGCCGGGCCGGAACGGTGAGGACCATAGTAATGGTTGGGCCTGTACCCGTATTCACCGTCACACGCTACTTGTACTATCGGCGTGGAGGGTCCCTTTCGCTATTCCACCTATGCATTTTGCGCGAACGTTCGCGGTACCTCCATGACACTTTTGTGTTATCCCAAGCGCGCCGAGGTCCCTGGACTGACCATTCACACGGTCCGATGCGAGAGAATGGGGGAGGAGAGGTTTTCTTGCCGACTGCCGGTTGAGCGGATGGAATCATTCAAAGACACACGAGACCCCAATCCGATGCAGTGCAATCGAATGCGAATGAGGATGCGGCTTTGAGCGGTCCGGAAGAACCAACTGGCGCGGGCACGGAGGCGGTGGAGTCGCCCGAGGCGGTGGAACTGCGCATCGCAGGCCGCGCATCGCATGCGTGGCGGGCCTTGCGCCATCGCAACTTCCAGCTCTTCGTCGGCGGGCAGAGCATCTCGCTGATCGGCACCTGGATGACGCGCATCGCCACCGGATGGCTGGTCTACCGGCTCACCAGGTCGGCGCTGTTGCTGGGCACGGTCAGCTTCGCCGGGCAGATTCCCACGTTTCTGCTCGCCCCATTCGCAGGCGTCTGGGTGGACCGGCTCAACCGCCAAAAAGTCCTGGTGTGGACGCAGACGCTGGCCATGGTGCAGTCGCTCGCTCTGGCCGCGCTTACGCTCTCCGGACGCATCACAATCCCCTGGGTGCTGGCGCTCAGCGCGATGCAGGGAGTCATCAACGCCTTCGACATGCCCGGCCGGCAGGCCTTCCTCGTCCAGATGGTCGAAGACCGCAGAGACCTGGGCAACGCCATCGCCATCAACTCGTCGATGGTCAACATGGCGCGGCTCATCGGCCCGTCGCTGGCCGGAATGCTGATTGCGGTCAGCAACGAGGGTTGGTGCTTCCTGATCGACGGCGTCAGCTACCTGGCCGTCATCGCGTCCCTGCTGATGATGCGCGTCCACGCCCCCACAGCGAAGCGCGCAGTTACCTCCATGCTGCACGAGCTGAAGGAGGGCTGGACGTACGTCTCGCAGTTCGTGCCCATCCGCACAATTCTGCTACTCTTTGCCGTCATCAGCCTGATGGGCATGCCGTTCGTGGTGCTGATGCCGATCTTCGCGGCCCGCGTGCTGCATGGCGGCCCGCACACCTTCGGCTTCCTGATGGGCGCCATGGGATCGGGCGCTCTGGTGGGCGCATTGCTTCTGGCCGCGCGACGCAGCGTGCTCGGCCTGGGCCGCAAGATCGCCGTCTCCAGCGCGGTCTTCGGCGCGGGGCTGATCGGCTTCGGCCTCTCGCACACATTCTGGCTGTCGATGGGGATGATGCTGGTCGCAGGCTTCGGCATGATGCAGGGCATGGCGTCCAGCAACACCATCATCCAGACCATCGTCAGCGAAGACAAGCGCGGCCGCGTGATGAGCTACTACACCATCGCGTTTGTGGGCATGGCGCCCTTCGGCAGCCTGCTGGCCGGAACCATGGCGCATTGGATCGGCGCGCCCTTGACCGTTATCCTCAACGGGACCGTCGTGCTCGTCGGCTCGCTGTGGTTCACCACTCGCCTGCCCGCCGTGCGCGCCGCCATCCATCCCATCTATCGCGAGATGGGCATTCTGCCGGTCGAAGTTGTCAGCGGAATGACCAGCGGCGGCGCAAGCTAGGTTCGTACCGATCTGAAAAGCCGGTCAATCCCGATCCACCCTATGCAGAATCGGCATCAGACAGCTTGTGTCCCTCTGAGCAGCAGGCCGGGAAGAGACAGACTCGAAAGCCGCGGGCAGGAGAGAGCAACACCATGCACAACCATAGCGACGAAGCGCACGAGCCGGACTTCACTCCTACCTACGATCAGGAATCGCATAAGCAACCTTACTGGAAACGGGCACATCTGGATTGGCGCGTGTGGGTCGCCGCGTTCTTTCTCTTCGCGGCCATCGCCGTCTATGTGTGGACTGTCGATCTCTCCATGGTGCCCCGCGTCTGAGTGAACAAAGCCGCAGTGGGTGCCCCATCCTTGCGGCGTACTTGTTCTTGCCGCAAGGGTGGGATCGAACAAATTCACTCGGCCAGAGACCTATGCGCTGCGCGCCTCGAGCAGCGCATTGACCTGCGCCATCACATGAAACGCGTCGGCAACGTAGACCACGTCGGCCTTGCCGCGCGTCCATCCGCAGTTCGGGTCGAGGCTGATGGCGCGCCGCTCCCCAATGAAGCGCCAGCCCACAACGTGCGGCTCCTCGCCGTGGCAGCAGGTGGAAAGCCCCTTGGCGTGGCGCGGCGTCGATCCGGTCTGCCCGATCTGGTTCATGTGCGTCAGGAAGGGAAGCACCGACTGCTCCTCGCCTTCCGCCTTCTGGTCGGCCAGCGACTTGCTGCTTCCGAGCGACGCGCCGCTGAGGCGCAGGAACGCGAGAATCAGTTGGCCGGCCTCGGCAACGTGGATCTGTCCGTCGGGCTGCTTCTTGGTCCAGCCCGCTCCCGCGACAAAGAGCAGCCGCGCGTCCGGGCGGATCGTCTGCGCGTCGCGCATCGGCGAGCGAAGCCCTTCAACTGTCGTGCGCACTGTCGGCAGAGTGACCGCGACCACCTCAACCTGCGCGGCAGCTGCTTCGCCCGCAAACGCCGCGTGCGTCCCCGCGTCCAGCAGCAGGAACCACGGGCGCGCCTCTCGGCTGATGGTCGCTTCCACACGTTGGCGATAGAACCAGCGTGTCGCATCCACGCTGTCGTTGCTGGAAAGAGATGTGATGTGCGTGTCGATCCATCCGCCTAGCCGATGCGCCACTCCGGCGGCGACGCGCGTGAATCGCGAGCTGCCCGGAGCCAGAACGATGCTTGCCTGCGCCGCGCGGCACAGCGCCTCGCATCCCGCGGCGTCGGTGGCGTAGCGCGGCTGCGCAAACGCCTCGCCCGATACGGCGAGCAGGCGCGCGCCGGTTGCAGCCACGGCGCCAGCCGCAGCCGTTGCATCCACACCAAGAATCCCAATGGTCAGCGTCGCTGTGTGTTGGCGCGCCAGCTCCACGCCCGCGCTCACCGCCTCCAGCGATGCCTTGGTCAGTGCCGAGCCAGTTTCATCCACGTGCGTCAGTACCAGAATCGTCTCCATTGTGCTCACTCCGCCCCGATCCATTCCACCAGCTCGCGCGCAATCTCGTCGGTTGCCATGTTCTTCTCGACGCGCGTCTCGCGCTGCTGCCTGGGCAGGCCCACCGAGACGTAGCGCAGGCCGTTGGCCGCCAGTTCAACGCGATTGGCCTTCTGCAACGCAGGCAGGATGCCGCGCATATTCGCCATGCCGGTCTGCGGATTGTTGCGCGGCTCGGCAAGATTGCCCGTCGCCCATCCCAGCACGGCGGGCGCGCCCGCGCAGACCGAGACCTGGTGCCTGCCTCCCTCCACGCGCTCCAGCACCTCGAACGATCCGTCCTCGCCGAGCGTGATCTGGTCGACGCCTTGAAACTGGTCTGTGATGCCGAGGCGCTCGCCCACAAGCTGCAACGTGACGCCCGCACCGCGCGTGGCCGACTCCCATCCGCCGAAGAGCAGCAGCCGCTCGCGGTCAAGCCCCGGCAGCGCGGCAATCGCCTCGGCCAGCGCAGCCGCCGTCGAGTGCGCGTCGGGAAAGCCGCCGATGGGGCCGTCGATCGGCACCAGCTCAAACGCCGCCTTCTGCCCCACGGTCATCATCACCTGTTGCAGCTTGGCCTTCGGCCCCAGGCTCACCAGCCAGAGCTTGCTGCCGGGGTTCTTCGCCACCAACTGCGCCGCCTCATATAGCGCGCAGGCCGCCCACGGATCGAGCACCGCCGGCAGCACCATCTCATTCTTCAGCCCCGGCCCATTCGGCCCGGTCACCGGCTCCAGCGTCTGCAGCGGATCGGGAACAATCCCCGCGCAGACCACGATTTGCAATGCTTGTGCCATAAGACTTCCTTGCCTGAAAGAGTGCGTTGAACATTATTCTGATGGCGAAGCGAATCTTGCGTAATACAAAATGCGGGGATTCTTCTCTTCGCTCAGAATGACAATTTTATCTCTCTGCGCGAAGAATCAATTCTCCGCCGAGTGCAGTCCGCCCGCCCCGGCGCGGAACTCGATGTTGGTGTTCTCGCCGAAGGGCGTGTGGGCACAGTTCCACAGGCACGCGCCGCAGTGCACGCACTTCTCGCGCTCGAAGGCGATCGCGCCCTCCGCGCCCTGCGTAATGGCCTGCCCGGAACACATGGCGACGCATGTCTTCTCCGCGCACGCCGCGCAGAGATGCGGGTCGCGGAAGACGACATGGTCTGCAAAGCCGGCCATCGCCTGCACCTTGCCGCCCATCAGCAGCGCATCCTGCTGCGTCACCAGCAGCCGTCCGTCCAGCGCGATCTCCGGCCAGCCGCGCGCGGTCATCAACGCCTCGTGCAGCGGACGCCCACCGAGCCGCGCATCCTTCGCCAGCCGCTCGGCCTCTTTCGTTTTGATGCCGCCGACCGTATCCGGCGAGAAGGGATGGATCTGCTCCCGCGCCGATGGAATCTTTCCACCCAGCGAAAGCTTCCCGCGCGTCAGTCCGGCCAGAGCCATGCCGATCATTCCCCGCACCAGCCCGCGATGAAATCCGTTGCGCGCGTTCTTTGCCTGCTCGGCCTCGCGCTCCAGCGAGCTTGCGTGGCGTCGCGCCACATAGCTGGCGAACAGGTTCTCCTGCGTGAATGGCTTGTCGGCGCGCAGCAGCTCCACCACTGCGTCGGCCAGTTGCACGCCGGTGGTCCACGCCTCGTCCACGCCGGAGTTGGTGAGCATGTTGGTGCTGCCGGAGCCCTCGCCGATGCGCGCGAATCCGTCGCCCGTCAGGAACGGCTCGCCGTGCTTGCCCGACTCCTGCAGCGACTTCGCGCCCCACGAGCGCAGCGTTCCGTCCTTCAGATAGCGCCACAGCGCGGGGTGCTGAATGTAGTGCTGCAAATAGCGGTATGCCGTGCGCGAAGGATCGCCCATCCACGACGGCACAAAGATTCCCACTGACGCCAGCCGGTCTGGGTGCACATAGAGGAAGCCGAAGATCTCCGGCTCGGGAAATCCGAAGGTGTGCCAGACGGTGCCCGGCTTCAGCGGCGAATCCTCCGGCAGCTCGATCACCATCTTCATGCCCAGCGCCCAATCGCTCTGCGCGTGTCCCGGAGGCATTCCGATTCGCCGGTCGAGCGCCTGGCCAACCGCGCCCACCGGCCCATCGCCCACCACAGTCAGCGGGGCATGCACATCCATCCCCGCCATGAATCCATCCGCCGGCGCGCCCGTGCGGTCCACACCCTGATCGGCCAGGCGAATCCCTTTGACGGAGTATCTCTCCTTGCCCGCGTTGCCCGCGAAGATCGGCGCGCTCACCGGCGTTCCCGGCCATATCTGCACCAGCCCGGTGGCCATCAACTGCGATCCGACCCACTGGTTGAACTGGCCCATCGAGAGGACGAGCCCGCCGTGCTTGTGCAGAAATGCAGGCGTCCACGGCAGCTCGTACGCGCTGTCCTTCACGCCCAACAGCCCGCCCAGCCCGCGCAACAGCGCATCGCCCGCGCGCAGCGCAAACGACCGCCGGCTCGCTCCAATCGGATCGAGCAGATACATTACTCGCTCCTCGCTGACCGGCGTGGCCATGGGAATCTCCGCCGGATCGAGCTCCGGAAAGCTGGCGCGAATGCCCCTGGCCCGCGTGACCACCCCGCTGACTCCGGCGGCAATGTCGTCTGCGCGCTCGTAGCAGAGCACCTGCAGCGGCATTCCCGGCGCAACCCGGCTGGCGAAGGCTGGGTCGTCGGAATGCGCGGCCCACTCGCGCGTCAGCGTGGTCAGGAAGCCGCCCATCGCCGGGCCAAAGCCGACGCAGGCGATGTCCACCTCCATCGTCGCGCGGTCTACATCCGGAGCCGCGGCGCTTTCTGAAGCCGTTGCGTCTGCGGCATTGGCTTCGCCACTCATGCGGGATAGTCCAGGGCTTCGGGGATCATCACCTTGCTCACCGTATCGGCGGCGCGGTCCTTGGCCAGGCGCGAGCCGCTGAGGCAGGTGCAGAGCTTGTTCTGCATGCGCTGGAACTCGCTTGCTCCGGCACATCCCGCGCATGGCCCGGCCTTCGGCGGATGACCTCCATTCGCGTCGATCACGTCGATGGCGAAGGCCGAGATTCCCGGCATCGTCTCCTCCAACTCATCGAGTTCCTGCGTTGTGAAGCAGTGCTTGCTGCCCTGCTCGCCCCATGCCGGGTGCAGGTTGTAGCCGAAGACCAGCTCGGCGCAGATGCGCGAAACCTCGCCCGCCGCGCGCGCCGCCTGCACATGAGCGAGGTCGCTGAGGAACTGCACGGTCCCGGCCAGCCCCACGGCGGCAACGGCATCCTGCGGGCCGCGCGCCTCCAGCTCCAGCACGTCCAGGATCTGGCAGCGCGATGCCATCAGCCAGCAGAGCGCGTCGGCCAGGGCAAAGGTCACGCCCTGGCGCTGCCCGTGGTACAGCTTGTTGCCCGCAGGATCGGTGGCGTTCTGTAGATGCGCCAGCGTCCACTGCCACATCTCCATCGCCGAGGCCAGCGTGCAGGCGCCGGTCCCCGGATGCTCGCCCGCAATCCTGCGCATCTCGGCGATCCAGGTGCGGAACTGCGCCAGAAATACATCGCGCGTCATGGTGATCGTCAACTGCCGCCGCTGCACCGCCTCGGGCCCCTCGTAGGTCGCCTCCAACTGCGCGTCCATCCACTTGTTGGCCAGGAATCCGGGGCAGTCCTCGGTGATGCCATAGCCCCCCATCAGGCTCACTGCCTCGCGCATCATGTTGGCGCCCGCGCCGGTGTTCCACAGCTTGGTGGCGGGGCACAGAATGTCGGCCTCGGCGTCCTTCAGCACGAAATCCACCATGGGATCGGCGGCCAGCTCGCCGCGCCGCGGATCGTCTGCGGCCAGCCCAAGCATCTTGATGGCCCGCTGCTCGCTCTCCTGCAGCGCCTTAAGTACCGCGCGCTTGCCGCTGACTCCAAGTTGCTTCATCAGCGCGTTCTTCTGCTTCTCCAGCGGCTCCAGCTCGTCGAATATTCGCGCTGCGGCAAAGCCCAGCGACGCGGCGGCCTCGCCCATGGCCCACACGTCCACCAGCCGGTGCAGCGCATCCTCGCGCTGCTGGATGCCAAGCTCGTAGCGCATGGAGCCGGGCTTCACGCCGGCCGCGCCGTGGAAGCGCTCCCTCTGGTAGCGGATCACCGGCTCGACCGCCGACAGCAGCTTGGCCGCCGTCATCAACCCCACGGTGACGCGCGTGCGGCGGAAGACCGCCTCGATCACCTCGCTGTGGCTGAAGTTCGGCACGATCACGCCGTCCTGCACCGTGTATCCGCCGATGATGCGGCTGGCCGGCACCTTCAGGTTGAAGATCGGGTCGCCGGTGGACGAGAGCTGGTGCACCAGCTTTTTTGTCGCCGTGCCGCGGTCGAAGATTCCCTCGTCGCCCTCTTCCAGAATCACCACGCAACTGCCCTTGATGCGCGGATCGTCCGAGGTCACCGCCGCGGTGACAAAGTTGGCGAAGGCGATGTTGGTGATGAAGCGGCCGCGCTTGTCCACCTGCAAGATCGGCTCCGCGCCGTCCTTCCACTCCGCGATGCGCAGCTTGCCGCTCAGAATTCCGGTGTCCACGCCGACGTAGGGCAGCGGCTCGGTCAGCGCGAATGCGCCGCGCCACGGTTTGCGGCCATCGCCCGTCTGCGACGGCGCAGCCAGCGTCTTGTAGTGGGTGATCTGCTCGGCGGTGCCGCACTCATGGATCGGGGCCAGCGCCAGAAAGCTCGCCAGGCTGCCGGTCGCCGCGCCGCCATCCACCCACGCCAACTCGAAGGCAGCAAGCGAGAGCGCAAGGTTCTTCGGCCCGGCGATGAATCCGCCCTCCTCGGGCTCCATAAAGGCAGAGGTGATTCCGGCGCGGTCGAAGGCCTCCATCATCTCGGCCTTCGCGGGAGTCCACTCATGCGTATTGCGCTCCCCCGCCGCTACCATCTGCGCCACCGTTGTCCGCGCCACGGTGCGCGCCGACTGCACCAGCATCTGCAGGTCGAAGCGCTCCGCAAACCGCCATTGGATCTGGCGCACCGCGTCCCCGGGAAGCGTATGCATGGTCTTCACCTCTGGTGCCGCAGCCGTTGCCATAGATCTGAACCTCGCACAGTTCCCCTGATTGTCTCAGACCGCGCCCAGAGCGGCTTGTGACCAGCATCACCCGTCCAATCCGCAGACTCCGCTGCGCTCTCTGCAAATCGTCTCCTGGGGTTCGTCCGCCCCTTCCGGGGCGCCCCTTTGCACGCCATCGTCCACGTCCGGGATGTGCTTGCAATGCGGCCAGATTGCCGAGGATGTTGGGGCACTCTTGCGCAGCCGCCTATAATGGGCTATGGCAATCACTCCAGCGGCCCCGGGAAGCTCCGGGAAGACCGCACCTTCGAGGCAGGAAGGGACGAGTTCCGACTCCATCGCGACGGGTGCAGGCATCGAGCGTGAGACAGCTCTGCCGCACCCGCCTCCACGGAAGCCTCTGCGCCCGGAACCGGTTGGTTCCCCGCGTTCGAGGCTGGTGGATAAGGGAGGGCCTGTGCTCACGGAGTCTGCGATTGAGGGCCCTGCGCCGGTGGGCAACAAGGAGAACAGCCCGGCGGAGAAGTCCGCGGCCGAGCACCTTGCCGGCTCCAGCGCGAAGACCATTGGCGAGATGGATGCCAAGTTTGCTCGCCTGCTCGCAGAGGTCCATCGGAACCGGCCGGGCGACGACCTCGAGCTCATCCGTCAGGCGTGGGCCTTCTGTCTGGAGCAGCATGAGGGCCAGAAACGGGCCTCCGGCGATCCCTATGCGGGCCATCCGCTGGAGGTCGCGCTGGTGCTGGCGGAGCTGAAGATGGACTCCACCGCCATCGCCGCCGGCCTGCTGCACGATGCCGTCGAAGACACCGATGTCACCACCGAAGAGGTCGAGAAGCGCTTCGGCGAGCAGGTGGCGCACATCGTCGAAGGCGTCACCAAGCTGGACAAGATCAAGTTTGCCAACCGCGAGGAGCACCAGGCCGAGAACATCCGCAAGATGCTGCTGGCCATGGTCACCGACGTCCGCGTCGTCATCATCAAGCTGGCCGACCGCCTGCACAACATGCGCACCCTGGAGCACCTGGTCAGCGAGAAGCGGCAGAAGATCGCCAAGGAGACGCTCGATGTCTACGCGCCGCTGGCCCACCGCCTGGGCATGGGCAAGCTGCGCGGCGAACTGGAAGACCTGGCCTTCCGCTACACCGACCCCTTCGCCTACGAGCAGCTCTCCAATGAGGTGGATGCGCTGCGCGGCGAGGGCGTGGTCTTCCTCGAAGGCATCGTCAAGACGCTCGAAGGCAAGCTGGCCGAGCACAGGATCGCCGGCCGCGTGGAGTGGCGCATCAAGCGCCTCTTCTCCATCCAGCAGAAGCTCTCCGAGCAGAAGATCCCCCTCGACCAGGTCTACGACCTGCTGGCCATCCGCGTCATCTGCCAGTCGGTGCAGGACTGCTACGCGGTGCTTGGCCTGCTGCACTCCATCTGGCGCCCGGTGCCGGGCCGCATCAAGGACTTCATCGCCATGCCGCGGCCCAACCTCTACCAGAGCCTGCACACCACGCTGATCGCGCCCGGCGGCCATCAGTTCGAGGTGCAGATCCGCACCGAGGAGATGCACCGCGTCGCCGAGGAGGGCATCGCCGCGCACTGGAAGTACAAGGCCGGCGACGATGTCACACCCAAGGACGAGGCCCGCCTCGCCTGGGTCCGCCAGTTGATGGAGTGGCAGCGCGAGATGTCGGACCCCAACGAGTTCATGTCCACGCTGAAGATCGACCTCTACCCCGAGGAGGTCTACACCTTCACTCCCAAGGGCAAGGTGGTGGTTCTGCCCAAGGACGCCAGCCCCATCGACTTCGCCTACGCCATCCACACCCAGGTGGGCAATACCACGGTCGGGGCCAAGGTCAACGGGCGCATGGTTCCCCTGCGCTCCAAGCTGCGCAACGGCGACATCGTCGAGATCACCACCCAGGCCGGCCACTCCCCCAGCCGCGACTGGCTCAGCTTTGCCAAGAGCTCGCGCGCCCGCAACAAGATCAAGCACTGGCTCAACGAGCACCAGCGCGAGCGCGCCGTCGAGGTGGGCGGCAAGCTGCTGGAGCGCGAGGCGCGCAAGTACAAGATGGCGCTCTCCAAATTCCACGAGGCCGACTACGACAAGGTCGCCGCAGAGTATGGCCTGGGCACGCACGCCGAGCTGCTGGCCGGCGTCGGATTCGGCAAGTACTCAGCGCGCCAGGTGCTCAACAAGCTGGAGCCCGGCTCGACCATGGCAATCGAGCCCGCCGCACCCGAAGGCGGCGTCGGCAACACACTGGGCCAGATGTCCGACGCCGTCAAGCGCGTCTTCTTCGGCAGGGGCTCGGAGTCGCTCCAGGTCGAGGGACAGGACGACCTGCTGGTCTATCGCGCGCGCTGTTGCAACCCCATCCGCGGCGAAGAGATCATCGGCTATGTCACCCGCGGCAAGGGCGTCGCGGTGCATGCCCGCAGTTGTCCCAACGTGCAGAATCTGCTCTACGAGTCCGACCGCCGAATCCAGGTCGAGTGGGCGCCGCTCGCCGGCGATACAGGCGCCGAGGGCGCGGCCAGGCCCCAGACCTATCCCGTCAAGCTCACCGTGCTCTGCGACGACCGCGCCGGAATGCTCAAGGAGTTCACCGCCATCATCTCCGACGAGGGCACCAACATCCGCTCCTCCAGCTCCGAGGCATCCGACGACGGCGGCGCGGTGGTGGACTTCGTCGTCGAAACCGTCGACCTCCGCCATCTCAACCGCCTGGTCGACAAGCTGCGCCGCGTCCCCGGCGTCCACGACGTCCAGCGCGTGCAGAAGATATAAGCCCTGCTCGTTAAGGACGGTTCAATTCCGTTGCGCGTCGATGGTAAACCGTGATGAACGGATAGCTCTCGTCCCTCACATATTCGAGCTTGATCGCATCGAGAAACTCTTTGGGGTAGAAGGTGTAGTCCATCCCAGACGCGCCCGTTCCATACGCATAGCTGGAGTTCAGAAAGATCAGGGTCTGAAACCGGTGCTCTTGCCAAACTTGTATGAGGCGGTTCTGGTCCGAGGCTGGAAAGGCCGCTCCAGGGTCCCACCACACCGGAGAATGCTCGGGAGACGGCAGACCAAGCACTGCATAGTTGGACTCCATGCGCGTTCCGAAGAAATAGGGGCCGGGATTCACGCCTGTCGCGAGTTTCACCTCTCGCTCAACCTCGATCATGGTCGAACTCACGCGCATGTTCTTCAGGAAGCCGCTCTCAATCGGGCGCTGGTTGTCCTGCCACTCGAAGAACATGTGCGGCCCGATCCCATACACTCGCATCCGTGTCGCCCCATAGTACAAATCGCCCGCTATCATGGCGAATATGATCGCGATATAGACACGCCGAAGCAATGGGCCATTCCAGCGCAAACCGAAGGTCAACACCGCGCCCGCCGCCAACAGCACAGTAAATTCCAGGTCCCGGAATTCACCATTCGTTGCAAGCCCATAGATCGCTGAAATCAGAGCAACCACAAAGAACAGGCTGAACGCGGTCCCCTTCCAATTCCGCTCAGAGATATGTTTTCTCATCCTTGGCACCAGGACAAGAAGCGGAACCGAAAGCACGATAAGTCCAAGGAGTGCGCAAACCTTATCAAACATGGACAGCACTCGAGAGCCAGTCCTGGAGAGCAGCCCTCCATGTACCTTCGCCACCGAGTGATAGTTCGCCAACATGGCCGGGATGGAAACATGATTGAGCAGAAGCACTCCAACCGCCGCCGCCGTCGCTGCCAGCGTCAACAGGACCAGCCGCGTCTTCCGGTCCGTGACGAGGAAGAGCAGGACCACCCCTCCCACAATCGTTACCCCGGCCATATTCGGTTTCATCAACGAGAGTAGGGCCAGTGACAGGAAGTAGGAGGTCTGGACCATCGCCAATCGGGACTGGTTCGCATAGGCCAGGCAGGAGAGAAAGAACACCGCCGCCAGCACCATGACGCTGTCGTTGTACCACCAGAAGCAGAGCGTCAGCATTGCAGCGCATTCGATCGCGAACGCCATCGCCATCGCAGCCAGCCGCCCCAGCGACAGCCGGACCATCAGCCAGTACATCCACAGGAACGTCAAACACGCATATATCGCGCTGAAGTATAGGTTCGCGTCCCAGTTGACTCCGAACAGTTGATAGGCGTACTTGATGCCGAGATTGAATCCCGCAGGAGTGGTTGTTGGAAAATCGACATACGGCCTCTGCCCCTGGATTTGGCGCCATCCCGTCTCGATCAGGATGTTGTAGTCGTAGCCGCCAAACTGCCAGCGTCCCATGTGAATCAGAAACACGCCTAGGAACGAGCAAAAACCCAGCAGTGCAATGTATGTATATGCATTGTGCCAGTGCTCCCGAAAAAATCGAAGTGAGGTATCCAACGCAGGAACAAGGCAATATGCTGCTAGGAATCCGGCGAATAAAATTAAATCGAGCCGGAGGACATGCTGTTTATAAATCCAATCCTTCGAGATTTGATTGAATATATGTATTGTGGCCGGTATGTAGAAAAATGCCAGTACAGTAAGCGCAAGAATTGCCAGGCCAACATATGCAGCATACACATCCTCTCGTGACAGTCTTTTCTCTTTGCGGGGAGCGTCGGAAGCGGCTGGTTCCGGGAACGAAGGAATCGGGAGCAATGGGTCTCCTGGCTTGCGAAATGCCCGTGAATGCTTGCTGCGATTGTAACCTAGCCGGTTTGTGGCGGCCTGCCGCAACGACTCGCTTGCGAAAGACCGTTGCAAGCGTGACAATCGAGCAATCCTCAAGAATCCGCAAGACGAAAGCGCGATATGGCACAGGCCAAGACGATGATTTCAACCACTCAGGCTCCCCGGGCCATCGGCCCCTACTCGCAGGCGGTGCGCGTCGGCGATACGCTCTTCACCTCCGGCCAGGTCGCGCTCGACCCCGCCACCGGAATGTTGGTCGCAGGCGGCATTCGCGAGCAGACCAAGCGCGTGCTCGACAACCTCGCCGCCGTGCTGGAGGAGGCCGACCTGGACATGGCCAACGTCGTCAAGACCACCGTGTACCTCAAGAACATGAGCGACTTCGCCGCCATGAACGAGGTCTACGCACGCTACTTCGCGCCCGAGGGCGTGGTGCCGCCCGCGCGATCCACGGTCGAGGTGGCCCGCCTGCCCAAGGACGCGCTGGTGGAGATCGAAGTCATCGCCACGCAGCCGTAACAACAGTTGCTGGTTGTTAGAGCAAAACCAGGGATGCTAGTTCCATCGCCTTCGCTGATAGCTTGATGGCTGACAGCTTACAGCTCATGAATCACGCCTTTCGTTTTTGCCTAGCTGTTGGCCTACCGGCTTCAAAGGACCACCCCAACAATGGTTTTGATCTAGTTGCCGGTTGCCGGGGTGGTGTGCGCGCACAGGGGTGAGACTCCGGGGTCTGCGGCGCATCGAATAAGACGGGAGGATTCCAGAGATGGCTGAGACAACACCCAGTTCGGGCGCACCGGCAAAGCAGGGCGCTGCGCCAAGGCATAAGGTGCAGAAGACGGAGGAGGAGTGGCGCGAGCTGCTCACCCCGGAGCAGTTCCACGTGATGCGCCAGAAGGGGACCGAGCGGCCGTTTACCGGCGCGCTGGTCGACACCCGCGAGGACGGCAGCTACCACTGCGGGGCCTGCCATGCGCTACTGTTTACCTCCGACACCAAGTTCGATTCGGGCTGCGGCTGGCCCAGCTTCTGGCTGCCCCAGTCGCCCGGCGCCATCGACGAGCATGAGGACCTGTCGCTGGGAAGGCGGCGCATTGAAGTCACCTGCTCGTCCTGCGGCGCGCACCTCGGCCACGTCTTCACCGACGGCCCGCAGCCCACCGGCCTGCGCTACTGCATCAACAGCGCCTCGCTCGCCTTCGAGAAGAAGTGAAGCAGTAAAAGAAAAAACAGATTCCAGCTCCGCGCAATGACAAACTCCGCGCAGAACGACAATGTAGACACGAAAAGCCCCAGCTGCGATGTTGCCAGCCGGGGCGTCCTGTCTCTCTTAAAAAAAACTTCTGCTTAGCCCTTGACGACCTTGCCCGTCTTGATGCATCCGCTGCACACGCGGATGCGTTTCGACGCGCCCGCAACCACGGCCTTCACCGGGTGAAGGTTCACGTTCCAGCGGCGGCGGGTGGTGTTGTTGGCGTGGGAGACGTTGTTTCCAAACTGCGGGCCCTTGCCGCAGATGTCGCATTTGGCTGCCATGTTGAAACTCCAATCCTGAATTGCAGCGGCCTTCACCGGCACACGGGAACCTCCCGCAGAATCCGGCGTCCCGGCATCAATCCATCCCGAGAGGTGAAGGGAACAGGCACGCGGGGAACCATGTCCCCGATCTCACCCTGTCTCACTGCTTCTATGAACTAGCTTACCACTGAGCCGTCCTTCTGGCGAAGCCGGAACCTCCATATTTGTCTTTCGGCCCCGAATACACCTTCGGCAAAACTGCCCTGACTCCATCTCGTGCAATGCAAGCTCAGTCGATCGAGATCTTGCGCAGGAGCTTGAAGTCCGACAGCATCTTGCCCGTGCCCAGCACCACCGACGCCAGCGGATCGTCGGCCACAGACACCGGCAGGCCGGTCTCTTCGCGGATGCGCTTGTCCAGGTTCTTGAGCAGCGCGCCTCCGCCGGTCAGCACGATGCCGCGGTCGGAGATGTCGGCCGACAGCTCCGGCGGCGTGCGTTCCAGCGCCACGCGGATGGCGTTGATGATGGTCGAGACGCACTCGGAGAGCGCCTCGCGCACCTCGGAGTCCTCGATGGTGATCGTCTTCGGCACGCCCTCGATCAGGTTGCGCCCCTTGATCTCCATGGTCAGCGGCTTGTCCAGCGGGAAGGCCGAGCCAAGCTGTATCTTGATCTGCTCGGCGGTGCGCTCGCCGATCAGAAGGTTGTACTTGCGCTTCAGGTAGGTGATGACGGCCTCGTCCATCTGGTTGCCGGCCATGCGCACCGACTTGGAATAGACGATGCCCGAAAGCGAGATCACCGCGATGTCCGTGGTCCCGCCGCCGATATCGATCACCATGTTGCCGCCCGGCTCGGTGATGGGCAGCCCAGCGCCGATGGCCGCCACCATCGCCTGTTCCACCAGGTGGACCTCGCTCGCCTTGGCCCGGTAGGCCGAGTCCATCACCGCGCGCTTCTCCACCTGCGTGATCTCCGACGGCACGCCGATCACAATCCGCGGATGCACCATGCGCCTGCGGTTGTTGTGCGCCTTCATGATGAAGTAGTTCAGCATCTTCTCGGTATGGCGGAAGTCGGCGATTACGCCGTCCTTCATCGGCTTGATGGCGACGATGTTGCCCGGAGTGCGGCCCAGCATCTCCTTGGCCTCTTTGCCCACCGCCTCCACCTCGTTGGTCAGCGTGTTGACCGCGATGATGGAGGGCTCGTTGACCACGATGCCCTTGCCATGCGCATAGACCAGCGTGTTCGCGGTCCCCAGGTCGATGGCCAGGTCGTTCGAAAATAGACTGAACAACGAGCGCATGTTGTGGATGCGCGAGTACCGCATTTGATAACCGTCGGAAGACATGAGGGCAACTTTTTCCTGACAAAAAGGATCAATGCCTATTGTACGGCTTGGCGCAGACCCCTGCTGAGGGAAGGGAAGCCGTCCGTTCCCCGATCTCCTTTGTCCGTAGCGGTTTGGCCCTCCAGAGCGGAGAACGGACAACCGGCGGCCCGTTTAATAGGGTGATGACCATGATCCTCGGCGTTCCCAGGGAGTTGAAGGACCACGAGAGCCGCGTTGGCGTCACTCCGGCGGGCGTTCACGCGCTGGTCGCCGCCGGCCACACCGTGCTGGTAGAGCACAACGCCGGCGAACTCTGCGCCATGCCCGACGACGACTTCCAGTCCGCCGGCGCCGAGATCGTCGGCTCCGCCCACGAACTCTGGCGGCTGGCCGACCTCGTCGTCAAGGTCAAGGAGCCCATCGAGCAGGAGTACAGGCACTTCCGCGAGGGACTGGCCCTGTTCACATTCCTGCACCTGGCGCCGGCGCGCGCCCTCACCGATGCGCTGCTGGCCAGCCATGTCACCGGCATCGCCTACGAGACCGTCCGCGACCGCACCGGCGCGCTGCCCCTGCTTATCCCCATGAGCGAGGTCGCCGGCCGCATGAGCGTCCAGGTCGGCGCGGCCTATCTGGAGAAGGAACGCGGCGGACGCGGCGTCCTGCTGGGCGGCGTCCCCGGCGTCCCTCCCGGCAATGTCCTGGTCCTCGGCGGAGGCATCGTCGGCAGCAACGCGGCCAGGGTCGCCCTCGGCATGGGCGCCTGCGTCACCCTGGTCGATCGCAACCTGGACCGCCTGCGCCAGTTGGACGACATCTTCGGCGGCCGTCTGCACACCCTCGCCTCCAACGGCTACAACATCGAGCGCGCCGTACGCTCGGCCGACCTCGTGATCGGCGGCGTGCTCATCCCCGGCGCGGCCGCGCCCCGGCTGGTCACTCGCGCCATGGTCGCCAAGATGAAGAAGGGCGCCGTGATTGTCGACGTGGCCATCGACCAGGGAGGATGCGTCGAGACGGCGCGGCCCACCACCCACTCCGACCCGTCGTATGTGGTCGATGGCGTCGTCCACTACTGCGTCACCAACATGCCCGCCGCCGTCCCCAACACATCCACCCTGGCGCTCACCAACTCCACCTTCCCCTACCTGCTGAAGCTGGCCGATCTGGGCGCAAACGCCGCCATCCGCGAGGACGCGGGAATCGCCCAGGGCGTCAACACCTTCCGCGGCACGCTCACCTGCAAGCCCGTCGCCGAGTCCCAGCACCGCGACTGGCGGCCCATCGCCGACCTGGTCTAGCGAAGCCCTGAAAAATGTCAAAGTTTTGAAAGGGCGGGACTTTAGTCCCGCCGCAAGAGCCGCAAATAACTGCAGGGCTTTAGCCCCCGAGGGAATGTCGAGTACTCGTTCAGGTCTCGCCTGGTTTAACGCGAAATATTCTTTCGTATTCTCTGGTATTCTCTGGTATGATTCAGGAATGAGCCTGAAAACCGTCACCTTCCGCGTCCCCCCAAAAAAAGTTGCAGCCCTGGATTCCGCAGCCGCGCACCAGCAGCGCGACCGCAGCTTCATCCTCAACGAAGCGGTCGATCAGTACCTCTCGCTGCAGGAGTATCACCTGGCCTTGATCGACGAAGGCATCCGCGCGGCAGATGCGGGTGACGTGGCCCCCCACAGTGAAGTTGTGAAGATGGCGGCATCGTGGTCCAGGAAGAAGAAAAGCGCATGAAGATGCCGGTCGTCTGGACCTCGCCGGCCAGAGAGCAGTTGGCCGACCTGCACGAGTACATCGCGGAATCCAGTGAGCCGGCAGCGGACCAACAGGTTGCGATTCTGCTTTACGCGACGAACAACCTGTCCGGCTTTCCTGAGATGGGCCGTCCGGGCCGGCGACGCGGGACCCGCGAACTTGTCGTTTCGGGAACGCCATACATCGTGGCTTACCGAATCCGCCCCACAGTCATTGAAATCCTCGCTGTCATCCATGGCGCCCGCCGCTGGCCGCGAAGCTTCGGCGATTAGGGGTCAAACCGCACGGCCCGCGGCCCGCCGCCTATAATCGTCTCACCGCGAGGAGGGCCGGTGCCGATGGGCAGAAGCGTAAGCAGCAGGAAGATCGTCAGCTTCACGCTGGGCTCCATCCTCATCGTGCTGTTCGCCGCCTTCGCCGCGCTGAACGCCTTCTCGCTCAAGTTCCTCAATCCCGCCACCACCGGCGAGATCGTGGTCTTTACCGGCCTCTCCGCTCTGGCCTTTCTGCTCTTCGTCACGGTGCTTGTGCTGCTGGTGCGCAACGTGCTCAAGCTCTACGCCGACCAGCGCAGCCGCGTCATGGGAACGCGCCTGCGCACGCGCATGTTGTGGGGAGCGGTGCTGGTCTCGCTTGTCCCCATCATCTTTATGGCACTCTTCAGCTACGGCCTGATGAACCGCGCCGTCGACCGCTGGTTCTCCCAGCCGGTCACCGAGATGCGCGACGACTCCAACCGCATGGCGCTGCAGCTCGCCCAGTACACCTCGGCCAATGCGCGCGCGGAAGCCGAGTCGATCGCGGTCTCGCTTGTCGTATCGGAGAGTATTTCGCAGGGGGCCAGGGGGAACCAGAGCGGGCCGGACCTGGACGCCATCGACCAGGTCCTGCGCCAGCACGAGATCACCCTCCAGAACGGCTTTGCCATCGTCTACAGCGAAGGCCGCTCCGTCGCCGCCTTCCAGATGCCACAGGCCGCCGGCGCTCCCGTAGAGGCCAAACCCTGGCTGCCGGACACCACACCGGAGGAGGAAGACAGCGGGCCTGCGGCCAACCTCAGCGGCCATAGGCCGGGCGACGGTCTCCCCATCGGAGGCCCTACCGACGCGGCCATCCTCACCCTCGCGCAACGCAGCGACCAGCCCGTCTTCTCGCTCGGCGATAAAGACTTCGCCCTCGGCGCCGCCGCCTTGAAGCAAGGCGGGACCGTGGTCGTCGGCCTGCCCATGCCTTACGGGATCGCGGCCGCCATGACCCGCCTGCACAACGCCACCGACCTCTACTGGAGCGTCTACCGAAGCCGCCGCCAGGTGCGCAATCTCTACATGATGCTCCTGCTGCTGATGACCACGCTGGCGCTCTTCGCCTGCAGTTGGCTCGCGCTCAACCTCTCCAAGCAGGTGACCAAGCCCGTGGAGGCGCTGGCCGACGCCATGCAGGCCATCGCCGCCGGAGACTACGCACACCGCGTCGCCGAGAGCTCCACCGAAGAACTCGGCGATCTGGTGCGCAGCTTCAACCGCATGGCCGGCGATCTGGAGGACAGCCGCCACGCCGTCGAGAGCTCCACCCTCCAGCTCTCGGCCGCCAACGCCACGCTCGAAGCGCGCAGCAGCGAACTGGAAACCATGCTGGAGACCATCCCCAACGGCGTCGCCACGCTCGATACAAGCCGCCGCATTGTGCTGGCCAACCGCGCGCTCACCGAGATGCTCGACCCCGGCGGCCAGACGCCCTTCATCGGCAGCTCCATCGAATCCATCTTCCCCGCCGAGGCCATGGAGACGCTCGACCACCTGCTGCAGCGCAGTCATCGCATGGGCTCCGCCTCCGGCGAGATGGAGATGACGGTCGCCGGAAACGGCGCGCAGAGCGGAGGCGCCATGGTCCTGCTGGCCACCGTCGCCCTGCTCGAAACCGGAAGCGGCTCTGAACGCATCCATCACGGCTACGTCCTGGTGCTCGAAAACGCCACCGAGCTGCTGCGCGCGCAGAAGCAGTCCGCCTGGCGCGAGGTCGCCCGCCGCGTCGCCCACGAGATCAAGAACCCGCTCACGCCCATCTCGCTCTCCGCCGAACAAATCCACCGGCATATAGACCGTCTCGGCGCAACCCTCGCCTCCGCGCAGCTCGAATCGCCCTCCATCGCCGTCATCCGCCGCTCCAGCGAGGTCATCTCCTCGGCGGTCGATTCCATGCGCTCGCTGGTCGATCAGTTCTCCGCACTCGCCCAGTTTCCCACCGCCGAGCCGCGTCCCGCCGACCTCAACACCATCGTCGAAAACTCGCTCGCCCTCTTCGCCGGCCGCCTGCAAGCCATCCGCCTCATCCAGCACCTCGCGCCCAATCTCCCGCTGGTCCTTGCTGACCCCGAGGCCACCAAGCGCGCCCTCGGCAACCTCATCGACAACGCCGCCGAGGCCATGCAGCACAGCCTGCTGCGCGAACTGCGCATTGCCACCGCGCTTCTGCCCAGCGGCATGGTCGAGCTCACCGTCAGTGACACCGGCCCCGGCCTCACCGACGAGATGCGCGAGCGCCTCTTCCTGCCCTACTTCTCCACCAAGCAGCGCGGCACCGGCCTCGGCCTCGCCATCGCAGCCAAGATCATTCAGGAGCAGCAGGGAACCATCCGTGCCGAAAAGAACCACCCCGCCGGAGCAAAGTTCATCATCGAACTGCGCCCCGCCTCCGAACCCGATTCCGAGCCGGCTCCAGACGCCTCAACCGCGTCCGCAGTAACCATTACCTGAAACCCCCAACCGCTCACACCTCATACCTCATGGCTCATACCTGATAGCCGAAAGCCGAAAGTTGATTAGCAAACACCATCACTTCGAACCTCGAACCTGGAACCTCGGACCTAACCCATGAACCACGTTCTCATCGTTGACGACGAAGCCGAAATCCGCGACTCGCTGGAGGGCATCCTCAGCGAAGAGGGCTATCTCGTCACCACCGCCGCCACTGCCGGCGAGGCCCTCACCCTGCTCGCCGACGCGCTCTACGACGTCGTCCTGCTCGACATCTGGCTGCCCGACCGCGATGGCCTCGAAGCCCTCTCCGACATTCGCCAGATGGACTCTGCGCACCTGCCCGAGGTCGTCATCATCAGCGGCCACGGGACGATCGAGGCCGCCGTCCGCGCCACCAAGCTCGGCGCATACGACTTCCTGGAAAAGCCGCTCTCCCTCGACCGCACCCTCATCGTGCTCAAGAACGCCATCAACGCGCGCCAGCTCCGCGTGGACAACCAGGAGTTCGTTCGCCAGCTCGCCTTCCGCTCCTGCGTCACCGGCGACAGCGTCCCCATGAAGGCCCTGCGCCAGCAGATCAAGCTCATGGCCCCCACCAACGGCCGCGTCCTCATCTACGGCGAATCGGGCACGGGCAAGGAACTCATCGGCCGCGCCATGCACGCCGAAAGCCTGCGCAAGGACCGCGTCTTCGTCGAGCTGAACTGCGCCGCCATCCCCGAGGACCACATCGAGACGGAACTCTTCGGTTATCGCCGCGGCGCCATGCCCGCCGGCTCAACCGGCATCGGCGCGCCGCTGGAAAAACGCGGCACATTCGAGCGCGCCAACGGAGGCACCCTCTTCCTCGACGAGGTCGGCGACATGAGCCTCAAGACCCAGGCCCGCGTCCTGCGCGCGCTCGACGAGCAGAGCTTCCTGCCCGTCGGCGCAACCCACCCCATCCACGTCGATGTGCGCGTCATCGCCGCCACCAACAAGGACCTGGAAGAGGAGATCGCGCGCGGCAACTTCCGCGAAGACCTCTTCTACCGCCTCAACGTCATCCCCTTCTTCGTTCCGCCCCTGCGCGACCGCAAGGAAGACATTCCGCTCCTGGTCAAGGAGTTCCTGCAGGAGTTCGGCCAGCAGTATGGCCGCCCGCATGTGGAGATGCACCCCGACGCCCTCGACGCCCTGCGCCAGTACCACTGGCCCGGCAACGTCCGCGAGCTGCGCAACCTCATCGAGCGCGTGCTCATCCTCAACCCCAAGACGCAGCGCATCGAGCGCAAGCACATCCCATCGCTTGTCTCGCGCGATACTGCTCGCGACTCTGTAAAGTCCGCATCCCGCAATGATGAGTTTTCCACCCTGCTCGAAGCCCGCGAGGCCTACGAGCGCGACTATATCCTGAAGAAACTCGACGAGTGCGGCGGCAACGTCACCCGCGCCGCCGAGGCCCTCGGCCTGGAACGCTCCCACCTCTACCGCAAGATGAAGGCCCTCGGCGTCAACGTCAAGGAGTAGCGGTTCCACCCACCGTAGAAGGATTCCGATCTGCACCTCTGGGCCTGCAAACGTCCCAGCAGTAAAAAAGTATTGACAAATTCAAACAGTTGTTTCATACTATTGTTTGAATAAGAACGGGAACTGTTCGCAGGTCAATATGAGAACCGTCAAACGCAACCGTAAATCGTCGGATTCGGACCCCACGCGCGACAAGTTGCTGGACGTTGCGGGGCGCATCTTCGCCGACCGGGGCTATCGCGCAGCCACCATCCGCCAGATCAGCGTCGCGGCCGGTGCCAATGTTGCCGCCGTCAACTATCACTTCGGCGACAAACTGGGCCTCTACACCGAGGTGGTGCGGCAGTCCGCGCGCCTCGCCGAGTTCCAGGCGGCGCAGACCGTTATCGACCAGGATGCGCCCGCGGAAGAGGTCCTCCGGGCTGTCATCCGCGCCCGTCTGCACAGCCTGTTCCGTGGGGACCGGCCAGACTGGAACTTCCGGATCATGGCCCATGAGCTGGCGCAGCCCACTCCGGCGCTCCGGCGGCTTGTGAATAAAGCGGGCCAACCAGTGTTTCACCGTATGCTCGAACTGATCGGGGGCATGATCGGCTTGCCTGCGGAGGATGAGAGCACGCGTCTGTGTGCGATCAGTCTGTTGGGGCAGATCATGGTTTACGCGCTGGCCGGCCCTCTGGTGACTGCAATCTGGCCGGAGTTCGAGATGACGCCGGAACAGGTGGACCGCATTGCGGACCACATCGCGGACTTCTCGCTCTCCTATATCCAGAATTTCCACTCGAAGGCTTCCGCGCGAAGCATCAAAAGAACCAAACGAAAAGTAAAACCGAGGGCAAGTAAATGACCGAACCCACACCTCCGGGCCAGCCGCAGCAGGCCGGGCCGACAACCCAGCCGGACGCCGCGCCAGGCGCCGCCGAACCCGCAACGCAGGACGCACTCGAAGCAGCCGCAACGCAACGCCGCCGAAGAGTGCGAATCGCCATCGGCGCTGTGCTGCTGATTGTTGTCGGCCTCGTCATCTGGCGCGTCTTCTTTGCCACGCCCGCGCTGCCCGCCAGCATCGTCGCCGTCAGCGGCCGCATCGAGGGAGACGACTCCGCCGTTGCCTCCAAGACCACCGGCCGCATCCTCGAGGTCCGCGTCCGCGAGGGCGACAACGTCAACGCCGGAGACATCATCGCCGTCCTCGACGACGCGCAGATCCGCGCGCGCGAGGCCCAGGCCCAGGCCGCGCTCTCCGGGGCCGAAGCCAAGGGCGAGGCCGCGCGCCAGCAGATCGCCGTCCTCCAGCAGCAGTTGGACCAGAGCCAGTTGCAGGTGGGCCAGTCGAAGTTCGACACCGAGGGCCACGTCCATCAGGCCGAGGCCGATCTTGCCGCCGCGCAGTCCGACCTGGTGCAGCAGCAGGCCGCCTATCAGATCGCCGCCTTCGACAAGGAAGCGTACACGCGCCTCGCCAAGTCCGGCGCCGTTTCGGAGCGTCAGGGCCTGCAGGCCGCCGCCACCGCCGATCAGCAGGCCGCCGTGGTTGCCGCCACGAAGCGCCGCGTCGAGGCGGCGCAGGCCGAACTGACCACCGCGCAGGCGACGCTCGCCAACCCCAACATTCGTGAATCGCAAGTCGCCTTGGTGAAACGCCAGATCGCCGAGCAGCAAGCTGAGCTCGCCAGCGCATCCGCACAGACCGAACTGGCCCGCGCCCAGCTCGCCGAGGCGGAAGACAATCGCAACGACCTCACCATTCGCGCGCCGTTCACCGGGACCGTGGTGACGCGCGCAGCCGAGCCGGGCGAGGTCATTTCCGCCGGCACCGCCGTCATCACGCTCCTCGACCTGACCAAAGTCTATCTGCGCGGCTTTGTTCCGGAGGGCGAGATCGGCAAGGTAAAAGTCGGCCAGCCCGCGCGCGTTTATCTCGACTCCAATCCACAGAAGCCGGTCGACGCGTATGTTTCGCGCATCGACCCGCAAGCCACCTTCACGCCGGAGAACACCTACTTCCGCGACGACCGCGTCAAGCAGGTCGTCGGCATCAAGCTGCAATTGAAATCCGGTTTCGGGTTCGCCAAGCCCGGAATGCCCGTCGATGGCGAAGTCCTCGTCGAAGGCAACACGTGGCCGAAGGTCAGCCATCCGTGATCGCCGCGACTCCAGACCGCGAAGTTGATCGCGACGCCGCACAGCGCATCGCCGCACCGCCAGCCATTGAAGCTCGCGCCCTCACCAAGCGCTACGGCCCGCTCGAGGCCGTGCGCGGCATCAGCTTCCAAGTCCAACCGCGCGAGATCTTCGGCCTCATCGGCCCCGATGGCGCGGGTAAGACCACGACCTTCCAGATTCTCGCCGGCGTGATGGAAGCGACCTCCGGCGTCGCCAACATCTTCGGCCGCCCGGCGCGCGAGATGCGCTCGCAGACCGGCTACCTGACGCAGACCTTCAGCCTCTATCCCGACCTCACCGTCGACGAAAACATCCGCTACAGCGGCGATCTGCGCCGCATTCCGCCGCAGGCGATCCTCGATCGCGGCCGGCAATATCTGCGCATGTTCGACATGCACCGCTTCGCCGACCGCCTCGCCGGAAAGTTGAGCGGCGGCATGAGGCAGAAGCTCTCGCTCATCTGCGCGCTCGTCCCGCAGCCCCGCATCCTGCTGCTCGACGAGCCGACCACCGGCGTCGATCCCGTCTCGCGCCGCGAGTTCTGGGACGTTCTCGCCCACCTGTCGTCGGAGGGCCTCACCATTCTCGTCGCCACCCCGTACCTCGACGAGGCGGAGCGATGCCATCGCATCGGATTCATGCACCAGGGCGAGATTCTTCGCATCGGCACGGCGGAGGAGTTGTGCGCGACCCTGGATGCAAAGCGCATCGAGCTGCGCACGCCGGACCTGCGCAAGACAGACCGCCTTCTCTCCGCCGAGTCCGGCCCCGGCAAAGACATCCTCGACGTGCAGCGCTTCGGCGACCGCCTCGATCTGCTCGTCCGCGATCCCGGCCAGGTGCAGCAGCGGGTCGCCGAAGAACTCTCACGCGCGGGCGTCACCATCGACGAGATGCGCGTCGATCAACCCACACTGGAAAACACATTCGTCGCGCGCTTGCGTGCATTAGGCCAAAGCGCAGAGACCGCCGAGTTTCCCGCGCACCACGACCACAGCAATCAGCGCGGAGAGGTCGCGATCGGCGCAACCAACCTCATCAAGGAATTTGGCGAATTCACCGCCGTAAAGAATGTCAGCCTGCAGATTCGCAACGGCGAGGTCTACGGCCTGCTCGGGGCCAACGGCGCGGGCAAGACGACCATTATCCGCATGCTCTGCGGCCTGCTCGACCCAACCGCCGGCGCCGTGCATCTGGCCGGCGCGCAGCAGGACCTGCGCTCCGAGGCGGTGCGCAAGCGCATCGGTTACATGTCGCAAAAATTTTCGCTGTACGACGATCTGACCATTCGCCAGAACCTCGATTTCTTCGCCGGCGTCTACGGCGTCCCCGATGCGGAGCGCGAAGAAAAGATCCGCTGGGTGCTCTCCTTCTCCGGCCTCGAGGGCAGGCAGGACCAGGTCACCGGCAGTCTGCCCGGCGGATGGAAGCAGCGCGTTGCCTTCGGCGCGGCCATCATGCACGAGCCGGAGATTCTCTTCCTCGACGAGCCCACCTCCGGCGTCGATCCGCTCGCCCGCCGCGCCTTCTGGACCATGATCAACCGCCTCGCCGACGGCGGCGCCGCCGTCCTCGTCACCACGCATTACCTCGAAGAGGCCGAGCAGTGCAACCGCCTGGGAATGATGGTTGCCGGCGAGCTGGTCTCCGAGGGAACGCCCAGCGGCATCAAGGGCCGCCAGTCCGGACATTTAATCCAGTTCATTGTGGACCAGCCGCAGCCCGCCGTGGACCTGCTCAAGTGTTCGACCGAGGGCTGGCGCGTCTCGCTCTTCGGCAAGCGTCTTCACCTCATCACCGAAGACGTGCCGGAGACCGCCATCCGCGAGACCACGCAGCGGCTGGAAGAGAACGGCCTCCGCGTACTCAGCGCGCGCGAAGACCGCTTCTCGCTGGAAGACGTCTTCATCTCCATCGTCGAGAAGGCGCGCCTCGAAGGCAAGGTGGCCATTGAGAAATAAACAGGAGCAGCTATGAGGCGGATCGTCGCGCAGGTGCGAAAAGAGCTCACCCAGATCGTTCGCGACTGGCGCACCCTGGCCCTCGCCCTGGTGCTTCCCGTGGTCATGCTTCTTCTGATGAGCGCCGCGCTCTCGCTCACGGTCAGCAATCTCCCCATCGTGGTGCAGGACTTCGACGGCTCCTCTGCGTCGAACAATTTCATCGACGCCTTCCGCGCCTCAATCTCCTTCCACGTCGTCGCGTGGCCGGTCGACAAGTCCGCCGAAGAAGCGCTCGCCTCCAACGCCGCCCGCGCCGTGCTCATCATTCCGCCCCACTTTGGCCGCGACCTGGCGCGCGGCGTCCAGACGCCCGTCCAGTTCATGGTGGATGCCTCCGACGCCAACACCGCCAAGCTGGTCACTGGAGACGCCAGCCTCATCGCCGCCGCGTACAACCGGCAGCTCGCCGGCGGCGGCCAGGCCGCGCCCGTGCAGGCCGCCATCCGCCTGTGGTTCAACCCCGGCCTCTCCTCCAGAAAGTTCTACGGCCCCGGGGTCTTCGTGCTTGCCATCTCCATGTTCCCGGCGCTGCTCGCCGCGCTGGCCATGGCCAAGGAGACCGAACAGAAAACGATCCTTCAGGTCTACGTCTCCAGCATCTCCGCGCACGAGTTTCTGCTGGGCAAGATTCTTGCCTTCATGGCCGTCGCGCTCGGCGAAGCACTCGTCATGTCTTCGCTTCTCTTCACCTACTTTGGCCTCAGCTTTGCCGGCGATCCCACGCCCGTCATCCTTGCCACCATTCTCTACACCTTCTGCGTGGCCTCCTTCGGCACCATGGTCGGCGCCATCATTCCCAGCCAGACCGCGGCCCTGCAGACGGTCGCGCTCGGCGGTTTTTTGCTCGTCTTCCTGCTCTCCGGCCTCATGTTTCCCATCCAGAACATTCCCATAGCCCTGCGCTGGATCTCCAACTTCGTCTGGGGCCGCTACTACATTGAGATCGTCCGCGACGCCCTGCTGCAAGGCGGCGGCTGGCCCGCCGTCTGGTACAAAGTCCTCTTCATTGCCATCATCGGCTCCATCTTTTACTCGCTTGCCTGGCGCGGCATGAGGCGCATGCAGGTGAAGGCATAGCCATGAGAGACCTCCTCAATCGCCTCTTCAACTACCGTCTCCTCGCCCTCGTGCGCAAGGAGTTCAACCAGATTCGCCGCGACCGCCGGCTCCAGCTCTCGCTGGTTCTTCCTCCCGTCCTGCAGCTCACGCTCTTCGGCTTCGCGCTCAGCGCCAACGTCTCCGACGTCCGTCTCGCCGTGGTCGACGACAGCCGCACGCCGGAGAGCCGCGAGCTGGTCTCCACCCTCACCGAGAGCAAGAGCTTTCGCCTCGCCGGCACCTACCCCTCCGTCGCTCAGCTCGGCGACGCGGTCAGCCGTGGCGACGCCGACGCCGGAGTGGTCGTCCCCTACGACTACGCGCGCGACCTCGCGCGCCAGCGTCCCACCACCGTGCAATTTCTTCTGAACGCAACCAACGCCAACACCGCAACCATCGCCCGCGCCTACGCCGAGGGCGTCCTGCTGAGCTACAACAGCGGGCTGATGCAGCAGGGAATTCGCCTCCAGGTCCAGCCTGTCGCATCCGACAGCCTCGCCCGCCGCGGCCAGGTCTCGCTTCAGCCCGCCTTCCTCTTCAATCCCGGCCTGGTCGATTCGTGGTTCATCGTCACCGGCGTGCTCGGTCTGCTTCTCATCCTCAACAGCACCATCGTCGCCTCCGCCGCCATGGTGCGCGAGCGCGAGGCCGGCACCATCGAACAGCTCCTCATGTCGCCCGCCAGCACCACCGAGATCATCATCGCCAAGATCGCGCCGCTCTTCCTTCTGCTCACCCTGATGATGTTCGCGGCCCTCAGTGTTATCCGGCTGGTCTTCGGGGTTCCATTCCGCGGCAACATTCTGATGCTGCTCGGCGCGGGCTGCCTGTGCATCCTCTCCGGCATCAGCATCGGCACCGTCATCGCCACGTTCAGCAAATCGGCGCAACAGGCGCAACTCACCTGTTTCTTCATCAACCCGCCACTCGCCGCTTTGTCCGGAGCGCTCAATCCTGTCGAGGCCATGCCCAAGTGGTTGCAGCCGCTCACCGTGCTCAACCCGGTCCACCACTTCGCATCCATCGTCCGCGGAAGCACGCTGAAGGGAAGCGGCTTCATGGACCTCTGGCCCAACTTTCTCGGCCTGCTCCTCTTCACCGTCGTTCTGGTTGCGCTCAGCATCTCGCGCTTCCGCAAGCAACTCAGTTAATGAAGCACTGAGTAAGTTTTGTTTTTGAAGGGGCGGGACTTCAGTCCCGCCGGCAGCAAACAAATTTCAACGCGGCTTTAGCCGCTGAGGGAAGCTCAAACACTTGTACAAACCTTTCATTGGTATAAGGAACATCGCTATGAACCACTCGAAGACAAAAATCGCCCCGATCCTCACCATCGCTGCCATCGCGCTCCTCGCGTGCCTGGGAACCTTCGCGCTTCCATCGCAAGCCTCCGCGCAAGGCCCGTCCCAGCCCAATCAGACGCAGCACGCGCAGGCAACTCCGCTTCCGCTCTCCGGCCGCGCAGGCAACAGCGGCTCCGTCACCGCGATTGAAGCCCCCATCGCCGGGACCACCAACAGCGTCACCACCATCAATCCCTCCGTCCAGGTGCAGGGCCCCTACGCCGGAAGTTCATCGAGCACAGCGAAGCTCCCATTTACCGGAATGCTCTCGCTGCGCGACGCCATCGAGCGCGGTCTCAACTTCAACCTCGGCGCGGTGGGTCTCAACCACGCCGTGCGCCAGGCTCAGGGGCAGAATGAGATTGCACGCAGCGCGCTGCTTCCCAACGTCAGCGGCTATCTCGCCGAGAACTTGGCGCAAACCAACCTCGCCGCCGAAGGCCTGCGCATCCACCTGCCCATCCCCGGCTTCACCTTCCCCACCATCGTCGGCCCGTACAACAACATCGACCTGCGCGGCAGCGTCTCGCAGTCGGTCCTCGATCTCACCGCATGGAACAACTTCCGCGCATCCAATGAAGAAGTCCACGCCGCGCAGCTCTCCGCCCGCGATGCCCGAGACGCCGTCGTCCTCGCGGTCTGCGGCACGTACCTCCAGATCATCGCAACCAGGGAGCGCGTCGCCTCCGCCCACGCGCAGCTCGACACCGCAACCGCTCTCTTCCAGCAGACGCAGCAGAAGCGTGCCGTCGGACTCGTCGCCCAGATCGACGTTGACCGCAGCGAGGTCGAGCAGTTGACCCAGCAGCAGCGCGTCATCTCGCTCGAAACCGAGCTCTCCAAGCAGAAGATCGCCCTCGCGCGCATCACCGGACTTCCCCCCAGCGACGCCTACGACCTCACCGACGAGGTCCCCTTCGCCGCCGCGCCCTCGCTCACCCTCGATGACGCCATCCATCAGGCGCTCGACCGCCGCTCCGACATCAAAGCCGCCGAGGCGCAGGTCCGTGCCGCCCAGCGCGCGCTCTCCGCGGCCCGCGACGAGCGCCTGCCTTCGCTCTCCGTCAATGGCAACTACGGCTCCATCGGCACCAACCCCGCGCAGGCCAGCGCAACCTTCTCCGCCGCCGCCACGCTCAGCATCCCCATCTGGCAGGGAGGCCGCACCGAGGGCGACATCAAGGCCGCCCAGGCCACGCTCGCCCAGCGCCAGTCCGAGTTGGAAGACCTCAAGGGCCAGGTCGAAAGCGATGTGCGCAACGCCTTCCTCGATCTCGAGGCCGCAACCAACCAGGTCAAGCTGGCCCAGCGCAATCTTCAGGTCAACAAAGAAACCCTCGACCTCACCCGCCAGCGCTTCGACGCCGGAGTCACCGACAACGTCGAAGTGGTCCAGGCGCAGGAGTCGCTCACCTCCGCCGATCTCGACTCCATCAACAGCGTCTTCGCCCACAACCTCGCCAAGCTCAGCCTGGCCCGCGCCACGGCCCTCGCCGCCGACAACCTACAGCAGTTCCTCAGCCTCCAATAACGTCCGCGCAGCCTCTCACAGTCACCCCCGCCGACAACTTCCTCAACGATCCGTCGCCCGGCTACAAGAAAAACAGCTTCCAATTCGTCACTGCCGCATCCTATTCGTTGAAGTGAACGCAATAGGAGGACGGCATGTCAATCACGCCCGCCGGATTCGATGAAGTCTTTGCCACGCTCAAGCAGGTCTTCCGCCGCCATCTCGACCGGCTCAGCGTGCAAGCCGACAGCACGACCGAATACACGCTCGTCGGTCGCAAGCCCTCGCCCTTTCCCCAGCACAAGGGCCATCCGATGTTCTTTGCCTCCATTCGCCTGGGCAAGGCGTACGTCAGCTTCCATCTCCTGCCGCTCTACATGAACCAGTCGCTCAGCGGCACCATCTCTCCCGCGCTCAAAAAGCGCATGCAGGGCAAGGCCTGCTTCAACTTCAAGACCATCCCGGATGCCGACTTGATCGCCGAACTCGAGCGCCTCACCCACGCGGGTTTCAAGTCCTTCGACGACAAAAACTGGGTCTAGCGCCTGCTCCCCGCCTACGGCGTAGTCAGAATCTTTATCACCGGATCGGGCAACTGCTGGTCCGCGTTCTTCAGCAGCAGCGTCACCTGCCACATCTGCGTATCGGTCAGCACATGGTTGAACGCGGGCATTCCCGTCAGCCGAATCCCGTTCGCAACCTTCCAGTAGGTCTCGCCCGGCTCGTCGTCGCTCACGCCCACCACGTTGCCCTTTGCGTGCTTCTTCCACAACTGCGGCGCTGGCGGATACATGCTCTTCGCAAACGCCACATCGTGTCCCGGCGTGCCGTGGCAGCCCGCGCACTGCACGCGGTACACATGCGCCCCGCCCTCGAAAACGTCCTCGTCGGTGCCGAACGGCGCGGGCTGCATCTGGCTTGCGATCCGCGCCTTCAGCGGCGCGCTCACAATCGCCTTCTCCAACGGCAACGGCTTGTCCGCCGTCGCCACCGGCAGCGCGCCGAAGTGGAGATACGCCGCCGCGCCGCCCGCCACTACCGCCAACCCAAGCAAAAATCCCAGAAATACCTTGCCGGCACCACCGCCCGAAGCTCTGCCCTTTGCCATGGAATCCTCGCCTTCTCGTCCCCGCCGCGCCATGAAGCCGCGTTGGATGTTCTAATAAGGAATGGCCGCGGACGGACAACTCCGCCGCGCCAACCTCGCCTCCAACGAGCTCAAAAAATGGAGGCGACCGCAGGAGCTCTCGTTGATCTTTCGTTCGCCGTCCCGTTTCGCAAGTAGCATACAGCTTTTGGCCGCACTTCTGTTGCTCTCCGCATTCGCGTCCTCCTCCGCCCTCGCGCAGTCCACGCGCCGCACCGGCCGCGAGACCAACGCCAACCGCAAGGCGCGCATCGCCCGCCAGATCACCGAAACCTACACCCATCGCTGGGAGGTCGCCGGCGGCGGAGGCTATCTCCGCTTCCGCTCCGGCCAGTTCACCCAGAAGAACAGCGAGATCGCCTTCTGGCTCAACACCACCTACTACTTCAACCGCAACCTCGGTCTCACCGGCGAGCTGCGCGGCGCCTACGGCAACGCCAAGATTAACAACCTCAATCAGTACGCCACCCTCGTCGGCCGTCCGCAGATCTCCGAGTATCCCTTCCTCATCGGCCCCACCTATCGCTTCCGCCTGCGCCAGAAGACCGCCCTCAGCGCCTTCGCCCTCGGCGGCACGGCCATCGGCAAGTTCGACGGCGACTCCAAGGGCATTCCCGCCGCCAACCTTGGCCTCTGGCCCTCCACCAGTGCGCGCCCCGCCTTCTCCCTCGGCGGCAGCCTCGACCTCAATCTCTACCCCAACCTCGCCTTCCGCATCACGCCCAGCTACACCGCCACCACCTTCGGCGGCTCCGTCCAGAACAACGCCGGATTCGAGATGGGCCTCGTCTACCGCTTCGGCCGCCAGAAATAGCCCCGCCGGAAGGGCACGGGTTCACCCGTGCCGCATAATCCTCGCATTTGCGATTAAACTGTCATCCTGAGCGGAGGCGCTCATGGTTTTATCGTGAGCGCCGCAGTCGAAGGACCCCGACGAAGCCCATCCTGCCTCAACCCTCGAACCTTTCTCCCACAAAACTCCCGCCCTTGCCCGCCCACCCTCATCTTTGTCGGGAGCCGTCCCTGCGCCATAGAATGATCCGGAGGCCACCATGACCATCATCCGCCAGGACGACGTAATCCGCTCCGTAGCCGACGCGCTGCAATACATCAGCTTCTACCACCCCGTCGATTACATCGCCAACCTCGCCCGCGCGTACGAGCACGAGCAGTCGCACGCCGCCAAGGACGCCATCGCGCAGATCCTCATCAACTCCCGCATGTGCGCCGAGGGCCATCGTCCCATCTGCCAGGACACCGGAATCGTCACCGCCTTCGTCAAGGTTGGCATGGATGTCCAGTGGGCGCCCTCCGCCACGCATGGCATGATGTCCCTCCAGCAGATGATCGACCAGGGCACCCGCGAGGCGTGGCTCAACCCCGACAATCTCCTCCGCCCCAGCATCCTCGCCGACCCGGCCTTCACCCGCCGCAACACCGGCGACAACACACCCGCCATGGTCGTCGTCGAGCTGGTCCCCGGCTCCGCGCTCGACATCACCGTCGCCAGCAAGGGCGGCGGCAGCGAGGCCAAGGCCAAGTTCGCCATGCTCAACCCCACCGACTCCGTCGCCGACTGGGTCGTCCGCACCGTCCCCACCATGGGCGCCGGATGGTGCCCGCCCGGAATGCTCGGCATCGGCATCGGAGGCACCGCCGAAAAATCCATGGTTCTCGCCAAAGAGTCGCTCATGGCCCCCATCGACATGCACGAACTCATCGCCCGCGGCCCGCGCACCAACATCGAGAAGCTCCGCATCGAGCTATATAACCGCATCAACCAACTCGGCATCGGCGCGCAGGGCCTGGGCGGCCTCACCACCGTCCTCGACGTCAAGGTCCTCGACTGCCCCACCCACGCCGCCAACCTCCCCGTCGCCATCATCCCCAACTGCGCCGCCACGCGCCATCTGCACATCCGCCTCGACGGCTCCGGCCCCGTCGCCGTCGCCCCGCCCTCGCTAGCCGCCTGGCCCAAGCTCACCTACGCGCCGCAGAACGCCCGCCGAGTCAATCTCGCCACCGTCACCCGCGAAGACATCCAGACATGGAAGCCCGGCGAAGTCATCCTGCTCACCGGCTCGCTGCTCACCGGCCGCGACGCCGCGCACAAGCGCCTCACCGACATGCTCAACCGCGGCGAAACCCTCCCCGTCGACCTGCGCGGCCGCTTCCTCTACTACGTTGGCCCGGT
>JBEKRR010000021.1:0-36429 GCA_049518555.1 Acidobacteriaceae bacterium
CCCCATTTTCCGTGCTTCGTAAAGTCCCTGGAACCAAAGAGATGTGAGTTTGAGCATGCAAAGATTAGATTCAAGGCTACTTATATCTATCAATAAGAAAATAAACGGTTTCCTCCGTGCTTCGGCTTGGGCATGAAAAACCCCGGCGCGCTGCCGGGGTTTCCCTTGTTTTCTTTCTACTTCTATTCTACAGGATGGAGCATAACTACTATGCCAACTATTTTTGGGAGGGAAGTGGTTGGTGGGGTGGGGGTTAGAAGGATTTTGGAGGGTCGAGGGGGTTGACAGGAAAAGACAGGTTCGAGGTTCAAGATTCGAGGTGAAAGAGGCCCCGGGGCTGAAGCCCGTTCTTCGGGGGGATGGTTTCAGGGGCCTGAAGGCCCCTGCTCCCTCCGGGGCGCGCAACCGCACGAACCCCACCCATCGCGCAAAGGACGCGCGATGAATGGGGCACCCGGCGGCGGGACTGAAGTCCCGCCCTTTCAAAGCAACGACTTTTCCGCGGCCTGTAAAGCCACTTATCACTCAGTTTGCGGTTCACCGTTCTTGCGTCCCTTGATCGCTGCGCGATCAAGGGACGCAAGTCATTTAAGTGAGCGCTTTACGGCACGGCTGAAGCCGTGCCCTTAAGCAAGACGAAGTTTTTCAGCAACCTCTGAAGTCCCGCCCTTTCAAAACGAGGACTGATGCAGAGGTTTCCTACGCGTTGGCCTCCGTCGCGGCCTCCGTCGCAGCCTCCGCTTCGGCCGCAGCCTCCGCTTCGGCTGCCGCCGCTTCCTTTGCGGCCTTTTCCGCCTTGCGCGCGGCAATCGAGTTCTGTCCCAGCTCGTCGGCCAGCTTCTCGGTGGTGAACGACTCGATGATGTCGCCGACGCGGATGTCCTTGAAGCCGGCAAGGTCGATGCCGCACTCCACGCCCTGGCGCACCTCGCCGACGTCGTCCTTGAAGCGCTTGAGCGAGGCGATCTTGCCGCGCCACACCTCTTCGCCCTCGCGCAGCACACGCACCTGCGCGGTGCGCGCAATCACGCCGTCGGTGACGCGGCAGCCGGCGATCTGACCGACCTTGGTGATCTTGAAGACGTTGGTCACCTCGGCCTTGCCCGCGTAGTTCTCCTTGAAGACCGGCTCCAACAGTCCATACATCGCCTTGGTGATCTCGTCGCGCAGCTCGTAGATGATGGAGTGCAGGCGGATCTCGACGCTCTCGCGCTCTGCCACCTCGCTCGACTTGCGGTCGGGGCGCACGTTGAATCCGATGATGACCGCGTTGGAGGCCGACGCCAGCAGCACGTCCGACTCGGTGATGGCGCCCACGCCGGAGTGCAGCACGCGCACGCGGACCTTCTCGGTGGACATGCGCTGCAGGTCTTCGGCGATGACCTCGACCGAGCCCTGCACATCGCCCTTGACGATGAGGTTGAGGTCCTTCATGCCGGCGTGCTTGATCTGCTCGGCGAGACCTTCCAGCGAGACGCGCGAGCTCTTGGCCAACTGCGCCTCGCGCTCCTTCATCTTGCGGTACTGCGCAATGCCCTTGGCCTTGTCGCGGTCCGCCATGACGAGGAATGTGTCGCCCGCGTCGGGCATTCCTTCGAGGCCGAGAATCTCAACCGGCGTCGAAGGCCCTGCCTCGACGATCGGCTGGCCTCGGTCGTTGAACATGGCGCGGATTTTGCCGAAGGTATTGCCCACGATGTAGCTGTCGCCGGTGCGCAAGGTTCCGTTCTGGACGAGGACCGACGCGACGGCGCCGCGTCCGCGGTCCAGCTTGGCCTCGATCACCGTACCCACCGCCGGACGGTCCGGCGTGGCCTTCAGGTTGGCCAGATCGGCCACCAGGCAGACCATCTCCTCCAGCAGATCGAGGTTCGTCCGCTTCTTGGCCGAGACATCGACGAAGACCGTATCGCCGCCCCACGCCTCGGGCTGCAGTCCGCGGTCGGCAAGCTGCTGCTTGACGCGGTCGGGATTTGCCTCCGGCTTGTCGATCTTGTTGACGGCAACAATGATCGGCACATTCGCCGCCCTGGCGTGGGCGATGGCCTCGATGGTCTGCGGCATCACGCCATCGTCGGCCGCGACGACAACGACAACGATGTCGGTAATCTTGGCGCCGCGCGCGCGCATTCGCGTAAACGCCTCGTGGCCCGGCGTATCCAGGAAGACGATCTCGCGCCCGAAGGCGGGCGAGTCCGGCTTGGTGATCTTCACCTTGTACGCGCCGATGTGCTGCGTGATTCCGCCCGCCTCGCCCGCCGCAACGTCGGTGGAACGGATCGCGTCCAGCAGGGAAGTCTTGCCGTGATCGACGTGGCCCATGACGGTCACCACCGGCGAGCGGGTGATCTCCACCATTCCCGTGGTGTCTTCCAGGAAGCCCTCGATGGCCTCGTTCTCGAGCTGCTCCTCGACCGAGATCACCGTTGCGTCCGCGCCGAACTGCCGCGCCACGTCCTTCACCAGCTCGCCGTCCAGCGACTGGTTCACGGTGACGAAGACGCCCTTCATCAGCAGCGTGGCAATCAGGTCCTTGCCGCGCACTTCCAGCTTTTCGGCCAGGTCCTTGACGCTGATGCCCTCGGTGACGGTAATGGTCTTGGTGATGGGCAAAGGCTCCTGCGGGATATGCGCGCCGCCATAGCGCGGCGGCGGCTGGAAGCCCTTCATCGGGCCTTCCTTGGTCTTCTCGTAGCGCTGTCCACCGCGCCGCTGTCCAGGGCGCGCCGCCGGACGCATCCCGTTCGGCGCCTCGCCCGGCCCGGGCATCGCTCCGGGAAGTCCGGGCCCGCCCGGCCGTGCGCCATAGCCCGGACGCGCGCTGCCCGGCGCAAAGCCAGGACGTCCAGGCTCGCCTGTCCCCGTGGGGAATGTGCGCGTCGGATGCATCGGCCGCCGTGCGCCCGGCGCCGTCGTCGAAGCAGGACGCGGGCCCAGGGCGCCCGGCGCCTGCGGGCGCGGACGCTCGAAGATGGGCCGCCCGCGCTGGATGCCGTGCGCAGCGCCAGCCGGAGCCGTATAGATGGGTCGAGGCCCGGTCTGAGGCATCACCACGCGCCGGGCTGGAGTCTCGGCAACAGCGGCAACCTCCGCTTCAACGGACTCCTGGTCCGCGCCGTCCGTCCTGTGTTCCGCCGCTGCCATCGACGACGCATCGAGCAACGCCGCCGCAGCGGCCGCAGCGGCAGCAGCCGGAGTCGTGGCTGCGGCTGGTGTCGCCGCAGGCGCGCCGGCAACCGGCAGAGCGGCACGCTTCACACGCTTGACCGTTGCGGGGGGCGCTGGAACTTCCAGCGAAGTCGCTGCCGCCGACAGACGGTCCGCCGCGGCATGTGCTGCCGCCGGCTGCGCCGGTGTCGCATGGGCAGAGGGCGGGGGAGCAACCACCACGGGCGGACGCCCGATCACCGGCCCCACCGGAGGCTTGCTGGCAATCGCAGGCGGCGGCTGCGGAGGAGTCACAATCTGGGCGTGCTGCCTCGGTTGAGGCACAACCCGCCTCGGCGCCGGGGCCGCCGGGGCCGCGGCCTCCGGAGCGCTCTCCTTGGCAGGCTTGGTTGCCGCTTTTGGCGCACTGACCGCGGCTGGCGGCGCCGGCGTTGCCGCTGGACGGCGCGGCGTGCGGCGCGCCTCCTCTTCGGCCTGCTTGCGCGCCAGGATCGCCTTTACCGCGTCGCCCGGCTTGGAGATGTGGGCCAGGTTGAAGGCCGGCTTGGCCTCCACGGGCGGCTTGGTCGCGGCGCTGCTGCTGCCGCGCTTGCCACTCAGGTAGTTCCGTACCTTTTCGGCCTCTGCGGCCTCGATCGAGCTGGAGTGCGTCTTCGGCTCGGTGACGCCAACCGCCGTCAGAGCGTCCAGGATGGACTTGCTCTTGACCTCCAGCTCCCGTGCAAGATCGTTGATGCGAACTTTGCTCATCCGTCCCTTTTCGTTTCCCCTGCGCGCTTAGCTGTTCATATCAGCCTCATCGAAGGTTAAATCTCGTCCAGCTCAATGTTGTAGAAATCCCGCTTAGCTCTATTCTTGAAATCTCGTCTAATTTCATTATCCCTGAAATCGCAATTCTCAAAGCTGCCGGTTACGACCCAGGCAATTCGCCTGCGTGCGTGGCCCGGTCCGCTAGCCACGTTCGTGCCCATCCTTGTCGATGCCCTCGTTGCTGACCTCCTGGCTCTCGTTCACCAGACTGTCCACGGCATCGTTCTCCTGTTCAATCGTTTCCTCGCGAGCGTCCGCCTCGCTTACGGCGTCGCTCTCCGACTCGGTTTCCTCCGCGTCCGCAATCTCCTCGGTCGAAAGGTCGCGGACCTCCTCGACCTCTCCAGCCTCGTCCGCATCCGCCTCCAGAATCTCCTCCGGCGTCTTCTCGTCCGAGCTCTCCTCGGAACCCTCCTCCGCGGGCCCCTGCGCGGTCTCCACGGCCGCGTGCTCTTCGCTCGCACCCGCCTCGATTGTCAACTCCGCATCCGCCGGCCGTTCCTCGCCCTCTTCGTACTGGCCGAAGTAATGCCGCACCGCAACCGAGATCTTCTCCAGGGTCTTCTCGCCGATGCCGGGGATCTCCTCCAACTGCTCCGGCGTCATGTCGGCCAGCTCCTCGACCGTCGTAATCCCGGCCGCGATCAGCTTCACCTGAATCGCCTCGCCCAGCTCGCCGATCTGTTCGATCGGCGTGGTCGTGCCGCCTCCCATCTCCTGCATCTGCTGCTCGACCTCCTGGCGCTTCTCCTCCTCGCTCTTGATGTCGATCTTCCAGCCCAGCAGCTTGGCCGCCAGCCGCACGTTCTGTCCCTTTTTGCCGATGGCAAGCGAAAGCTGCGTATCGTCTACGATCACCTCGATCTGCTTCTCCTCCAAATTGGTGATCGAAACTTTGCTCACCTTGGCCGGTTGCAGCGCCTTCTCGGCAAACGTCGTGATCTCTTCGGAGAACTCGATGATGTCGATCTTCTCGCCGCGCAGCTCGCGGATGATGGACTGCACGCGCATTCCCTTCATGCCCACGCAGGCGCCCACCGGGTCAACGTCCTTGTCGCGGCTCAGCACCGCGATCTTGGTGCGCTCGCCCGCCTCGCGCGCAATGGCCTTGATCGAGACCGTGCCGTCGTAGATCTCCGGGACCTCGCTCTGAAAGAGGTTCTGCACCAACCCCGGCGCGGCGCGGCTCACAATCACCTGCGGCCCCTTGGCCGCGCGGTCCACCCTCAGCAGCACCACGCGCACCCGCTCGCCCACGGCAAACTGCTCCAGCCGGCTCTGCTCGCGCTTGGGCATTCGCGCCTCGGCCTTGCCCAGGTCGAAGATGACGTCCATCGGCTCCAGGCGCTTCACCGTCGCGTTCAGCACCTCGCCCGCGCGGTGGTTGTACTCCAGGAAGACCGTGTCGCGCTCGGCCTCGCGGACCTTCTGGAAGATGACCTGCTTGGCCATCTGCGCCGCAATCCGGCCCAGCGGCGTGGTGTCCTTGTAGAAGCGCAGCTCTCCGCCCACCTCGACCTCGGGGGCCAGCGCGCGCGCAGCATCCAGCGTCAACTGGTTGATCTCGTCCTCGACCTGCTCCGGCCCCTCGACCACCGTCTTGAAGACGTAAGCGCGGATCTCGCCCGTCTCCTTGTCCATCTCGGCGCGCATGTTCTCCTGCGTCTTATAGAACTTGCGCGTCGCCAGGGCGATCGCATCCTCCACCGCGCCCACCACAATCTCGGGCTCGATTCCCTTGTCCCGGCTTAACGCCTCGATCGACTGGTACAGAACACTCGCCATCGCTTCACTCACCTTCAAATCCGTCTAATTCCTCGAACCTCGAAACTAAAACTCAACCACTAAATTCGCCTTCTCCACATTCTCCAACTTAATCTCGATCGTCTCGGCAACCGCCGCCTTCCTGGCCTTGCCCTTCTGCTTCACCGCGCTCAGGTCGATCCTCAACACGCCGTCCGCAAAGCCCGTCAACCGCCCCGTCCACATCCGGTTCTGGTTGACCGGCGTAAACGTCTTCACCTTAATCAGGCTCCCGGCAAACCGCGCGAACTCCTCGGCGCGCGAGAGCCTCCGTTCCAGTCCCGGCGACGAGACCTCGAGCGTGTACTCGGCTCCCGGGACCACGTCCTCCACATCCAGCAGCGTGCCAAAGTCGGTGGCAAACGCCGCGCAATCCTCATGCGTCACGCCGCTGAGCAGCTCCACCGGAACGCCCTTCGGCACATCCACTGCCTCTCCCGCCGCCGCCCGCTCGGCAAGCCTCTTCCGCTCGGCCGCGTCCTTCTCCACAAAGACCCGCAGCGCCCGGCTCTTGCCGCCGCCGCCAAACTCAACCTCCACAACCTCCAGATGGTGAGATGCGGCAACCCGCTCTGCCAGCCGCCGGAGTTCATCCATCTGCAACGCCATAATCCCTTTTCAGCCAGCGTTTTGTATAAGATGCCGCCGAGGTTCGCCAAACCGTCTTTGGAGCAACAAAAAGTGGGCTTTCGCCCACTCATCTCTTCCGCCATTTGCCGGGTTCCCAGCCAGCGTTCTGGCTGGGGCCGGTTTGCCGGTGCGCACACAGCTCCAACCCGAACAGCGGAACAAACTTGTTCGCTCTTTGAAGATACGCTCAAATGCAAAGGAATTCAATCCCATTTCGCGAACTGCCGTCCGGGCCTCACCCTTGAAGGTATAGACTTTCTACCGAACACGTCCGCAGCCTATGAATGCAACCACGCAGACCGAAGATAGTCACTCTCGATTCGTTGAGAGTAGGACTTTTGCGGCTTTCTTGGTGCTGTCAGCTGCCCTGTGCCTCTACATGCGTATTCGGCACCTCTCTGAACGATTCAAGGTGCCACACGATTTCTTTAACAACAGTGCGGTTTTTGGGTCGGCGGGCCGGTATATCGACGTGTTCTCTTTCCTCGGCTTTGTGGCTGTGTTTCTTGTCATCTTCATCTCAACGAGTGACAGGCTGGAAAAGTCCTTGATCCTTGCGTTGCTCGCCCCAACCGTGATCAATCCTCTCAAGATGCTGCTGCCGGCATATGCAGCGACCATCTGGTGGGTCGAACTGGGATGCATCCTCGTGTTCTTTCTTGCGTCGCTGGCTGTATTTCTCAAATTGAGCCGCTCGGGCACGGTCTCACAGGTTGCCCCCGATTCGGAACAGATTCCATAACCACGCGTCGTCAGCAATATACTTTTAAGGGTATATTATGAGCGTGTGAACCGTTCGGGAGGAGATAATTTATGGCCACCAACGTAGACGACATCATCAAAGCTCTCCCCGCCGTCCGCCGCCGCAAGATCGAAAAGCACGCCGCCGCGCTGATCGCCGAGGAGATGACCTTGCAGGAGTTGCGCCGCGCGCGGGAGATGACGCAGGTCAAGATGGCAAAGAGCCTCGGGGTCGCCCAAAAGCAGATATCCAAGATCGAAAAGCGCACTGACATGCACATCTCAACCCTGCGCCGTTCCATCGAAGCCATGGGTGGCAAGCTGTCCCTGGTCGCGCAGTTCCCGGACCGTGAGCCCGTTCTGCTCTCCGGCATCTCGACAATCGATGCCTGAAACTCCCTGCGTCGGTTTTGCCCGAAGCGCTTCGCCAGCCTACAATCAATCAACCCCGGCGCAAGAAGCCATCCCACGCAGCCGCGTGCCGGTCCACGCAGCCGCGGGCCAGAACGGAAGATATGATCAACTCCCCGATCCCCGAAGCACTCACCTTCGACGATGTCCTGCTGGTCCCCGCCTTCAGCGAGGTGGTTCCCAACCAGGTCAGCACGCAGACCCGGCTCACAGGCCGCATCACGCTCAACACCCCGCTCATCTCGGCCGCCATGGACACGGTCACCGAGTCGCGCCTGGCCATCGCCATGGCGCAGCAGGGAGGCATCGGCGTCGTCCACCGCAACCTCACCATCGAGCAGCAGGCGGGCGAGATCGACAAGGTCAAGCGGTCCGAGAGCGGAATGATCGTCGATCCGGTGACCATCTCTCCCGAGCAGCCCATCGCCGACGCGCTGGAGCTGATGCGCCGCTTCAAGATCTCCGGCGTTCCGGTGACGCGCAAGGGCCGCCTGGTGGGCATCCTCACCAACCGCGACCTGCGCTTCGTCTCCCGCACCGACATTCCCATCGACGACGTGATGACCAAGAAGAACCTCATCACCGTCCCGGTGGGCACCACGCTGGAGGAGGCCGAGCACATCCTGCACCAGCACCGCGTGGAGAAGCTGCTGGTGGTCAACGACGAGTACGAGCTCAAAGGCCTCATCACCGTCAAGGACATCCAGAAGAAGCTGAAGTACCCCAACTCATCGAAGGACAACAAGGGCCGCCTGCGCGTCGCCGGAGCGATCGGCGCCACCGGAGACTTTCTGGAACGCGCCGCCGCGCTGATCGAGATGCGCGTGGACGCGCTGGCCATCGACAGCGCCCATGGCCACTCCTCGCGCGTGCTGGCCGCCGTCAGCGCGGTCAAAAAGAAGTTCCCAGACACCGACCTGATGGCCGGCAACGTCGCCACCTACGACGGCGCAATGGCCCTGATCGACGCCGGCGCGGACGCCGTCAAGGTGGGCATCGGCCCCGGCTCCATCTGCACCACGCGCATGGTCACCGGGGCCGGAATGCCGCAGATCACCGCCATCACCGAGGCCGCGCGCGCCGCCGCCAAGCACGGGATCCCGGTCATCGCCGACGGAGGCATCAAGTACTCCGGCGACGTGACGAAGGCGATTGCGGCGGGCGCCAACGTGGTCATGATCGGCTCGCTGTTTGCCGGCGTCGACGAGTCGCCCGGCGAGACGATTCTTTACCAGGGCCGCAGCTTCAAGGCATACCGCGGCATGGGCAGCCTGAGCGCCATGGCGCAGGGCTCCGGCGAGCGCTACTTCCAGAGCGCGGAAGACATGACCGAAGCCGCCAGCACCGAACGCGAGAACCTCACCGCCCGCGAGACCAGCGGCCAGAACCGCCTCGCCAAGTTCGTCCCCGAGGGCATCGAAGGCCGCGTGCCCCACCGCGGCCCGCTGGAAGCCATGGTCTATCAGTTGGTCGGCGGCCTGCGCTCCGGCATGGGATACCTGGGCTGCGCCACCATCGCGGAGTTGCAGGCCAACGCCCACTTCATCCGCATCTCCAACGCAGGCCTGCGCGAGAGCCACGTCCATGACGTCATCATCACCCGCGAGGCCCCCAACTACCACGCAGAATAGATCGCAACTGAATCCGCGATTCTGTATCGCTGAAAGTTCAGGTTGATGCGCCCCGTATTCTTCTATAAGCCTTTACGGCAGCAGCCATCGGAAGCAAGCTGGCAGTGGTGGCTCAAGGTCTGGACTCCGGCAGCCCTCGCCGTGGCAATAATCTGCGTCGAGTCCACCAGCGCCTTTTCCTCGCAGAACACGAGCAGTATTCTGCGGCCCATTCTGGAGCGCTGGTTTGGCCACATCCAGGACAGCTCCTGGGACATCTACCACCACTACCTGCGCAAGACCGGCCACTTTGTCGGCTACGGCCTGGTGGCCTTCACCTTCCTCCGCGCGTGGCTGCACACGCTCGACCTGCCGGGGTTCCCGCCAGCTTTGCTGGTGGGATGGCTGCGCGGGCCGGGCCCGCTGTTCGCATGGCGTCTCCGGTCCACGCTGCTCGCATGGCGCCTCAAATCCACGCTGCTCGCCATCGTCTCGACCGCCATCGTTGCCAGTTGCGACGAGTACCACCAGTCGTTCCTGCCCGACCGCACCGGCTCGCCCTACGATGTCCTGCTCGACACCGCCGGCGCCTGCGCGCTATGTCTCCTGATCTGGCTCCTGTGCTGGAGCAGGCGGCAATCCCGCTCGGAACTCAGGGCCGCTTGAATTGCGGTTCCAGCACCATCGCGTCGAAGCGGTGCCTCTGCGTAAAGCCGAACCGCTCGTAGAGCCTCACCGCCTGCAGATTGCCTTCGGTCACCGTGAGCGTGATGGCTTCGAAGCCCGCGCTCAGCAGGCTCTGCGCGCTGCGGACCAACAGCCTGCGGCCAAGCCCGCGGCCGCGATACGCCTGGGCAACGCACAACTGCGTGATGTGCGCGACCTTCTCACCCACCCGCGAACAGAGCACCATGCCCGCCAGCGCGCCGCTTCGCCTCTCGCGCAGCATCCAGGAGAAGCCCGGTTCAAAGATGCCGCATCCGGGAAAGCGCACAATGTTGTGCAGAAAGCGCAGCGATCCGTGCAGCGAGCGGTACTGGTCGTTGATCTGCGCGTCGGCGTGGCCCACATAGCAGGCATGGACCAGCTCGGCCGCGGCCTGGTAGTCCGCTGGCGTCCATAGCGACAACGCCAGCTCCGGCCCGACGCCAGACAGATCAGTTGCGACCGCATCCGCCGCCAGCGCATCCCTCAGCTTTGCCGGGTCATGCACGCCAAGATCGCACTCCAGAAAGAGTCGCGGATACAGCGTGAACTCCGGCCCGGCAAAGAGGTCGGCAAATTCGCCCGCGTTGAAGAGCAGAAGCTGCGCCTCCACGCGATCGACCCCGGGCGTGTGCCGCAGCAGCTCCAGCATGGGCACCAGCAGAGCGCGCGTCGCATCGGCGTCGCTCATCGTCCTGTGGCCTGCGGCGAAGGCGTCGCCGATCACCGCCTTGGTCCCCTCGTAGACACAAAACGTGTAGCCGCAGACGCGTCCCCGGTCGAGCGCCACAAACCCTTGCAGGATGCGCGACTCCAGATACTGCAACAGCAGCTCGGTCGAGCTGCGGTAGTCCCAGCGCAGACGGTCGCGCCATGCGTCGGCCTCGCGCTCCAGCAGGGGACGCAGCTGGCGCGCGGAGAAGTGCCGCACATCGAGCACTTCGATCTCGGACGCAACCGGCACGCTGGACATGGCCCTTCCCCTGCACGTACGTCTTCAACTCTCAATCCAACACGGGTCGAGCATATAGGAGTCGAGGACAATCCGTACACCGCGCACGGGAAATAACTTTGCAGGCCTACGGCTTGGCGTAGACCTTGTAGACCTGCAAGCCCCGCGCCGGGTACTCGATGATCTGCTGGTAGACGCGGCCGGCCAGCAGAGGTTCCAGCGCGGGTGTGTCTTTGGCTGGAACCACCAGCAGATGCTCGCCCGCGGGTACGCCGTCCACGCCGTACTCGACCGGCTGCTCGTTGCGATAGAAGGCGAGGCCGTAGACCATGTCGCGCTTGACGTCCTGGACCGCGACCAGATGCACCTCCGGCGCCTTCTGCTGCATCTCGCGCGCCAGCGGGCGGGCCGAATAGTTCAGGTCCAGGTCCTTGCCATGGAAGCCGAGCAGAAACACCAGCGCCCCCAGCACCGGAAACAACGTGGCGTTGCGCACCTGCGCAATGCCGCCGATGCGGATCGTCTGCACCACGGCGAAGAACACAAGCAACGCCGCCGCGCCGGCGATTACGAGCCATCTGGCCGGCGGCACCAGCGTGTCGTACACCATGTGCTGCGGCGCCAGCACAATCACGAACGCCACCAACGCGCAGGCCGCCGCATGAGACCACAGCAGCCAACGCGGAAGCCCCGCGCGCCGGATGCGGTTCAGATAGTCGCCGGTCAGAATGGTGAGCGGCGGGATCGACGGCAGAATATATCCCGGCAGCTTCGACTTGGAGCAGGTGAAGAAGACGATGGGAAACAGCGCCCACAGCACAAGAAACTCGGGAAACGCGTCGCCCGCGCGCGGCAGCCCCAGGTAGCACTTCGGATTCAGCCGCACCTTCCACTCGGCGACGGACGCGCCGATCGCCGCCACCAGCGCGCGGATGGCGATCACCGTCCACGGCATCAGGCCCACCAGCGCCACCGCCAGGTAGTACCAGACCGGCTGATGGTGCTGGTAGAGGTTGGTGGCAAAACGTTCCAGGTTGTGCTCGACGAAGAACTGCTCCACGAACGTCGGGTTCTCCCGCTGCACCGCGATGTACCAGGGCAGCACCATCGCCAGGTACATCAGCACGCCGGGGACCCAGATGGTGCGGCGCAGCGCCGACCACTCCCGCCGCAGCCCCACAAACAGCAGGATGATGCACAGCGCCAGGAACGGCGCGATGGGCCCCTTGGCCAGCGTCGCCGCCGCGCCGAAGAAGTAGAGGTCGAAGAGCCAGAACTTCAGCCCCGTCTCGTACCACGCGTACCAGCCCAGCATCCCGATGCACAGCGGCGCGGCCATCTGCATGTCTGTCGACGCCCCGCGCGCAAAGCCGATGATCGCAACCGACGACGCCGTAATCAGCGCCGCATCCAGTTGTCCTCCGGGCCGGAAGCGCCGCATGTGCACAAAGATCATCAGGACCAGCAGAAACGCGCCCGAGGCCGAGGGCACCCGCGCCGCCCAGTCCGAGACGCCGAACTCCTTGAACGAGCTCATCGCGCGCCAGTAGTACAGCGCCGGTTTCTCCAGCCAGGGATGCCCGTACAGGATCGGCGTCACCGTTCCCCCATCCAGGCAGCGCAGGGAGTTCTCGATGTCCTTCGGCCGCAGGCTGCGCGGCACCATCCTGGCGTGGAGTTCCTGGCAGGTCTCCGTGTGCGCCTCCAGCATCTCGCGCGCAATCTGTGCGTAGCGCGGCTCATCGGCCCCCACCAGTCCGATCTGGTCTCCGCCCAGAATCGGCGCCAGTCCGTAAAACAGCAGGAAGGCCGTGGCCAGCAGCAGCACAACCACCTCCCACCACGAATCTCCGCACACGCGCAGCCACCAGGCGCGCACCCACACGGCTGCCGCGCTGCGTGTTCCTGCTCCGTTGGCGGCGGGTTGTGCGGTTTCAGTCAAAGAATATCCATCGCGAGCGAAGACTTCATGGGCCGGACAAGCATGGGCCAGACAAGGCTACCAGAGTCATCCCTCGCCCGGCACTCCCTCCTTGGCGGCCTTCTCCGCGCGCTTCAGGTCGCGCTTGCGCAGCCGGCCCAGCAGCTCGTCCATGCGCCCGGTCAGCCGCTCCGAGCGGTCGATGGCGAAGGTCAGGTCCGGCACATGGCTCACTCCCATCCGCTCCCTCAGTTGCGAGCGGATGTAGCCGCGCGCGGCCATCAACCCGGCCAGCGTGGACTCCTCCTCCGCCTCGCTGCCATGCACCGCGACAAAGACGCGCGCGCTCTTGCCGCCCGGCGCCAGCACCACCTCCGTCACATAGCCCGGCGCAATGCGCGGGTCGGAGAGCTCGCCCTCCAGCATCGCCCCAATCTCTTCCGAGAACGTGCTGGCGACGCGATTGCGGTGGTACGTTCTGGCTCGTTGTTCAGGCATCGGTCTTCTGCAACCATCCCATCCAACAGCCAAGCATAACAAAAGCGCGAGCCGCTTACTCCGCCAGCATCTCCACCCAGGAGTCCACAATCTCCGCGCCCAGCCCATTGCACAGCCGAGCAAGCGCGTCGTCCACCTCGCGCATCTGCCCGGTGAGGTAGTCTGTCGAGCCGGAGATGGCCACCACCCCCAGCGTGGCCCGGTTCCACAGGCTCGCATCGTCCAGTTCGGCCACCGACACGTTGAAGCCGTGGCGCAGCTTGTCCTTCAGCGAGCGCACCACCTGCCGCCGGTCCTTGATCGACTGCGCATGAGCAATCGCAACCTCAACCGTCAGTTTCGCAATCGGCATCGTGTCTTTAGATTACTGCTTTGCCGCAGTAGCCTCGCCATCGATCGCCATCGTCCGCACCTTCTGGTCTGCCGTGAGCAGAATGAGCCGGTCGCCGTTGTTATGGAAGATCGCATAGCGCAGGGGACTGCCCATGTTGAAGTGTGCCAGTTCCTCGCCCTGCGCGTCGTAGACCACAGCCTCGCCGCGCCGGTTCGCAGTGCAGATGCGCCCGCTACCGCGATCGGCTGCAATCAGGTAGCCGAAGAATTCGCGGACCTGGGCCCCAGTCGATATGGAGTAGACGATGGTCCGGTTGTCCACCCCGGTGACGTAAAGCGAATCCCCGATGACGTGTACTCCCCGGAACCCTTCGTAGTCGAGCGGGGCTTCCAGGGCCATCTCATGCAGGATGTTGCCGGTGCGGTCGTCGATCACCTGGATGATCCCTGCGCGGTCGCGGTTCTTGATGGTCCCGGCCTGGGCCGCGAGGGCTGCGTTGGCACTGAGGCGGGTCTTGGCGAAGTCGGACTTGAGCCGGAAGGCGAAGAGGCTCTCTCCAGCAATGAGGTTGGAATCGTGGGAGGGTCTGCCTTCATCGAAGGTGCGGCGCCACAGGATGGAGTTGTCGCGTACATCGTGGACGATGAGTTCAGTAGCTTTCTTGCCCTTGCTCGGAGTCGTCCACTCCTGAAACATGCCCCGGGTGAGATGCATGGTGTCATCTACCTTGTAGGTGACGGGTGTGGCGGAGAAGGGCGCAAAGGTGAAGCGGACGATGGCGCGCTCTTCTGTTTCGAACTTGGGAAACTCCACATAGAGCGAGTTGTCCGGCGCGAAGACGGCTGCGGTGAAGTGGCGGGCCAGCAGGTCTCGCTGGCCGGTGGTCAGGTCCCAGACACCGCCGCGCGTGCGCGTGGTGAAGGCAAGATATCGATGATCGTCCGAGAGCACGGCGAAGATCGACTGGCTCAGCGGACTGATCGGAAGGGTCGCTGTCTGGTCGGCGTCGGGTTTGTCGCCGATCTTGTGCAGCACCACGCTGCCATCGGGATTTTCATTGAGCAGCAGCCCATTCCACACGTCCATGGACGGAGCTTTGGAGGCGACGATGAACTTGGCGGCGGAGACATCGGCGAGCGCCACGGGGTACTCGCCATAGTGGTGGGTGAGGAAGTAGTTCTCCGATGTGACGGACTCAAAATTGTTGACGCGGAATGGGAAGTTCTGCAGTTTTTTCCCATCGGGAAAGCTGAAAATTGCGGTATCCCAGATAACCCCGCCGCCGATACTGCGCCCATTGAGCATGTCGCCCACAACCTTGTCGTTGCCCAGGAAGGCATAGGGTCCGTTGATCGAGCTTTTGATGTCCTTTCCAACCGGAACAGGGGCCTGGGTGCGGAGGTCGAAGGCCATCTTATTGGCCCCTGCGCCAAGCAGTAAGACATTCCCATCGGCAGATACGCTGCCCGGCAGCAAGTACTCGAAGGACGAGAGCCGATGCAGTATGTCCAGAATGATGAAAGTCTCCACGCTGATGTCCCAGAAGCCTTTCTTCTGAAAGAGAGTGTTCCCGGTAGCCATGTCGAGCACGGTGAGGTCCAACGTCAGGGTCAGGTCTTCCCGGCGCGGGGTGAGGCAGAAGAGGGTGCGGCCATCGGGCGAGATTCTGGATTCAAAACATGGCTCGCGAGTGAGTGGTTCGTGCGCGGCCAGCAGCTTCTGTCCGGGGACGCTCCACTCCTCGGTGTGCAGGCCGGGAGTTTGGAAGACGATGCGCTGCGAGTCCGGACTGAACTCGGCGGGCAACGCATCCTCGGCGTCGAAGCGGAAGAGCGAGCCGTAGGGCTCACGGGAGAGTACGGAGACTGAGCTCTCGTCTTGTGCCAGGATGTACTTTCCGTCGCGGCTGAAGCGCAGATGGTCCAGATCCATGCGCAGCGCGGGTGTGAGCGAAACCTCGGCCAGGGGCTTGACATCGGCCTCGACCGATGCGGGCTGGTTGGCGATCACCAGGGCCTGCCAGTGTTGGAACTCCGGGCTGTCAGTGGGCTGGGTGGCACCACATCCCGGCGGCAGAGCGTTGACCAGCGCACGAATTTCGCGCAGGCGTTTTTGTGCCGGCTTGGTGGTGCCAAAGAAGTCCGAGAGCGGCCCGCCCACCTTGCCATCGACGAAGAACATCCGGTCCCAGAACTCCGCGAAGGCCTGCGGCCGGTAGCCCGCGGCGGCGATGGCGTACATCGAGACGGTGTCTGCTTCATCCTGCTTCTCGTCGCTATTGCCGCTCTGGCTGGGGTGCTTGTCCTTCATGCTGGCGTCGATCAGCCGCTGGAACTTCGCGTAGATGTCCGCCTTGTCGCCAACGCTGGTGACGCCCAGCAGTCGATTGAAGTCGGCGGTGGCCCGGATGGCAAACTGGTGCGACAGGATGTGTCCCATCTCGTGGCCGATCACCGAGGCCACCTCGTCCTCGTTCTTCGCGTTGGCGACCAGTTTGCGGAAGACATAAATGTGTCCTCCGGCAATCGAGAAGGCGTTGATGGACGGCGAATCGATCAGTATGACGCGGAACTGGATGGCCGTCGGCGGCAGCGCGGCCAGCAGCCGCTTCACAATGTGGTCGAGGTACTCGTTCTCCGCCGGATCCTGCACTGGCTTGTAGCGGCGCTCGATCTGGTCCGCCATCGCGTCGCCCAGCCACTGTTCCTGCTGCTCGCTGAAGATGTTGGGCTGGGTCAACTTGAGCACAGCGGGAGGCGCGGGGCATCCGTTGGCAGCGGCGGGAGCAGCCTGAACCGCCACTGGGGCGTTCTGCGCCAAGGCGGCATCAAATGTTGTGGACGAAAGGAATGCAGCGGACGAGAGGAATACAGCAACGGCCAGGCAAGAAACTCTGCGAGTCATAGGGGCCCTGATTTCAGAATGGCAAAAGCTTATCATCGAGTGCGCCGCCGGATGAGAAAAATATTCGAATAACTAGTGTCATCAAGATTGGGTGCGAAGATGGGGTGGGGAGGACGGAGACGGCATGATCTCGCAGGCGAACTGCACCGCAACGACGCCGATGGGCGCGACACTCGTCTCGGACCAGGGCTTGCCGGGCGGCGGCGCGACCTTCCGCGTCTGGGCGCCGCGAGCCCGCGCGGTCTATCTCAACGGCGTCTTCGGCGGCATGAGCCGCTCCGGACAGACGCCCGATCTGCTGATGGCCAGGGACGACAACGGCTACTGGTCGGGTTTTGTTGCCGAGGCCGCCGACGGCGACACTTACATCTATTATGTCGTCGGCGCAGGTTCGAGCGGGACCAAGCGCGACCCTTACGCGCGCGAACTGGCCAACGATCCGGCTGCGCCGTTTCCGATCTGTAACGCAATCCTCCGCTCGGCCAAGGCCTATCCGTGGCACGACGCCGGCTTCCGCACGCCGGACTTCGCAGACATGGTTGTCTATCAGCTCCACATCGGAACGTACGCACCGGCCGCGCCGGGCCGCGCTTCGACCTTTCTCGATGTACTGGAGAAGATCCCATATCTGGCCGCGCTGGGCGTCAACGTGGTCCAGCCGCTGCCCCTCTACGAGATGGAGGACTCGCCCTCGCAGGGCTATCCCGGGCTGGGCTATCAGGGAGCGGACCTCTACTCGCCGGAGTTCGACTACGCGGTGTACGATGCGACCAATCTGGCGCGCCATCTCACAACGATCAACCGCCTGCTCGCCGCCAAGGGATTCGCGCCCATGACGCTGGCCGACATCACGCCCGCGGTGGCGCAGATGAGGGCGATGGTGGACCTGCTGCATGTCTATGGCATCGCGGTCTGCTTCGACGTGGTCTACAACCACGCGGGCGGATGGAGCCAGAACTACACTGTCCCAAAGTCCGTTGCACCGAGTGGCGTGCTGCATGGCGACGACGAGAGCCTTTACTTCTGGGACCGCGCCGTGCCCACCGACGCGAGCGGAAACTGGGACAACAACCAGAGCCTCTACTTCACCAACCAGGGATTTGTCGGCGGTCTCTCGTTTGCGCTATGGAATGCGGACGTGCGCGGATTTCTGCGCAACAATGCGCTGGGCCACTTGCAGGAGCTGCACGCCGACGGCTTCCGCTACGACGAGATCAGCATGTTGCTGGCGATGAATACGGCCAGCGGCTGGGAGTTCTGCAGGGAGCTGACCGAGACGGTGCGCGTCGCCAATCCGCGAGCCCTGCAGAACGCGGAGTACTGGCCGGCGGAGTTTGGCGCGCCCACCGAGCTGATGGTTTCTCCGGTGGATTCCGGCGGCCTCGGCTTCGACGCGGTGCAGCACGATGGCCTGCGCGAGGCCATCCGCTCGGCCGTCGGCCAGGCCGCGCTGGGCGCGGACGCGGCGGTCGAGATGAGCGGGATTGCGCGCTCGCTGTGGCCCACCGGCTTCGCCCATGCGTGGCAGACCATCCCCTGCGTGGAGAACCACGACATCGTGAAGCTGGGCGAGAAGCCGCGCGTCCCGCGCCTCGCCGACGGCTCCAACTCGCGCAGTTGGTACGCGCGCAGCCGCACCCGCGTGGCCATGGCGTTGCTGCTCACCGCGCCGGGAATCCCCCAGCTCTTCATGGGGCAGGAGTTCCTCGAAGACAAGCAGTGGTGCCCCGACCCGCGCATCGCCGACCTGGTCCACCTGATCTGGTGGGGCGGGCTTGCGTCAGCTACAAATGGCAAGGCTGCGGGCGCTGGCGACAGCGTTGTCGGCCTCGCCACCGATCCCGCGATGGCCGACCACCTGCGCTTCACCCAGGCCGCCATCGCGCTGCGCAACTCACAGCCCGCACTGCGCGGCGAGGGACTCAACGTCTTCCACACCTCCGACGCCGACCGCGTCATTGCATTCCACCGCTGGGTGCAGGGCGTGGGACGCGATGTGGTCGTCGTCGCTACGCTGAGTGAGACGACCTGGGGCTGCTACCAGATCGGATTTCCCTGCGTGGGCCGCTGGGTCGAGGTCTTCAACAGCGACGCCTACGACAGTTGCAACGCCAACGGCGTGCTGGTGAACCCACAGGTCGCAGGCAACGACGGCGGCGTAGATGCATCCGGCCCTCCGCTCCACGGCCTGCCCGCGTCAGCCGGTATCGTCATCCCGGCAAATGGCGTGGTGGTCTTCGCAAAGGCATAGTGCGAGGCAAGGGCGCTCGAGGACAACGGCGAAGCTGGCCATTCGGTCGGAGATCATGACGGGACAGAGTCTAGATTTACTCAATTCTCCTCAACAATAAAATAACTTTAAAAAAGTCTAGACCTAAGTGCTTTGTAATCAATGCCTATGCAATTTCCCCCCACAAAGTCTTGCATAAAGAGGGGTTACAGGCCAGGGATAAGAAAACAAAGGCGCCAAACGAACGTGCGAGACTTTGCTTTCGTATGGTCTACTTTAAGGATAGCAGGTTGGGCATAACTACTATGCCAAGTATTTTTATTGGTTAAGTGAATGAATTTGCTTAGGTTGCGGGAGATTTGGAGGATCGAGGGGCTTGACAACAAGTTGTTGGTTGCCGGTTGTTGGTCGCTGGTTGGAACAGACAACGGCTACGCCCACATCTCAGAAGCGAGATGCCCACCCCAGCGAGCAAGTGCGCTCGCTGGGGATCCCGGATGTGGGGCACCCGGCCGAATAAGAGCGGGTAGTCCGAGCGTCTTACATCCCACCCTTCGCAAGAGCGCGAAGGATGAGGCACCCGAGCTTTTTACATCCCACCCTTCGCACAAGACGCGAAGGATGAGGCACCCGAGCTTTTTACATCCCACTCTTCGCACAAAACGCGAAGGATGGGGCACCCGCTGCGATGCATGGGGCACCCAGCAAAAAAACAGAAGCAGATTCCCTTCGGGAATGACAAACAAAGAAGACCAAGACCTGAGGCGCGGGCTAAAGCCCGCACCTCTTTCTTATATAGAGTGCGTTTGCGGCACGGCTGAAGCCGTGCCCTTCCGGTTCGTGCCCCCTCTGAATTGTGGGGCACCGGGGGAAAGCAGATTCCTTCCCCTTCGTCTTCGCTCAGGGTGCGGAATGACAGACAAAAAAGGCAACCCACCCTTCGCGGAGGGCGCGAAGGATGGGGCACCCGAAATCCCACTCATGCCGCGATGAGACCGCGTCATGAATGGGGCACCCAAATCCCAGGTCTCAAAAGCGAGACGTGCCACCCCAGCGAGCATAGATCGCTCGCCGGGGACCCCGCCTGGGGCACCCGTTCAATTTTTCGTCGGGAAAAATTAGAAGTATCCAGCGTGGTTCATTTGCGGAGAAGCGGGTTTCAACCGCCGGCGCGCAGTGTCAGACTAGGTTCCACGGGGCCGGGTCGAGGCACGCGAGTTCGATTCCACAGATCGCGCCGGCGAGCGCGATGCATGGGGCGTCCGAGCTTATTCCGTCCCACCCTTCGCACAAGACGCGAAGGATGGGGCACCCGGGCTGTTTCATCCCACCCTTCGCTGAAGACGCGAAGGATGGGGCACCCGGGCTGTTTCATCCCACCCTTCGCTGAAGACGCGAAGGATGGGGCACCCGGGCTGTTTCATCCCACCCTTCGCACAAGACGCGAAGGATGGGGCACCCGGGCTGTTTACATCCCACCCTTCGCTGAAGACGCGAAGGATGGGGCGCCCGCCCGAAAAATTTGAGGGAGCAGAAACCCATGTCCGAACGCGCAGACGATCTCCGCATCCAGTATCAGGACGACGCACGGCGCGGCGCGCGCATCAAGGTGATCGGGGTGGGCGGCGGCGGCAACAACGCGGTGAACCGCATGATCGCGGCGGGCGTGGAGGGCGTGGAGTTCATCGCCGCCAACACCGACGTGCAGGCGCTGCAGCTCTCCAACGCGCCCATCAAGCTGCAACTGGGCGTGCGGCTGACCAGCGGCCTGGGCGCGGGCGCGAACCCCGACATCGGACGGCGCGCCGCGCTGGAAGACTCGGACAAGATCATCGAAGCGCTGGAGGGCGCGGACATGGTCTTCGTCACCGCGGGGCTGGGCGGAGGCACCGGCACGGGCGCCGCTCCCGTGATCGCCAGCCTGGCCAGCGAGATGGGCGCGCTCACCGTCGCCGTGGTCACGCGGCCGTTTGCCTTCGAGGGCAAGCGGCGCATGATGCAGGCCGAGCGCGGCGTGCAGGAGCTCGTCGAGTCGGTGGACACGCTGATCGTCATTCCCAACGAAAAGCTGCTGGCCGTGGCCAAGGACGCGGGGTTCTTCGAGAGCTTCCGCATCGCCGACGACGTGCTGCGCCAGGGCGTGCAGGGCATCTCCGACATCATCACCATTCCCGGCGTCATCAACCGCGACTTCGCCGACGTGAAGACAACGATGGCGGGCATGGGCTACGCGGTGATGGGCACGGCGACGGGCAAGGGAGAGAACCGCGCCATGGACGCAGCGATGGCGGCGATGGCCTCGCCGCTGCTGGAGGCGGGCGCAATCGACGGAGCGCGCGGCATCCTCATCAACATTACCGGCTCCGCCGGCCTGAAGCTGACCGAGGTGAACGAGGCCTCCACCGTCATCCAGAATGCGGCGCATGAGGACTGCAACATCATCTTCGGCGCGGTGCAGGACGAGCGCATGGGCGACGCGGTGAAGATCACCGTGATCGCCACCGGCTTCCGCCAGGAGATGCCGGAGCGGCGCGCCCGCATGTTGGCCGAATCCACGCTGATGGCCGACGAAGAGGTGCCCATCCGGGGCCGCGGCACCACGCCGCGCGACGCCGCGCCGCGCTTTGCCAGCGAGATTCGCGAGGCCCGGCAGGCACATGCGCAGCGACCGGTGGAGGCCGCGCAACAATCCTCGCAGCCGGTTCCGGCGACAACTGCCGTCGCCCAATTCACTGCTTCCGCTGCGTCCAGCTCCGCTGAGCGCACCACCGTGCTGCTTGCCTCCGATTCCGATTCCGGTTCTGACTTCGATTCCGACTCCGACTCCGACGACGATGGCCAGTTCGATCTCGATTCCGATGTCGATACCGATGCCGATGCTGATGGCGATTCCGAACGCGATTCCGATTCCGATTCCAATGCCGATCTCGATGCAGATGCCGATGCGGATTTGGTGCCCGATGATGATGCAGATTCAGGGGCTGGCACGCGCTCCACCGCTCCCGACGGGGTCGCCGGGGAGGAAGACGCCGAGCCGCAGTTTGCCAGCTCGTCCAATCCCCAATTCGAGCGGCCCTCCGAGCCGGAGCTGGTCCCGGTGGCCGCCTCCGTCTTCGACGACGAGTTCTTCCGCACCCCGCGCGTCCGCCTGCGGCCAGCAGTCGAGCCCGATCCAGCCGACCCCAGTGTGGCCGATCCCGGCACGCGCGAGGTCCGCCTCTTCGCCGGCGCCAGCGCCTCTCCTGCGGGACCCTCCGAGAGCGATGAACTCGACATTCCGGCGTTCCTCCGCCGCGGCCATTGAGCATCCTCGCGGGAGCTTCGCCGGGTCTCGGCCAGAGCTTTGCAATGCCGTTGCATCCGGCGGGACCAGAACTCCCGTAGAATGGAGAGAGCGGCTTCGAAGCACCGGGGGCGCGCACCTGCAAGCCGGGGATAGCACCTCCGAGTGATAGCCGGGTGGTCGAGTGGAGCGTTGAATGCGTCTTGAGGGGCTGGTCTGGAGCGGTCGCACGCAAGCCTCCAGGTGAACTTTTGCCGCCTCGGCGGGTTTAAGAAAGAAGCAAGAGAATTGCTCGGCAGGTAAGCCACGGACCGGCGCACGAACCGGCCTGGGAACAGACGCACCAACCAAATCTCGGAGAAGCCCCCTGATGGCCTTGAAATTCCCCTGGAACACTCGCATCGCGGTCTGCCTCGCACTCGCGATGCTGAGCGTTCCGCTCCACTGCCACGCGCTCTCCCACCCCACTCCCATGCGCTCGCGCACTCGCGCATCCGTTGCATCCAAGACTGCGGCATCGCACAAGGCCAGGCCGTCCAGCACCGCCGCGTCCAAGACTGCGGCATCGCACAAGGCCAAGGCCGCGCCCTCCAAGGCCGTCGCATCCAGGACCGCTGCAAAGACGCCTGTGTCAGGCTTCCGCACAGCGACGCGCAGCTCCGGCAGGGCCCCGGTTGCAGCATCCCGCGTCCGCACTGCCAACGCCAGCTCGCGGACCACCGCCGCGACCCGCCGCAGGTCCATCGGCGGCCCACGCACCGTCAGCGGCGCACGCGCGCTGCAGGCACTGCGCCGCCGCCGCCGTCGCGTCCCCGTCGAGCGCTTCACCGCCAGCTCTTTCACCGACGACCCAACCCTGGGCGACTCGACCGCCGGCGAAGACCCCGTCGTCCGCGCCGCCGCTGTCCAGGCGCTGGGCAACATGAACGGCACGGCGTTGGCCATCGACCCCTCCAACGGACGCATTCTGGCCATGGTCAACCAGAAGCTCGCGCTCTCCAGCGGCGCCGAGCCCTGCTCCACCATCAAGCTGGCCGTCACCCTGGCGGCGCTCAACGAGGGCCTGATCACGCGCGACACGCCGGTCAACCTGGGCGGCCACTACACGCTCACCCTCACTCCGGCGCTGGCGCACTCCATCAACCCCTACTTCGAGACGCTGGGCCGCATGATGGGCTTCGAGCGCGTCAAGCACTACGCCAACCAGTTCGGCCTGGGCGAGCTGGCCGGATACAACATTCCGGGCGAACAGCTCGGCGTCTATCCCGACACGGAACTGCCCGCCGCGCAGGGCGGCGTGGGCCGCATGTGCTCCTATGGCGAGGGCATCTCGATGACCCCGCTACAGCTCGGCGCGCTGGTCTCGGCCATCGCCAACGGCGGCACGCTCTATTACCTGCAACATCCGCAGATCCCCGAAGAAATCGCCAACTTCGTCCCCATGGTCAAACGCACGCTCGACATCGCGCCGCTGATTCCGGAGATGCGCGACGGCCTGGAGGGCGCCGTCGACTACGGCACCGGCCGCGCGCTGAGCGCCAGCTTCCGCGAGTTCCCCGTGCTCGGCAAGACCGGCACCTGCTCCAACAACGGCACCCGCTTTGGCTGGTTTGCCTCCTACGCCGACACCCCCACAGGCCGCATCGTGACGGTGGTCTTCCTGGAGGGTGGCCGTCCCATGTTCGGCCCCAGGGCCGCCGAAATCACGGGCCAGATCTACCGCACGCTCTGGGACAACAACTACTTCGACCCCAAATCCCCCCAGCTCGCCACCTCCTCCCACTCCGCCCACAGCAACCCATAAAGACAGTGATAAATGTGAGTTGCAAGTGGTCACTCCGTCATTCCGACCCCTGAACGGCGTGCCGGGGAAGAAACCCCGGACCTCGCCGTTGTCTGGTTCCGCATCCTTCCGGACGACTACGTCATCAACTCCTGTGAAGCAGTGGTTTGGTTGCCAGGCTGTGCCGGAACCCGTGCCGACGGTCTCCCATAGGCTAGAGCGGAACCAGAGTTACTGTAGCCTGGCGAAGAGTATGCGATGCGGTTTTCCTTGAGAGAAAACCGCGCATGACCCATTTGCCCCGGATATGCAGACTCTGGTTCCGCTCTTGCGCGAGTCGCCCCCTCCCACGTTAGTTGTACAGGGTGAGCAACACTGTCTCAAAACGACACACAATCGGGCTGCCAGCGGAATAATTCCTGTTGTTTTGCCAGTTTTTCTGCTATAAAGGAAAGTGGAGAACTATCTCTGATGAAGGGTCTACGCAATCTTCTCGCGGTGCTGGCAGTGGTCATGATTGCCAGCCATACTGCGTTTGCCGGATTTCCCGATCCGGGTGGCGGGAATGCGCCAGAGATTGACCCTGCAATGGGGACGGGAGCGCTCGCGCTTCTTAGCGGCGCCATCCTGGTGATCCGGGGCCGCATCAAGCACTAAGAACCTGTTTAGAAACTCATGCGAGTGCCACAAACACTGACCTCAGCGGCTAAAGCCGCAGTGCAAATGCAGCATCTACGGCATCCTTCGACTTCGCTCAGGACAGGCTCTAAAGCCGTGCCCTTAAGCAAAACAAGAGCATTCTGCCGGCAGAAGCGAGTTATTAAACAGGTTCTAAGCTGCGTTAAGCTCTAAGCAGAGTCCACAGCCTTGTCCAGGAACGCAAAATCATCGCCGCATGAGGTTTTCATCGTCGCGAGAGGCGGGTGGTCGAGAATCCTCGGCAGCTCTGTCTACTCGCGCTGCTGGCGGACGGCCTGCATTCTCATGGTCGAATGCATCCTGGCCACCCTATTGCCCCATGGCTGGTTACAGGGGCAAAGCGGCTACACTCCTCTGGGGCAGCCCGTCACCCTCAACCCGCTTCCCTATCCCTGGTTACAGGCGCGGACCGTCACCACCTCGGCGATCTTCTTCTTTGTGGCGTTGCTGTTCTTCGGGCGAGACAAGCTGAAGGCCTTGCAATGGAACGCTTCTCCGCTGCACAAGGGCTGGGCTGCGCTACACGCATGCGCCCTGGCGCTGTTTGTCGCGACCGATCTTTACCTTGCCAATTCTGCGACGCCGGGCACTTTCATTGAGCGTGCAGCCATGTGCGCCTGGTACAGCGCGCTTGTGTTCATGCCCGTCACGCTTGGCGGGGCACTGATTTATCTGCGCAAACCGATGCACCTGTTTCGCAGTCTGGGCAACGCGTGGGGCCTTGCGGCGATGTGCGATGTGCTGATGATGTCTGTGCGCAGTCTGCTGATCCTCGCGTGGGACAGGCCTCATTCATGGCTCGGACATCGAATGCAGGCGGCAACCTTTCGCGGAGTGAAGTTGTTGCTGGGCTTCTTCTACCCCGATGTGTTCCGGGATTCCGCGCATTATATGGTCGGCACGAAAGCGTTTCACATCGTCATCGCGGACCAATGCTCCGGGGTCGAGGGACTGGCCCTGATGTTGAGCTTGACGGTGGGTTGGCTGCTTTACTCGCGCCGCGAGTTGCGGCTTGGCCGGGCGTTGTTGCTGGTGCCTGCCTCGCTTCTGCTGAGTTGGCTGATGAACCTGGTGCGGCTCACAGCGCTCATCGCAATTGGCAATGCCGGCTATCCGGCGGTGGCGCTGGGAGGCTTCCACTCCCAGGCCGGGTGGATTCTATTCAGTTGCGTAGCGTTGGGCTTCCTGCTCACGGTCAACAACGTCGCATGGTTTCGACAGTCCGGCCCCGCTTTGGGAGCGGTCCCATCCCCAGCCCCGCAGGTCAGCGGAGGCCCTCTGGCTGCGACCAATGCCGCCGCCGTGTATCTCCTGCCATGGCTTGCAATCCTTGCCGCGGGACTGCTGGCCGAGGCGGCCTCGGACGGCTTTGAATGGATGTACGCGCTTCGTTTGATTGCGGCCCTTGCCGTCTTCTACGCCTACCGGCGCCAGTACCGCCGGATGGACTGGCGGTTTGGCTGGCTGGGGCCGGCAGCCGGCGTTCTGGTCTTCGCCTTCTGGATTGCGATTGACCACTGGATCGGCAGGGACACGGCGACCGGCAGCGGGGTGGTCTTGACCGGCGTTGCGGAGGGCCTGGCGCGGCTCAGCAGCGGCCAGCGGGTCGCATGGATCATAACCCGGACCGTCGCCACCGTTCTCACGGTCCCGCTCGCCGAAGAGCTTGCGTTTCGCGGATACATCGCGCGCCGGTTTATGTCGGCCGATGTGGAGAGCACTCCATTCGCCAGCCTGAACCTCTTTGCCGTGCTTGCCAGCTCGCTGGCATTCGGCATCCTGCACGGCCGGATGTGGCTGGCCGGCACGCTGGCCGGGGTGGTCTTCGCCGTCGTCGCCAAACTGCGCGGCAGGCTGGGCGAAGCCGTGGCCGCCCATGCCACGGCAAACCTGCTGCTCGCGCTCTGGGTGATCGCGCGCGGCGACTATTCGCTGTGGTGAGCTTCGGCCCGGTGCGGGCAGGGGTGCATGTGCCCCAGATCACCGCGCAGGGATGCGGCTTCCGCGCACATTGCTTGCTACCCACAAAAAGACGGTATACGCGGGTGCTGAAAGAGGCTTGATTGCCATTCATGGCAGAAGGCCCGGGGCTAAAGCCCATTGAATTCATTGGCTTTATTCAGGGGGCTGAAGCCCCCTGCTCCCTCCGAAAGACAGAACCGTGGGTTTTGCAGCAGCCTCTGAAGCCTCCTGCTCCCTCCGAAAAGCAATTACGGAATTATTTCTACAGCCCCTTCTCATCTCAATGCTTGATGAGCCACATCGCCCAGCTTGCCGCCACGGTTCCGCCGACGAAGAGCGCAAAGCAGAGCGCGCCGAAGCGCACCATCTTCTTCGGCTCCGCCCGCTGCGTGATGGCGAAGACGATGGAGGTGAAGAGCGAGAAGAGCAGTACCGCGCTGAAGTGCGAGAGGGTCACGACGGCTTCCTCCCGCTGGCCAGCGAGTGCGCATCCACCGCGGCGACGATGTTCAACAGCCCGGCCACCACGATGAACTTGGTCCCATAGTCCGCCACGGCGACCAGCACCGGGGCCTGTCCCCAGCCCAGCAGGCGCGCCAATCCGTACAGCAGGCCCGAGCCAAGGTCGCCCGCAAAGCCCAGCATGTCCAGCGGCTCGCCCGTATTCGGCGTGTAAACCTTGCCCTGGAGCGCGATTCCGATGGCGAACATCCCCACGATGGAGACCATAAGCAGCACGGCGCGGACCCACTTGCCCAGCAGCAGGTGTCCCGCGCCGGGAACCAGCCAGCCCGCCAGCAGCGCCAGCGCCGGAGACGCTCCGCTGGCGGCCGCGGCCCTGCTCCCTGTCTTGCCGCCGGCCGCCGCGGGCTCCTGTACCTTGGTCGTCATCGAAACCCATCATATCAGCGTGCGCGCCGGTTCGCCGACTGGTGAAGGTCTGCACAAGTGTTTGAGATTCCCTCAGCGGCTGAAGCCGCATTGGAAATAGGCCGCTTACGGCGGGACTGAAGAGGGTGCTGAAAAAGGCCTGATTGGAGCTACGAGCAAAAGGCCCGGGGCTAAAGCCCCTCGAATTCCTTGGCTTTTTTCAGGGGGCTGAAGCCCCCTGCTCCCTCCGAAAGACAAAAACGTGAGTTTTTCAGCAGCCTCTGAAGTCCCGCCCTTTCAAAACGGGGAAGAATTCAGAGATTCCCTGGCTGACTTGCTGACTCGCTGACCTGCGGCCTTACAACTCCGACTTGGCAATCTCGCTTCCGGAGTAGAGAATCCTCTAGGAGCATTTTCACAGTACATGTGGTGCCGGAAAGTTCGTGCGGTGTGGTTTTCCTTGAGAGAAAACCACCCTGGGTTCTTTCGCCCCCGCTCTATACCTACTGTGAAAATGCTCTAGCCGGGATTAATCCGCCAAGCCCGCACCGGAAGGAATGGAAGATGACAAAGATGAAGATTGCATCCGCACGCGGCGCGCTCCAGCGCATCGCACTCGTTGCCCTGGCCGCGGGCCTGACACTGATCGCCGCAGCCCAGGCCACGCCCTCGGCAACGCCCGCCCCAGCGGCCCCCGCAGCGGCCCCAACCCAGACCCCGCTGTTCAACGGCATCGCGCACATCGCCATCCGTGTGCAAAGCATCGCCGATTCTCTCGCCTTCTACAACAAGCTGGGCTACCAGCAGGCCTTCGCCAATACCGGCAGGGGCGGCAGCGTCTCGCAGTCCTTCGTCAAGATCAACGACAAGCAGTTCATCGAACTCTACCCGGTCGCCCCGCCCAACCCGGCCAGGCCGCAGAGCGCCGCGCAGAGCACTTCATCCTTCCTCCATCTCTGCTTCGAGGTCGCCGACATCAACGCCACCCACGACTTTTACGTCGCCGAGGGCCTTGCGCCCCGCGCCGTGGAAACAGCCGGCGCGGGCAACCTGCTCTTCACCATCAGAGGCCCGCAGCAGCCCACCTTCGCGCAGAACATCGAGTACACCCAGTACATGCCCACCTCGCGGCACACGTTGGACATCGGCCAGCACCTCAGCCCCGACCGCGTCGCCGACAAGATGACCGTCGTCACGCTGGCCATGCAGGACCCCGCCGCCGCGCGCGACTTCTACCTCACCAAGCTCGGCTTCACCGCGTCGAAGAGCAATCCGATGCTGCTCAACCTGCCTGGCACATCCGGCCAGATGGTCGAGATCGTTCCCGCCGATCCGCTGGGCTCGAAGTCCAGCATCGTCCTCACCACCCCCGACCTGGCCAAGACGGCCGCGCTGCTGAAGCCGCAGCAGGTGGCATTCAAGCAGGAAACTTCCACCACAACCGGCGCCAACGGCAAAACGCGCAGCGAAGAGATGCTCACCGTCACCGATCCCGACGGCAACATCCTGCGCATCGTCGCCGCACACTAAACCTCGAACCCCGAACCTAGCACCTGTTTTATGACCCTCCGCGAAGCCCTCACGCGCGCCACCCGCCAGCTCGACGCGTCACCCGATCTGTGCGCCGGCGCCGCCCGCGACGCCGCGCTTCTGCTTCGCCACGCACTGGGAATCTCCCACGCCGCACAGCTCGCCGACCCCAAGCGCAGGCTTACCCCTGCCCAGCAGGCCGCGTTTGACGCACTGGTCCAGCGCCGCCTGGCCAACGAGCCCATCCAGTACATCACCGGCGAGCAGGAGTTCTATGGGCTTACGCTCGGCGTTACGCCCGCCGTCCTCATCCCGCGCCCCGAGACCGAAATCCTGGTTGAGGCTGTGCTGATGGAAGTAAAACGGGCAGGGCTGCAATCCGCGCCGCGGATTCTCGACGTGGGCACCGGCTCGGGGGCCATCGCCATCGCGCTGGCCCACCACCTGCCACGCGCGCACGTCACCGCCGTCGATCTCTCCGCCGCTGCGCTCGAAGTCGCCGCGTCGAACGCCGCGCGCCACAGGCTCGCCGATCGCATTCGCTTCGTCGCGTCCGATCTGCTCGACGCGCTTCCGCCGGGCGAACTGCCCTTTGACGTGATTGTGTCGAATCCGCCGTACGTTCCCACCGCCGACCGCGGCAGCCTCCATCCCCAGGTGCGCGACCACGAACCCGCCGCCGCGCTCTTCGCCGGGACGGACGGCCTCGACGTCTATCGACGCCTCATCCCCCAGGCGCGCGCCGCGCTGCGGCCCAACGGCATTCTCGCGCTGGAGATCGGCCAAGGGCAGCGCGAAGCCGTCGCCGCGCTGTTGGCCGACTGGAACGAACTCCGCTTTCTCGACGACCTGCAGCAGATTCCGCGCATCGTCCTCGCACGCAGGCCGTGAGAGGGTATTGGAAAGGGCAATGTGTCGCCTTGAACCTGCCCTCAGCGGCTAAAGCCGCATTGCAGAGTAAGCGTTTTACGGCACGGCTGAAGCCGTGCCCTTAACCAAAACGGAGTTTTTCAGCAGCCTCTTGAGCTCTACGCAGGCCAGAGCCACGCCGCTCCGCGAACTCCGCTCGCGTCTCCGTGCTTCGCCTGCAGTACCGGAGTCGCAAGCTCGCCGCCGCCAAAGAGATGGCGCGCAATCAGCGCAGGCAGGTGCGCGTAGAGCCGGTCCAGCTTCGACAGCCCGCCGCCGATCACGATTACATCCGGGTCGAGCAGGTTCACCACCGACGCCAGCGCGCGCCCAGCGCGGTCTTCGAGCCGCGCGATGCTGGCCTCGGCCGCCGCATCTCCGCCCGCCGCCGCCGCGACGATCTCCGGCCCGCTGAGCTGCCTGCCGGTCACTCGCAGATGGTCGCGCGCAAGCCCGGTGCCGGAGATCCACGTCTCGAGGCAGCCGCGCTGGCCGCAGTAGCACTCGGGCCCGGGCAGCTCGTCGGGCGTGGCCCAGGGCAGGGGATTGTGTCCCCACTCGCCGGAGACGCCGTTTGGCCCCACGCGCACCTGCCCATTCACGGCAATCCCGCCGCCGCAGCCTGTGCCAAGAATCACCGCGAAGACCAGCCCCGCGCCAGCCGCCGCTCCGTCGGTCGCCTCGGAGACGGCCAGGCAGTTGGCGTCGTTGGCGCAGCGCACGGGCCTGGCCAGCGCAGCCGAGAGGTCGCGCTCCAGCGGCTGGCCGTTCAGCCACGTCGAGTTGGCATTCTTCACCAGCCCGGTGGCGCGCACAACCGTCCCCGGAATCCCCACGCCCACCGAGGCCGCTTCGCGCGCGCCGCCGCCGACGCGCCGCTCCAGCTCCTGCACCACCGCTGCAATCGCCCGCACCGTGGCCGCGTAGTCGTGCTGCGGCGTCGCAATGCGCATGCGCGCAATCTCCGCGCCGCGTTCGTCCAGCGCAAGCCCTTCGATCTTGGTGCCACCCAGGTCGATTCCGATGCGAATGCGTTCTGTCATATGCCTCCCTGAAGACTGTATCGCATTCGCCAGCGCGCGGGCCGCGCTCACGCACGGCGGACCGTGAAAAGGCTCGAAACGGATTGGCCGGGCAACGCGGCGAAAATGTAAACTGTCGCAGCGTCGATCCGCCGCGATGCTGTTGCGGCGACAATTCTGTCAGCGCTTGCTCCGAAAGGCCTCCGCCCCATGAATATCCTCCGCCGTCTCTCTCTCGTCTGTTGCACCGCTCTGTTTTGCTCGTCCTTGTCGATGATGGCCGCGGCTCAGGCTGTGCCATCCGTAGCGCCACCGGCCGCGCCACAGGCCGCGCTAGGGCCTGCGCCACGGACTCCGTCGCTGATGCAGCCGCTGGCTGCTCCCATCGATCTGAAGTTCGATTTCAGCGCCGGCCCCGCCAAGCCCGGATTCACGCGAGTCGCGCCCACGGCCATCTACGCGGACGACGCAGGCTACGGCTACGAGCCCGGCACGCAGGTCGCCACCGGCGACAACGGCCAGACCACCACCAGCGAGAAGCCCTTCCTGTTCTCCGCCAAGGTTCCCGAGGGCAACTTCAACGTGACGGTGAGCTTCGGCGACTCCACTGCCGCGACCACCACCACCTTCAAGGCCGAGTCGGGCCGGTTGATGCTGGAGCGCGTCGAGGTCCCCGCCGGGCAGGTGGTCGAGCGCACCTTTACCACCAACGTCCGCACTCCCAAGCTGCCCAAGCTGCCCGCCAACGCCACCGGCCGCGAAGAGGTGACGCTGGACCAGTTCGACGGCAGCAGTTCGCGCGACTGGGACGACAAGCTGACGGTTGAAGTCGTCAGCCCGCACGCCGCGCTGCGCTCCATCGAGATCGCCTCGGCGCCGGCCGCACCGACCGTCTTTATCGCGGGCGATTCCACCGTCACCGACCGCGATGGCGGCGGCGATGTCAGTTGGGGACAGATTCTGCCCGTCTTCTTCAAGTCGGGAGTCGCGGTTGCCAATAACGGGCAGTCCGGCGAGACGATGAAGTCGTTCATGAATGCGCTGCGCCTGGACAAGATACTGAGCCAGATGAAGAAGGGAGATTACTTCTTCGTGCAGTTCATCCACAATGACTCCAAGGCGAGCTGGCCGCAGACCTACGTGGAGCCGGAGACGACGTACAAGGCGTATCTGAAGGTCTACATCGCCGAGGCCCGCCTGCGCGGCGCAACCCCTGTGCTGGTGACGGCGATGGACCGCGGCGCGCGCGGCACCGGCGCGCCCACTCACGGCCATGGAGGCTATCCGCAGGCCATGCGCGAGGTAGCCCAGGAGGAGCACGTCCCGTTCATCGACCTGTACAGCATGAGCGATGTCTTATATGAGTCCGCCGGCGCTGACGCAGGCAAGCTTCTCGCCGATGGCACCCACTCCACCGCGTATGGCGGCTACGAGTTCGCCAAGTGCATCGTGATGGGCATCAAGCAGAACAAGCTCGACCTGGCCAGCTTCATTGTGGACAGCTTCAAGGACTTCGATCCGGCCCATCCCGACACCGCCACCGCGCTCAACCTGGGGCCTCTCTTTACCAGCGGCGGCGGGCGCGGGCCGCGACCCGGAGGCGCGCCGCCAGCTCCAGGCACAGCCCCTGCGGCGAATCCTCCTGCTCCGGGCAACCCCGGTCTGGGGCCGCTCTAAAGAAATCACGTCCCAACTGTTCCTCCGCGCCGAACGGTTGAGGCAACCAGAGCTCATTGATCGCTCACAAAACTGGCGCACCTTGAGCGATGCGGACCGGGTTCTGGACCATGCAACCCGCTACGGGGTGGCAGATTGCATGGTTCAGAGAACCTGAGATTTCAGGTGTGATCAGTTCGGAGGACGGAAGCTGGCGGAGAGTGAGGGATTCGAACCCCCGATAGCCTTGCGACTATGTCTGATTTCGAGTCAGGTGCATTCAACCGGGCTCTGCCAACTCTCCTACAGGGTAAGTTTACGCGAAAGCGCCTCCGCGGAACAGGCCGCAGAGGCATTTCACGCGAGTCCGGGTCCAGGGCGACCTCTGACAGCCGGATTAGAGTTCGCCATTGAAGTAAGGTCAACTGGTGAGCGGACGCGGCGATAGAGCACTTCTCCGTTAGATGAGCGGCGAAGCCGAACGGACCGTGCCGTTGTTCCTATAGAACAACGGAAGCTGCACACGGTTCGGCGGTTCGCAGGACAGCCTGAATTACTTCGCCGCGGCCGGCGACAGCGTTACCTGCTCCTCCTGCGACAGCCCATCCGTAATCGTGACCGGTTTGGTGTCGAAGGTGACCGTTGCGGGCTGCAAGCCTGCGCGCGTGGCCGTCAGCTTGATGGTTCCCGGAATCAGGGTGGAACGCATGGCCACGCGGTTGATCCCGGCCTCGGTGTTGAGATAGAGGTTGTTGGTGGAGTTGATCTTTCCGCTGTTATAGCCCCCGCGCCAGACGGCGGGGCCGGTGGCCGAAACGGTCCGGCCCACCGAACTCCAGTTGAAGTCGACGCGGGCGTCGTCGGTTGGGCAGCGCTGGCCCTTGGCGTCCACCACTTCAACGTCGATCAGGGCGATGTCTTCGCCGTCGGCGCGCACGCCTCCGGGAGCCGTGTGCAGGGTGAGCTTGATCGCCGCGGGCGGGCCGGCGGTGGTCAGTTCGTGGGTTGCTACCGCAGCCGTGCCCATGTATCCGACGGCCTTGATCGTTCCCGGCTCGAAGGCGATGTTGGGGAAGGCATACAGGTAGCCGTTATCGGGCTGGGTCAGCTTGCCTTTGGAGACGCCGTTGACGAACAGTTCGACGCTGTCCACGTTGTTGGCGACGACGTACATCGTCTTCACCGTCTTGGAGCCGTCGGGCTGCGTGGCCGGATACGTCCAGTGCCCGATGATGTGGATGTCGGGCTTTTCGTTCTGCATCACCTGCTCGGCGAAGTATGCTTCCTTGGGCAGGCGCACGGCGTCCACCTTGCCGCTGACGCGCGACACTTCGCTGGAGTCCTGGCGGCCGTCGGCGTTCTCGTCGGTGAAGTAGATGGATGCGTAGGCGGCGTACTTGGCGTGCGCCGGATCGGTGTTGGAGATGCGATTGGAATAGTAATTCCAGTATCGCTTGACCTGCGCGACGGCGAAGGTCTCGGAGTTATAGTTCCAGGTGTCGTTCGGCCCCTTCTTGAATCCGTAGTAGGGTGGGGAAAAGTCGTCCCAGATGCGGCGCGAGCTCTCGTCGCGGAAGTCCTCGGTCTCGACGATGGGCATCCGGTCGCGCGCACTGTCGTTATAAGGCCCGCCCAGCATGGTGCCCCACCACTCCGCGACAGCCACCGCGCCCGGTTGCGTCAGGGAGCGGCATCCCATGGTGCGGCCGCCGTTGGGATCGTATTCCTTGCGCAGCGCCACCATCTGCTCCATCTGCGGCCCGGTCACTCCGGTGTTGCCCGCCTCCCAGAAAAGAATGCTGGGGTTGTTGCGCAGGTAGATGATGCTGTCGCGCATCACCGCCACGCGCTGCTCCCACTGCTGGCCCTGCGCGTCCTCTTCCTTGTCGGCGGCCGGCGCCACTTCAACGATGCCGAAGCGGTCGAAGGATTCCACGTCCTCCTTCTGCGGCGTGACGTGCATCCAGCGCATGTAGTTGGCGTGGTCGTCGCGGATCATCTGCGCGGTAAAGTCGTGCATCCACTCCGGATAGCCCACGCCCACGCCGGCCCATTCGTCGGCCGAGCGCTCGGAGAATCCCTTCAGGTAGACGAACATGTCGTTGATATATACGCCGCCCGTGCCTACTCCGCCCTTGAACTCCGCCTTGCGGAAGCCGGTGGTGATCTTGGTGACGTCGACGACCTTCCCGTCGACGGTCAGCATGGTGTAGACGTCGTAGAGAACCGGGTCGTCGGGGCTCCAGAAGCGCGCGCCGGTCAACGGGCCCGTGGCGGTCAGCACGGTCTTCGCGCCGGCCAGCATATCCACTGGCGTGCCCGTGAACGTGGCCCGCACCACGCCGTCCTTATCCACCACCGTGGCCGACAGGGTGACGTTCGTGCTGGGGACCCTGCGGTCGGCCGTGGCATTGTGCACCTGCGATTCCACGGTGACATCGCAGCTATGTCCGGCAATGTTGTAGTCGGTGCAGTAGATGTATGTTCCCGTCGTGCCCAGTCCGTAGTAGAGCGGCAGCGTCTGGTAGATTGTGCCGGTGAGGTGCAGCCATACGCGGCGGTTGATGCCGCCGAAGTCGGGGTTGAAGTCGTTGGCGTTCCATCGATAGCTCGTGTTGGTGGCGCGTTCCTTGTAGCTTGTGGTGTTGTCCACGCGCACCGCGAGTACGTTCTCCTGGTCGCCGAAGTGAACGCCGGAGGTGATGTCCACGCCGTATCCGGTGACTCCGTTCTCGTATAGACCGACAGGCAGGCCATTTAAATAGATGTCGCCGGCCTGGCGCATTCCCTCGAACTCGATGAAGACCTTCGACCCCGCGGCCGCGGCGGGCAGCTTGAAGTGCTTGCGGTACCAACTGATGCCCTTGTATGTGCCGCGATCGCCTCCGCTGTGGTCAATGATGACGCGGAACGAATCGACATCGTTGAATGTGTGCGGCGTGCTGACGCTCTCCCACTGCGAGTCGTCGAACGACGGGACCTCGGCCCCGGGAACGTCCTGGCGGATGAACCTCCAGTCGGAGTTGAAGTTGTAGGTCACGCGCGGCGACGTGGGCGGCGTGAACTTCGCATCCGCCGACCAGAGCGGAAGAGTGGAGGCGAGAAGGGCGAAGGCAACGAGGGGCAGAAGGGCTTTTGGCTTCATGGCGGGCAAGTCTATCCGATGAGAGAAGTGCGTGGCAAACTGAGAGGCACAGCCGGCCTACGTTATTGAGAATACGGGTGAGGCATGGCGAAAGTCTCCGCCGCGAAGTTTGGTCGCAGTCAACGCAATCCATGTAAGATTGTCGGCGTCAGCCTGATCCGAACCATGAGGTTATGAAGATGAAACGCACATTCACGCGGCGGGATTTTACAAAGATGACGGCTGCTTCGGCAGTTGCGGCCGGTCTTACGCGGGCACACGCCGCGGCGCTGCTGGCCCAGAACGCGCCGCCGCAGGTGGAAGAGCCCGGAGCGGTCGCCCCGGAAGGTGTGCCCGCCAAACCCGCTGCCGCTTCTCCAGCTTCCAACGACCCTGCGGCGCAATGGTCCGGCCACGATTCTCCGGAGCTGGTTGCAGCCGCGCTGGCCAACCTGCCCGCCCTGCCGGTCGGCCCCTTCCAGCCCACATGGGAATCCATCCAGCAGAACTACAAGGACCCCGAGTGGTTCCGCGACGCCAAGTTCGGCATCATGATGCACTGGGGCATCTACTCGGTGCCCGCGCATGCGAGCGAGTGGTACGTCCGGTACATGTATGGCGGCAACAAGGACGTGATGCAGTGGCACACCGAGCACTACGGGCCGCCCACCAAGTTCGGCTACAAGGACTTTCTGCCCATGTATACCGCGGCCAAGTGGGACCCGGACGCGTGGGCGCAGCTCTTCAAGAGCGCCGGGGCGAAGTACGTGCTGGCGCCGGGTGAGCATCACGATGGATTCTCCAACTGGGACAGCGCCATCAATCCATACAACGCCGTGAACTATGGGCCGCACCGCGACCTGGACGGCGATCT
>JBEKRR010000022.1:0-36260 GCA_049518555.1 Acidobacteriaceae bacterium
GAGGCGACCAATGCGCTGGATGTGGAGAACGAGGCGCGCATTCTGGATGCGATTCGCGAGGCGATCCGAAGCTCGAAGCTGGACGCGATGCAGAACGCGAGGCAAGAGGGCCGTGGCGCGCTGACGGTTTTGATGATTGCGCACCGGCCGAGCGCGGTCTGCCGCGCCGACCGCATCTTCGAGCTGGAAGACGGACGCATCGTTCGCTGGGGGACGTGGGAGGAGCTCAAGGGCGAGACGCGGCGATGAGATTGGCGGTGAGGACCGTTCGGCGTGGACCGGCGGTGTTGCCGATTGTGCGGCACATGGTTCAGGCGGACTTGGCCTGCTGCAGGAGGTCGCTGGCGTGGGCTGCGGCCTCGGCGAGGACGCGGTGGTGGATGGTGAAGAGCGCGAGTTCCAGGCGGTCGCTGACGCCGGTCTTGTCGTAGATGCTGCGCAGGTAGTTCTTGATGACCTGCTCCTTGGTGTTGAGCTGGGTGGCGATGAGCTTGTTCTTGTATCCCTGGACGATGAGCGCGACGATCTGGATCTCCTTGGGTGTGAGGCGGTCGCGGACGCGCGCGCCGACCGCATCCTGGGCCAGGATGGAGGTGACGTTGGAGTGCTGGAAGGAGTGCTGTCCGGCGGCGACGCGGCGGATGCACTCCAGCAGGCCGGGGCCGGGAACACTGCGGAAGAGAACGCCATCCAGGGCGCGGGCGAGCTCTTCGGGGACCTCCGAGCCGTTTTCGGCGATGTAGATGGTGCGGATGCCGGCCGCCCGGGCGTGGGCGATGACGGCGTTGGGGTCCAGTTGCATGCTGGAGGAGAAGAGAAGAATGGCGCCGCGCCAGGTGTCGATGGCGCTGGAGAGGCGGGCGAGGTCGTCGCATTGGGCCACGATGCGCATGTCGTCTTCCACAGCAATGACGCGTGCCGCGCCCGCGCGGAAGATCGCCTGGTTGTCGGCAAGGATGATTCGGTTCATCGGAATGGGCCTCCTTGGACGACGAAGCGCCGCCAGTCCTTTCATCGGCGAGGGCCGGACGATGGGAGCGGGATGTCTTCAATTCGTACAGGCCGGAATCCGGTTCAAAGCCCCATTCTGGTTCAGACTCAATGTTAGAGCATCTCACGATTTCCTGGGGAGTGGTCAGAGATGTGCAGTGCGGCTTTATTTTTCTGGACCCGCCGTGGGCCGGGGAGGGCCGAGTGGAGGCTGAATTGCGGGCCATTCTGCGGGCCGTCCGCCATTGGCCCGTTCGACCATTGGATGCGCGCCGCCAGCGTTGCGTCTGCCAATCGCCGCCGCCGGCAGCCCATTGATTTCGGGCGAAACTAATCTTACCGCTGCATCGTCTTCAACTCTATATCTCTCTGACGCACGAACCCGGCCGGCACTTCGACATGCCTCGACGCAGGTCTGCTCAGTGAGTTTGTCGCTCTTAGCACCTGTTTAGAAACTCATGCGAGTGCCACGAGAACTGACCTCAGCGGCTAAAGCCGAAGTCCAAATGCAGCATCTACGGCACGGCTGAAGCCGTGCCCTTAAGCAAGACCAGTACGATTCTGTAGGGTAAATCGAGTTAGAAGAACAGTTTCTTAGGAGCAGCGAATGTCATTCCGCCCTGAATTCAAATTGCAACACACCGCCAGACTCAGACTCGCCGCACTCGTTCCCGTCCTTGCATTTGCCCCGCTCGCCGGGCTGGCGCTGCACGCGCCGGGGCTTGCCGCGCAGATGCAGCGCGACAACAAGCCGTCGGAGACGGGGGCGATGCCGCCCAAGACGTGGATCGACAAGGACACCGGGCACCGCGTGTGGCGCGTGTCGGACGAGCCGAATTCGGGCGCATTCTACTTCAACGTGAACGAGTTCACGCCGGACCACAAGCAGATGGTGTACAACTCGCCGGAGGGCATTCGGGTGCTGGACCTGGCGACGATGACGACGCGGATGCTGGTGCCGAACCTGCCTGCGCCGCCTCCTCCCGCGGCTGCTGCTGCGGCCACGGATGCCGCGGCGGGCGGGCAGGCGGGTCAGGGCGCGCGAGGCGGACGCGGCTTCGGATTCGGCAGCGGAGCGCGCGCCATTGTTGTGGGACACAAGACCAACAGCGTCTTCTTCACGCGCATGGACCCGGTGACGCGCAGCAATGCGGTTTACAAGGCGGACACCAACACCGGCGCGGTGACCAAGCTGATCGACCTGCCGCCGCGGGTGAGCATCTCCAGCGTGAATGCGGACGAGACGCTGGGCGCGGGGACGTATAACGCGGCGGACTGTCCGGGCGGCAATCCGAATGCTCCGCACGCATTTCTTGCCGCGCCGGCAGGAGGATTCGGCATGGGTTTTGGAGCGGGTGGAACGCGCGCACAGGCTGCACCGGGGGCTTCGGCTGCCGGTGCGCCCGCCGCCGTGAGTCCCGCCGCCGCGAATCCCACGCTGGGCGGGGCCAATGTGCAGGCGGAAGACAAGGGCGCGATGATGGAGCGGAGGCTTGCGGCGCGCATTCCAGTGGTGCTGTTCACCATCCGGCTGGCGCCGGGGCCGAATGGCGAGAAGGCAGGCAGGATCAGGGTTCTGCTGCACTCGACCGACTGGGTGAACCACCTGCTGTTTTCGCCGACCGACCCGCGGTTGCTGATGTACTGCCACGAGGGCATGTGGCAGAAGGTGGACCGCATCTGGCTGATCCACACCGACGGCACGGGCAACCAGCTCATCCACAAGCGCACCATGGCAATGGAGATCGCAGGCCACGAGTTCTGGGGGCTGGACGGCAAGACCATCTGGTACGACTGGCAGTATCCCAAGGGCGAGGTCTTCTTCCTCGCCGGCTACAACCTGGAGACGCATAAGCGCGTGGCGTATCACCTGGAGCGCAACGACTGGTCGATCCACTTCAACCTGACGCAGGACCTCGATCTGTTCTGCGGCGACGGCGGCGACTCCGGCCAGGTGGCGCGGGCGCCGGACGGCGAGTGGATCGAGCTCTTCCATCCGCAGATGATTATGGGCGGCCCGGGCGCGCTGAACTCACCGGCCTACTGGCAGCCGGGCGTCTTCCACTCCGAGCACCTGGTCAACATGGCGCACCAGAACTACCGCGCCGAGCCGAACCCGCGCTTCTCGCCGGACAAGAAGTACGTCTTCTTCACCAGCAATATGTTCGGGCGGAGCTACGTCTTCGCGGCGGAGGTGGCCAAGGCCGCCGACCAGACAGGCGCTGTGTCCACGCCGGAACTGGCCACCCGGTTCAACCCCATCATGCCGACGCCGACGACGACCCAGAAGTGACCCCTCCCAGGTCTGACTGCGCATAGTATGGATACGGATTCCCGGCCCACGATTCCTGGAGGGCCGGGGAATTGCATTGACACGAACCGCCCGACCCAGAACCAACCCATAAGGACCTTCATGCGCCCCCTTAATCTTCTCCTCGCCGCTCTCGGTGCCCTTCCGCTCTCCCTCTACGCCGCGCCCGCTGCCGCGCAGGCCACATTACAGGCTGCAGCATCCGCCGCAGCCATCGGGGCAATCCCTGCCGCAACACCGGCGTCGCAAAAGCCGCGCACGATCCAGCAGTTCACCACGGGCTGGCGCTTTTTGCAGGCCGATGCCGCGGGCGCGGAGAAGCCCGGCTTCGACGACTCCGCATGGAAGAGCGTGACCCTGCCCCACGACTGGGCCATCGCCGGGCCGGTGAAGGAAGACGCGCCATCGAAGGGCGCGGGCGCATTTATGCCGACCGGCGTCGGCTGGTACCGCAAGAGCTTCACCGTTCCTGCGGCGGATGCGAAGCCGACTGCGGCGCGACGGACGTTTGTCGTCTTCGACGGAGTGATGGCCAACAGCGATGTCTACCTGAACGGCGAATTGCTAGGCCACAGGCCGTACGGTTATGTGAGCTTTGTCTACGAGCTGACGCCGCACCTGCGGGCGGGCAAGAACGTGATTGCGGTGCGCGTGGACGACTCGCAGCAGCCCGCGTCGCGCTGGTATCCCGGCGCGGGGGTCAACCGCCAGGTGCGGCTGGTCACCACCGGCGACGCGCACATTGTTCCCTGGGGGACGTTCGTTACCACGCCGGCAGTCATGGCCGACTCGGCGACCATCCACATTCGCAGCACGGTGATCAACGAGTCCGCCAGGGCTGCGAAGCTCTCGCTGCACGTGCAACTCACCGGTCCGAATGGAAGCGCCGTTCTCGCCGGCAAAGACATCTTTTCGGCGCAGCCACTGGATCTCGCGCCGGGCGCGACCGCGGACCTGAACGCGGAGACCACAATCGCCAATCCCGACCGCTGGGACATTGGGCACGGCGCGCTCTATACAGTCCACGCCACGCTCGTGCGCGACGGCAAGCCGGTGGACGAGGAGGTTGTGCCGTTCGGCATTCGCGAGTTCCACTTCGACGCCGACCAGGGATTCTTCCTCAATGGAGTGCACCACAAGGTGCTGGGCGTGGCCCTGCATACCGACGGCGGTGCGGTGGGGACGGCCGTTCCACTGGCGGTGTGGGAGCGGCGGCTGACCGAACTGCGCAAGGTCGGCGTCAACGCCATCCGCACCGCGCACAACCCGCCCGCGCCGGAGTTTCTCGACCTCGCCGACCGCATGGGATTCCTCATCATGGACGAGATGTTCGACTGCTGGACGGTGGCCAAGAATCCCTACGACTACCACCTCTACTTCAAGGAGTGGAACATTCGCGACACCACCGACACGGTGATGCGCGACCGCAACCATCCCAGCATCATTCTGTGGTCGGCGGGCAACGAGATCCACGACACGCCGCGTCCGGAGATTGCGATTCCCATTCTGAAGTCGCTGGTCGCCACCTTCCATCAGAACGATCCGACGCGGCCCGTCACCCAGGCGCTCTTCCGTCCCAACGCGAGCCACGACTACGAGGACGGGCTGGCCGACCTGCTGGATGTGATCGGGCAGAACTACCGGCCGCTGGAGATTTTGGCCGCACACGCGCAGAAGCCCACGCGCAGCATCATTGGCACAGAGAACGCGCACGACCGCGACCAGTGGACCGCCGTGCGCGACCACGCGGAGTACTCCGGGCAATTCCTGTGGAGCGGCATCGACTATCTGGGCGAGTCGCGCACCTGGCCGACGATCGGATCCGGCTCCGGCCTGCTGAACAGCGTTGCGCTGCCGCACGGGCGCGCCTATGAGCGCGAGAGCTGGTGGGCCACCACGCCGATGGTGGCCATGGTACGGCGCACAGCCGCCATCCGCCCGGCTTCCATCGATCCCGGCTACGCCAACGCCACCAGCACCGACCAGTCTGCTGCTTCCACGGCCCCTCGCGCGGCCAGACCTCCGGCCGGTCCCCGCACCGCCGCGCCTCCTGCGGCCGATCCCTCGGTGCGCTTCTCTGAACCGCTGCTCGCCGACTGGACGCCGAAGGACCTGACGCCGCACACCGAGAACGTCGAAGTCTACACCAACGCCGAAGAGGTTGAGCTCTTTCTGAATGGCAAGTCGCTGGGCACCGAGAAACAGCACCCCGACGCCAGCGCGATCACGTTCCAGGTGCCGTTCGAGCCGGGAACGCTGAAGGCGGTGGCGCGCAGCGGCAGCACAATCGTTGCCAGCGACGAGCTGAAGACGGCGGGCAAACCGGCGCGGCTCGTCTTCACCGCCGACACGCCGGCCACGCCGCTAACGCCCGACTGGAACGACGTCCGCTATGTCACCGCGACGCTGGTGGATGCGGCGGGAACGAGGATTCCCGACTCGACGACGGTGGTTCACTTCGCGGCCAAGGGGCCGGCGTCGATCATCGCCGTGGACAACGGCAACATGATGGACCACGATCCGTTCCAGGCAACCCAGCGCAAGCTCTACTTCGGCACCGCGCTCGCTCTGCTGCGCGCCACTGGCAGCTCGGGCAAGGTGACGGTGACAGCCAGTGCGGACGGAGTTCCATCGGCGACGCTCACGCTGACGACTGCGCCAATCGCCAAGGAAGATCCCGCCATTGCAAAGACCGCCGCGAGCGAACGCGGCTTCTGATAGGGCGAAGCAACAAACGATGGCCCCATGTCTTCCATCGAGATGTGGGGCCATCTCATTTAGCCGCGGATTAATTCTTTTTCCGGGAACAACTCTCTTCTCTGTTCTTCTGCGTCTATCATGGCAGGCGGAAGCCTGCGGGGGATTTTGCCTGCACGGTTTTCACTCGCATTGCAGACGCAGTGAGGCCTCCTCGGGCCGAAAGGACAATCCCATGCGCAAGACAATCGGCTTCTCCTCTCTCTTTCTTCTTGCGTTCACTCTTACCGCAGGCGCGCAGCAGCAGCCGGTAGCCAAGCCTGTTGCTAAAGCGACGGCGAAGCCGGCGGCTGCGCGCGCGGAGGCTGCGGCTTCGAGCGAGCTTCCGGTGACGCGCGTCTCGCTGTACAAGAACGGCGTGGGGTTCTTTGAGCACGCAGGGCGGGTGACGGGCGATCAGTCCGTGACGATTGACTTCACGACGGCGCAGTTGAACGACGTGCTGCAATCGCTGACGGCGATCGACCTGAACGGCGGGCGGATTGCGGGCGCGGGGTACAACTCGACCACGCCGCTGGAGGAGCAGCTGAAGGCGCTGCCGCTGGCGCTGGGCGAAGACGCCACCGCGGTCGATTTCTATGAGGCCATCCGTGGCGCGCGAGTTGAGGTGCGATCCGGTACGACAGCGATTACAGGGCGGCTGCTGAATATTGAGCTGGTGAATACGCCAGAAGGCGACAACAAACCCGCGCTGGAGAAGCGGCTGATTACTGTGATCGGCGAGGGCGGCGAGGTGCGCACCGTGGAGCTGACAACGGCGACCTCGGTGACGCTGCTGGACGCAGACCTGCACCAGGACGTGACGCGCTATCTGCAACTGCTGGCCAGTACGAGAAATCAGGGGCTGCGCCACCTGACAATCGAGGACAACGGGACGGGCACGCGCGAGCTGAGCGTCAGCTACATCAGCGAGGTGCCGATCTGGAAGTCCACCTACCGGATTCTGTTCACCGAGCCGAAGGCGGGGAGCGCTTCGACGGGCGATTCCACTCCTTCCAAGCCGCAGACGGCGACATTGCAGGGATGGTCGGTGGTGGACAATACGACCGGCGCGGACTGGATCAACGTGCGGCTCTCTCTGATTGCGGGCGCGCCGCAGAGCTTCATTCAGCCGCTCTCGGTGCCGTACTACTCGCGCAGGCCGGAGATCGGGCTGCCGCAGGAGGCGCAACTGACGCCGCAGACGCATGAGAGCGGGGAAGCTGTTGCTCAGACCGCGCTGCCACTGGCGTCAGCCCCGGCGGTTCTTCAAGCTAAAGCGAGGGCAGTCACGGGCATGGGCAATGGTACCGGTTCCGGCTATGGGGCTGGCGTCGCTGGTGGCGTCAGCGGCATCTACGGCGGCAGCGGCCAAACGAGCCTGAACGCAAACTTCGTCGCAGGCGCCCTGCCGCCTGCCGCCCCGCCGCAAGCCTACGAGCAGTCCGCAGAGGACTCGGTCAAGGCCAAGACCACAACGGCGGCGTTTGATGATTACTTTGCGTACAACCTGACGGAGCCGATTACGATTCGCAAGAACGAATCGGCGATGGTGCCGATCCTGCAGACGAAGATCGATGCGGAGCGGGTGACGCTGTGGTCGCAGCAGCAGCCGACGCCGCTGCGCGCGCTGTGGATCACCAACACCTCGAAGCTGACGCTGGACCGCGGCTCGTTCACCATTGTGGAGGGCGGGAACTTCGGCGGCGAGGGGCTGATGGACCCGATCCATCCGGCGGAGAAGCGGCTGCTCTCCTACGCGGTGGACCAGGCGGTGCGGGTGAGCACAGAGGAGCAGAACAGCAACATGCAGGCGACCTCGGTGACCGCGGCCAAGGGCGTGATGGTGTTGCACCACACGCAGACGGCGGAGATCACCTATGTCGTACACAACGCGGCGACGGACGGGCGCACGGTGGTGATCGAGCACCCCATTCGTCAGGGCTTCACGCTGGACAACGGCAATGCCAGCGATAACAAGGACCCCAAGCCGGAGGAGACCACCCCGACCCTCTATCGCTTCCGCGTGACGGCGGCAGCGGGCGAGACGGCTCGGCTGCGCGTCAGCGAACACCACAAGAGCACAGTGACCTACCGGCTGACCAACTTCGACGACAACCAGCTCACGTTCATCCTGAACCAGACCAATAACAGCGAGAAGATCAAGCAGTTGCTTCAGCCGATCCTGGACGCGCGGCGGCATGTGGCGGAGATGCAGACGGCGCTGGACAAGGTGAACGCCCACCTGAAAGCGCTACAGTCGGACGAGGAGCGGCAGCGGGCCAACGTCACCGCGCTGGCCAACGCGGACAAGGCCTCGCGCGAGCGGTTTGTGCGCGACCTGAACGCGACCGAGGACCAGATTGCGGGCGCGCAGAAGGACCTGACCGCGGCGCAGGCTGCTCTGCAGGCGGCGAAGGACGAGCTGGCCAGCAAGATCGAGTCGCTGCAGATCGACGAGAAACTGTGAGGGGGGCGCTGCGAAGGAGGCAGGGAAAGGCTGGAGTTTGTGGGAGAAAGGTTCGGGCGGATGTGACGGAACTGGCTTCGTCGGGGTTCCTTCGACAAGCTCAGGACAGGCTCTTCGACTCCGTCTGGCGCAAATGCGCGCCAGACTGCGCTCAGGATGACAGGGTTATTGAGCGGGCGGGGCGGGTGAGGCAGAGGTGGTGGATGCAGTCGCGGGGGTGACGCGTGGGTAGTAGCCGCTGCGGGTGCGCACGGAGAGCTTGCCGTAGCCCTTGTCTTTGGCCTCGACGCGGACCACGCGGTAGCCGCCCAGTTCGGGCGGTTTGGTGGAGTGGTAGGAGATGGTGTACTGGGTGCGGATGTCGTTGGCCACCTCTTTGGTGATGGCGTCCACATCTTTTACCGATTTGGGAAAGTAGGCCGCGCCGCCGGTCTGTTCGGAGAGGGTTTCAAGGACGCGGCGGGCATGGCGCGCCTCGGTCTTGGTGGTGTCGTCGCCGAAGAGCAGGCCGATGCAGTAGACGACGGGGCCGTCGAAGTCCTGGATGCGGCGAATGGCCTGTTCGAGGGTGGCGCTGGAGGCGTTGTCCTCGCCGTCGGTGACGATCAGCAGCACTTGCTTGGGGTGCTTGGCGTTCTTGGAGAGGTAGTCGGCGGAGGCGACCAGGGCGTCGTAGATGGCGGTGCCGCCGGAGGACTTGATGTAGCTGAGCCCCTGCTGGAGCTTGGCGATGTCATTGGTGAAGTCCTGGTCGATGAAGGCCTCCCAGGAGAAGTCGACGAGGAAGGCCTCGTCCTGCGGGTTGGAGAGCTTGACCAGGTCGAGCGAGGCGGCGTCGACGGCGGCGCGCTTGTCGTACATGGAGCCGGAGCTGTCGATGAGGATGCCGAGCGAGACCGGGAGGTCTTCGTGGCGGAAGCTGGCGATGGTCTGGGGGACGTTGTCCTCGAAGACGCGGAAGGCGTCCTTGTCGAGGGTTTGAATGGTGCGGCCAGAGCTGTCGAGGACGGTGGCGTTGAGGCGGACCTCGTAGGCATTCTGGCGCAGGGTGAACGTGCCGCCTGAGCCGCGTTCGATGGGGTTGAGGGGAGTGCCCTGCTGGCTGTCGGCGGGCCCGGGCGGAGTTGCCTGCGCGGGTGCGGCGGACTGTGTCGCGGGCGGCGTGGGCGCGGACTGCTGGGCGCGGGCGATTGCAGCGCAGAGGGCCAGCGACAGGAGCGCAGCGGCGGCGAATCCCTTGGATGCACCCGAAAGCATCTTTCTCCTACTGCGAAGGCGCATAGTATCCCTCGCGGAAGTGTACGGTCAGTGGCGGAAGACCGGGCGGGGGCGCAAGCTTCACCTTGAGTTTACGCCAGCTTCCGTCGCGCTTCGGCTCCGTGGGGTTGTAGCCCAGGACGTACTCGTTGCGCAGTTCGGCGGAGATGCGCGAAGCAATGTCCTCCAGGTCGCCGGCGTCACTGACCGTGAACAGACGTCCCCCGGTGCTCTCGCAGATCTCCTTGAGCAGTTGCGGGCCCATCTGCTCCTCCAGGCTGGGGGCGTAGTTGTCGAAGATGCCGATGGAGTAGATCTGGACGCCGGCCTCACGCACCACGCGCTCCAGTTCGTTCTGGGTGTAGCGGCTGCGGTTGTCGCCGCCGTCGGAGATGATGAGCAGCGCCTTGCGGTCGTATCTGGCCTGGCGCAGGTGGTCCACGCCGAGGTAGACGGCGTCGATCAGCGCGGTACGGTTTTCGGGCTTCAGCATGACCATGCGCGCCTCCACGTCGTCCACGTCGGAGGTGTAGTCGACGATGACCGAGGGGCGGTCGTTGAAGCCGACGACGAAGAACTCGTCCTGCGGGTTGGAGGTGCGCAGGAACTCTGTGAGCGCCTTGCGCGCGCGGGTGAACTTGGTGGTCATGCTGCCGCTCAGGTCGAAGACCACGCCGATGGTGATGGGCGCGTCCTCGGTGGAGAAGTAGCGGATGGTCTGGGGGACGTTGTTGTCGGAGACGGTGAAGTTCTCCTTTTCCAGGCCGGTGACCAGCCGGTTCATGGGGTCGGTGACGGTGGCGGGGACCTGGACGAGGTTGACATCGACGCGCAGGCGGGCGTCGCTGTGCGAGGCGCCCTCGGCGGCCACACTGGGTCCGCCCTCAATCACCGGCTTCTGGGCTTCGGAATCTGGCGGCTTCGGCGGCGGCGCGGGCGCGGGCGTCTGGACGTTGCTTAGCGGGTTCTCCTGGGCGCGGCCTGGGAGGGGCGGGACCAGGGCGAAGGCAGCCAGGCCCATGGCCAGGGCCGCGCACGTCAGCCGCGATTGGCCCACTCTGCCCGTCCTGCCCACCGTAATCCGCATGATCGGCCTCATGACACTTGCGCGACTTATATCATCTCGCAGTCCCTCTCGTCTTGTTAGACGCTGCATAAGAACTCCTGCGGCAAGCACGGACCCCTACCTCAGCGGCTAAAGCCGCGTTGCAAAGGAAGCTCTTACGGCACGGGTGAACCCGTGCCCTTAAGCAAAACAGGGTTTTTCCGCAGCCTGTGATGGCGGCGGCGGAGATGGGTTCCCCGTACAATCGATGGCAGAACATTTTTGTCAGGAGCGCCGAGACCCCGCATGGCCCGCATCTATCCGTTCCGCGCACTTCGCTACGACACCAGCCGCGTCCGGATGGAGGACGTGGTCACTCAGCCCTACGACAAGATCACCCCCGAGATGCAGCAGCGGTACTACGAGGCGAGCCCGTACAACCTGGTGCGCATCATTCTGGGAAAACACGAGCCGGACGACACCGAGGCCGAGGAGTTTCTGCCCGCAGGCGAAGAGGCGCACAACGTGTATACGCGGGCAGCGGAGTGGCTGCGCGAGTGGCGCAGGGAGGGGGTCCTGGCCGAGGAGGCGGAGCCCGCGCTCTACGGCTACTCGCAGAGCTACACGGTGCCCCATAGCGCCGCGGCCGGGAAACCAGCCGAGGTGCGCGAGCGGCGCGGGTTCATTGCGCTGGGACATCTCTACGAGTATGCGGACAAGGTGGTCTACCGGCACGAGCAGACGTTTCCCAAGTACAAGAGCGACCGGCTGGCGCTGTTCAAGGCTACGCGGGCCTACTGCGAGCAGGTGTATATGCTCTACTCGGACCCGGCGTTTACGGCGGAGAAGCTGATCTTTGGGACAGGGAAGGACGGGAAAGCGGCCCGTCCCGCCGACCTGGCGATTACGGATGAGTACGGGGTGGTGCATCGCGTGTGGAAGCTGACCGACCCGGCGCTGATCAACCCGATCCTGACCGCGATGGCGGACAAGAAGCTGATCATCGCGGATGGTCACCATCGCTACGAGACCTCGGTGGCGTATGCCAAGGAGCGGTCGGCGCAGTTGAAGCTGCCGCTGGGCGAGCCGCGCAATCCGGACGAGAAGCTGGGCACGGGCCGTCTTCCTGTTCCGCCCTTTCCCGAGGCGGCGATGATGATGACGTTTGTGAATATGGACGCGCCGGGGATTACGATTCTGCCCACCCATCGCGTGGTCTTCGGGCTGGAGAATTTTTCAACCCAGAAGTTTCTGGCCAGCGCGCAGGAGTTCTTTACGGTGACGCCGCTGGATTCGGCCGACCTTGGGCCGCTGGCCGAGGCGGAAGGCACGGCGTTTCTGGTGGTGACGCGCGATGGAAATCATCTGCTGCGCGCGAAGCCCGATGCGGTGCGGGCAGCGCTGGCAGGCGTTCCCGCGCGCCAGGCGCAGCTCGACGTGGTGCAGTTGCACAGCATCCTGCTGGGCCGGGTTCTGGGGCTCTCGCAAGAGAGGATCACGCAGGCCGGCAGCCTGCGCTTCCTGCGCGAGGCGGCGGAGGCGGTGGAGCAGGTGAGGGCGGGCGAGGCCGACGTTGCCTTCCTCATCAAGCCGGTCACGCTCGGCCAGTTGCGCGAGGTCTCGCTCTCCGGCGACGTGATGCCGCAGAAGTCGACTGATTTTTATCCCAAGCTGCTGAGCGGGCTGGCAATCTATGCGCTGGATTGAGGCGTTTTTATTCCATTGGTCTGAGAACCTGTCTAATAACTCCCGTTCGAGGACTGTTCCTTAACCTCAGCGGCTAAAGCCGCGGTTCAAATGCAACATCTACGGCACGGCTAAAGCCGTGCCCTTAAGCAAAACAAGTGAGAGTATGTCAGTTGAATCGAGTTATTAAATAGGTTCTAAGATTTGATTTGAAGAAAAACCGTTGATTCCTTCTCGCAAGTTCGCCGCCGTTCTCGTCGCCATTGTGGCGGGCGCGGCTGTTGCTGCGTTCTGCCTCCGGGCGCAGCCGCAGGGGCAGAACGCGAACCCCAGGCAGGCGCAGAGCTCTGCCGCATTGCAGATGGACCGCGATCTTGTGGTGCTGGACCCGGCGCACGGCGGGCAGGATGCGGGCGCCACGCTGGGCGACAAGATCTACGAGAAGGACGTGACGCTGGCGATTGCGGCTCGGCTGCGCGCGACGTTGACGGCCGCGGGCTTTACCGTGGTTGCGACGCGGGATTCCGACTCCGTCGATCCCAATCCGATGACCAGCGACCAGCGCGCCGAGATCGCCAACCGCGCGCACGCGCTGGCCTGCCTTGTGATCCACGCGACGGCCAGCGGACCGGGCGTGCATCTGTACACCTCGGCGTTGCAGCCGCCGGAGGAGGACTCGAGCTCGAACGTTCCGCTCACCCCGCGAGTTGCATTCGTCCCCGTGCCGTGGGAGCAGGCGCAGGCCGCCTCTGTCAGCCAGAGCCTGCGCCTTGCCGGCGACCTGAGCGCAGCTCTGGGGAAGGCGAACCTTCCGGTGGTCTCCGGGCGGGAGCCGGTGCGGCCACTGGACAATTTGGAGTGCCCGGCTGTGGCGATCGAACTTGCTCCGCTGCCGGTTGCAGGCAGCGACGCGACGCCGGTGACGGACGCGGAGTACCAGCAGCGGGTCGCCGCCACGGTGACCGCGGCGTTGCAGGCGTGGCGCGGCCACGTGGACCCGACGGCCCCCAATTCAACCGCGACGGGCGCGGGCGGGGCGACCATCGATCCTGCGGCACAGGCCGCGGTCGAGGCGCGGGCGGCGGCGGAGGCTGCCGGGCGGGCTGCGGTCAGGCGCGCGGCAGCCAAGGCCCATGCTCCGTCCGGCGTTCCGTCCGGTGGGCAGGGTCAGACGAACAAAGTCAAGGAGAACAGCGCTGGCCAGGCCGCGCCGGCGAGCTCCTCCACCGGGTCAGACGACAACCCAGCGCCAGCAGGGGGGACCCCATGATTCCCCGCTACCAGCGCGTTCTCTTCTGGAGCCTGAGCGGCGCGATCCTTGTGATGGCGCTGGTGTTGCTGCGCGGGTGCGAGCAGACGCGCGAAAAGCTGACCCGGCATCGCGACGAGACGCCGCTGGCCGCGCCCGTGGCCACGCCCAGCGAGACGGTCCACCTGGCGCTGGCCAATGACGCCACCGGCTCCATCTCTCTGGTGGAGCGTGAGGTTGCGCTGCCGACGGAGACTACGGCCCGCGCGCGCGCCTTGCTGACGCGGCTGATCGCGGAATATTCCTACAAAGGCTCCGCCCATCCGCTGGAGAGCGGTCCGTCGGTGGACGATGTATTTCTGCTCGACCTGCCGCTGCGCCCGCCGGTTGCGCCCGGCGGCAAGCCGGCGGAGGAAGAAAAGCCGGCGGTAGGAAAGAACGCGGCGGCGCGCAAGGACCGCTCCGTGGTTGCGGGGTGGAGCGCACCGGACGGCCCTCCCTCCAACGCCGACCAAAACCCCGGGCCGCGCATTCCCGGCGGCAAGCTGGCGGTGGTGAACCTGCACGGAAGCTTTGCCGACCACCACCCCTCCGGCATCGAGCCGGAGACGCTGACCATCGACTCTATCCTCGGCACGCTCTACGCAAACTTTCCGTTGATCGAGCAGGTGCGCTTTTTGGTGGACGGCCAGCCGCGCGAGACGCTGAATGGGCACGCCGACCTGCTGCGCACCTATGATGTGGTCGATACCACAAGCAACTCCGCGCAGCCAACCACAGAGGAGGGCCGCTGATGGGCGCGAAGGGTTTGACCATTGGAGTCTTCGACTCGGGCTTCGGCGGGCTGACCGTGCTGCGCGAGCTGCTGCCGCTGGTCGCGGGCTCCCACTGCGTCTACCTGGGCGATACGGCGCGGCTGCCCTATGGGTCGAAGTCGCGGGAGACGATCGCTCGCTATGCGCTCTCCAGTGCGCGATTTCTCCAGCAGCGTGGCGCGGAACTGCTGGTGGTGGCCTGCAATACGGCAACGGCGCTGGCGCTCGAAGAGCTGCGCGCAGGACTGACGATCCCGGTGGTGGGCGTGATCGAGCCGGGAGTTGAGGCTGCTTCTGCCGCGTGCAGGGAAGTTGGGACAGCAGGCGAAGTTCTGGTGCTGGCAACGCAGGCGACGATCGAATCGCACGCGTATGCGCGGGCCTGCGCGGCGCTGGGCCTGCGCGCGATCGAGAAGGCCTGTCCGCTGCTGGTGCCGCTGGTGGAGGAGGGATGGATCGGCGAAGAGACGCCGGGAGAACTCGCCAGCGCGAGCGATGCCGCACGAGCTGCCGTAACCTCCCAGGTGCTGCGCATATATCTCGGCGAAGCGCTGCGGGACGCGCCCGAGAGCCGCGCGCTGCTGCTCGGCTGCACCCATTACCCGCTGCTGCGGGCGGCCATCGAACGCACGCTGGCGGAGCTTGGCCGTCCACTGCGGGTCATCGACTCGGCGCAGGCGACGGCGCGCGCTGTGGCGCGGATTTTATCGGAGAATGGCGTAGCGCCAGGAGCTTCGACGGGCATTGGCGAGGCAACCTGCGAGTTCTTTGCCACCGACTCCGTGCAGAAGTTCGAGCGGCTCGGCCCGCGCTTTCTGGGTCGTCCGGTCGGACAGGTTCAACTCGTCGATCTGGGCGGGTAAGCAATTAATCTGCGGCGAGTTTTGCTTGCACCATTCCTGGCACTTCGAGCCTCTAATCACCTATGCCGTATCTGTTAAAGACCGAGCCGGGAAAATACTCCTTCGACGATCTGGCGCGCGATGGCGAGACCCTCTGGGATGGCATCTCGAACAACCAGGCGCTGCTCAACCTGCGCGAGATGAAGAAGGGCGAGAGGCTCGTGATCTACCACTCGAATGTTGGTAAGGCCGCGGTGGGGATGGCGGAGGTCGTCTCGGTGGACGCGAGCGACCCGCACAATCCCATGGTGCGCATCCGGGCAGGGAAGCGGTTGCAGCGCGAGAGGCAGCTGGCCGAGATTCGCGCGGCGAAGGTCTTTCAGGGGTCGGTGATGTTCCGCCAGTTCCGGCTCTCGGTGGTTCCGCTGACCGAGGAGCAGTACGACTGGCTGACGCGCGGCTAAACGACGCAGGGCGCGGAACCCGTTCTCCGCTGCTATCCTAATGATTGGAATCTCTTGGAAGATTTCTAGGAGTTGCATGATCGATCTGAAGGGCAAAGTGGCCGTGGTCTTCGGCCTGGCCAACAAACGCAGCATCGCCTACAGCGTGGCCCAGAAGCTGGCCGAGGCGGGCGCGATTCTGGTGCTCTCCTACCAGTCGGAGCGGCTACAGCGCGAGGCCGAAGAGCTGCTGGAAGAGCTGGGCCAGAGCGGCACGGGGCGCGCGTTTCGTTGCGATGTATCGCGCGACGAGGAGATTGACGCGGTCTTCGCGCAGATTGCCGCGGTGTTTCCCAAGATCGACATTCTCATCCACTCGGTTGCGTTTGCGCCGGCCGACGCGCTCAAAAACGATTTCCTGCTCACCAGCCGCGAGGACTTCCGCATTGCGCAGGATGTCAGTGTCTACTCGCTGATTGCGCTGGCGCGCGCCGCCGCGCCGCTGATGTCCGACGGCGGAGCGATCCTGACGCTGACCTACTACGGCGCGGAAAAAGTCTTCCCCAACTACAACGTGATGGGGGTGGCCAAGGCCGCGCTGGAGTCTGTGGTGCGTTATCTGGCGGCCTCGCTGGGCGGGAAGAACATCCGCGTCAACGCCATTTCGGCCGGGCCCATCCGCACGCTGGCCGCGCGCGGCATCGGCGACTTCAACCAGATCCTGGACGCCGTAACGCTGCGCGCTCCGCTGCACCGCAACGTGGAGCAGATCGAGGTCGGCAACACCGCGCTCTTCCTCTGCTCGCCGCTGGCCAGCGGCATCACCGGCGAGATTACGTTTGTCGACTGCGGATTCAACATTACGGGAATCTAAATTGGAACTCCCGGAATCTAAAATTCTGTTCAGGAAGGATAAGGAGACCCCAAATGACTACTGCGGAACTTCTGCTTCAGGACTTCGACATGGAGATGGCCAATACGCGGCGCACGCTGGAGCGCGTGCCGGAAGACAAGGCCGAGTACAAGCCGCACGAGAAGTCCATGGCCATGGGCAAGCTGACCATGCATGTGGCCACGCTGCCGAAGTTTGGCACATTCATTCTGACCACGCCCAGCCTGGACCTGACCACCGCCAAGTGGCCCGATATGATCTTCAGTTCGCGCGAAAAGTTGCTGGCCGACTTCGACGCGCTGGCCGCCGAGGCGCGCGCCGCGCTGGCCGCTGCCTCCGACGCCGACCTGGCCGCGCCGTGGAAGTTCTCCTATGGTGAGCACGTCCTCTCCAACAGCCCGCGCTCGCTGGCCTTCCGGCACATGTTCTTCAACCACCTGATCCACCACCGCGCGCAACTCGGCGTCTACCTGCGCCTGAACGACGTTCCCGTGCCGGGGCTGTACGGCCCATCGGCGGACGAGCCGTTCAAGCCGTAGGCGGGCGTGGGAACAAAACCTTAACACCGGTCCACACCGATGAAACGATAAATGCAAAAAAGAATAAGAGACAAAAGAACATATCTTTTGCCTTCTGGAGACGCTTTGCCCTGTCTTGATCGGTGCTTGTCGGAGTGATCGGTGTTAGGCCTTTAGCATTTAATCCAAATCGAAGTCGCGCAGGGGACGGTCGGTCATCGGCTTCTCCTTGGCCTTCTTGACGGCTTCGGCGAACTTCTTGGCCATCAGGTCGTCCTTGTTCTTCTGCGCGTCGACGGACTGGGCGAAGATGGAGTCGCGGCGTGCGTCGGCCTCGCGCGCGGCGCGGGCTGCATCGCTGAAGTCCTCGAACATGCGCTTGCGCGGCGCGGGCGTGTGACTGATGATGGCGCGCGTAACGGGATCGACCTTCAGCATCGCTCCGCACTCCGGACAAGTCACTTCAAACGCTTCGTCGCTCAGGCCCATGTTGTTCACCTCGTCGAGACCATTTTAGAACGGTTGCGATGCAGAAGGTACAAGGTTCGAGGTTCAAGGTTCGTGGGGTCAGAAGCGGATGACGAGGTGGCCCGCGCATTGGCTGGCGGCCTCTTCCACCAGGCGCGCGATGAGGCCGGATCCCAAAGCGGAGTCCGGCGCGCCGCCGTGCGCGGACTCCCACGCGGCCAGGAACCAGACCCCGGCCAGCACGCGTTCCTGCAAGTGGCCGTTGGGGAACAGGTGCAACGTCATGGCTTCGGCGTGCTTGCGCAGGCTGGATTCGCGGTGCAGCTCGGTGGTGGTGGCCAGGCGGCGCAGGCGGTCCATCTGGTAGCGCATCTTGGAGGCGGAGACCTCGGCGGCGCGGGCAAGGCTGGGGTCGAGCGCGGCGAGGTAGTCGTACGCGGCGGCGAGCGCCTGGTCCAGCGCGTTGCCCGCGTCGGCCAGGCGGCGCTTGGCCTCGCTGGGCAGGGCGCGCGCGGCCAGATACTGGACAAGCTCCTCGGTTGAGCGCATTGCGTCGGGCAGGGTGACCTCGTGCTGCGCCATCATCGCGCCGATGGCCGGCTCAATCAGCGTGGCCGACAGGCGCGGCAGAATCGGCGTGATGCGGCCCAGCACGCGCTCGTACAACACCGCGCTCTGCGCGAAGTACGCGACCTCGGCCGGCCCGCCGACGTAGGCCGTGGTGGGCAGGATGGTGTCTTGAAAGACGGCGCGCAGCAGCGCGTTGGGGCTGAGCCGCTCGGGCGCGGAGTCGAGAATCGTCAGCAGCTCGGCGGTTGTGCAGGAGGTCGCCGAGTTTCCTGCCCCGGCCTGCCAGCTTCCGTCGGGCAGGCGATGCAGGGCCTGGCGATTCTGCGCGCCTTCGACTTCGCTGATGAGAAAAAGCAGCGAGGCTCCCGGCTTGACCAGCACCTGCGCGTGGTAGCCCGCGGCCTCCAACTCTGCCGTACGCGCCAACAGCGCCGCCTCCAGCTCCTCGGCGTGTTCGATGGCAAATCGCAGCGCGGATGCGCCGAGGGCGTGGAAGTCGCGGCCCGCGGCGTCCATCACGATGAGGCCGTGGCTGGCGAAGAGGCGCGTCATCAGGCGGGCGAAGGCGCCGGCGAAGGTTGGGGCGGCTTTGTCTGGCTGATGCGCGTAGCACTCGCGCAGCAGACCGCAGATGGGCGCGTGGTGCAGCAGGTCGCTGGCCCGATCGAGCAGAGCGTCGATGGAGTCATCGAGAACCATGTTTCCCGTGGGAGCTGCGTAGGGAGTTGGCTTCGCTCCGAGGCGCAGAGTTTCGACCGACGACTTGCTGAGCAGCGATACCTGGTTCACCTCTTCGAGATCGTGATCTTCTGTCGCCAGCCAGAAGATGGGGACGTGCGCGATTCCCGTCTCCGCACTTGCCTGCCTGGCGCGCGCAATGGCTGTTGCGGCCTTCAGCAGCGTGAGCAGCGGCCCTCCCAGCAGCACGACCTGCTGGCCGGTGACGACGGCGCGAGCGCCGGCGCGCAGCTTCGCGATGTTGGCGAGCGCGGCCGGCCCTGCGCCAAACGCAAGGCCCTGCCGATCCAGCGCATCGGCCAATGCAGTGGCGTGAGCGCTCGCAGCGGCTGCCTTCATCCACTCGCTGCCGAAGGGTTCAGCTCCGTACCACGCACGCACCGGCGAGTTCGCGCTCTCGCCCATGGCGAGGAAGTCGCGGAAGAGACGGGTGGTATGCGGCAGCGTTGCGAAGGGAGTACACTCGGCGTTCATCAAAATCCTCAAACCGTGGGACACGTCCCGGGGCCAGCTTCCATGTTAGCCTGACCGCACTTGGCGCGGAGCGCTCCTGTCGTGGCGTGCGTGCGCGGACTTCTCTCGGCGCCAGAGATTCCTTCGATTGGATGCGGCTTCTGCGGCCCCGATGCCGGATGATACCGTAGACCCATGGCCGCACACTCAAGCAAGTCCAACTCCGCAACCGCATCCGCCCTCAAGCCCGCCGCGAAGAAGCCGCGCGCCGCCAAGCCGAAGCTCATCTCCTCGAAGCTGGCGTTTCAGGGCAGGGTCTTCAACGTCTTCACCGACACGCTGCAAGAGCCGAATGGACACCGGCACATAAAGGACGTGATCCGGCACAACGGCTCGGTGGTGATGCTTGCGGTGGACGAATCGAAGAATCCCGCCGACCCCGACGTGATTCTGGAGCGGCAGTATCGCCACGCCGCGGGGCAGTTTCTGCTGGAGCTGCCGGCGGGCAGCCGCGAGCCCGGCGAGGCGCCGCTGGCCGCGGCCAAGCGTGAGCTGATGGAGGAGACGGGCTTCCGCGCCCGGCGCTGGACGCGGCTGTTGCGCTACTTCGCCAGCCCCGGCTTCCTCGGCGAGTGGATGCAGATTTATCTCGCCCGCGACCTGCGCGAGGGCAATGCGCGGCCCGAGCTGGACGAGCAGATCGAGATTCTGCGCGTGCCGCTGTCGCAGGCGATGAAGATGATCGCCGAGGGCAAGATCCACGACGGCAAGACCCTTATCGGGTTATCGCTTTACGACGCCGCGCGGCGCGACGGACGGCTGTAGCCTCAGCGCGGGGTGAGCTGGTTGGGGGCCAGCTTGGTGACGATCTCTTCGGCGACCTCGGCGGCGGGCTCGAGCGCGTCCAGGTCCTCGTCGGTGAAGCTCTCGCCCAGGCCTCCGAAGCGGCGCTCGCGGTGCTGGTAGTCCAGGATGGCCTCCAGCAGGTGGATTCCGCGGAAGTCGGGCCACAGCCGGCCGGTGATGAATATCTCGGAGTACGCGATCTGCCAGAGCAGGAAGTTGGAGATGCGCTGCTCGCCGGAGGTGCGGATGACAAGGTCGGGGTCGGGCATGTGCGCGGTGTAGAGCGCGCCGGTGATGTGGTGCTCGTCCAGCCGCGACTCCAGGCCGTCCACCTGCAGCAGGTCTTCCAGCGAGCAGCCGCGCTGGTGCGCCTCGGCGATGAGGCCGGCGAGGATGGAGCGGGTGGCGTCGACGATCTCCGAGCGCGAGCCGTAGTTGAGTGCGATGGTGAGCGTGGTGCCGTTGTTCTTCGCCGTGGATTCCGTCGCCCACTGCATGGTCTCCTGGACTTCAGACGGCAGCTCGTGGATGCGGCCGATGTACTCCATGCGCACGTTGTTGTCGTTCATGCGCTGGACGTTGCCCACCAGGTAGCTGCGCAACAGCTTCATCAGGAAGTTGACCTCGGACCTGGGCCGGCGAAGGTTGTTTTCCAGCGAAAAGGCGTAGAGCGTGATGAAGGGAAGATTAATGCGCGAGGCCGTCTCCATGACGTACTGCACGCTCTCGGCACCCTGCTGGTGGCCGACGAAGCGCTTCAAGGCGCGCTTGCCCGCCCAGCGGCCGTTGCCGTCCATGATGATGGCGACGTGCTGCGGCATTCTGGCGGGGTCGAGCTGGCGGTAGATCGCCGCCTCCTCCGCCGAGAGCTCATGGAGGCGGGAGCAGGGTTGGAAGACCGGCCTGGATGGGGATTCGCGCAAGCGGAGGCGACCTCGCAGGGTATGAAACTAGCATACCCCTTTCTCACTGTGCAATGAGTCCGCCTCGGATTGGAATTTCAATCAGGATCACGGTTGTCAAGCATGGTTGTAGCCCTTAAGTGGATTACGAGCGTCTAGGCGGTCTATCCAATAACGCTCTCTGTCTTCGTGGATCACTCTCCCTTCGTGCATCTCCCATCTATAGAAGACCTCTTCGAGCAGAATCATGTCGAATGCTTTAAATCCAAACTCTGCCATGGCGATTGCAAACCTAGTACTGCCACGTCTGCTGCAAACCTCGTGTTGCCTCATCCGTTCAAATAGAGACATAGTCGTCTTTCCGACATAGATCAACGCATTACATGTGTTCACAATCAAATAGACGGAGTAGCAGCCTGAGTATCTGCTATAGCCCCAATGTTGTCCCTCCCTTCGCTCTGGGATGATCGGTAGCATATCCTCCTTGCGATATGATTGCGAATTCTGGCAGCGGCTACATTCGACGATCTCGGATTCAGGCGACTGACACGACTGACTTGTCGCGTCCACGCCGCTGAGGTAGTTCACCCGGTTGCAACGTGGGCAAATGACATAAGGATTTGGTCTCCAAATCACCATCGATGGATTGTACCCCGAAAGCGGTAGACAATTCGCCCAATCTTCGCCTATAATCGCACCATGCAGGTTTAGAGTATTCAACATGAGAGACTTTCACTCGAAACTCATTCCAACAGTCGCTGCCGCTGCTTTGTTTTTCTCTGTGCAAATCTCAGGACAGGACACACAAGCACAGACCGCTCCCATACCAGCCAGCCCGCAGGCGGTTTGCGCGTACCTTGTGGGACGAATGACAACGTTATTGCCGCAACAGCCTACTCTTTGCTCCGGCAGACAAGACCATTCCACCAGCTATTCCATCAACATATTTTCGCCCAAGAATGTGCTTGAAGGGGACACGCGTAGGGCATGGTCATCGGCGCTCTTTCAAACCCTAGAAGAACTAGTCGAAGACAGCTCCTTGAGGGGTGCGTGTTCTACTGCGCCAATTTGCAACGCAACCATCTCCGACGCCTACATGGCGCAATACAATTTGCGTTATAGCGTACTACTTGAGAAATACCTATCCGACATGCAGCGGGGCAAGCCAAACATTCCCGGCATGGATGAATTCTCAGACTCCTGGTATGTCAATTGGTGGCGCCTCCTCTTGCGTTCTAAGGAGTCAGGCTCAGCAGGATCAAAGGAAAACGCGGCTCAAATCGGAAAGTATGCCTGCGGGGACTACATCAAGGCGCTTACGAAGATCAGTTCTGAGATTCCGTCCTGTTCTGTCATGGTGGCAACTGATAGCTCACTCTATCTTGCGCTCGACTTCGCAAATGTCATGGACGCGATTCTTGCGGCCAACGAATACGAATTACCGCCCACTATCGGAAGAATACTTGATAATACTGGATACGACGGACAGGTCGTAATCCGATCGACATGGATCAACGACAGCGATGGCCCACGACGTATTTACTATATATATCCAATTCGGGCAATCAGCTTCGCATTCGAAGAGAAAGAAAGCGGCCTACGTAACGATTTTGAGGTTGGGGACCTATTGAGGCGCTTCTCCGTTTCAGGACAGATGAGTGAAAACTCCTTTTTATTTGGTGACGACCCAACAGAGAAGTCCGTGTTACGAGATGCCGCTGTGGTCAAATCCGCACCAGGGCCCGACGGAACCATATTGGTAGACACGACAGATGGGGCGGAATGGAAGGTTTCAAAGGAGTCCTTCGACCACTGTAATTTGGGGTCAGGAGACGAAATTGAAGTGGACACCTACGTGTCTTCAGGCAATACCGCGAGGTTTGACGGGCCTCCGACGCTAACCACGCAAAAGGGTAGCGTCCACTGCAAGCTGACGGCGACCTTCATCAAAGGGTGGTAGACGCTGAGCCGTGCTGTGCAGTATTATGCGGTCCTGCGGCGGCCTGCAGCCAGTTCGCGGACGTGGTTGAGGAAGATGGAGCGCTGCAGCTCGGTGAGCTGCGAGGTGTAGGCGGCGATCTCGGCCAGGAACGGGTCGGCGGTGAGCACGGCGGTCTCGTCGGAGTGGCGTGTGTTGGCGTCGCGCAGCAGGGCGCTGATGTCCACCTTGAGCGCGCGGGCGAGGCGGTCGAGCGAGCCCAGCGTGGGCATCGCCTTGCCGTTCTCGATCTTCGAGATGTAGGTGCGCGGCACACCCATGCGGGCGGCAAGCTGGCGCTGCGAGAGGTTGCGCACATGGCGCAGATCGCGCACTGCGCTGGCGACTTGTATGGCGCCATCCTTCTTCTCGGTCTGCGGAGGGACAAGCGTGAGCGGGGCCGGTTCGGCGACGGGCAACTCCACCTCAAGACACTTGTGGCAGCGCCTGCAGAGCGAGTTGGCTGTGCGGAATTGCACCAGACTGCAGTAGTCGCAACGGATTACCTCCCGTTGTTCGACGGACGCCATCATGGTTGCCATCAGTTGTAGTTGCGGGCGGGCCCAGAGCAAGGACCGCGGCGCTCACGTCCGATAACGGAGGTTTGCGATGCACCTAGAGTGACACCGGGTATCGCCGGAGTCAAGGGGTATTGCCAAAGATTCCCGAAGAAAACCAGAAGAAAGCCGAAGTGGAACCACGGGAGTTAACAGGTCCGAGGTCCAAGGTTCGAGGGCGAGGGCGAGGTTCGAGGAGCGAGGGGTTAGCTGCCCAGGATCTCTTCGGACTGGATGCGCTGGATGCCGGCTTCGGCGAAGGCCTGTCGGGTGGCGTCGATGCTGCCCGGGAGCTTGACGGGGCGGGTGGCGTCCTCGATGACCATGCACTCGAAGTCGAGCGCGGTGCCGTCGATGGCGGAGAAGCGCACGCAGAAGTCGTAGGCCAGCCCGCAGAGGAAGAGGCGCGTCAGGCCGCGCTCGCGCAGGTAGCCGGCCAGGCCGGTGGGCGTGAAGTGGTCGTTCTCCAGAAACGCCGAGTAGGAGTCGATGTTGGCGCGGAAGCCTTTGCGCAGAACCAGCTCGGCGTGCGGGATGTCGAGCGCGGGATGGAACTCCGCGCCGTGCGTGTTCTGCACGCAGTGATCGGGCCAGAGGGTTTGCGAGCCGTAGGGCGCGGCGATGCTCTGATATGGCTTCGCGCCGCGGTGCGCGCTGGCAAACGAGATGTGCGCGGGCGGGTGCCAGTCCTGGGTGAGCAGAACGTGCGCAAAGACGCGCGCCAGCGCGTTGACGACGGGGACGATCTCGTCGCCGCCTGCGATCCCCAGCGCGCCGCCCGGGCAGAAGTCGTTCTGCAGGTCGATGACAAGCAGCGCGTCGGTGGGTTGAATGGTGTGCATCCAGCTTTAGATGCTAACGCAACGCGACGAGGATTCGGTGAATGGGGTACTGCCTACGGCTGCGCGGCGCGGTTTCGGTAGACTGGATGCATGAGCAAAGACGGTGCTGTGCGGAGGGTTGTGGGCGAGACGCGGTTGCGCGTGCGCTATGCGGAGACCGACCAGATGGGCGTGGTCTACTACGCGAACTACATGGTGTGGTTCGAGGTGGGCCGCTCGGAGCTGATGCGCCAGCGCGGCCTCGACTACAAGCGGATGGAGATCGAAGAGGGCTGCCTCATGGCCGTGGTCGAGGCCACGGCGCGCTACAAGGCCCCGGCGCGATACGACGAGGAAATTATCATCGAGACTACGGTGACCGGCGTGCGCGGGCCGGTGGTGCGCTTCAGCTACCGGGTCCTGCGCGCCGCGGACGGGCTGCTGCTGTGCGAGGGCGAGACCGTGCATGTGGTGGTTGGCCGCGACATGAAGCGCTGCGCGATGCCAAGGAAGTATGCTGCGCTTCTGAGTGCTGCGGCATCCCATGCTGCGCTGTAGCATCTGATACGCAGGACTGAAATTCCAGACGGAGACGAGATTCGATGAGCAAAGCGAAGGGGAAGGTTGCGCTGATTACCGGCGCCAACAAGGGGATCGGGCTGGAGACGGCGCGGCAACTGGGCGCGCTGGGCATTACGGTGCTCGTGGGCGCGCGCGACTTGAAGAAAGGCGAAGCGGCTGCGGCGGGGTTGAAGCGGGAAGGCATCGACGCGCGCGCGTTGAAGCTGGACGTGGTGGATGAAGGCGATCGAAAGGCCGCGGCGAAGTTCATCGAAAAAAAGTTTGGCCGGCTGGACATTTTGGTCAATAACGCCGGAATCGCATCCGAAGATATGAGCTCGAACAGCACGCTGACCACCTCGGAGGAGACGCTGCGCAAGATCTTCGAGACCAACTTCTTCGCGGTGGTCGCGCTGACCGGCGCGCTGCTGCCGCTGCTGCGCAAGAGCGCGGCGGGACGGATCGTAAACCTGTCCAGCATTCTGGGCTCGCTGAAGCTGCATGCAACCCCTGGCTCGCCCATCTACGGCGCGAAGATGTTCGCCTACGACGCATCCAAGACCGCGCTGAACGCGTATACCATCCATCTGGCCCACGCGCTGAAGGAGACCAGGATCAAGGTCAACTCGGCGCACCCCGGCTGGGTGAAGACGGAGTTGGGCGGCGAAGGCGCGCCGATGGAGATCGTCGACGGCGCAAAGACCAGCGTGCGGCTGGCCACGCTGCCCGACGACGGCCCCACCGGTGGCTACTTCCACATGGGCGACACGCTACCCTGGTAGGAAAGCCAAAGACGACAACGGGCTTGCACGGGCCAACGCGGATTTTCTGTGTCCCGCCTATGGACAGCACCAGTTCTCATCATCGAGACTTGGTGTGCTTCCATCTCATGGCGGGGCCAATCCATGAACCGACGATCTTTTTTGCAGACAGCCGCGACGCTCACGGCTCCACTGGCAATTCTTCCCGAAGCGGTAGCGCAGGCGGCTGTCAGCCCAGCGCGCGCACCAGTGAGCAGTCCCGCAAAAAATAATCCGCAGTCTGAAAGCGCGCGGCGAATCGAACTGGCGACCGCGGCGGCCATGGCGATGCAGCGCCGCGACTGGGAGCAGGGAACGCTGGCGCAGGCGATGATCGAGGCTGGCGACCGTTACAGAACGATTCTGCTGACCAAAGCCGCGATTGTGCAGAAGACGCCGGATGGTCGCCTGGGGGTTGTCAACTCCGGCAGTCCCACCGACCCTGCCATGGGTGGTGCGGCCTACGCGAAGGCAGCCGAGTGGACCGGCGACGCCGAGATGCAGCAGGCGGTCGATGGACTGCTCACCTGGATTCGCAAGGGCGCTCCGCGCAACGCCGATGGCATTCTCTATCACGTCTTTCGCGGCGCGGAGATGTGGTCCGACGGCTTGAATTGCGCGCCGCCCTTCCTTGCGGCGATGGGCTTCCACGACGAGGCGCTGGTCCAGATCGAGGGCTATCGCCAGCGGCTCTGGGACCCTAACAGGAAGCTCCTCGCTCACATCTGGGACGACCAGAAGAAGCAGCTTCGCGACGCCAACTTCTGGGGCGGCGGCAACGGATGGGCCGCGGCGGGACTGGCCCGCGTTTGGCGCAGCCTGCCCAGCGAGCGTCGGCAGGACCGCGCGCGTCTGGCCGATTTTGCGCGTCAGCTCATCGATGGCTGTCTCGCCTGCCAGCGTTCCGACGGCCTCTTTCACAATGTGGTCGACCAGCCTGCGACCTTCGTCGAGACCAACCTCGCTCAGATGCTGGCCTTCGCGATCTACGAAGGAGTATTGGCTGGCTGGCTTCCCGCCGCCTATCGTGCCCACGCGGACCGGATGCGTGCGGCCGCGCGGTTGAAGATGGACGCCGACGGCTACGTCCAGGGTGCGTGCGGCGCACCCAGCTTCGACCGTCTCGGCCCCTCCACCGAGGCCCAGGCCTTCTGCATCATGATGGAGGCCGCCGGCAGCCGATGAGATCGAGATCGCACTTGCTGTTGCACTTGCAGTTGATCGTCCTACTGTTCAGCGGAGTTTGTCTCGCTCAACAGACTGCAAGTGGCAAGAGCAAGACGGCAATTCATATCGAGGTGCAGGACCAGCACGGAACTCGGGTGAGTGATTCTGCAACAGCCGCTGATTCATCTTCGGCCACTCTCGACCTTCATCGCACCTATCAACCGGGCGACCGCATTCTCTTCTCGGGACCACAGGAGATGGCCGTACGCGTGGACCCAAATATGCCCGAGTGCCTGATCTACGCGCCAAAACCCTCGTCAGGAAAACTGGTGTACGAGATTCCATACGGCCACGCTGAACAGGAGACGGGCAGCGCATACGCGCCGGAGAGTTTTACCGGCGATTCTCATCGCGTGACCATTCGCGCCCTGACCGGGCAGGAGCGTCGCGGTTATCGCAACCTCGCGCTGAATCCCTGCGATCAACCCCGCGTCGATCTGGCGATCTACCCTCATGCAACCTCCAACAGCGTGGCACGCAATCTCTTCGACTTCGCAGCCCGCAATGCGATCGATGGGGCGACCCGCAACGGCCATCATGGCGCGTGGCCCTACCAGTCCTGGGGGCCGGAGTTGGCAGTCGATGTGTGGTGGAAGGTGGACTTTGGCCGGCCCGTTATGGTGGACAAGGTCCGCTTGATGCTTCGGGCTGATTTTCCTCACGATAGCTATTGGAAACACGCCGATGTGGAGTTCTCCGATGGAAGCCGCATGACCATTCAGCTTCAGCCGACCGCCGAGTTTCAGGAATTCTCCTTTCCTGCTCGACGGAGTTCCTGGCTTCGTCTATCGAATCTTTTCCCTGCGGACCCGGGCAAGTGGTGCGCGTTAATTGAGTTGGAGGCGTGGGGGAGTGAGTAGCCGCTTCTAGTCCGTCTTCGTGCGCGCGGACTGCCACGCCTTGGCGTACTTCCAACTGGTGTAGGCGGCCTGATAGAGGTGCAGCAGCAGGCCCTCGCGGCCGTCGAGGAAGCCGAGGCGGAAGACATAGTTCCACAGAAATGTGAACTCCGGAACCAGAGAAACATTCCAGACGAACGCGGGCCACGCGCGGCTGACCTTGCCTGAGGCGACCAGCAGCTCGCTGCCCAGTGTGCTGTAGCGGTCCATGTGCTCGATGTAGTTCTCCAGCGTCGGATAGGCGTGGTGGATGAGGTCATGGTCCAGCGTGGCGGCCTTGCCGTCGAATGCGATGGTCTCGTGCACGGGGCGGTCCTGGAAGCGCGGCGGAGTGATAACGCTGGCCGAGGCGCGGCGGAAGAGGCGCAGCTTCGGGTCCGGGTAGAAGCCGCCGTGCCTGATCCAGCGGCCGAGGAAGAGATTGCGGCGGCGGATAAAGTACGCGTCTACGGGAGGATTCGAGGAGAGCAGCGACTGAATCTCGGTTTGCAGCTCCGGGGTGAGCTCCTCGTCGGCGTCGAGCGAGAGCACCCATGCGCCGGTGCACCTGGCGATGGCCGAGTTCTTGGCCGCGGCGAATCCCCGCCACGGCTCCTGGTAGACGGTTGCGTTGGCTGCGCGGGCGATCTCCACCGTGCGGTCGGTCGAGCCGGAGTCCAGCACCACGATCTGTTCGGCAAACCGCACGCTGGCCAGGGTGCGCGGGAGGTTCGCCTCCTCGTTTTTTGTGATGATGGCGACGGAGAGCGTCTGCTGCATGGCGTTATCGTTCCTCCCCGTTTGCGCGTTCATCGTGCCGCACTTCATGATGCTGTGATTGAGAGCAGTCTATACCGCTTCCAGCGTGATCGAGGGGTCGCCGAGATGCTCGCGCAGCAGGCGCTCGATGAGCGGCATCAGCGCCTCGCCGGTCTTGGGAAGCACGAACGCGCCCGCGGCCTCGTCCCAATCGAGCTTGAAGCTGGTGGAGAGCGCGGAGATCCAGATCTGGCGGACGGGCGTGTTGGGCGTGACGACGAACTTGCTCGACCCGTCCTCGAAGATAATGTTCATTGCGCCGCTGTTGTCCTCGAACTCGAAGCTGCCGGAGGCGTCCTCGGCGGCGATCAGCGCCTGCTTCAGGCGTTCGAGGGCGCGGTCGCACTCGCGGCGGAATGTGGTCTCGTCGATCATGGGTCTAGTGTAGTGCGGTTCCGCGCGCCGGCGCATCCTGTAGCGCCCTTCGCAGCGCCGCACGCGCCAGCAGGCGGGTGGAGTCAAGCGTTGGCAGAGGGGAGTTTGCGTCATTCATGATCAACGGAATCTCGGTGCAGCCGAGTAAGACCGCGTCACAGCCCTCGGCTTTCATGCGTCCCATTACCTGCTGAAACGTGGCGATGGCCTCCGGCCTGAAGACGCCGTAGACCAGCTCGTCGAAGATGATCCGGTTGATCTCTTCGCGGTCGCCCGCGTCTGGGCGCACGTATTCAAGTCCTCGCGCGGTCAACTTCTCGGGGTAAACGTTGCTCTCGACGAGGGAGCGCGTCCCCGTGAGCCCAATTCTCCGGAAGCCGCGTTCGACAGCATGGTCCGCGACAACCTCGGCGATGTGCAGCCAGGGCAACTGCGATTGTGGCTCGACGTAGGGCATCGCCTGATGGATGGTGTTGTCGGGGCAGATCAGAAAGGCCGCGCCGATCTCTGCGAGCTTGTTTGCGGAGGAGAGCATCAGGTCGCCGACACCCTCCCAGTTGCCGCGGTCGATGCATGGCATGTAGCGTGCGAGCGGGTGGGTGTGCAGCGAGACCTCGGGATGATTGTGGGGGCCGAGCAGCTCCGAACCCTCCGCGCAGATGGTGCGGTAACAGAGGGCAGCGCCCTCGGCGGAGCAGGCAACGATGCCGATGTGTTGCGACATAAGGAAGCTTCCTGGGCCGTCTTTCGATGACGGGTGGTTCGCCGGTAAAGACGCCAGCAATCAGAAGGGGATGTCGTCGTCGGTGATGCCCTGGTCGGCGAAGTCGGGCGCGGCGGCGGGCGCGGTGGCCGTATAGGGCGCAGTGTTGGACTTGGCGTAGCTGCCGCCGCCTTCGCCGCTTCCCTTGCTGTCGAGCAGGCTCAGCTCGTTCACCAGAATCTCGGTGCGGTACTTCTTCGCTCCGGACTCCTTGTCTTCCCAGGAGCGGGTCTGGATCTTGCCTTCGATAAAGATCTGCGAGCCCTTCTTGCAGTAGTCGCGGACGATCTCGGCGGTGCGCTGGAAGGCGACCAGGTTGTGCCACTCGGTGTGGTCCTGCCAGTTGCCCTGCGCGTCCTTTGTGCGGTCCGAGGTTGCCAGGGTGAAGTTGGCGATGGTCATGCCGCCTGCGGTGGCCCGCATTTCGGGGTCCTTGCCAAGTCTTCCGAGGAGAAATACTTTGTTGACGCCTTTTGCCATTTGTCTACGCTCCAGAGGTGTGGTGTTTGCGAAGGATGAGAATAGCAGATCGGCGAGCCGGCGAGTTGGCAAATCAGCGTGACAACTTCCGGGCGGGCCGTTCTTGCGCCGACTCGCGGTGCGAGGTCCCAGGTTCGAGGAAGGGCGCGCGCGGCGGCGTCAGCGGATGAAGGCTTGCAGAAAGTAGACGTAGACTCCGCTGACCGAGACATAGAGCCAGATGGGGAAGGTCCAGCGGGCCAGCCGCTTGTGCGCGGGAAAGCGGCCGGTGAGCGAGAGGAAGAAGGTGATGAGGACCAGCGGCAGGGCGAGGATGGCCAGCGGGATGTGCGTGGCGAAGAGCACAATGGCGTAGCTATACCAGAGCGCTCCGGTGTGAGCGATGGGAAGATGCGTCTCGCCGTGCAGCGTGAAGTTGACCAGATAGGTAACGAGAAAGATCGACGAGAAGAGGAAGGCGAAGAACATGGAGGCGCGGTGGTGCAGGATGCGCCGCTCGCGGACCTCACGGAAGCCGGTGACCAGGGCGATGGTGGCCAGCGCGTTGAGCACGGCGTTGACCAGCGGCAGCCAGCGCAGGTGCTTGCCGGCAACGTCGGTGGGCGCGTGGAAGTAGACCAGCCAGCAGATGAGCGCGCTGGCCGCGGCCGAGACACCGATGATCCCGGCGATGACGCCGGGCGGGGTCCGGAGGTGGGCGTGTTGGTGGTGGGCCGGCATGGGATTCGTTCTCAGCGATGAGTTTAGAACAAAAGGCGGCCGCGAGCGTCCAGCATCATGGCGGCCAGCAGCAGCGGCAGGGAAAGAATCGACGCGTGCAGCAGGTCGCGCGCATCACTGGCGGCCCGGGACCGATCAGCTCCTCCATAGGATATGTGTCGATTCCAGCGGCAACAGCGCAGGCGGACGACGGGGAAGCGCGCGCGGCGTGTAGTCGCTCGCGGGACGCGTCGCAGCCACCTCAGCCGCATAGAGCAGCACACCCGCGGCTCCCCCCGCCTTCTCCGCAGTCATCGCTTCGATTTCGGGCATCCCACCCGCAACCGGCTCCGCGTAGAGTTCCACTCGCAGCGCATCCTGAGGCACATCGCCGGGAAGGACCTCCACCTGGAAGCGAGTGCGTCCATTCTTCGACTCGACCTTCAGCGCGCCAAAACGCAGCGAGCTCCAGTGCCGCTCCATCTCCTGCTGCCACTGCAAGAGGTTGGCTCCCACCGCGCCGTTCTTTGCCGCCCGCGCTTGATACCCAGCAGCCGCGGGCAGATAGTGGTTCTCCGTGTACTCGCGGATCGCGCGGCTGGCAGAGAACTGCTGGGTCAGCCGCGCCATGCTCTCGCGGATGCGATGCAGCCACTTCACCGGCATGCCTTCCGCGTTGCGCTCGTAGAACTGCGGGGCCACCTCGTTCTCCAGCAGCGCGTACATCGCCTCGGCCTCCGCGTCGTCCCATGCCGGGTCATCCCCATGCTCGTTGCCGTCGCCGATGGCCCAGCCAACCTCCGGCGAGTAGGCCTCCGCCCACCAGCCGTCCAGCTCCGAAAGGTTGAGGCCGCCGTTGGCCAGCACCTTCATTCCGCTGGTTCCGCAGGCCTCCCACGGGCGTCGCGGCGTATTGATCCACAGGTCCATCCCCTGCACCAGCTCCTGCGCCATCTGCATGTCGTAGTCGCTGAGGAAGACCACATGGCCGCGCACCTCGGGCCGCTGGATGAAGTCGTTCCATTTTTTGATCAGTTCCTGCCCCGGGAAATCCTGGGGATGCGCCTTGCCCGCAAGCACCAACTGCACCGGCCGTTGCGGATTGGTGAGCAGGCGGATCAGCCGCTCCGCATCGTGCAACAAAAAGTCGGGGCGCTTATAAGTCGCGAAGCGCCGCGCGAAGCCAATCGTCAGCACCTCCTCCTTGAAGACCTCAGTGTCCTCCAGCTTGGGATCGCCCTCGGCGGAGAGCTGCCGCGCGTAACGCTCATGCACGCGCGCCAGCATCGTCTTGCGCGCCTCGCCGCGCATCTGCCACAGCTCCGCGTCAGTCAGTTGGCGCACGTCATCCGCAATGGGATGATCGCCGCGCCAACGGTCCGCGCCGCACACCTTCGTCCACAGAGCATCGGCCCCGGCCGAGTCCCAGGTCGGTACATGGATGCCGTTGGTGACCGAGCCGATGGGCACCTCCGCGCGCGGCCAGCGCGGAAACAGCGGCCCGAAGATCTGCCGGCTCACCTCGCCGTGCAGCTTGCTGACGCCGTTCACCTGCCCGCTGCCGCGCAGCGCAAGATAGGCCATGTTGAACGGCTCCGAGGCATCTTGCGGGTTCGCTCGTCCATATGCAAGCAGGCGGTCCATTGAGATCGTGAGTTCATCCTTCGCATAGTGCCCCAGATACTTGCGCACCAGCTCCGGACCGAAGCGGTCGAATCCCGCAGGCACGGCCGTGTGGGTGGTAAACAGATTTCCCGCGCGCGTCACGGCGAGCGCGACATCGAACGAGACTGCATGGTCCTCCATATAACAGCGCGCCCGCTCCAGCACGGCAAAGGCCGCGTGCCCTTCGTTCAGATGGCAGACCTCGGGATTGAGCCCCAGCGCGCGCAGCAGACGCCAGCCGCCGATGCCCAGAACGATCTCCTGCTTCAGGCGCATCTCCGCGTCGCCGCCGTAGAGTTCGCTGGTGATGCCGCGCTGCGCGGCGGTATTGGCGAAGTCGTTGGCGTCGAGCAGGTACAGTTTCCTTCGGCCCACAAAGACCTGCCAGCAACGCAGCCAGATTCTGCCTCCGGGAAATTGAAGCTGTAGCCGCAGCCACTCTCCATCGGCACGGCGCAGCGGCTGGATCGGCAACTGCCCGGGATCGTTCACCGGATAAAGGTCGCGTTGCCGCCCGTCCGCGTCGAAGTCCTGGCGAAAGTATCCCTGGCCCCACAGCAGGCCGACCCCGACCACGGGAACACCCAGATCGCTGGCCGCCTTCATCTGGTCGCCCGCCACGTTTCCCAGCCCGCCGGAGTAGATGGGCAACGCCTCGGTCAACATGAACTCCATGCTGAAGTAGGCCGCCGCGGTGAGCGCCGCGCCGGCGTGCTTCTTCTGGAACCACGCATCCGCGGCATGGGCCGCGTGTTTATGGCGCAACATCTCAGCCAGGCGCTGTTGGAACTTCGGCGTCGCCAGCAGGGCATTCACCTTGTCTTTGGAGACGGTCTGCAGAATGACCCATGGGTTCTGCGTCGTCTTCCATAGATAGCTGTCCAAGGCACCCCATATCTCGTCCGCCTTATGGTTCCACGACCAATGCAGATTGAGCGCCAGCTCGGTGAGCGCATCCATCCCCAAAGCCGGCTGTGGACCGGCCTCTGGATTTGTATGGCTGGACTGTCTTTTCTTACTCGACTTTGGATCGCTCACATTGTCTCCTGAACTTTGGGAAGATCTGAACCAGGACTTAACATTCCCTCAGCGGCGAATGATGCTGCGGAAAAAGGTTGTTTTGACACTTGGAGCAAAAGACCCGGGGCTAAAGCCCCATTGATTTTGTTGCGCTTACGGCACGGCTGAAGCCGTGCCCTTAAGCAAGACGGAGTTTTTCAGCAACCTCTGAAGCCCCCGGCTCCCTCCGGAATTTGCGATCTACAACTGTAGTACTAGACACCGTTAGATGCCGAACGCGCCGCGCTGCGTGGTATGGGGAGGGGCTGAGGTGGAGGCGCAAACTTCGCCGGAGTTTCTTCGAACTTCGCCCGGTGCAGAATGACGACGTGCGCGGTGCTGCGTTCAGGCTGCAGGCTCCAGCGCGCCTTGCTCTTTCTCTGGCCAGGGAGGCAACAGCTTCATCAGTCCCCACAGAAGCACCAGCGGGAGAATGGTCAAAAAGATCGCCATGAGCAGCCCCTCCTTGGTGACCAGGCCCATCTTGTAGGTGGTGTATCCGAGAAAGCTCTTGGAGAACAACTGGCCGCCGATGACGACATTCCAGCGCATGGCAAAGACGCCAACCTGGACCAGGCACCCCGACACAATGTAGATGCGCCTGCGCACAATTGCGGGCAGCTTTGTGACCTGAACGATCGCCAGCAGGAAGATCGGAACCAGCGTTCCGATACAGATCTGGAGAACGATCTGCGAGAAATAGAGTCTGGTGTGGACCATGAAGTTGAGAGTGCGGAAGCTCTCGTCCGCCTCATAGATGCGATGGACCAGGTCCAGCATCTCCAGGCTGAAGTCGAGGATGAAGATGTAGAAGAGGTACATGGCGATGGTGTCCACGCAGGGCATGTCGATGGGCATCTTGCGCATCCAGGTGGTCAGCATGTAGAGCAGCAGCACCGCTGCGATGCCGCTGACCATGGCGGAAAAGATGAAGACCACCGGCATCAGGGGCGAGTTCCACCAGGGGTTCGCCTTGACGGAGCCGAAGATGAAGCCGACGTATCCGTGCAGGATGAGGGCGGAGGGAATGCCCACGATGGTGACGATCCAGCCGACTTTGTGGTCGATGGCCAGCGACCGCGGGCCGATGTTGTCCGAGCCCAGCGTCATGATGCGGTAGAGCCGGCGCAGGAGCCCGGTGGTGGACTGCGAGAGATGAACGATGTCGCTGCGGTAGTCCAGCCAGATCTCAAAGACCAGAACGGCCATCAGGTACCAGAGGTAGACGAAGCCGAACATCGCCATGGCGGAGGTGGCGTGGGGAGTGAAGTACATCTCCGGCGAGCGCCCCGGATGGCCCAGGTGAAGCTGCAAGGGCAGCGGGGCGACGATAAGAAAGGCCAGCGCAGTGAGCAGCGCCAGCCGGTAGGTGGGCGCGACCGCCTTGACGTTGAAGACGCGGACCAGGGACGCCAGAATGAATGCGCCTGCCACCAACCCCGTGATGTAGGGGTAGAGAACGATCAGCACGCTCCAATAGAGTGTGATTTCGTTTGGATACATGTAGCCTTCAACACCGCTCATCTTGTTCTCCAGGGCTTGAATTGCAAGCCTCGATCCAGATTCCCTCAGGGGCTAAACAGGCTGCGGAAAAGGCTGATCGCCACTCCTGGCATAAGGCCCGGGGCTAAAGCCCCCTTAAATCGACTTGGCTGATTCAGGGGGCTGAAGCCCCCTGCTCCCTCCGAAAGGCAAATCGAGTGTATTTCCGTAGCCTGTAAATCCCCCTTCGAGCTAGTTGAACTTGCGGCACGGCTGAAGCCGTGCCCTTAAGCAAAACGTTATCGAACCGAACCGTCCAGCTCGTTGTAGAAGACCTTCGCGCCGGTGGCCATCTGCGGCTTCAGCACCTGGACGTGGTGGGTCTTCAGGAATGCGTGAATGGGATCGTTGGGATCTTTCAGGTCGACCAGTTGCCGCGCGCCGGTTGGGCAGTTCTCGCAGCAGGCGGTGGTCAGGCCCTTGGTGATCCGGTGATAGCAGAGCGTGCATTTGTCCGCGACTTTCTTTTCCGGATGGATGTAGCGGCATCCGTAGGGGCACGCCTGCACGCAGTAGGCGCAGCCGAGGCAGTAGGTCTGGTCCACCAGGACCACGCCGTCCGGGGCGATGAAGGTGGCGCCCACCGGGCAGACCTGGGTGCAGGGCGAATCGGCGCAGTGATTGCACAGCTTGGGAACGAAGAAATACTTGCCCTCATCTTCCGGCGCGGAAGAGAAGCCCTCCTCGCCGCCCGCACTTTGGGCGACGGCAGGAAACCCCTCCTTGCCGCCGTCGGGCGAGATCACCTCGGGGCTCTCCATGTGCCAGTCGTTGACGTGGTAGCGTTCCACCCAGGTGCGGAAGT
>JBEKRR010000023.1:0-63208 GCA_049518555.1 Acidobacteriaceae bacterium
ATGCACGACGAGACGCTGCCCGACGAGTACTACAAGGAGGCCGCGTTCTGCAGCATGTGCGGGCCGAAGTTCTGCAGCATGAACTGGTCCAGCAAGGTGGACAAGTTCAACGAGCAGGAGCATGGACTGAAGAAGCCGGACCTGACGCAGATTGTCACCGACCAGATGGCGCTGCGCGGCTAATCTCTTTGCGATGCGCACGCGATTGACTTGAACGACCGCAGCCATGCAACACTCGGAATTGCTGAAATAGTAAATCATGGAGTAGCATCGGGAACCATGCCCGATCAAAACGCTTCTCCGTTCATCGACCGCGATCAAGCCATCCTCCTCGCCAGCCGCGTCTTCGCCGCCTTCCTCCTCTTCTGGGTCGTCGATGACATCACCGAACTGCCCCACGAACTCTTCACCGTCACACACTACCTTCGCGAATCAACCCAGATGGGAATGAGTCTGGTCCAAGCGATGCGCTCCTCCTACCTCCTCGGCGAGTACATGATGTATCTACTCGCTAACATCCTCCGCATCGCGCTGTGGCTCTTGGCTGCTGGGTGGTTCTACCGCTGCGGCCCCCGCATCAGGAGTTTCTTCGCCACAGGAGTCGAAAAACTCTAGCAATACTCTGTTAAGGCACGACGCAAACCTGACCTACCGCATGGCTTCGGGTAGAGTGATGGTATGGCCGAAGTGGAGACAGCTCAATCGCAGCAGGCGGATTCGTCGCGGCAGGCAGGCTCGGCGAGGCCGCGTGAAGCTGAGGAACGGGCTGCCGGGCCGCTGGCCGAGGCAATCTCGATCATGGCGCGGTTGCGCGCGCCGGGCGGCTGTCCGTGGGACCGCGAGCAGAACTTCGACACCATCAAGCGCTACACGCTGGAGGAGACCTACGAGGTCTTCGACGCCATCGAGCGGCGTGCCTGGCCGGAGTTGAAGGACGAGTTGGGCGATCTGCTGCTACAGGTGCTGTTCTACGCGCAGATGGCGTCGGAGGCGGGCCACTTCGACATCGCGGACGTTGCGGCAAACCTGAATGCGAAGCTGGTGCGGAGGCATCCGCACGTCTTTCCCGTGGATGGACGGCTTGCGGACGCGACCGACCCGGAGGCGGTGCTGCGCAACTGGGAGCAGATCAAGCGCGGCGAGAAGCTGGCTGCGGCGGCGGAAAAGAAGACGGCGGGCGCAAGTGCTTCATCGGCGAGCGTTGCGGCATCGGCCATGGATGCGATTCCGCGCTCCATGCCGGCGACGATGGAGGCGCGCAAGCTGGGTTCGAAGGCAGCGAAGGCGGGCTTCGACTGGCCGGATGTTGAGGGACTCTTCGAGAAGCTGCAGGAAGAGATCGCGGAATTAATAGCAGAACTGAAGAAGCCCGTTGAAGCGGCTAATCCTCGCGTCGAAGAGGAGTTGGGTGATCTGCTCTTCACGGCGGTGAACCTGGCGCGGCACTTGAAGGTGGATGCGGAGTCGGCGCTGCGGGAGGCGAATGCTAAGTTTCGCGCGCGCTTCCGCGCGATGGAGGCGAGCGCGGGCGGCTTCGATGCGCTGGCCTCGCTCACTCCCGCCGAGTTGGATGCGCTGTGGAACCGCGCGAAACGCGGAGACGAAGCTGTGCCGGATGGGCCGAAGCCATGAGCGCGCCGAAACAGTTGGGCGATGCGAAGCAGTTCCGCATTGCGCCGGTGAAGACGCTGGCGGACTTCGAGCAGTGCGTCGAGGTGCAGCTCGCGGTGTGGGGATACAGCGACAACGACCTGGTCCCGAAGCGCGTCTTCATTGTGGCCGAGCGCATCGGCGGGCAGGTGCTGGGGGCGTATGACGGGCGCACGCTGGTGGGCTTTGCGATGGCGCTTCCGGGCTACCGCGACGGCAAGCCGTACCTGCACTCGCACATGCTGGCCGTGCTGCCGCAGTATCGCAACATGGGGCTGGGGCGAAGGTTGAAGCTGGCGCAGCGCGACGATGCGCTGGAGCGCGGCATCGACCGGATGGAGTGGACCTTCGATCCGCTGGAGATCAAGAACGCGCACCTGAACATTGCGCGGCTGGGCGCGATTGCGCGGCGCTACATGCGCAACATCTATGGGCCGTCCACCTCGCCGCTGCAGGGCGGTCTGCCAACGGACCGCCTGGTAGTGGAGTGGTGGCTGAGGTCGGAGAGGGTGCGGCGGGCACTGGGCGAAGAGACGACGGAGCAGGCGACTGCGGCCGACGAGGTGGTGGAGCGGATCGACGTGCCGTGCGTCGTCCACGACTGGAAACGCGATCCCCAGCGGCGTACTCTGGCGGAGTCGCTGCAGACGCGCAATCGGCTCATTCTGGAATCGGCGTTTGCGCGCGGGCTCGCCATCACCGGCTACGAACGATGCGCAAACGGCGACGGTTTCTTCCTGCTCGGACGGGCGAGCGGACTGTAAGACAGGGAACAGCCAACAGGGAGCAGAAGGCCAGGGGCCAGGGGACAGGGAACAGGGCTCATCACGACAGGAAGACCTCTATGCTGACCATCGACGCAGTTCATCTACGCGAGATCAACATGCCTCTCGCGTTTCCTTTCGAGACAAGCTTTGGCCTGACCACAACGCGGCGCATTCTGCTGGTGGAGATCGAGTCCGGCGGCCTGACCGCGTGGGGCGAGTGCGTGGCGGGCGAGCACCCGTATTTTTCCGACGAGAGCATCGACACCGCGTGGATTGTCACCGAGACGGAGCTTGCGCCGCGGCTGGTGGGCAGGGAACTGGCCGGCGGCGGAAGCTGTCCGGCGCTCTTCTGCCAGGTGCGTGGGCACCGCATGGCCAAGGCGGCGCTGGAGAACGCGGTGTGGGAGCTGGAGGCGCAGCAGAAGCGCGTGCCGCTGGCGAAGCTGCTGGGTGGAACGCGCAGCATGATTCCGTGCGGCGTCTCGATTGGAATTCAGCCGTCGCCCGCGGCGCTGATGGAGAAGATCGCAGAGGCGCTGGAGGCGGGCTATCAGCGCATCAAGCTGAAGTGCAAGCCGGGTTGGGACACGAAGATCCTCGAGGCGGTGCGCGCGCGCTGGCCGGAGATTCTGCTGAGTTGCGACGCCAACTCGGCCTATCGCATCGTGGACTTCGACCACATCGCGGAGTGGGACGAGTTCAAGCTGCTGATGATCGAGCAGCCGCTGTGGTACGACGATTTCTACTTCCACTCGATGTTGCAGAAACGTCTGAAGACGGCCATCTGCCTGGACGAATCGATCCGCAACCGAAGGGACGCGCTGGCCGCCATCGCGATGGAGTCGTGCCGCATCATCAACATCAAGGCGGGGCGCGTGGGCGGCTTCTCCGAGGCGATCGCCGTGCATAACGCGGCGGCGGAGCGCGGCATTCCGGTGTGGTGCGGCGGAATGCTGGAGACGGGCATCGGGCGGGCGCACAACATTGCGCTCTCGTCGCTGGAGAACTTCTCGCTGCCGGGCGATGTGTCGGCGTCGGCGCGCTACTGGGCCGAAGACATCATCGAGCCGGAGGTGACGGTCAGCGCCAAAGGTGAGATACATATACCGCGCGGCATCGGCTGCGGCTTCACCGTGCTGCGCGACCGCATCGAGGCGCTGACCGTGCGCCGGCGGACGCTGCGCGCCTCGGCGCGCGTGACGGCGTAGATCCCGGCGCGAGAGTTGCCACGGCGCGTTTCATTGTTTCTCCATCTCCCTTCCAGCATGGCGCAACCGCAGGCCAGCGACTTCGCTTAAGCATTTTTGCTAAAGGTGTAGACCGTCGCGCAGCGAGCAAAATTCGGGGATTCTTCCCCTTCCCCTTCGGCTGCGCTCAGGGTCAAGGTCAGAATGTCAATCCATTTTTGGTCTATAGCAATTACGAAAATGCCCTAGCCCTGAAGCTCATACTCCTGAACGGATTGCCGATAGAGGCCCTAAGGCCTTATCCCGGCTGCTGCGCGGTTGCGTGTCTTCGCTGCCCGGGCGGACCTAGCGGGCCGGAAGCGCACAGACCCATAAGGCGGACGAGTATGAAGGAGTTTTCATGAGGCGATCCTGCATTGCGGCAACCATATATATACTGATGCACCTCTGTTGGAGCGGGCCTGCGGCCGCGGCGCAGAGCATGGAGGAGATGAACCTTCAGGTGCATGGCTATGCCACCCAGGGGTTCATCTACACCACCAACAACAACTGGAACACCGCAGAGACGACCGACGGCAGCCCGGCGTGGAGCGAGGCGGTTGTCAACATGACGGTCGAGCCCCAGCCCAAACTGCGCATCGGCGTGCAGGCGCGATATTTTCTGCTGGGCACCTATGGCAACCAGATCACGCTGGACTGGGCGCAGGGCGACTATAAGGTGAACGAGCGCTTCGGCTTTCGCGCGGGCAAGGTCAAGACGCCGATCGGCCTGCTGAACGAGACGCAGGACATCGATTCGGTGCATCTGTGGGTGCTGCTGCCGCAGTCGATCTACGCGATTGCCAACCGGAACTCGATTTTGTCGCACTACGGCGGCGTGGTCTACGGCACTGTCCCGCTTGGGAATTCGCTGGGTGAGCTGGAGTATCGCGCCTACGGCGGGCAGCGCGTGCTCAGCTCGGACGATGCAGTCTTCCAGACGGTGCGGGACAAGGGCATTGCGCTGCCCAACGGGGCCACCGGCCCCATGTACGGCGGCACGCTGCGCTGGCAGACCCCGCTGCGCGGTCTGATGGTGGGCGCCAGCGAGGACTCCGAGCACACCTCGGGCGCGGCCGTTCTCGGCGCCCTGAACGGCTGGCTGCAGGCGACCCACTTCTATCAGCCCTACCTTTACGGAATCTACGAGCGCAACAAGTGGATGGTGGGGGGCGAGTACACCCGCCAGGCCCTGCAAAAGACCACATCCTTCGTGGGCGGGCCCACCATCTTCATCCCCAAGGACCAGCGCGCCTGGTATGTGATGGCAAGTTACAAGCTCTCCGAGCGGCTGACCGGCGGCATGAACTTCAGCTATTCGCTGGACCGCCAGTTGCCCGTCTCCAACGCGCGGTTCCAGAAGGATTGGGCGCTCTCGGCGCGGTACGACGTCAATCCCTATCTCTATCTCAAGGCCGAACAGCACTTTGTCGATGGCTCGGAGTTCGGTTACAGCACCTCAAACAATAGCGGCGGGCTCAGACCCAATACGCGGATGACCCTGTTGAAGATAGGAGTGAGCTTCTGATGAAAGGCACAGGAGAAACACCCATGAAACGACGACTCTTGCCTCTTTTCTTTGGCTTGCTCGTGCTGGCGACCGTCCTACGCGTTCATGCGCAGGTTGTGGTCATTGCGAACCCCACTGTGGCCGTGACCGGCGTCTCCAAAACGGAGCTGCGCGACATCTTTACCGGGGCCTCCACCAGCCTGAAGGGCGATGTGCAGGTGACGCCGGTGCTGCTGAAGCAGGGGGCGGTGCAGGACGCGTTTCTCGGCCTCTATATCGGCAAGTCCGACAGCGCGTTCCGCGCCGGATGGCGAAGCATTCTCTTCTCCGGCCAGGGCGCGATGCCAAAGACCCTGGATTCGGAGGCGGCGGTGGTGGAGTATGTGGCGCGCACGCCGGGCGCAATCGGGTACATCGGGAGATCGGCGCCCCATGAAGGGGTCAAAGTCCTGGCCGTGAGGTGAGTCGGTGACTCCAACATTGCAGATGAAGCACAGCATCCGGGCACGCATCCTGGCGATTCTGGGGATGCTGGCCGTGGGATATCTGCTGGTGCTGGCACAGGAACAGATCAGCGCGAACGCCACGCGCGCGGACATGGACCGTATCTCCACGTCCTTGTTTCCGGCGGCGTTGAGACTGCGCAATGCGGAATCCTCCTTCGACCAGTTGACGAAGCGCTACCAAGAGGCCGTTCTGATCGAAGACCCGGGCACGCTGGCCGCCGCCGACAAAGAGGCCGATGCGATCGTGGGGACACTGACCAGTGTGCGCGGCTATGTGGCGGGAAATCCCAAAATGGTCAGCAGCACCGACGATCTTCTGAGTCAGTTTTCGGATATCCGCACGCGTTCGCGCGAGACCTACGCGGCCCTGCTGGCGAGCAAGGACAATGTGCCGATGGCCCTGCAGAACCAGGTTGTGGCCCTGGCCGCGGACGACCGCAACCTGGCCGCCGCAATGCAGGCCCTGGACCGATCGATCGGCGTGCAGTTCAAGGGCGAGTTCAGTTCCATCGACGTGTGGTCGGAGCGTTCCAACATTGCCGGCTGGATCATGCTGGCGCTTGGGCTGACCGGATGCGTCGGCGCGTGGTGGGTGTTGCAATACAAGGTCATTCTGCCGCTGCACGGCCTGGCCGGCCGCATGAGGGACATCGCCGAGGGCGACGGCGATCTGACCGCCCGCGTGGAGGTGCATGAGCGCGACGAACTGGACGAGGTGGGACACTGGTTCAACGTCTTCATCGAGCGCATCGAGCAGATTGTGCTGCGCGTGACCGAGAACGCGCGCGCCCTGAACGAGGCCGCCAGCGGCCTGGCCGCGATCGCGCGCGAGACCGCTTCGCAATCCGCGATGCAGCAGGACCAGGCGACGCACATCACCGCAAGCATGGGCGAGATCTCCACCGCCGTGCATCAGATCAGCGAGACCACGCAGAGCGCGGCGCGCGACGCACGCAAGGCCGAGGAGAACGCCCACGCCGGCGGCCAGACCATCCAGTCCACCGTCTCCACCATTCAGCAACTGCTGGCGGCCAACCAGGCGACCGCGGCCAAAATCGGGGGATTGGGACAGGCCAGCGATGCCATCGGCACGATCATCGGCGTGATCGACGACATTGCCAACCAGACCAGCCTGCTTGCCCTGAACGCCAGCATCGAGTCGGCCCGCGCCGGGGAACACGGACGCGGCTTCGCGGTGGTTGCGGCGGAGGTCAGACGGCTCGCCGAACGCACCAGCCGCGCCACCAAGGAGGTCGACCAGATGGTGCGCGACATTCAGGCGGGGACCGCAGAGGTGGTCGAGGCCATGCGCTCCAGCATGAGTCATGTGGAGAGCGGCGTCGGCTCGGCACGCTCCGCGGGAGACGCGCTGGCCAGCATCATCCAAGGATCGGAGGCGTTGCAGAAGAGGGTCACTCAGATCGCCACCGCATCCACCCAGCAGTCGTATGCGACCGAATCGGTGAACGCCAACCTCAACGAGATTTCCAGCATCATCGAACGCACAACCAACAGCTCCGCGCGTTCCGTCGTCGCTTGCGACCGGCTCTCCAATCTGGCGGCAGACCTGAATGAGCTGGTTGGCTCCTTCAAGGTGCGCGAGGAGCAGTTATACGCCGACGGACAGAAAAACACCCAGCAGGCAAGCGGTCTCCCCGCGGAGTCCACGGCCCTGGCCCACAGCTGGACTCGCGGAGGCCCGGACGTGGCCCTCGCCACGCCTGCGGCGCTCAAGCCCTGATTCCATCCCTGAACCACGGCGCAAAAACCTTCAAGACACTTCACGGGGCTTGCTGTCGTCCAGGTGCGCTTCCATGACCGCGGTAGACCATTGCATCGGCTTCGGCGCGATCAGAGGCCGGAGGCTTGAATGGCTGCCAGTATCCATCGCAGCAGCAGTTGCGGAGCGCAGCCCAGAAGCACCACGGAGGCGGCTAGCAGCAGCAAAAGGACGTGGCTGAGAATTGGCGTTCGTATCTCCCCGGCACCGGAAGCGGGAGCTGCAACATAAACTCGTTTGAGCACGCGCAGGTAGTAGTAGAGCGCGACGGCGCTCATGGCGATGGCCAGAACAACCAGCCAGAGCAGGCCCGTCGACCCTGGCGCCGCGTTCAGCACAGTTACAAAAAGATAGAACTTGCCGAAGAACCCGGCCAGGGGCGGAATCCCGGCCAGCGAGAGAATGAAGATCGCCAGGCAAAACGAGAGCACGGGCGCTCGTCTGCCGAGCCCGTCGAAGTTCGAGAGATCGTCGCCGCCCGTTTGTTGCTCGACAACCGCGATCACGGCAAAGGCGCCAATCGTCGCCAGCGCATAGGTGATGACGTAATAAAGGAGCGCGGCGAGGCCCTGTTCGGTGTGCGCCACGATTGCCAGCAGCATGGTTCCCGCATGGGCGATGGCCGAGTAGGCAAGCAATCGCCGCAGGCCGGTCTGCCGAATGGCCACCAGGTTCCCCAGCAGCATGGACGCGATGGCCATCAGGGCCAGCACCGGGACCCAGCCGCGCACAGGATGCGGCAGCGAGGTTGTGCCCTCCGCGCCGGCAAAGCCCAGCGCCATCACCTGGAAGAAGATAAAGAAGCTGGCGACCTTCGACCCCGACGCGATAAACGCAGCGCTGGGAGCGGGTGCGCCCTGATAGACGTCCGGCGCCCAGAAGTGGAATGGAGCCGCCGCGACTTTAAACCCAAGGCCGATCGCGGTAGTCACGATGGCGATCGCCAGCAGCGGGTCCAGCGCGGGGCCGTGGATGGCAGCGGCGATCTGCGTGAGGCTGGTGGAGTTGGACAGGCCGTAGAGCAGGCTGAATCCGAAGAGCAGGAACGCCGCCGACACACCGCCGAAGAGATAGTACTTCAGCGCGGCCTCCCACGACTGCGCACTGCGCTTGTTGAAGGCCGTCAGAATGTAGAGCGACAGGCTCAACAGCTCCAGCGAGATAAAGAGGACCAGCAGATCCTCTGTGCCGGCCAGAAACATCATTCCTGCGGTTGCGACGAGGAGCAGCAGGACATACTCGCCAACGTGCTCCGTGAAGGTTGAGTCCCGCGAGAGCAGCAGCGTGAAAATTGTCAGCGTGAGCAGGGCAATCTGCACCAGATGAATGAGCGGATTTGCGATGAGCATCCCGTCGAGGATGTTCGCCGTCTCCGGCGCCAGCAGGATTCGCGCAATTGCGCCCGCGCAGCCGATCGAGGCAAGACCCGCGGCAACAGAGAATCGGACGCGCGTGCTGCATCTGCGCAGGACCATCAGATCGGCCGCCATCACGATCAGCGCCGTGGCCACGACGATGACCTCCGGCAGCGCGAGCCGCAACAGTTGCGCATAGTCGATTGCGATCATTGCCAACTCCCTTTGCGCAGGCCTTCAAACAGCGGAGAGTTCAGCGCCGGTTGGATGACATTCAGTAGGATTTGCGGATAGAGTCCGACCAGCACGCTCGCGCCGATCAAAATAATTGCGCCGATGCGTTCGGGAAATGTGATCGGCGGCAGCGGCGGACCCGGCGTTGCGGACCCGGTTCCCGCCTCCGCGAAAAATGCCTTTTGCATCGCGCGCCAGATGTATGCGACGCCAACCACGATGCCGAATCCCACGCAGACTGCAAACGTGGGATACGCGCGCCAGACGCCCACCAGGACCATCAACTCCGCCCAGAACCCGCTGAACCCAGGCAGGCCCATGCTGGCCATTCCGGCGATGACAAAGGTGACTGCGGCAAACGGAATGGCCTTGTTGAGGTCCATCGCGCCCAGGACCGCCAGATCGCGGGTGTGGGTGCGCGCGTACACCATGCGGCCCACGACCGCGAAGAGCAGCCCCGCCAGGATCCCATGCGAAAACATCTGCAGCACCGCGCCGGAGAGTCCAAGCTGGTTCAGCGTCATCAGGCCAAGCAGGATGAATCCCATGTGGCTGACGCTCGAATAGCCGATGACGAATTTGAAGTCCTTCTGCACCAGCGCGACCAGCCCGCCATAGAGGATTCCGATGACCGCGAGCAGGGCGAAGACATCGCGCCATGAACCTAGGCCAAGCACATGGAAGCCCCACGGCCCAAGGCCAAGCGGAAACAGCGTCATGGCCACGCGCAAGCAGCCGTAGGCGCCCAGCTTCATCACCACCCCGGCCAGCAGCATGGAGGCCGCCGTGGGCGCGGCAACGTGGCCGGTCGGCGCCCAGGTGTGCAGCGGCCAAAGACCAGCGAGGACCGCGAAGCCGACAAATACCAGCGGAAACGCCGCCATCTGAAAGTGGAGCGAAAATGGGAACCCGGCCAGGTCGCCGAGCGACGTGCTCCTTGCGCCGGCCGCGACATACGCCGCGATCAGCCCGATCAGCACCATCGCGCTCCCGGCGAAGGAGTAGAGCACAAGCTTCATCGCTCCATACTCGCGGCGCGTCGATCCCCAGATTGCGATCAAAAAATACTTCGGGACAATGACAATCTCGTAGAACACGAAGAGGAGAAACAGATCGTAGCTGAGAAATACGCCATACACCGCGCCAATCAGCAACAAGAAAAGCGCAAAGAATTCCTTGGCCCGGTCCTCAATGTCCCAGGAGAAAAGGACGCCGGTGATGGCGATAATTCCCGTCAGCAGCAGCAGCGTCAGGCTGATGCCGTCCGCCGCAAGGTGGTATTCGATGCCCAGTGACGGGACCCACGGCACGCGCGTGATCGTCAGCATCTCCCCGGTCCTGTGCTGCACGAACACGGTGAGCGTAATTGCGAACCCGGCAATGGCCGTCAACAGCGCGAGGATGCGCGCCGCCCCCACGCTGCCCCTGGGCAGCAGGAGCAAGCCGGCCGCCCCGAGAAACGAGATGTAGATCGTCCAGGCAAGCATAATCAGAACACCGGGATAAGTTGTCGATCAGAACTGTAGATGTTGCACCGCCTGCATTACCGTACTGTTGATGGCCCCGAGCACGGCCTGCGGATAGAGGCCCAGCACAAACATAAGGACGATCGCTGGCGCCAGCGCCAGCCGCTCGCCCGCGGTCAGATCGGGCAGGCTGGCCCATCGCTCATTGAGCGGCCCGGAAAAAACGCGCTGCAGAATTCCAAGAATAAAGATTGCAGTGGCAAGCAGTCCGAGGACGGAAAGCGAAGTGGCCCAGGTCGCCAGCGGAAACGATCCTTTGAAGATCAGGAACTCCCCGATAAATCCATTCAGGCCGGGCAGGCCCAACGTGGAGAACAAGGCGATGCCCATAAGTCCGGTAAAAACAGGCGCGACCTTGCGCAGTCCTCCAAAATCGTCCAGGCCACGCAACCCCCCGCTCCGCTTTTCCAGCATGGCGACAAACCAGAACAGAGTTGAGGCAGTCAGTGCATGATTGAACATCTGTAGAAAAACGCCATTCATTGCTGCATACTTCTCGGCAAGTAGCGCCGTATCTCCGCCAGTGAACTTGACTACCGCAAATATTCCCAGCAGGCAGTAGCCGAGATGATTGATCGAGGAGTAGGCAAAGATGCGCTTCAGGTCTTTCTGCACAAGCGCGGCATAAGCGGAGAGAACAATGGTCGCCACCGCCATCCACAAGAGGGGGGTCAGGACCACCTGCATCTGTGCGCCGAAGATGGGCAGTAAAATGCGCAGAAACCCATAGACTCCCATCTTCGACATCGCGCCGGTCAGAAGGATTGTGGTTCCGGTAGGTGCTTCCGTGTAGGCGGAGGGCAGCCAGGTGTGAAACGGGAATATCGGTACTTTGACAGCGAAGCCAAGGAACGCTCCGGCAAAAAGGACCAGAGCCACATGCTGCGGCGTGAACCTGTGCCAGGCCAGCTTGCCGATCACGGCCGGCATAAGCTGTCCGTTCTGCGCCAGCGCCGCGATTTCGATAAAATCGAATTTCTTAGTAGCGAGAAAGATGGCTATAAATGCCAGCAGCAATGTAATGCTGCCAACCATCGTGTATACCAAGAACTGCGTAGCCGCGCTGGCGCGGCGCGGCCCGCCCCACAGCCTGATGAGAAAGAATGCTGGAATCAGACTTAGTTCCCAAAAGATAAACCAGTGGAAGAAATTCAAGGCGGTAAAGGTCCCGAAGAGACACGCTTGTAGAATGAGGACCAAAGAATAATAGAGCGGAACTCTCTCCCCAATCTGCCACGAGGCAACCATCCCGATGGGAACCACAATAGAACTAAGGAGCAACATCAGCAGCCCAAGCCCATCGATTCCGACGCGATACTCCACGCCCAGGGTGGAAATCCATGCGTGCCTCTCTTGAAATTGAAGGCTGCCCGACGCGGGATCAAAGTGGCGCCATAGGACCAGCGTCAGCACGAGCGCGGCAAAACTAAAGGCCAGAGCAGACCAACGAACGAGGTCCTTGTTCCGTCCGCCGAGCACAAGCAAGACAAGCGCGCCAACGATCGGTACTGCGGTCAGAAGTGTGATCCAGGGAAAGGCGATCATGGCTTAGCCCCCCAGAGCAGAAACATGACAAGTGCGATGAGCGCGCAGCCGATAACGGCCATATAACTCTGAACTTGTCCACCCTGAAGCAGCGACAGGATCTGGCCGCTGCGCGAGACTCCCTCGCACCCCTCATCAAAGCCGGAGTTCACGACGGATGCGTCAAAAAAGTTGTCCAGCCATGCAACAACGAGCACGAGATACGACACGGTCTGCGCCGCGCCATTCCAGACCCATTGGTCCAGCCAGCCGCAGAGCTTAGCCCACCATGCGTTCAGGCGAACCAGCGTTGCGCCGTAGAGTGCATCGACGAAAAAGGCGTGTCCGAGGAAAGAAAAGGTTTGCGGCTGAAGCTCCCCGATTGCGTCGCGAGATTCAGCGGTCTCAATCGGCCTGCGTCCATAGAACCACCAGCCCAGGCCAAGGCCGCAAAAGACGAGGATTGACGAGGCGAACATGACTGGTAAAACGCCAAAGCCGTAGAATGCGGCAAAACTATATGTAGCCTGTTTGCCGTCGAGGAACGATTGAAACCACGGCCAAGCGGGTGTGCCGATAAAACCCAGAAGCATGGCGAATGCGGCTAGTATTACCAGCGGGACTGTCATTACGGAGGGGCTTTCGTGGGGACTGGCCGGCATGTGAGACGAGTTTGTTGAGTTAGTGGTCTGGAGTAAGTCGTGACTCGATTCTGACAAACGCGAACTGCCGCCAAAGACATAGTAAACCTGGCGCGTCATGTAGAAGGCGGTGAGTAGCGCGCCGAAGGCCGCCATGTAGAACGGGGCCTGGGAGATGCTCCAATTATGCGCGGCGCGAAGGATTTCGTCCTTGCTCCAGAAGCCGGAGAAGAGCGGAAATCCGCACAACGCGAGCATTCCCACGGCATACGCCGCAAAGGTAATAGGCATAAGTCCGCGCAGACCACCCATGCGACGGATGTCCTGTTCGCCGTTACATCCGTGAATAATCGATCCCGCGCCGAGAAATAGAAGAGATTTAAAAAATGCGTGGGTAATGAGATGAAACATGCCTACAGCCACGCCGCCAACGCCAAGTCCCATCATCATGTAGCCAAGCTGCGAGATGGTGGAGTAGGCGAGAATTCGCTTGATGTCGAATTGTGCGACGGCAACAAGCGCGGCGAAGACGGCGGTGATCGCGCCTGTCCAGGTGACAGCCTGCAACGCAATGGCAGGGGTGAGCGAAGACCCTGCCTGGGCGCTCATCAGGGGATAGATGCGCGCGACGAGGAAGACTCCAGCCGCAACCATAGTCGCCGCGTGGATCAGCGCGCTCACGGGCGTTGGGCCCTCCATCGCGTCTGGTAGCCAGACGTGCAGGGGGACCTGCCCGGACTTACCGGCTGCGCCGCAGAAGATAAGCAGCGCGATGCCTGTGGAGGCAGCAAGACCAAGAACGGTGGACTGCGCAACCAGATGCGCGAGCGCCGAGTGTTCGAGGCAACCGGCGCCGCCATCATAGAAGAGAAGAGTGCCTGTCTTAGCGTATAGCCAGACCATTCCCAGTAAAAAAGCCAGGTCGCCAATTTTAGTAACAATAAATGCTTTTTTCGCCGCCGCCGCCGCCTTCGGCCTGTTGTACCAGAAGCCGATGAGCAGATAGGAGGTAAGTCCGACGATCTCCCAGCACATGAAGAGCAGCAGCAGGCTATTCGCGATGACGACGCCCAGCATGGCGCCGGCAAAGAGCGCCATAAAGCAGAAGAAGCGCGTAAAGTTCTCGTCGTGGGCCATGTAGCCCACGCTGTAGATAAAGATGAGCAGGCCGACGAAGGTGACCATCAGCAGCATTAGGGCTGTCAGCGGATCGAGCATCCAGCCAAGTTTCACCCATTCATTGCCAAACTGGAACCAGCGGAAATTAAACGTCAGGACTTGCTCTCCACCGCGACTGCCTAGCACATGCGCAAAGGCGCAGAGCGAAAGCAGAAAGGAGACGGCCATGGAGCCGATGGCTAGCGTTGCGGCGGCCAAGCGGTTCCGCTGGCCCAGCAGTGCACTGATCCCCGCCGCGAAAGCCGGCAGCGCGGGTATCAACCACAGGTTTTGAACGATCCAGGTCATTGAGTAAATAAATGCGAATAATTATCGGTTATACAACCACAAAAATTGTTGATGTCTACGGACGAAATACAGAGATTCTGACCCTTCGACTACGCTCAGGGTCAGAATGACGACGATAAGTCAGTATGACGACGGAAGATTCGTATGACGGCGGTAGATTATCCTTTCAGGGAATTCATCTGGTTCAAGTCGGTAGTCCTGGAGTGGCGGTAGGCAGCGAGAATGATAGCCAGTCCGACCGCTGCTTCCGCTGCGGCGACACTGATGGAAAAAAGCGCGAACATCATCCCGGTCAAGGCCGATGGGTTCGGGCCAAAGCGCCAGAATGCAATGAAGTTCAGGTTGGCCGCGTTGAGCATAAGTTCAATTCCGATAAGAACAAGAATTGCATTGCGCCGGATCAATACTCCGGCAAGGCCAATGGAAAAGAGAAGTGAGGACAGGAGTAAATAGTCTTGCAAGGGGCTCATTTCATCTCCTCCTCGTGTCCCATCGCGATGACTACGGCACCGATGAGCGCAGCGGTCAGAAGCAGGCCCATGATCTCCAGCGGCAAGACAAAATGATGCATTAGCGCATCGCCGATCTGCTGAACTGTGACGTAAGGTTGCGGCGGCAAACCTTGCGTGAATGCCGCGTTGGAACGGATTTCCCAGGCAAGTACCGCGAAGACGGAAGCGGCAACGATGCTGCCCACAAACCATTGGGAAGAGAAGGCGGGCTGCTTCACCGGCTCTGGGCTGTGCGTCATCATGATGGCGAAGACGGCAAGGATTGCCACGGCGCCCACATAGACCATGATCTGCGTAAGACCTACAAATTGCGCACCAAGTTGCAGATATAGCGCGGCCACGCCGGCAAATCCAACCGTCAGCGCCAACACGCAGTGGACTGCGTTGCGCAGGCCCATGGCTGCCGCCATTCCGGCAACCGTTAGCACGGCGAAGATCATGAAGGATACAGTCATCTTGATAGCTTGATCATTTGGTGCGATTCGACTTTGTACTTTCTTTGCTGAACAATTCTTCTTAGCACACGAACAAAATACGGGGATTCTTAGCTGCGCTCAGAATGACAATTGTTTGAGACCAGTATGACAATTGTTCACTCGGAATAATGATAAGTATGGACTTGAAACTTTTTCTTATGTTTCAGCCCGCGGCTCAACAGAATGCACGGAACGGCAACCATGATACTGCATACAAGCCATCGCGAAGGTCCCATAGGCATGAAATGCCAGATGCCTGCGGTAAGGAGATTGAGCAGCGTCATGGGGAGCATGAACTCCCATGCCAGGTTCATCAGTTGGTCCATGCGCAGACGCGGAAGAGTTCCGCGGACCCAGATGAACACGGCGATCAGCACCAGCAGTTTTGCGAAGAACCAGAAGTAAGAAGGAATCCATGCCAGGAAAGAAAACGGAGCGGACCATCCGCCGAGAAACAGGGTAATTGCCATTCCGCTGGTGGCAAACATGCCGATATATTCCCCCATGAAAAAAAAGGCGAACTTAAAGCCTGAGTATTCCGTATAGTAACCGGCGATGATCTCGGACTCGCCTTCGGGCAGATCGAAGGGCGAGCGGTTGGATTCAGCCGTTGCCGCTACCATGAAAAGAACAAATCCGGCGAATCCCCAGGGCGTGAAGACGAACCAGTGCGGCCAGATTCCCGTATAAGTGGCCTGCATATTGACGATTGCAACAGTTGAGAGCGAGCCAGCCTGCATGATGACAACGATGGAGGCCAGAACCAGAGGCACTTCATAGCTAATCATCTGCGCGATGGCGCGCATGGCACCGAGCAAGGTGTACTTACTTCGGCTGGACCAGCCGGCCATGAAGACCGCCAGTTCCATGAGTGAGCCGACTGCAAAGAAGAACAGCACTCCGGCGTTCAGGTTGACGATCACCATATTTCGACCGATGGGGAGAACCGCATAGTCCATAAAGGACGCCGAAACCAGCAGCAGCGGCGCCAGAAAATGCACCGCATGGTCTGCTGTAATGGGGACAATATCTTCCTTGGTCAGCGTTTTCACTCCGTCGGCGATGGGTTGCAGCAATCCAAAAGGACCGACGCGGTTCGGCCCGTAACGGTTCTGAATTCTTCCCAGTCCTTTGCGTTCCAGAAGCGTGGTGATTGCGAACAACAGCGGGAATACGATGATGATCGGCACAACCGACAGCACGGCCGAGCACAGCGGCTGAGCGCCGGCCGGCACATAGCCCAGCAGCCAGTGCTTTGCCAGCACGAAGATCTGATCGAGCTGTTGCGCTAACTGAACGAGGTGGGTCATCGCGGTTCACCGCTCGCGGGTTGCACTGCTGTTGTAGTAAGCCTGGCCTCTGCGGCGGTCTTTGCCTTGGCTTCCTGCCGGGCGCGCTCCCCGGCGAGCCGCGCATCCACGGCGGACGCCTCGGTGGGATGAATCTTGCGGTAATATTCGTTTGATTTGGACAGCCGCTGCTTGTTGAGCAGCAAGCCGCCGAAGCGGTCGTCCGTGCTCAGGTCGTAGTCCACGTCCATCTTAATAGCATCGAAGGGGCATACCTCGACGCAGATCTGACAGCTCATGCAGACGGAGATGTCGATGTTGAAGACCGCGGGGTAGAACTGCGGTTTGCCGTTGGCATCCGGCTTCTTGTCCTTGCTTTTTTCGATGAAGATGCACTTTGGCGGGCACTCTTTTTCGCAGATCTGGCAGGCGACACAGCGCATCCCCTGGTGCCAGTCCGCGCCATCGTAGACCAGAAACGGGAAGTCGCGCGCAGCCTCGATCCGCAGCTCACGTTGCTCCGGATACTGGACCGTGGTCAGCCGGTCTTTGCTGACGAAGCTGCCGAAGAAGTTCCGCGCCGTCTCCGCCATTCCCTTCAGGATGCCTTCACCAACCACTGCGATTCCTCCGTGTGTGCGCCCTCATCGGTCCACCTCGCCCAGCACAATGTCAATGCTACCCAGAATGGCCACGATGTCCGCCACATTCCGCCCCAGGCAGAGGTCTTCCAGCACCGTCAGATTGATGAGGCTGGGCGGACGCACGCGATAGCGGTAGGGGTTGGGCGAGCCATCGCTGACGAGATAGAAGCCAAGCTCGCCCTTGGGCGCTTCAATCCTTCCGTAGGCCTCGCCCGGCTTGGGGCGAAAGCCGCGAATCTTCATCTTGGGATCGACGATCGGACCGGCGGGAACCGCACGCATGGCCTGCTCCAGAATGCTCACCGACTCGCGCATCTCCAGCAGGCGGACCATGAAGCGGTCGTACACATCGCCGTGGCTGCCCAGCGGCACGCGGAATGTGAAACGGTCGTAGATGCTGTAGTGGTCCACCTTGCGGATGTCGTAGTCCACGCCGCTGGCGCGCGCCATCGGCCCGCTGATGCCCGCGCTGACGGCCAACTCCCGCGACAGCACTCCGACGTCCTGCGTGCGCTCCATCAGAATCTCATTGCTCACCAGCAGTTGTTCGTACTCATCCAGGAAGCGCGGGAAGTCCGCGACGACTTTCTTCGCCTGATCGAGCCACCCGTCAGGCAGGTCCACGCGGCAGCCGCCGAAGCGCATGTAGTTGCACATCATGCGCGCGCCGGTGAGGGCCTCGAAGAGGTCGAGAATTTTTTCGCGTTCGCGGAAGGCGTACATCAGGGGCGTTCCGCTGGACCCCATGTCCTGCATGAGAAATCCGATGAGGCAGGCGTGGTTTTGCAGCCGGGTCAGTTCGCCGGTGATGACGCGCAGGTACTCGGCGCGCTCCGGCACCTGGATGCCCGCCAGCTTTTCCACCGCCAGCGCGTAGGCCCAGTTGTTGGTAATGGAGCACATGTAATCGAGCCTGTCTGTGTAGGGCATCGAACCGAGGTAGGTCTCGCTCTCGGCGATCTTTTCGTGGTTGCGATGCAGGTATCCGAAGACCGGCTTGAGCCGGACGACGCGTTCTCCGTCGAGCACAACCTTCATGCGAAAGACGCCGTGCGTGGAGGGATGTTGCGGCCCCATCGAGAGCTCCAGCAACTGCTCTTTGCTGGGTCCGGTCATTGGCTCCAGATCGAAGTGTGCCGTGGGGAGAGTGGCCGTGCTCATCTGCCCTCCGCTTCGCCCAATTGCGTTTCATCCGCTTCGCTGCGATGCTGCTGCGCGCGTTGCAGCACTTCGTCGTGCGCGGTCGGCTCGTATTCGTAGTCGTCGGGACCGACGTAGTCCCTGCGCATCGGATGGTCCGTGAAGCTGGGCCACATCAGCAGGCGGCGCAGGTCGGGGTGTCCGTCGAAGACGACTCCGAAGAGGTCGAATACCTCGCGCTCCTGTAGCTCCGCGCTGCGCCAGACGGGCGTCAACGAGGGAAGATGTACTCCGCTGTCGCGGTCTTCGGTCCTCATGCGCAGCACGATGGGGCCGTGTTTTTTCTCTACCGAAAAGAGGTGATAGACGACTTCGAGAGAGCCGGCCAGCGTGGTCTTGCGAATCTCCTCGACCTCCTGCTCCACGCCATCGACGAGCTTTCGGACCTTCACCTTCTCCGAGACCTCCCTGGACGGCCAGTCGATGCCGGTCACGTTGGAGCAGAAGTCGAAGCGCAGGTCTTCTGCGTCGCGCAGATATACGGCCACGGCGACCGCGTGCTCCGCGCCGGTGCGCAGCGAGTGCTGGCCCGACGGGCTGGGGTTGGCAATCAGCTCCAGCCGGCAGCCGGGAACGTTTGCCTCGATCTCGGATTTAATGGCTTCCAGATTCATCCGTGCCTGCCTGCGAGATCTGCACCAGGGGCGCCTTCCACAGATTGGGGTTCTTGGTTGGTTCCAGATCGTGCGCGCCATACCGGGGAACGGCGTACTCACTCGGCTCGCCGGCGTTCAGATGGCGCGGCCTCTTCTCCCCGGTCAATGGTTGTTCGTCGATCTTCTTCTGCAGCTCCATGAAGGCATCCAGCAGCGCCTCGGGACGCGGCGGGCAGCCGGGAATGTATACATCCACGGGGATGTAGCGGTCAATCCCCTTCAGCACGTTGTAACCCTGCTTGAACGGCCCGCCGGAGATGGCGCACGCGCCCATCGAGATCACGTACTTCGGCTCCGGCATCTGGTTGTACAGCCGCACCACCAGCGGAGCCATCTTCTTGGTCACCGTGCCCGCCACAATCATCAGGTCCGCCTGCCGCGGAGACGGCCGGAAGACCTCCGCGCCGAAGCGGGCCATATCGTAGCGCGCCATGGTGGTGGCGATCATCTCGATGGCGCAGCAGGCCAAGCCGAAGTTCAACGGCCAAATGGAGTTGGTGCGCCCCCAGTTGTAGAGCTCCTGCAGGGTCGTGGTGAAGATCCCCTGCTTGCTCAGCTCGTTCTTTAGTTTTTCATCCACCCCTGAAGTCCTTGGTTCCGTGTTGAATTGGCCGGCCGCGCCCGGGCACTGCACTCTCGTCTTTCTTTAGATTCGGTCCGCGCTAACTCCAGACCAAAATGTTCTTCCGATAGGCCCAGACAAGCCCTTCCACCAGCAGGAGCAGGAAGACCAGCATGGCGAGGGATTCCGCCGCCGAAAAGCCGCTGAATGCCACCGCGAACGGAAGCAGGAAGACCGCCTCGACATCGAAGACGAGAAAGATGATTCCATAGAGGTAGTAGCCTGGTTTGAACTGGATCCAGGCGTCCCCGACCGATTCGAGCCCGCACTCGTAGATGGCGTTCTTGCTCGGCCCAGGCTTGTGCGGGGAGAAGAACCTGGCCCACAGCCAGGCCAGCAGCAGCGTCGACAGGGCGAACGCAACGGCCGCCAGCAACAGCACAATGACGGGCAGGTAGAGGCTGTTCGTCATATAGCTCTGTCCTCAGTCTCCACTCTACCAGACCCTCCCAGGTTAGTCCTGTGATCGGGCTCACTTCTTTCCAGTGTCCACAGGGCGCAAAATGGGGTGCGATTATGGTAGGCAATGATATTGGAGGCAACAGAATGAGTGAACAGCAAACGGCGATTCTCGACGGCAACGAATCCTGCGCACGAGTGGCGTATCGGCTCTCGCAGGTGATCACCATCTACCCGATCACCCCGTCGTCCAACATGGGGGAGTGGGCCGATGAGTGGCAGACAGCGGGGCATAAGAACATCTGGGGCACCGTGCCGCTGGTCTCCGAGCTGCAAAGCGAAGGCGGCGCCGCGGGCGCCATGCATGGAGCATTGCAGGCCGGGGCCTTCGCCACCACCTTCACCGCCTCCCAGGGCCTGCTGCTGATGATCCCCAACATGTTCAAGATCGCCGGCGAGCTGACCAGCAACGTCATTCATGTCTCGGCGCGTTCGGTCGCCACCCATGCGCTCTCCATCTTTGGCGACCACTCCGACATCATGGCCTGCCGCTCCACGGGATACGCCATGCTCTCCTCCGGCTCGGTGCAGGAGGCGGCCGACCTGGCCCTGGTGGCGCACATCGCCACCCTGGAGTCGCGCGTCCCGTTCCTCCACTTCTTCGACGGATTCCGCACCTCGCACGAGGTCAACAAGGCGTTCGAGATAGCCGACGAGACAATCCTCGCCATGCTGGACGAGAAGCATGTCCTTGCCCATCGCCAGCGCGCTCTCACCTCCGACCACCCCATCCTGCGCGGTTCGGCGCAGAACCCCGATGTCTTCTTCCAGGCCCGAGAGACCTGCACTCCCTTCTACCTGGCCTGCCCCGCCATCGTGCAGGACGTGATGGACCGCTTCACTGCCCAGACCGGCCGCGCCTATCACCTCTTCGATTACGTGGGCGCTCCCGACGCCGACCGCGTCCTGGTTCTGATGGGGTCGGGCGCCGGCGCTGCAGAGGAGCTGATCGAACACCTCAACGCGCAGGGCGAGAAGGTCGGCCTGCTCAAGGTCCGCCTCTATCGCCCCTTTGCCACAGAGGCCTTCCTGGCCGCGCTGCCCAAGACGGTCAAGTCCATCGCCGTGCTCGACCGCTGCAAGGAGCCCACCGGGCTGGGCGAGCCGCTCTACCAGGATGTTCTCACCGCCTTCAGCGAGGCCATCTCCAGCGGGACCTCGCCCATCGCAACGCAGCCGCGCATCATCGGCGGGCGATACGGCCTCTCTTCCAAGGACTTCACTCCGGCCATGGTCAAGGGCGTCTTCGACGAGCTGAAGAAGGAGCACCTGAAGAACCGCTTCACCATCGGCATCAACGACGACGTGAGCCACAGCAGCCTGGACTACGATCCCGACTTCTCCACCGAAGACCCCAAGACCGTGCGCGCGCTCTTCTATGGACTGGGCGCGGATGGGACCGTCGGCGCAAACAAAAACTCCATCAAGATCATCGGCGCGGAGACGCCCAACTACGCACAGGGCTACTTCGTCTACGACTCGCGCAAGTCCGGTTCCGTCACCACATCGCACCTGCGCTTCGGGCCCAACCCCATCCGCTCCACCTACCTCATCAGCAAGGCCAACTTCGTGGCCTGCCACCAGTTCTCCTTCCTGGAGCGCATGGACATTCTGGCCGCCGCTGCCCCCGGCGCGGTCTTCCTGCTCAACAGCCCTTATGGACCGGATGAGATCTGGAACCACCTGCCCAAGACGACGCAGGAGACGATCCTCAAGAAGAAGCTGCAGTTTTACGTCATCGACGGCTACACCGTGGCGCGCGAGACCGGAATGGGCAACCGGCTGAACACCATCATGCAGACCTGCTTCTTCGCCATCAGCGGCGTGCTTCCCGCCGACGAGGCCATCGAGCAGATCAAGAAGTCCATCAAGAAGACCTACGGCAAGCGCGGCGACGCGGTGGTGCAGCAGAACTTCGCCGCCGTCGACGCGGCGGTGGCCAACCTGCACAAGGTAAAGGTGCCTGAGAAGGCCACCGCGACCTTCGACCTGCTGCCCATGCTGCCCAGGGAGGCACCCGACTTCGTATACAACGTGCTGGGCAAGATGGCGGCCGGCCACGGAGACCAGCTCCCGGTCAGCGCGCTGCCGATCGGCGGAACCTTCCCCACCGGAACCGCCAAGTGGGAGAAGCGCAACATCGCCCAGATGATTCCCGTATGGGACAAGGAACTGTGCATCCAGTGCGGCAAGTGCGTGCTGGTCTGCCCCCACGCCGTCATCCGCGCCAAGGTCTACGATTCCGCCCTGCTGGCCGGCGCGCCCGAGACATTCAAGAGCGCCAAGCCGAAGTGGAAGGGCATGGAGCAGGAGGCCTACACCCTGCAGGTCGCGCCGGAGGACTGCACCGGATGCGGCCTGTGCGTCGAGATCTGCCCGGCCAAGAGCAAGAGCGAAGCCAAGCACAAGGCCATCAACATGGAGATGCAGGCCCCCCTGCGCGCGCCCGAGGCCAAGAACTGGAGCTTCTTCGAGTCCATTCCATGGACGGACCGCGACCGTCTCTCGCACACCCAGGTCAAGGACATTCAGTTGCTCGAACCGCTCTTCGAGTTCTCCGGCGCCTGCTCGGGCTGCGGCGAGACGCCCTACATCAAGCTGCTCACTCAGCTCTTCGGCGACCGCGTGTATATCGCCAATGCTACCGGCTGCTCGTCCATCTACGGCGGCAACCTGCCCACCACGCCCTACACCAAGAACGCCGTCGGCCGCGGGCCCACCTGGTCGAACTCCCTCTTTGAAGACAATGCCGAGTTCGGCTTCGGCATGCGTCTCGCCCTGGACCAGCAGAAGGAGTACGCCGAGGACCTGCTCAAGCGGCTCGCGCCCTCGGTCGGCGACGAGCTTGTGACCGCGCTGCTGACCGCAAGCCAGGCCAAGGAGAGCGAGATCGAGGCGCAGCGCGAACGCGTGCTGGCGCTCCGCTCGAAGCTGGCCGGCGTCAACTCCGTCGAGGCCCGCGCCCTGCTCACCGTGGCCGACTCGCTCGTCCGCAAGAGCGTCTGGATCCTGGGCGGCGACGGCTGGGCCTACGACATCGGCTTCGGCGGTCTCGACCACGTCCTCGGCTCGGGCAAGAACATCAAGGTCCTGGTGCTCGACACGGAGACCTACTCCAACACCGGCGGACAGATGTCCAAGGCAACCCCGCGCGGCGCTGTGGCCAAGTTTGCCGAAGGCGGCAAGCCCAACAGCAAGAAGGACATTGCAATGGAGGCCGTGGCCTACGGCTCGGTCTACGTGGCCCGCGTCGCCATGGGCAGCAGCGACATGCAGACGGTCAAGGCATTCCAGGAGGCCGAGACCTACAACGGCCCCGCGCTCATCCTCGCCTACAGCCACTGCATCGCCCACGGCTACGACCTCACCTACGGCATGGAGCAGCAGAAGAGCGCGGTGCTCTCCGGCTACTGGCCGTTGATGCGCTACAACCCGATGCTGCGCGCCGAGGGCAAGAACCCCTTCCAGCTCGACTCCCGCGCGCCCTCCATCCCGTTGAAGGAGTACGCCTACCACGAGGCCCGTTACACCATGCTGACGCGCAGCCGGCCTGAAGTGGCCAAGCTGCTGCTGCAGGAGGCGCAGGACGACGTCGAGCGCACCTGGCGCGTCTACTCCGGCCGCGCCGCCATGGCGGGACGCTCGGCCACGCCGCACATCGCCCCGCCGGAGAAAGAAGGGGCCGTTGCGCCGCTGGGTGGGGGAGGAGGCGACGAATGATCGACCTGACAACTGAATACCTTGGCCTGAAGCTGAAGAGCCCCATTCTGGTCTCTTCCTCGCCGCTCACCGACTCCCCGGAGAACATTCAGCGTCTGGAACAGGCCGGCGCCGCCGCCGTTGTGCTGCCCTCCATCTTCGAGGAGCAGCTCACGCTGGAGAGCAACGCGCTGGACAGCGACCTCTCGCGCGGCACGGAGTCCTTCGCCGAGTCGCTCAGCTACTTCCCCGCCTATGAGAGCTACCGGCAGGGACACGACGCCTACCTCAGCCACATCCTCCGCGCCAAAGCCGTCGCCGGCATTCCCGTCCTCGCCAGCCTGAACGGCGCGACCGCCGGCGGATGGGTGAAATTTGCTAAAGAAATAGAGCAGGCCGGCGCGGACGCGCTCGAACTCAACACCTACTCGCTGCCCACCGACCCGCGCGTTACCAGCGCCGCCATAGAAGATGGAATCGTCGATCTGGTGCGCCAGGTGAAGCAGAGCACCACCATCCCCATCGCGGTCAAACTCTCCCCGCAGTTCACCAGCATTCCGCACCTGGCCGCCAGGCTGGATAAAGCGGGCGCGGATGCGGTTGTCCTCTTCAACCGCTTCTACCAGCCCGACTTCGACATAGAAAACCTCAACGTCACTCCCACCCTCACCCTCAGCCGCCCGGAGGAGTTGCTGCTGCGCCTGCACTGGACTGCAATCCTCTACGGCGATCTCAGCGCGGACATCGCCGTCACCGGAGGCGTGCACAGCGCCCAGGACGTACTGAAGGCCATTATGGCCGGCGGACAGGTCGCCATGCTCGCCTCGGCGCTACTGGCCAACGGTATCCCCTATCTGGCAACCATCCACTCCGATCTGCTGCGCTGGATGGAGGAGCACGAGTACCAGTCCATCCGCCAGATGCGCGGCAGCCTCAGCCGCCGTTCCGTGCCCGACGCCTCGCCCTTCGAACGCGGCAACTACATTAAGACCCTGAGCAGCTACACCCTGCGCAAGCCGGCATAGCAATCCGGTCCATCAGCCCCTCCCCGGTCTTACCACTCAGCCCTCCGCCGCGCTCCGATTCATCGAATGCGGCGGGGGCTGACGCGTTACGGCAAACAGCCGAAGCGCGAAGCTCTGCATGGTTCGACGCAGGTCATTTTCAGCGCAAACCGGGGATGAGCGAGCTGTCCCTCGTGCATCCAATGCAGCAGACCTGCTTTGCGAGCGATACTGGTAGTAGCGAGCTGAGGCATCCGACAAATGGAATTTCACATCTCCCGCGCCGTTCGCGAAGCAACCCAGGTCGATGACATCCTCTTCAGCACCACCGGAAACGTCGTCTTCGCCAATGTTGCCGCCAGCCGCAAGCTGGCCGAGGCGCTCAACCGAACGCGCAAAGACGGGGCGCGCGGAGCTGATGCCGGCGCAATCAACGCCGGCGCGCTCTTCGCCATGGGCCTGATCGACGAGCTGAGCCACGCGCTGGTCGACCAGTACCGCAAGCAGATCGACCCCGCCGTCCTCTCCGAAGCCGTCCGCTGGTTCGCCGAGCGCCTCAACTCCGACAAGACCAGGCCGGGAAAACTGGAGGCCCTGCTGCTGGCCTTCACCGAGCAGTTTCCCAACGCCGCCGTCTTCCGCGGCAAGCTCACTGCCGCCCAGTGGCTGCGCGGCTCAACCGGCGGCCGGCCCAACCGCGAGGCCGCGCTGGAAGAGCTCCTGATGTTGTGGATTGCCAACAGCAACCCCGCCTTCAAGCCCTTCCACGATCTCTTCGCAGACCAGGGTCTGAAGCAGCAGACCGTCTACGCCGACGTCACCGCGTCCTTCCCCGATTTCTTCAGCACGCGCCCGCCCATGGCTCCGGAGATCGGCAGTCTCTACGACGCGCTGCGCGCTCCCATGCTTGCCTCGCCCGACTCGCTCATCGGCCAGCTCGATTTTATCCGCGAGCGCTGGGCGCCCTTCTTGGGCGACGACATCAAACGCATCCTGCTGGCCATCGATGTGCTGCGCGAAGAGGACCTCGCCATCTGGATGCGCTTCCATCCGCCGGGCCCCGACCAGTTCCGCCACGGGCCCTCCTGGGGCTCGATGGGATTCGAGGGCGATGAGTACATCGGCTTCGACGAGCTGCGCCGCCGCCGTTACGCACACGACTATCAGGCCCCGCTCGACGAGTACGAAAACTTCAGCGCCGACCAGGCCTGGATGCCCAACGTGGTGCTGATGGCCAAGAGCACCTATGTATGGCTGGAGCAGCTCAGCAAGAAATATCAGCGCCACATTCACCGCCTCGACCAGATTCCAGACGAGGAGTTGCAACTGCTGGCATCGCGCGGCGTCACCGGACTGTGGCTGATCGGACTGTGGGAGCGCAGCATTGCATCGCGCACCATCAAGCGCCTGCGCGGCCACCACGACGCGGTCGCCTCCGCCTACTCGCTCAAGAGCTACGACATCGCCGGCGACCTGGGCGGCTGGGATGCCTACAACCACCTGAAGCACCGCGCTGCGCACTTCGGCCTGCGGTTGGCCAGCGACATGGTGCCCAACCACATGGGAATCGACTCACCCTGGCTCATCGAGCATCCCGACTGGTTCCTGCATCGCTGGGAGAGCCCCTTCCCGGCCTATAGCTTCAATGGTCCCGACCTCTCCACCGACAGCCGCGTCGAGATCAAGATCGACGACCGCTACTACGATCAGAGTGACGCTGCGGTCGCCTTCCGCCTGCGCCATCACGCCTCCGGCGAGACCCGCTACGTCTACCACGGCAACGACGGCACCTCCTTTGCCTGGAACGACACCGCGCAGCTCGACTACTCCAAGGCCGAGGTGCGCGAGCAGGTGATTCAGACCATCCTGCACGTCGCCCGCCTCTTCCCCATCATCCGCTTCGACGCCGCCATGGTGCTGGCCAAACGCCACGTCCAGCGCCTCTGGTTCCCGCTGCCCGGCGCTGGCGGATCGATCCCGTCGCGCGCGGAGAATGCGATGTCGCAGGAGGAGTTCGATGCGCTGATGCCCAACGAGTTCTGGCGCGAGGTGGTGGACCGCGTCGCCGCCGAGGTCCCCGGCACGCTGCTTCTGGCCGAGGCCTTCTGGCTACTCGAGGGCTACTTCGTGCGCACCCTGGGGATGCATCGCGTCTACAACTCCGCCTTCATGAACATGCTGCGCGACGAGGAGAACGCCAAGTACCGCTCCTACCTCAAGAAGACCATCGAGTTCGACCCCGACATCATGAAGCGCTACGTCAACTTCATGAGCAACCCCGACGAGCGCACCGCCATCGACCAGTTCGGCACCGGCGACAAGTACTTCGGCGTCTGCACCCTGCTGGCCACTCTGCCCGGCCTGCCCATGTTCGCCCACGGCCAGATCGAGGGCTTCACAACGAGGGCCTCGTCGCGCGCCACCAGCGAGAGATCGCGCCCCTGCTGGCCAAGCGCTACATCTTCGCCGGCAGCTCCGAGTTCACCCTCTACGACTTCTGGAACGGCCACGGCAAAGTCGACGAGAACGTCTTCGCCTACTCCAACCGCTACGGCGACGAGCGCTCGCTCATCCTCTACAACAACCGGTACCAAAGCACGCGCGGCACCATCCACATCTCGGCGGCGTTCATGGACAAGGCCACCGGCTCGCTGCGCCAGCGCAGCCTCTCCGACGGCCTCGGACTGCCCACCGGCGAGTCGATGGTCATCGCCTGCCGCGACACCCACGGCCTGGAGTACCTGCGTCGCGCCACCGACCTCCACTGGCGCGGCCTCACCTTCGATCTGCGCGGCTTCCAGTGCGTCGTCCTGCTGGACTGGCGCGTGCTGCAACCCACCTCCGACTGGCCATGGGACAGGCTCTGCGACTCGCTCAACGGCAAGGGCGTGCGCAGCGTCCACGACGAGATGGTGAAGCTCCGCTTGCGTCCTCTGCACGATGCTCTGCGCGCCGCCGTCAGCCCAGCCAACGTCCGCGCCCTCGCCCAACTCGCCAACCAAATCGCGCAGCAGAACACTGAGCAGGGAACCGTCCCCAATTCATCCACTCGCGCAAAGAAAGAAGACAAGCGCGCGAAAACTCAACTCGATCCGCGCCTGCGCGCCATCGCCGAAAAGGGCCAGATAGTCTTCGACCGTCTCCTCGAACAGATTCCCGAAGAGAACCGCGCGCCGATCGTTCGCGCCGATGCTACCGCACCATCCGGCACGCAAACAGGCGTCGATGCTCAAGCTGCGGATGCGATTGAGCCTGCGTTTGCCGCCGGTCTTCGCGCAATGTTGTGCGGCGCGGCGCGCCTGCAAGCTCTCGCGCACACCTACTCCACCGACTGGCCCGCGAAATCGCGCCCCGTCCTGCCCGGAAACGTTCCAGCCACGCGCCACGAACGCACCTGGGCGCCGATTCTCGCCTGGATCGTTCTGCACAGCCTTCCCTCCCACTGCATCCCGAACGGCGACCGCGCAGAACTTGTAGCCCTGTTCGACCGCCTCCTCTTGCGCGCCACACTCGCCGACCTCTTCTCCTCCATGGGCATGGAGGGCGAGGCCTGTTGGCAGGCCGCCGCCCAGGTGCGCCTGCTGTTCTCTCCGGCTGCGGCTGCACCGGACGCGGTCTACTCCGAAGCTCTCTGGGCAGACCCCGACGTCCGCTGGCTCGCCGGCGTCAACCAGGCCGGCGGCATCACCTTCTTCAACCGCGAGCAGTTCGACGAGCTGCTCACCTGGCTCCAGCTTCCCGCACTCATCCAGATCGCCCACTCCGAAACCACCCAGTCGAAATCGGCCCATTCCACCGCCATCGCCAAGATTGAGAAATCCGTCGCCGCAGCCCGCGCCGCCGCGCATCGCGCAGGCTACAACTTGAAGAAGTTCCTGGCCGCGCCAACCCCATCCTCCCACCGTCCTCGCGCTCATAGCTCATAGCCCGCAGCACATAGCCGAAGCCGAAAACGCCTCAGCCAAACTCCCCGATGCATCCAGCCCCGGCGCGCTGACCCCGAACCTTCTACAATCACCCAAGCCATGCCCGCCCGCCTCATCCTCAACGCCGACGACTTCGGCCTCACCCGTGGCATCAACCGCGCCATCGCCGAGCTGCACTCAGCCTGCGTGCTGCCCTCCGCCACGCTGATGGCCGCAGGCCCCGCCTTCGACGACGCCGTCCAACTCGCCTGCGCCCACCCCACGCTCGGCGTCGGCTGCCACATCGTGCTCACCGACGGCGCGCCCGTCTCGCCGCCCGGCTCGATTCGCAGCCTGATCGGAGCCGACGGAATCAACTTCCGCCGATCGCTGGTCGATTTTGTGCAGGCACTTTTGCTGGGACGGATTAAGGAAGATGAGATCGCGCGGGAGGCCCTCGCGCAGATTGAGAAGTTGCAACGCGCCGGAATCCATCCCACCCACATCGACACGCACAAGCACACCCACCTCTTCCCCTCCATCGCGCGCGCGCTGCTGCAAGTCGCCGATCGCTGCGGAATCCGCGCCATCCGCAACCCCTTCGAGCCGGACTGGAGCCTCGCGCTCAATCACGGCCGCCTCGCGCGCCGCCTCGCCGTCCGCCTCATTGGCCTCCTGCGCCCACGCTTCGAGGCCCACGCGCAACTGCGCGACGGCCGCATGTTGACGACCGATGGAACGGTGGCGATCTCCGCCACGGGCGAGTTGAACGCCACTACACTGGGCGAGATTCTGCGCGCGCTTCCGTCCACTGGGACCTACGAGCTCTGCTGCCATCCCGGCTACAACGACGCCGAGCTCGACCGCGTCGCCACCCGTCTGCGCGCCCACCGCGACATCGAGCGCGAGGCCCTGCTCAGCGAGATTCCGAGAGTTCTCGCCGGCCCAAACGCTCCCTTGCTCCTCCGCTACGGGAGCCTTGCTGCGCAACAAGCCGCATCGTTTCAGCGGCAGGTATGAGATTCTAGGAAGCGCAAGGAGGGCCGTTGGCAACCATCCATGAAATTGCGAAACTCGTCGGCGCGTCCGCGCCACTCGTCACCAACGAGATTCTATGCGTCTCCAGCATCGAAGCTGCCACTTCGTCCGCGCTGGTCTTCGCCACCGACTCCGCAACTCTCGCGGTCGCGCTCAAGTCACCAGCGGGCGCAATCCTCACCCGCCCCGCGCTGCTCTCGCCGAGCAGCGATTCCGCGCCGGCCAGCGACCCGCACGATCCGCGTCTGCTCGCCGTCGCCGACCCGCGTTACGCCTTCGCCCTCGCCGCGCGCTTTCTGCGGTCCAAAAAATCGTCCTCCCGCGACTCCGCGCCGCGCATTCATCCCACGGCTGTCCTGGGCGCAGGCGTGCGACTGGGGCAGGGAAGCAGCATCGGCCCCCACGCCGTGCTCGGCGACGGCGTGGTTCTCGGCGAAGAGTGTGAGATTCTCGCCAACGTCACCATTTACTCGGGGGCGACGCTGGGCAATCGCGTTCTCGTTCAGGCTGGAGCGGTTCTCGGGGCCACCGGCTTCGGCTACGCGCGCAATTCCGCCACCGGCGAGTACATTGCATTTCCGCAGCAAGGGACACTGGCGATCGAGGACGACGTGGAGATCGGCGCCAACTCAACCATCGACCGCGGCGCGCTGGGCGAGACGCGCATCGGCGCAGGGACGAAGATCGACAACCTGGTGCACATCGCGCACAACTGCGTGGTTGGGCGCAACGTTGTCATCGCCTCGCAGACGGGGATCTCCGGTTCGTGCGTCATCAAGGATGGAGCGATTCTGGGCGGCCAGGTTGGCCTGGGAGAACACGCGCACATTGGCCCCGGCGTGATTCTGGGCGGAGGCGCGGGCGTTCTCAGCCACAAGAAAGTCCGCGGCCCTGGCGAGGTCTTCTGGGGCCGCCCGGCGCGCCCGCTGAAGCAGTACCTGCGCGACCTGGCGCGGCTCAGCCGAGGCTGAGTTGAACGATCAGAATTGTGTTGATGCTGTACTCAGTCGGCGTCGTCGCTCAGCGCGTCCATGTACGCAACGTCGAGCGCCGTGCCCTGCACCGTGACGTACTCGTTGTCGATCTCGGAGCCATCGACGGTGCTGAAGATGTGCACCTGTCCGCCGTACGCGGTGTAGACCTTGTTGAAGTTCTGCACCCAGCAGATGCCGGTGAGGCTGCCGTAGTAGTACTGGTTGTCGTTCTGGTTGGGATAGGACACCACCGCGGTCGGCGATCCCGGCGTTACGTTGGGGACAATCTGCGGAGAGAGCGTTGCGCCGCCCAGCACAACCATGGTCAGGCAGTTGTAGTTCTGCCCCAGCTTGGCGCGTTCTCCCGTGGCGCAGAACTGCGATCCGATCCACAGCGTGTTGTTGTCGGCAAACAGCATCTTGGAGTGGTTGCCATCGGAGATGGAGTACTTGCCCGTGATGGTGTTGGTCGTCTGGTTCATTGTGGACAGGAAGCCGGCGAAGAGACCGTCCGGCTGCAGTTGCTGGCCGGCCAGGTAGAGCGTTGTCCCGTCGGAAAGCGCGTCGGTGACGCCTCCCGGCACGGGCACATTGGCAATCTGCGGGTTCGGCTGCACGGGCGACGAGGGGATCACATTCTGGATCAGCGGGCCTTGCTGGAGCAGCGTGACGCTGGCCGTCTTGCCGCCGCACTCCGGGCCGCAGTTCAGCACGTACGCCGTGGTGCCATCCAGCGAGTAGTAGACGTTCGTCGGCTCGTCGTACGTCCCCGGCACGGAGACCGCGCAGTAGACGGGGAGCAGGGCCGGTTCGCAGTCGGCCGAGCCGGTGGCCGTAATGGCCGCCTGCTGGGTTGGGTACTGGTTCTGGTTCAACTTGAAGACCCGGTACAGCACATTGGAGTTGCGCACCATGACAAGCGCAACCGTGTCCCCCTTATTCACGATGACCTTGAAGACATTGGGCAGATTGAGCACGTAGCCCTGTCCCGTCAGGTTGTCGACGATCTCCAGTACGCCTGCGGCCTCCTCGGCCCCGTAGTAGTGCTCGAATGTCGGGGAGACCGCGACCGCACTCGATCCCGACTGGAACGTGCCCACCGAACCGGAAGACGTTTCGGTCGAATAATTGACGGGGGTCAGAGTCCCATCGCTGTTGGAATAGACGTATCCGCGCATCTCCGCGGGGAAGTTCATGATGGTGCCGGGATACCCCGACGAATAGCCGCCGATCGAATAGTTCGGAATCGTGTCTTCGACGTTGCTGCGAATGTTGCGATAGGCGTCGACGATCTGCAGGCCTCCGCTGCTGCCGTTATTGCTAACGCCGATCATCACGCGCTGGGCGAGCTTGCTGGGCGGCACGGGCCGGCCCGCATAGTTGTACTCCGGAAACTTGTAGTAGTAGTATGCCGCCGAGTGGCAGCTGCAGAGCGCAAGCGTGGACAGCGCAAGCATTAGCCCGCAGAGCATCCGGGAGCCGAAGGCGCCGCCTCCGGAGGTCTTCTGCGCAGAGCACGAGGATTGGGTCAAGGGAGCTTCCGGCGACGGGCTGGGGAATGGCTGAGCACCAGCCCCGCGGACAAAGAGACTTCGATTCTTCAACGTGGGCAACTCCAACCTTCGTCGTGCAAGGGTTTCGCCTACTTACCCTCCGAGTATACCAAAGGAAGACTGCCTCGAAGACCGGCCAGCGGCGGTTTGGTGCTGGCTTACAACCTGGCTTAGGATGGAGCAATACGTTTCAGCGAGCAGGGTTCAAGCTTCAAGGAACAGGCTTCGGGGACATGCCATGGCAGGTGCGGGATCGAGTGCGGCAGAGACCACGGCGGCAGACGCGAAAGGCAGCGCGAAGGCCGGCAAAAAAAACAGCGCGAAGGCTGGCGCGGCTGCTTCTGTCCTTGACCGGCTCTTCGCCGGCGGACGCGTGCTCTCCGACGGCGCCATGGGCACCATGCTCTATGATCGCGGAATCTTCATCAATCGCTGCTTCGATGAGTTGAACCTCTCGCAGCCGGAGACCGTCGCCGGTATCCACGCAGAGTATCTGCAGGCTGGCGCGCAGATCATCGAGACCAACACCTTCGGCGCAAACGCCTTCCGCCTGGAGCGCCACGGCCTGCGAGACCGGGTGCGCGAGATCAACCTCGCCGGAGTCCGCATCGCCCGCCAGTGCGTCGGGCAGATTGCCCAGAAGCAGGCCTCCGAGGCCTTCGTCGCCGGGGCCATCGGCCCGCTCGGCGTTCCGCTGGCGCCGAAGGAAGAACTCACGCTCGACCAGGCCCGCGCAGCCTTCGCCGAACAGATCGCTGCGCTGGCCGAGGGCGGGCCCGGCGTGGGTGCGGACCTGCTCATCGTCGAAACCATGACCTCGCTGGCCGAGGCGGGCGAGGCCATTCACGCCGCCCGCGAGGTGGCCCCCGGCCTGCGCATCGTCGTGATGATGACGGTGGATGAGGACGGCAACTGCCTCGACGGCGCCACACCTGAGATCGCCGCCGAGCGGCTGACCAAGTGGGGCGCGGACGTCATCGGATGCAACTGCTCGGACGGCCCCGCCACCGTGCTCGCGGTCATCGAGCGGATGCGCCTGGCGACCCGCCTGCCGCTGGCCGCCATGCCCAACGCCGGACTGCCCCGCGCCGTCGAGGGCCGCAACATCTACATGGCCTCGCCGGAGTACATGGCCAGCTTCGCGCGCAAGTTCATCCACGCCGGCGCAAGCCTCATCGGAGGCTGTTGCGGAACCACGCCCAACCACATCCGCGCCATGAAGTCTGCGATGCGCGCGCTGCAGGCGCAGGAGGACTCGGCCCGGAGGGACGCGGCCGGACTGGGCGCGGCTGGCCACGAATCCGCCGCCGCAGGCCAGAGCTCGCTGCAGGCAGACTCCGAGGCCGCCGTGGAGGCCGCTGGGCCAAGTTACCGCCCCAAACCCATCGTCAGCCAGGTGGAGCCGCTGCCCCTGGCCCAGCGCTCCAGGGTCGGCGCGCTGATCGCCTCCGGCCAGTTCTGCACGCTGGTGGAGATTGTTCCGCCCAAGGGCATCGACTGCACAAAAGAGATCGAGGGCGCGGCGCTGCTGCACCGGCTCGGCGTCCACGCCATCAACGTCCCCGACTCGCCCCGCGCCAGCGCCCGCATGAGCGCGCAGAGCCTATGCATCCAGATCCAGCAGAAGGTCGGCATCGAGACCGTGCTGCACTACACATGCCGCGACCGCAACCTGCTTTCCATCCAGTCGGACCTGATCGGCGCATCGTCCATCGGCCTGAAGAACATTCTCTGCCTCACCGGCGATCCGCCCAAGATGGGGAACTACCCCGACGCGACGGCCGTCTTCGATGTCGATGCCATCGGGCTCACGGGAATCGTGCGCAATCTCAACTACGGCCTCGACCTCGGCACCAACCCCATCGGTGCGTCCACCGGCTTCACCCTGGCCTGCGCCGCCAACCCCGGCTTCCCCGACATCGACTTCGAAGTGCGCCGCTTCGCGCGGAAGGTGGAGGCGGGCGCGGAGTATGCCATCACCCAGCCGGTCTTCGACCTGCGCCTGCTGGAGCAGTTCCTGCGCCGCATCGAGCCATTCCGCATCCCGCTCATCGCGGGCATCTGGCCGCTCATCAGCCTGCGCAACGCCGAGTTCCTCAGGAACGACCTGAAGATCTCCATGCCCGACGCAATCCTCGCCCGCATGGCCGCCGCCAGTACGCCCGAGGCCGCGCGTGCCGAGGGCGTTCTCATAGCGCAGCAGATGCTGACCCAGGCGCGGACCATGGTGCAGGGCTGCCAGGTCAGCGCGCCCTTCGGAAAATACACCGCCGCCGCCCAGGTCCTCGGGCTGGCATAGCAGACTTTGAGAGAAATGTGAGGGAGCAAACCGCCATGGCGAACTTTGAAGAGCACTTGACACAGTTGGAGAAGGTGGTGGAGAAACTGGAACGCGGTGACCTGACGCTCGACGAATCCGTGCGCCTCTTCGAGGACGGAATGAAGCTGACCACCGCCTGCAAGGCTGAGCTGGAGCAGGCCGAAGGCCGCATCCAGGTGCTGGTGGAAGGCAAAGCCGGCAAGATGCAGCCCGCCGACCTGGACCTGCAACCAAGCGAGACCGGCGCCATCGAAGCCGATGAGGACAAGGAATAGAGCCGCGTCCAAGCTGTTTTATGGTTGCTGGATGCGGACCGCCGAAGCGACCGGGACAGGTTTCTGCTGGCCAACGGCTGTTTTATTCATTTATTTTCTTGTAGATACATCCGATAAACCGGAACGGATAAAAAGATGATAAATATGAGTGAGTTTTAGTCATATTATATGCAACTATTATGCTATTATTACGTCTAAGGATGTAGAGCGCAGCCCACCCGGCTGCCCCAACATTTCAACTTCATTTGAGGAGACTTTGAGATGACTACATTGACTCGATTTGTTCCGTTCCGTTCGCCGCTGGCCGATATGGCTGTCCTGCAGAACCGCCTGAACTCGATCTTCAACGACTTTTCCCTGCCGGAGGGCGAGCAGGAGTCGCTCGCCATGGGCAGCTTCATCCCCCCGGTGGACATCTACGAGGACGCGCACCAACTGGTCTTGAAGCTGGAGGTCCCGGGCATCCAGCAGGACGCCCTCGACGTCCATGTGGAGAACCAGACGCTCACCGTCAAGGGCGAGCGCAAGTTCGAGAAGGATGAGAAGGAGGAGAACTTCCACCGCATCGAGCGCCGCTACGGCAGCTTCGTCCGCACCTTCACCCTGCCCCAGACGGTAGACACCGGCGAGGTCAAGGCAAGCTATGACGCTGGCGTTCTGACCATCTCTCTGGCCAAGAAGGAGGCCGCCAAGCCCAAGCAGGTCAAGGTCGAGATCGGCTCCTCCACGCAGCCCAAGCAGGTGGAGGCCAAGACCGCATAATCGCGCCGCGTCCCATTCAGCTCGACCTCACAATATCAGGGGAAATCCCCAGCATAAACAAAACGCCCCGCATGGCCAACCAGCCGCGCGGGGCGTTTTTCCGTTTATCGAGCTAGCGGTCCCTGCTGGTGACGAAGCCGGGTACCCAGAGAAGGGCGCGCTTGGCTTCGGAGTGGGGCAGCTCGGCGATGGAGAGCCGCGCGGCCTCGGCGTAGGCGCAGGCCGTGTCCATGGCGTAGGCGATGGAGCCGTGCCGCTCCAGAATCTCCAGAATCTCCGGGTGCGAGACACTGGCGAAACTGCGTTCGGCCAGCACCGTGCGGATCGCCTCGCGGTCGGCCCCGGTGCCGCGCTCCAACGCGTGGATGACGGCCAGCGTAGCCTTGCCCTCACGCAGGTCGCTGGCCACCGGCTTGCCCAGGATCTCTTCGTTGGCGGTCAGGTCCAGCATGTCGTCCACGATCTGGAAGGCCAGGCCGAGGTTGCGCCCGTACTCGCCCAGCATCGCCTCGGTCTCCTCGTCGGCGTGCGTAATCGCCGCGCCCAACTGCATGGAGACGCTGAACAGGCACGCCGTCTTGCGGAAGATCAGGTCGAAGTACTCCTCTTCGTTGATCAGGTGTCCCAGCTTCTGCATCTGCAGCAGCTCGCCCTCCACCATCTGCTGGGTCAGCGAGATCAGCAGCTCCAGCACGCGGAAGTTGCGCTCCTCCAGCGCGGTCGCAAACGACTGCATGTAGAGCCAGTCGCCGGCCAGCACGCACTTGGCGTTGCCCCATGTGGTGTTGGACGAGGGACGCCCGCGCCGCGTCTCCGCCTCATCGATGATGTCGTCATGCACCAGCGTCGCGGTGTGCAGCATCTCCACCACCGCACCCAGCCGGATGCGCGAGTGGCTGGTGCAGCCCAGCGCCTTCGACGAGAGCAGCAACAGCAGCGGACGGATGCGCTTCCCGCCGCCCGCCATCAGGTACTGCGCGATGTCGGTGATGACGTCGACGTCCGACGCCGACTGCCGCGTGAACTCTTCCTCGATCGCGGCCAGGTCGTCGCGCAGCAGGTCGAAGACCTCTTTCGCCGTCGCAATGGAGAGAGCGCTCACTTGAATTTAGAGTAGCAGGTCGGGGCCGGCGATTCGGTGATTTGGCTGGAGTTTTCCGTAGGTAAGGAATAGAATAGAAAAAGTAAGGAGATTATCCATGCCGGCAACCATGAGAAAGGCAAGTCGAGAGGCTGCGGTTTCCAGTCGTGCGAAACTGACCAGCAAGGGACAGATCACACTGCCGGTCGCCCTGAGAAAGCGGCTCAGGATCGTGGCCGGCGACAGTGTACTCTTCAAGGCGAAGGGCGATGAGGTAGTCATGGTGCCGCAACGGCGAGCCAGCGTCTTCGAGGAGTTTCGCGGCTGGGGAACCGAGGGAATCGGGAGCAGCAAGCAGGCGATTCTGGACTGGGTTCGCGAATTTCGCGGTGAGATGTGACCACTGCTCTCGATTCCAATATCGTGATCGCACTGTGGAGCGAGGACGACGCACTGAACGTCGAGGCGGAGCGGGCGCTTGAGCTTGCATCGGCCCGAGGCACTCTCGTGATTTGCGCTCCAGTGTATGTCGAAATCAGGGCCTTCCCCGGTCGCACTGAAGATAAGCTGGATGATTTTCTGAGTAGAACTGGAATCCAGGTTGAATGGGAGTTGGAGGAGCGAATTTGGCGCGAGGCAGCCAGGGCAGGCCACGCATGCTGCATTCGACGTGAGAGCCCACGCAAGCTGCCTCGTCGCGTGGCCGCAGACTTTATTATCGGAGCACACGCAATGGTGCGCGACTACCCGCTGCTCACGCTGGACAAAAGAACATTTCGGGTCGCATTCCCTTCTCTGAAGATGGCGACCGGAAGCTCCTAGCTAGTTGCGGTAGTTGGTGAACTGCAGCGCCACGCCGAAGTCCCCGGCGCGCAACTTCGCGATGATCTTCTGCAGCGTGTCGCGGTCCTTGCTGACTACGCGCACGGTGTCGCCCAGGATGCTGGCCTGCGCCTTCAGCTTCATCTCCTTGACAAGCGCAACCATCTGCCGGGCCTTTTCCGTCGGAATGCCCTGCACCAGCTTGATCTTCTGCCGGACAGAGGAGTTTGCGGCGGGCTCGATCTTTTCGTACTCCAGGTTCTTCAGCGAGACGCCGCGCTTCACCAGCTTCTGCCGCAGGATCTCTTTGACCGCCTCCAGCTTGTACTCGTCCTGCGATGCAAGCTGGAGGGCGTCGGCGCCCTCGATCGTGATCCTGGACTTCGAGTCCTTCAAATCGAAGCGCGTGTTGATCTCCTTGGTCGCCTGGTCGACCGCGTTCTTCACCTCGGCCAGGTCCACCTTGCTGACTACATCGAAGCTGTTGTCGGATGCCATAAAGGACAGTATAAGACGGTTGAGAGTTGCAGGTTCGAGGTTCAAGGTTCCAGGTCCGAGGTGGTGGGGAAGAGGCAATGGAAGTTGGCTGTGGTAAGCGCCGCGATCTCTTCCAGCGAGACCCCGCGCACTCCGGCCAGGCACTCCGCAGTGTGGACCATCAGCGCGGGCTCATTCTGCTCTCCGCGATGCGGAATGGGGGCGAGGAAGGGCGCGTCGGTCTCGATGAGGATGCGGCCGGCGGGCGCGAAGACCGCAACTTCGCGCAGCCCGGCGGCCCTGGGGTAGGTCAGGTTGCCGGCAAACGAGAGATAAAATCCAAAATCGAGCGCGCGCCGCGCCTGCTCCACCGTGCCGGAGAAGCAGTGCAGAATGCCGCCCAGGCCGCTTGCCGTCCAGTGTTCGACGAGCAACTCCAGCAACTCCTCCCATGCGTCGGCCGCGCCGAACTTCTTCTTGGCTTCGGGCGTGGCCAGCTCGGAGGTGCGGCAGTGGATCAGGACCGGCCTGCGCGCCGCCGCGGCCACCTGCATCTGCGCCACGAACGCGGCTTTCTGCACCTCGGCCGCGGGGTTGCCGACGTGGTAGTAGTCCAGGCCGATCTCGCCGATGGCGATTACCCGCTCGTCCTCCGCCAGCCGCGCCAGCTTGGCCAGCGAGCCGGCGTCCGCCCGATGCGCCTCCTGCGGATGGATTCCCGCGCTGGCGTAGATCGCGGGCGTGGCTGGTTGACCCCTGAACTTTTTCGCAATCTCCAAAGCGCGTTGCATCTGGTGCGGCCCGTCGCCGATGCCGATGGCCAGAATCGTCCCCACCCCCGCCGCCAGCGCGCGCGCCAGAACCTCGACCAGATCGCCGGAGAGCATGTCGAGGTGCGCGTGGGAGTCGGTTAGATGCATAGGGCGTGAGGTCCAAGGTTCGAGGCGCGTGGTTCGAGGCGCAATGTTCAAGATTCAGGGTACTAGGTTCAGGGTGCGAGCAAAAGAAGAGGGTGTCGAGCATGAGTTCCATGAGTTAGGATTGCAGCCATGAAGAAAATAAACCGTCGCGATCTGTGTGTCTCCCTTCCCGTGCTGGCCGCCATCGGCGCGGGCGCGCCAGAGGCCCTGGCATTGCAGAAGAACACCGGTGCTGCCGGTACGCCGTCCAAGGCCTCCGACTCGCTCTACTACTCGCGCGCCTTTGGCTTCGACCAGATGGGGGTGCGCACCATGGCCAATGGCGGCGAGAGCCGCGACATCGTGCACGGCACGCTGGCCACGGGCGAGACCGTGAGCCTGCACCAGTCGATGCAGATGGCCGAGGCCGAGCCCAACCCGCTGCACACGATCCAGCACACGGAGTTCATCCTGGTGCGCGAGGGCGAGCTGGAGTTCCAGCACGAGAGCGCGAACGGGCTGGTCAGCGAGCATGTGGGGCCGGGCGGCGTCTTCTATGTCGCATACGGCACGAAGCACACGGTGAAGAACGCGGGCGGCATTCCGGCAAGCTACTTTGTGGTTGCCATCGGCGGCGACGCCAGGTAGGCGTGGCGTTCACGCACCTTCGCGTGCCAAAGATTGCTCCGCCGGAGTACGATCTTCGGCATGAATCCCATAAACCGTCGTGAACTTTGTGCCGCTCTTTCCAGCTTTGCAGCGCTCGCCGTGGCCTCCGGCGAGGGGCAGTCTCCAGCGCAGGCCCAGGACAATATGGCCATCCCTCCCCCTCCAGGACCAGCGGGCGGCCGGGTGCTCTCCACACAGCGGTCCTTTCGCTTCGACGAACTTCCCGTGGTGAAGAACGCGAACGGCGAGACACGCGCCGTGACCCGCGGCACGCTGCCGACCGGCGAGGCGGTCGAGCTGCATGAGACGACGCTGCTGCCCGGGCACATGCCTCATCCGCCGCACCAGCACCGGCACTCGGAGTTCATGCTGGTGCGTGAGGGCACGCTGGAGTTCGACAACGATGGCAAACCGGAGCGGGTTGGGCCGGGCGGAGTGATGTTTGCCGCGTCCAACGTGATGCACGGGCTGAAGAACGTCGGCGAGACGACGGCCAACTATTTCGTCATCGCCATCGGGCGCGATTCGGTCGTGCAGCCGGTGTAGTGTTCAGGCGAACTTACTGTGCGCCGCCGCCGGCCCCTGCGCTCATGCTGAAGATGGGCAGGTAGAGCGAGATGAGGATGGTGACCACCACGCATCCCATCACGATGAGGATGATGGGCTCGATCAGGCTCATGGCGGCGGTGAGGTTGGTCTGCACGTCCTCCTCGAAGAACTCGGCGACGGAGTTCAGCATCTGGGGCAGCGCGCCGGTGGATTCGCCGACCTCGATCATCTCGACGGCCAGCTCGGGGAAGATTTTTGTCTCGGCGAGGCTGGTGGAGAGGCCCTTGCCCTCGCGCACCGTCTCCACGCTGCGGAAGACGGCGTTGCTGATCTGGCGGCTGTCGATGGAGCGGGCCGCGGTCTCCAGCGATGGAACCAGCGGCAGGCCGCCGGTGAGCAGCGTGGCGAGGGTGCGCGCAAAGAGCCCGACCTGGTACTTCAGCCAGACGGGGCCGATCAGCGGCAGGCCGATGCGGACGCGGTCCACCATGTTCGCGCCCGCGTCCGTCTTGATCCAGCGGACGAAGAGAAAGACCAGCAGCGCCAGCGCGGCGAGGGCATAGACGCCGTAGCTCTGCGCGTTTGTGCCCAGCGCCAGCAGAAACGTCGTGATCGCGGGCAGCTTGGTGCCCAGTTGCTCGTACAGCTCGGCGAAGCGGGGGACGACGAAGGTGATGAGAAAGATGAAGAGCGCGATCACCATGCAGACCAGCACGGCGGGATAGATGAGGCTGGCGAGGAGCTTCTTGCGGAAGGTGAGCGAGACGCGCTGGAAGTCGAGGTAGCGCTGCAGAACTTCTTCCAGGTTGCCGGAGCGCTCGCCCGCCAGCAGCGTGGTGGTGTAGACGACGGGAAATCCGCCCTGCGCGACGAATGCCTCGGAGATGGATTCGCCGTTCTTGACGCGGGTAGCGACGTCCTCCAGTTGCGCGCGGAAGTGGGGCAGCTTCTGGCGGCGCGCCAGCAGCTCGATGGAGCCGAGGATGGGAAGGCCGGCGCGGATCAGCGTGAGGAACTGCTGGTTGAAGACGAGAAAGGTCTCCAGCTTGACTTTCTTGGTCTTGCCTGCGCCCGCCAGCAGGCCGCGCGCCTTCACCGAGTAGACGTAGTATCCCGCCTGTGTGAACCGCGCGCGCAGCTCTTCTTCGGTGGCCGCTGTGTGCGTCTGCTCCTGCACACGGCCACGCTCATCCGCCAATCGGACTACAAACTCAGCCATAGGACCGCATCACCAACCGCCTGCGAAGAGCGCCGCCGCGCTCGACCGCAAAGGCCCTTTCCATCTTAGACGTTTCGCGCGCGGATTCCTCTCAGAGACTGTCATAAAAACTATGAGGTCCGACCTCAGTTACGAAACAGACAACGACGAAATACGGGGATTCTTCCTGCCCCAGCCAGCAAGCTGGCCGGGGACCCCGTTCGCTGCGCTCAGAATGACAACTCCTTAATCTGCGGTGCGCGGTGCCGACTGTGGTTCGCCGCGGTTCCGCCCCTTCTCATCCTGCTAAACTCACATCGGCAACCCAGTATTGAGGGAGCAGGGGCTCGGATGGCGAAGAAGGCGGTCATTATTGGGGCTGGGCCGGCGGGCTTGACGGCCGGGCTCGAGCTGCTGCGACGCACGGAGATTGTGCCGGTGATTCTGGAGGCGAGCGAGGAGATTGGCGGCATCTCGCGGACGGTCCGCTACAAGGGAAACCGCATGGACATCGGCGGCCACCGGTTTTTCTCCAAGAGCGACCGCGTCATGCAGTGGTGGATGGAGCTGATGCCGCCCGATCTCTCCGTGCCGGGCGAGCCAACCCCGGAGTCCGTCGCGAACCCGCCCGATGCGACCAAAGCGCCAGATGCGTCGGGCCAGCCAGCCGAGATCAGCTATCAGGGCAAGCGGCGGGTGGTGACCGTCCCCGCGCACCTGCACGAGGAGCCGCCGCTGCGCGGGCTGGGGCCGCTGCAGCATACGGCGGAATCCTCTGAATCAAGACAGAACAGTATGACCAACGATACTGAAGAGCTCAGTCGCCTGGTCTTACAAGCTGTTGCCGACGACTTCGAAGAAATCGAAATGATTGTCCACGATGTCACGAAATGGCTGGGCGGCGTCGACGACTCGACGTATCGACGGCAGATTGAACACGCGCTCATGAAATGCATCGCAGACAAGAATGTCAAAGCGTATGAGACATCTGATGAACTTCAACAGTTTGTTGCCACTCAGGCCGACCTTCAGAAAATAAACGACCATTGGTTCTACATCACAGAGCAAGGCAAGGAACAGCTTAGAAGACTTGATGAAATAGATGAAGACAAGGCCGATGCCGACCAGTCCAGGGTCTGCATCGACGAAGAGCCTGTTGAAGACGTCGACGAGACGGTCGCGGTTCCCGAGCCCGAGAACCCCGACCTGGTGATGCTGATCCGCCCGCGCCGCAGCCGCATCTACTATCTGCGGCGGTTCTTCGACTATCCCATTACGCTGACCGCCAACACGCTGAAGAACCTCGGCGTGGTGCGCATGGTGCGCGTCGGGACGAGCTACGCCGTCTCGCGCGTGCGCCAGATCAGGCCGGAGAAGAGCCTCGAAGACTTCCTCATCAACCGCTTCGGCCGCGAACTCTACCTGACGTTCTTCAAGAGCTACACCGAGAAGGTCTGGGGCACGCCCTGCCACGAGATCTCCGCCGACTGGGGCGCGCAACGCATCAAGGGGCTCTCGCTGACAACCGCGGTCAAGCACTTCGTGAAGAAGATGTTTCGCGCGAGGAGCGAGGGCGGCGATCTGGCCCAGAAGGGGACCGACACATCGCTGATTGAGCGTTTCATGTACCCGAAGTTCGGCCCCGGCCAGCTATGGGAGCACGTCGCCGACCTCATCCGGCAGAAGGGCGGCGAGATCCACATGGGCTGGAAGGTGGAGCGACTCAACTTCGCGGACGGAGGGACGCTGCGAGTCGCTTCCATCGAAGCCGTCAGCCAGAACGGCGAGCGCAGAACCTTCGCGGGAGACTTCTTCTTCTCCACCATGCCCATGCGCGATCTGCTGCGCGCGATGCAGACGCCGGTCCCTGCGAATGTTCTTGAGGTCAGCGATGGGCTGCAGTACCGCGACTTCATCACCGTTGGCCTGCTGGTGGACAGGTTGAAGGTGACCGAGCCCGACGGCGGCCTGCTGAAGGACACCTGGATCTACATTCAGGAGCCGGATGTGCTGCTGGGACGGTTGCAGCTCTTCAACAACTGGAGCCCGTACCTGGTGCGCGATCCGGCGAAGGTGTGGATCGGGCTGGAGTACTTCTGCTACGAGACGGACGATCTGTGGAAGATGGCCGACGACGACCTGAAGAAGTTCGCGATTGGCGAGGTGGCGAAGATCGGAATCCTCAATGCGGCGGATGTCACCGACGCGCATGTGGTGCGCGTTCCCAAGACCTACCCCGCGTACTTCGGCACCTACGATCGCTTCGACGAGCTGAAGGAGTTCACCAACCGCATCGACAACCTCTTTCTGGTGGGACGCAACGGCATGCACAAGTACAACAACCAGGACCACAGCATGTTGACGGCGATGCATGTGGTCGATGGACTGGCGGCGGGCTCGGTGGACAAGCAGGCGCTGTGGGAGATCAACACCGAGCAGGAGTACCACGAGGAGAAGGACAAGAAGTGAGTTGCAGGTTGAGGTAAGTGTGAAGAAGATACTGCTGCTGATGCTTCTGGTTGTGCTGGCGCTGGTCGCGGTAAATCGGCGGCGCATCTATGTGCGCGACCCGCTGGCGGCGGTCACCATAACCAACGCGCGTCAAAGCGGCAAGTCCGGCATGAACCAGAGTGGGAGGTCCGACGCGCGAGCAAGTGGCAGGTCCGAAGTTCCCCCGAGCGGCAAGTCCAGTCCGCGGCAGAGCGGCGGGGCCAACCAGAGCCAGGGCGTGGTGACCGAATCGCTGCAAAGCGCAATGGATGAACAGATCCAAAGCGGCGCGGTGATCGTGCCGGCCGCAAGCGGCAGCCCCGTGCCGAGCGAGAGCGGCCAGCGCCAGAATGCAGCGGCCGAGCTGCTGCAAGGCAGCAAGGCGACCGGACAACTACAGAACGGAGTCTCCGGCGTGATGCAGGCGGCAAAGGCCGATCAAGTGCAAAGTAAGGTTTCCGGCCTGTTGCAGGGGATGGATTTCGGCCTGTTGCAAGGCAGCGGCAAGGATGGGAGGCAGAGCGGAGTGCAGGTCTTTGTCAACGCCACCGGCGACGTGCTGCTGTGGCAGGAAGCGGAGCCGGGGGCGTACCGCATTCTGGTGCAGGGCTGGAACAAGGCGCCGGGGACTCCGGTGCGCCTCATCTGCCTGCGCTGGATGGTGTGCCTCACAGATGCAGACCGCGCCGCAACCATTCCGATGGATTGGACCGGCAACAGCGGAAGGCACAAAGGGAAGTACAATCCGAGGGTCTCGATGATCAGCCGCGAGGTCTCCTTTGTGAACGGAGACGGCGCGACGGTGCGCGTCGAGTTGCGATAAAGACGACGGACGCGCAGGCGACCTGGAACTAGAGCAGGTTGCTGGCGGGGCGGGTGGGGAGGGTGAAGTGGAAGGTTGAACCCTTGCCGACGATGCTGGTGGCCCAGATGCGGCCTCCATGCTGGGCGACGATGGAGCGGCAGATGGCGAGTCCGAGGCCGGTGCCTCCCATGGTGCGGGAGTCGGAGGCGTCCACCTGGTGGAAGCGTTCGAAGATGCTTTCGAGCTTGTCTTCGGGGATGCCGCGGCCCTGGTCGCGGACCTGGATTTCGGCCTCGTTGGCATCGGTGCGGCGCGATCGCAGGTGAATTTCCGTGCCTGGCGGGGAGAACTTGATGGCGTTGGAGACGAGGTTGGTGAGGGTTTGCAGGATGCGGTCGGGGTCGGCCCAGACGTTGACGCCGTGGGAGTTGAAGGTAATGCGGATCTGGGCCTTGGAGGCGTCTGTCTGCTGCAGGATGGCGACGCGGCGGAAGAGGTCGTCGGCCGAGGACATGGTGTAGTGCAACTCCGCCTTGCCGGAGCCGATGCGTTCCAGTTCGAGGATGTCGTTGACCAGGCGGACCAGGCGGTCGGTGTTTCCGGCGGCGATCTCGAGCATCTGCTTCAGCTTCTGCGGGCGGGTGTCGAGCGAGCCTCCGGTGATGAGACCGAGGGCGGCGCGCAGCGAGGTCAGCGGCGTGCGCAGCTCGTGCGAGACGGTGGAGATGAACTCGTCCTTCATGCGGTCGAGGGTGCGGCGCTCGGTGGTATCGGTGAAGGCGACGACAACGCCGACGGCCTTGCCCGCGGGCTTTGCGTCCGTTGGGGCGGGATCGATCTCGGGCTCAACTGCGGGCTGGACCTCGGGCTTGGTTGCGAGCAGGATTCCGGATTCGACTTTGGGCTCGATCTTGGGTGGGGCTTCGGGCTCGACTTCGATCTGGGGACGGGCGACGTACTCGACCGGGAAGCTGGTGCCGTCCTTGCGCCAGAAGACTTCATTGGAGATGCGCACGGTGTCAAGGTCGCGGATGGAGTTTTGAATGGGGCACTCTTCCTCGGGGTAGGGGCTGCCGTCGACGCGCGTGTGATGGATGAGCGCGTGCATGTTGCGGCCGAGGAGTTCGTCGGGTTTGAAACCGAGCATCTGTGCGGCGGCGGGGTTGACGACGGTGCAGTTGCCGTCCAGGTCGATGCCGAAGATGCCGTCGCCGACGGACTCCAGGACGGAGTTCGACTGGCGCATCAGGACGCGCAGCTTGTCTTCGGTGCGGACCTGCTCGCTGATGTCGATGCCGAAACCGAGCACATAGGGGTCGCGCCCGGGGGCCTGGATGAGTTTGTTGCGGTATGCGACGATGCGCACGCCGCCGTCGGTGTGGCGCAGGTGGAGCAGCCCCTGGACCTCGCCCTTCAGAGCGAGGTCGCTGAGGTATCTGTCGAAGGATGCGTGGAGTCTTTCGGGAATGAACTCGGAGAGCCGATGGCCGACCACTTCTTCGCGGGTACGGCCTACGCTCTGCGCGGAGTGGGTGTTGACCGAGAGCACAAGGCCCTGCAGATCGTGGGTGCAGACCATGCCGAGCGAGCCTTCGACGAGCTGGCGATAGCGCGCTTCGCTCTCGCGCAGAGTCTCTTCGGCCTCGCGCTCGACGGTGACGTCGATGCCGGTGGCGATGATGAAGTTGATATGGCCCTGGTCGTCGAAGAGCGGCGAGGCCGACCATGCGATGCGGCGCAGGCTTCCGTCCCGGTGCAGCCACTGGTTCTCGAATGCGGCGGGAGAGCCGTTGGCACGCAGACGCTCGAAGTGATGCATGGCTGCGGGCACATCGGCGTGGGGGATGAGCTTGTCCCAGAGGTAACGTCCAACCAGGGTGGGGAAGTTGTATCCCGAGGCGGCCTCGCAGGCGCGATTGAAGCGGACGATGCGGCCGGCGGTGTCGAAGACGGCGACCAGGGCGTCGACGGTGTCCAGCACGGTGGAGACGAAGTTGCGCTCGACCGTGAGCGCGGACTCGATTCGCTGGCGCGCGCGGGCCACGCGCTCCATCTGGCGCAGGGCGTGGCTGAGCTCGATCGAGGCCATCGCCTGCCGCCCCAGCACGGTGAGGGTCTGAGTCTGAAGGGGGGTGAGCCTTCGCGCTGGTGTGTCGAGGACAAAGAGCGAGCCGATGCGCACCCCGGAGGCCGTGATCAGCGGAGCGTCGGCATAGAAGCGGAAGGTGCGGCCGCCGAGCAGGACCCCACCGGGAGAGAAGGCGGGGTGTTCGGTGGTGTCGGAGATCTCGTACACGCCCTGGCTGCGTAGCGGAGGCACGGAGGGCAGGCTGCCCAGGGGCAGCTCGGTCTCGCGGATGCCGTAGCGGGAGTAGACCCAGATGCGGTCGGTGGCAAACGAGACCCCGGCGACGGTGGTGTTGCAGGCCTTTGCCGCCAGCTCCGCGAGGTCGTCGACGGCGGGGTCGGACACAGCGCCGAGGATCTCGTACCGGTCGAGGGTCTCGATCCGCAGGGCTTCACTGCGCGTAACTTCGCGTTTTTCCAATGTGGCGATCATATTACCCCCCGATGGTAAGGGATGGGTGGGGATTCGGCACTGGCACTTTTGGGGGAAGCGCGTGGTACTTCAGGGGCCTGAAGCGTTGTGGATGCAGCGGATTGGAACGGAGTGGATTCGACGGCCGCGGGGAGCATCCAACGGATTGGTATACTTGAGGGCTGTGGCTTCTGCAAAAACGCATGTCGCATGGCAGGCGCCAGCTTCAGACAGGATGAGCATGGAAGAGCTGTTGAGCGGGATTGAGTCTCCGGCGGACGTGAAGCGGCTGACCATTCCGCAACTGACTCAACTTGCCGAAGAGATCCGCGAGCGGCTGATCGTTGGCGTGGCCAAGACCGGCGGGCACCTTGGCCCCAACCTGGGCGTGGTGGAGCTGACGCTGGCCCTGCACTACGTCTTCGACACGCCGCGCGACAGCTTCGTCTTCGACGTGAGCCACCAGGCGTACGTCCACAAGATGCTGACCGGGCGCAATCGCCGCTTCGAGACCATCCGCCAGCCGGGCGGGCTGAACGGCTTCATGCTGCGCAGCGAGAGCGAGCACGACAGCTACGGCGCGGGCCATGCGGGCACGGCGCTCAGCGCGGCGCTGGGCATGGCCGTGGCGCGCGATATGTCGGGCGGCAAGGAGCACATCGTCGCGCTCTGCGGGGACGCGGCGTTCACCAACGGCATCTCCTTCGAGGCGCTGAACAACATCGCAGCGCAGACCCGGCGGCTGATCGTGGTGCTGAACGACAATGCATGGTCGATCGACAAGAACGTGGGCGCCATCGCGCAGTACTTCCACAAGATGGTGACCAATCCGACGCTTGCCGCGATGCACGACCGCGCGGCCACGATGCTGGAGCGCTTCGGCGGCAAGGCCGTCCGGCAGATGGCGCGCAAGGCGGAGGAGGCGGCCAAGGGGCTCATCGGGCCGGGAATGCTCTTCGAGGAGTTCGGCCTCAGCTACTACGGGCCGGTGGACGGCCACAACCTTCCCCTGCTGATCGAGACATTCAAGTTCCTGAAGCAGCAGAACAAGCCGGTGATGCTGCACGCGATCACCCAGAAGGGGCGCGGCTTCCAGCCCGCGGAGGAGAAGCAGAAGAAGTTCCACGGGCTGGGGCCGTACGATCCGGAGACGGGCGAGACCAAGTCGGCTGGGCAGAAGACCTACTCGGAGGTCTTCGCCGAGACGCTCTGCAAACTGGCCGACGACAACGACAAGATTGTAGCCATTACGGCGGCCATGCCCAGCGGCACCGGGCTCGACCTCTTCCGGCCGCGCCATCCGACGCGCTACTTCGATGTGGGCATCGCGGAGGCGCACGCGGTGATCTTCGCCGCGGGCATGGCGACCAAGGGATACAAGCCGTTCTGCGCCATCTACTCGACGTTTTTGCAGCGCGCGTTCGACCCCATTGTGCATGACGTGTGCCTGCAGAACCTTCCGGTGGTCTTCTGCATGGACCGCGGCGGGCTCTCCAGCGACGATGGGCCGACCCACCACGGGCTCTTCGACATCAGCTATCTGCGCAGCCTGCCCAACATCGTCCACATGGTTCCCAAGGACGAGGACGAGTTGGCCGACATGATGTTCACAGCGATGCTGCACCCGGGGCCGGTGGCCATCCGTTACCCGCGCGGCGCGGGGCCGGGCGTTCCGGTGAAGGCGCAGCCCCGGGCGCTGGAGATTGGCGTGGCCGAGGTGATCGAGGACGGCCACGACGTTGCCATCTTCGCGCTGGGCGCAATGCTTCCCGAGGCCGTGCGGCTGGCCGCGATGCTGCGGCGCGAGGGATTCTCGGCTGCGGTCGTCAATGCGCGCTTTGCCAAGCCCATCGACTGCGAGTGCGTGGCGGAGTACGCGCGCCGCTGCGGGCTGCTGGTGACGCTGGAGGACCATGTGCTGGCCGGAGGCTTCGGCTCGGCGGTGCTGGAGGCGCTGAGTGAGCTTGAACTCGACGTTCCGGTGGTGCGCGTCGGCTGGCCGGACCAGTTCATCGAGCACGGCAAGCTGGAGCAACTGCGCCAGAAGTACGGCCTGACGGCGGAGGGGGCGCTGGAGAAGGCGCGGCCCTATCTCGCCGCAATGGAGAGCCGGCGGATGGCGTTGCGGTAGGGTTTCTGTGGCACCCAGCGCCACGCTGAGGATTGTCTATCGCTTGATGATCTTAGCCAGACGGGGGTCCTTCCAGAGCGGGGCGAACTCCGGGTCGGTATAGACTTTGGCCAGATCGGGATAGCGGCCCTCTTTGGCCCTTTGCAGATACTCCAGGGCGCCTTCGAGGTTGCCGCGCCTGGCATACGATTTGGCAATGACGTAGGCAGCGCGCGCGCGCTGTTCCGGCGTGCTGACCCTCGCCAGGGTCCCATTCTCGTTCTCGCTGAGGGCATCGGGGTCCAGTTCGAGGGCCCGCGCGTACTCCGTCATGGCGCGATCTGTCTGGCCCAGGCCGATCCATGCCTCCGCCAGGTTGATGTGGGTAGGGGCTTGCGGCTCATCCAGTGCCAGCGCCTGTTTCAAGTAGCCGACGGCAAGCTTGTACTTCCGGTCCAGGCAGGCTGTGGCCCCAAGGTTGTTCAGCGCAACAGCGTCCTGGGGGTTGTATTTCACGGCAAGCTCAAAGGATTTGTGCGCAGAACCCCTATTGCCCGACTTGAGTTCGGCCACGCCCAGCTTGTTATAGAGATCGGCATTCTGACGGTCGACGCGCAGGGCTTTGCGATAGTAGAAAGCGGCCTGCTCATAATCGTCGTGAATGCGCGCCAGGTCTCCTTTCTCCTCATTCGCCTTGGCGTTTGCAAGCTTGTCCGTCGTGGTCGCGTTGGGCAGCGGGGCCGTCCTTCCATATGGGGCCGCGCAATACAGCAAGCCCATTGCCATGAGCATCATCACCAGATTTTTCATCGGTCACCACCTCAGCGAAGGAGCATTCGATGGAAGACGGCGAGTGCACCTGCCATCTCCGGCGATCCGGAAGCTATGACGCGGCTGTCGAGCGCTTGGTTGTATTGACAATCGCGTGCGGCGCTCGTCAACTGGTTATAGCGCATTTTTGCAAGTGGGGCGCGGCGTCGAGGCGTATGAGTGGGATAGAAGTGGAAGAGGTGGGCGAAGCCAGCGGAAAGAGAGCCGGCACGGCCAGCGAGCACAAGTCTGGCGCAGTCCACAAGCGCGCCGCCCGGCATCACGACAGCGGCCTGCTGGCGATTGGCCTGTTCAAGCTGGCGGAGGCGGTCTTCTTCTTCCTGGTCGGCGTGGGCGCCATCCACTTCATCCACCACGACCTGGGCGATGCGGCGGTGCGCCTGGCGGAGAGGTTGCGGATCGATCCCGATGGGCGGCTAGTGTCGTATGTGATCGACCACCTGGACGCGATCACGGCGCATCGGCTGAAGCAGATCGGCGTAGCGACGTTCTTCTATGCCATCCTGCGGACGGTCGAAGGCGTTGGGCTGGTGATGGAGCAGGTGTGGGCCGAGTACCTGACGGTCGGCGTGACCACAGCATTTCTGCCATGGGAGTGCTACGAGATTGCGCGGCGCCCGGACTGGGTGCGGGTCTGCCTGCTGGTGGCGAACCTGATTGTGCTGGCGTACCTGGTGTGGTGGCTGGGCCGCAATCGGCGGGGAAGCTCAACTGCTGGGGTCTGAGCAGTGCGGGACTTGCTCCGGCTATTTTCGCTTTTATTTTGTTATCTCAACTTCAGTTCGACCGCAAGAAGTACTTCGCTGGGGAACCATCCGGCACAACACTACATATAGCGGTTGTGGCTTAAGTGCCTCTATATGTAGATTTTTCCACATTCACCCCGAAATTACTTCTCCGCATTCCAAATTTAGGGCTTGCCAACGCTAATCCGCTGAGGCAGGATGTCGATGTGGAGTTAAGTGGTATAAATTGGAGTGCAGCGGAATAAACCGCCCGCATCCAGGCCAGTTTACTCCCCAAAGCTGTCTTCCCCGGATGGCAAGTTTGGTTCCGGGGGCCTGAGGTCGCAATGTTTCGTGGCAATCACCCAACCCGCGTGGACGAAAAGGGCCGGCTCAAGCTGCCGGCGGAGTTCAAGCGCCGCGTGGACGAGGTGTACGGGCCGCTCTTCTACATCACCAGCATGGATGGCAGGCGGGCGCAGATCTATCCGCTGAAGGAGTGGGAGGAGATTGAGGCGTCGCTGAAGAAGATGTCTCCCATGGACCCGGTGCGGCGCAAGTTTCAGGATGTGACGAACTTTTACGGCCAGATGGCGGAGATGGACGCGCAGGGCCGGTTGCTGATCCCGCAGAAGCTGCGCGAGATGGCCAAGGTGACCGGCGACGTCGAGGTGCTGGGGTCGCAGACGCTGCTGGAGGTTGTGAACAGCGAGGTCTTCACCAGCATGATGACCAAGGCCACGGGCGCGGTCGAGCTGACGGACGAGGACCTGAGCTCGTTTGCGGGGAAGACGAACGAGACGTAGATCGGGATGAGTTTTGCAGGGTAGCGAGAGTTTGGTTTGGCCCCCAGGGGCAGCACAGAGGCGGACGGGATGAACAAACCGCAACATGTGCCGGTTCTTTTAGATGAAGTTTTGCAGTTCCTCAATGTGCGGCCGGGCGGAGTGATAGCGGATGCGACGGTCGGGCTGGGCGGCCACTCGGCGGAGATTGCCAGGAGGCTGGGAGCGACGGGCAGGCTGATCTGCTTCGACCGCGACCCGCAGGCGATGGAGTTGGCGAAGGCCCGGTTGGACGAGGTTAGGGCCGAAATTGGCGACGCGATGCCCGAGGTGGTGTTTGAGCCGCGAGCGTTCTCGGAGCTGGCCGGCGCGATCGCGCCGGGGAGTCTGGACGGATTGCTTGCCGACTTTGGCGTTAGCAGCCTGCAGTTGGACGAGGCACAGAGAGGATTCAGTTTTCGGTCGGAAGGCCCGCTTGATATGCGGATGGACACGCGCAGCGGAGTGACGGCCGGGCAAGTGGTAAATCAGGAAGACGAAAACGAACTCGCCAACCTGATTTACGAATTCGGAGAGGAAAGGAGGTCGCGGAGAATCGCCAGAGCCATTGTGCGGGCCCGGCCGATACGGACCACAGCAGAGCTGGCTGGAATCGTATCGGCCGTGGCCCGGCCAATGAAAGGCGACAAGATTCATCCCGCGACACGGACCTTTCAGGCGCTTCGAATTCGCGTGAATGATGAGTTGGGAGAGATCAGGACGCTGCTTGAGAGCGCGCCATCTCTGCTGAAACCGGGAGGAAGGCTGGTGACGATCAGCTTCCACTCGCTGGAAGACCGGTTGGTGAAGGATGCGTTGCGCGAGGCCGGCCGCAACAGGATTTTTGAAGTGCTGACCAAGAAGCCGGTGGTCGCCAGCGAGCAGGAGCAGATGCGCAATCCGCGTTCGAGAAGCGCAAAGCTGAGGGCGGCGGAGAAGCAGGGAACAGCAAAACAGGGAACAGCGAGCAAGTACAAAGGCGCGAGTCGATAACGACAGAAAAGGAGGGGCGATGGCGACGACGGCGATGGCAGGGCAGGGAGCGATCTTCGGAATGGGCATGGGAAGCATGAACCTCGCGTCGCAGGCCCGCGCAGCGCGCAACCGCGAGCTCTTCGAGCTGCAAAAGCGCGCCCGCCGCGGCCCCACGCCCGAGGTCTTCTTCGTCAAGCACATCGACAACAGCCGCATTGTGAAGGCCGACGACCCGGAGCGGCGGCGGGAGATGCGCATCTTCACCATGACCATGAGCATTCTGTTTCTGCTGGTGATGATCTATGTGTGGCAGCATTTTTCAGCCATCGAGATCGGCTACCAGGTAGAGACGCAGAAGCAGCAGGTGGCGCAGATGCAGGAACAGAACCGGCAACTGCGTCTGACCGAGGCACAGTTGAGCAATCCGGTGCGCATCGACCAGATCGCCCGCCAGCAGCTCGGTCTCGCAGCGCCCGAGCCGGGTCAGGTGGTGCGCCCCGATGGGGCCGGCGGAAACGTCCCCGTGCTGGCGCAGGCGTCCACGCCATCGCTGCCCTAAGTTCAGGTGGTTTTGGATTCCATGAATAAAGCGCCACGACCGGCTTCACGCAGGACACTGACCGCTCCGATCCGCAAGGTCCGCTTTGCGTGGGTGGCGATCTTCTTCTGCCTGTGGGTTGGGGTCATCGGCGGAAGGCTGGTGTGGCTGCAGGTGCTCCACCACGCGGAGTGGATCGACAAGGCGAAACACCAGCAGCAGCGCACCTTCGAGGTGGCGCCGCAGCGCGGCGTTCTCTACGACCGCAACCTGCGCGAGCTGGCAATGACGGTCTCGGTGGATTCGATCTACGCGGATCCAACGGAGCTGGGCGGGAATCGCGCCAATGCGGCGGAGATGCTGGCCCAGATTGTGCATACGGACCCTAGCGATAACTTCACATCGCAACAGCAGATACTGGCGCGCTTCAACGATTCGAAGAACTTTGCGTGGGTGGCGCGACGCGTCGATGCGGACACTGCGAATCGCGTGCGCGAGCTGAACCTGAAGGGCGTCTATCTGCAGAAGGAGTTCAAGCGCTTCTATCCCAACAACGATCTTGCCGCGCAGGTGCTGGGTTATGTGGGCGCCGACGACACGGGACTGGGCGGACTGGAGCAGGAGTTCGACGACGAGATGCATGGCACGCCCGGCCACATGCTGACCGCGGTGGACGCCAAGCGCCACGTGATGGGCAGCGTGGAGAACGAGCCTCTGCCGGGCGACAATCTGGTGCTCACCATCGACGCCAACATTCAGTACATGGCCGAGCGCGCGCTGGACGAGCAGATGGCCAAGGTGAAGGCGGCGCACGGCACGGTGGTGGTGCAGGACCCGCACAGCGGGCAGATCCTGGCGCTTGCAATCTCGCCGCGCTTCAATCCCAACGACTCGCGTCACATGGAACCGGGCTCGCTGACCAACCTTGCCGTGAGCGATGTGTATGAGCCGGGATCGACCTTCAAACTGGTCGCTTACTCGGCCGCTCTCGACGCCGCCGGTGTACAACCGGACGACATGGTGGACTGCCAGAACGGCTCGATGACCATGTATGGACGGACCCTGCACGACGACAAGGCCGACCACTTCGGCCGCGTGACGGTGCAGTATGCGCTGGAGCATTCCAGTGACGTTGGCGCGGCAAAGATGGCGCTGAAAGTCGGCCCCGATACCTTCTACAAGTACATCAAGGCCTACGGCTTCGGAGACCGTTCGGGCATCGAGCTGCCCAGCGAGACGCGCGGGCTTCTGCAAAGCCCACGAAAATGGGGTTCGACCAGCATCCTGTCTCTCGCCATCGGGCAGGAGGTGGGCGTCACGCCGATCCAGCTTGTCACCATGGTGAGCGCAATCGCCAATGGCGGCGTGTACATGCCGCCGCATGTCCTGCTGCAATCCACTGACGAGAACAAGGGTGACGCGCGGTTGCAGCCCGCGGGCTTCCATCCCGCGAACCAGCTTCCGGCAAATCTGCCGGACGGCGCGCACCGCGTGGTCCGGGAGTTGACGGCGGCCAAGATGCGCTCCATGATGCAGGGCATCGTGACCGAGGGAACCGGCACGACCGCGCAGTTGAATGGATACAGCGCCGGCGGCAAGACCGGTACGGCGCAGAAGATCGATCCGGCCACGCATACCTACTCACATACCAAATTGGTGGCGAGCTTCGCGGGATTTGCGCCGGTCAGCTCGCCGGCGATCTCCATCGCGGTGGTCATCGACACCCCAACGGTGGGCAGCCTATACGGCACGGCGGTGTCGGCGCCGGTCTTCCAGGTCCTGGCGCAGCAGGTTCTGGAGTACCTGGGCGTGCCCCACGACCAGCCGCTGAAGACGACCAAACAGTTGATCGCGGCGACTTCAGAGGGCACTGCGGACGATGCGCCAAGTGAGCATCTGGGCGACTTGAGCGCAATCTTCGATGAGATCAACAATCTGCCCGCTGACGACCCGCTGCGCGCCTCGTCCATTGCCGCGACGGACGCGAACGCGGCCCGCGCTGCCGCGCCAACGGATGCGGCCGGCGCACCTGTTCCGTCGCCACAGGCCGCTGACAGTACAACGACCTCGCGCATCCTGGGCCTTCTGCCGGCCAGGGTGCTGGCCGCCTTCAACGCCAATGGCGGGACAAATTCGGCGATGCCGGACGCCGCTTCGGGCGCCTCCGCCGCGCTGCGCGCTCCCATCGTCGCGCCGCAGGTGCAGCCGCGCGCCAACGGCTCGGTTGTGGTGGATGCGGGCGCGCGCGTGACCGTGCCGTCGTTTACAGGCTCCGCGCTGCGCAACGTGGTGGAGACGGCGGCGGGACTCGGCCTGCGGGTTGAGCCGGTGGGCAGCGGTCTGGCACGCGAGCAGGCGCCGGCGGCCGGCGCCATGGTCCCGCTGGGCACCGAAGTGGTCGTGCGCTTCACGCGATAGCGAGTCAGCGGGTTAGCAAGTCAGCGAGTCAGCAAGGGACATAGAATCAGAATATGCATTGGGCTGACGCGCTGCAGGAAGTTACAAGGATCGAGAGTGGAGGCATCGCCGGCGAAGTCGCTGCCGTCGAGTACGACTCGCGCCGCGTGCGTTCAGGCGCGGCCTTCGTCGCCATGCGCGGCGGCACCACCGACGGCAACCGTTACATCGACGCGGCCATCGCGCAGGGCGCCGTGGCGGTTGTCACCGACTCGCAGGAGGCGTATGCAAAGCTGCGCCGTGAGCATCCGGAGATCGCCGCGGTTCGTGTCGCGCATGGACGGCGAGCGCTGGCCGAGTTGAGCGCCGCGGTGATGGGACATCCCGAACGGCAACTAAAAATCAGCGCGGTGACGGGGACCAATGGCAAGACGACGACGGCGTATCTGCTGGAGCAGATGCTGCGCAGCGTGGGGCGCAAGTGCGTGCTGATCGGGACGATCGAGACGCATGTGGGCGATGAGGTGCGCGAGTCGCCGCATACGACGCCCGAGTCAAGCGACATCTACGAGATATTTACGGACGGCGTGAAGGCGGGTGCGACCGAAGCGGTGATGGAGATGTCGTCTCATGCGCTGGAGCAGGAGCGTGTGTGGGGGATTCCGGTGGACGTTGCGATCTTCACCAATCTCACGCAGGATCACCTGGACTATCACGGGACGATGGAGAAGTATCTCGCTGCGAAGATGCGAATGTTTGAGGGTGTAGGTGCTGCTCCGCCGCGCGTTGCGGTGATCAATATGGATGATTCGTATGGGCCAGCAATGAAGAAGGTATTTCGTGGCGGCGAGTTGATAACGTATGGAATTGGCCAGCCCGAGGCGACTCATTGTGCATTCAATATTCGATACACCTCCATTGGCACAACCTTTGCATTTGATACGCCCCTCGACAATGTTCCTATCCAGTCGCCGCTTTGCGGTAGAGTGAACGTCGCGAACTTGCTTGCGGCCATGTGTGCGGCGCTGGCGCGTGGACTGTCGCTCGATGAGATTGCTGCGGCAGCGCGCGAATTGAAACAGGCGCCGGGAAGGTTTCAGGCGGTGCCAGGATCGGCGGAGGCGGGCTTTACGGTCGTAGTGGACTACGCGCATACCGACGATGCGCTGCGCAACCTGATTGCGTTGGCGCGCGAGTTGGTGAGTGAGCGCGGCGGCCGCGTGATCACGCTCTTCGGTTGCGGCGGCGACCGCGACCGCACGAAGCGCCCGCGCATGGGACGCACTGCCGCGGAGGGCAGCGATCTCGTAGTGTTGACCAGCGACAATCCACGCAGCGAGGGGCCGATGGCGATTATTGACGAGGCGCTGGCCGGTGTTCGCGAGACGACGACCGAGTGCATCGTCGAGCCGGACCGTGCCGCCGCCATCGCGCTTGCAATCCGGGCCGCGCGCGCGGGTGACATCGTCCTGCTCGCAGGCAAGGGACACGAGAAGGTGCAGATTCTGCGCGACCGCACAGTCCCGTTCGACGATGTGGTTGTCGCGGAGACCATATTGAAGGAGATGCGGTGAAGCTGACGCTGGGGCAGGTGGCGAAGTGGATTCATGCCGAGGGAGAGTTAGCGGCGAACGCTGTGGCGACGGGCTACTCGATCGACTCGCGCACGGTCGCGGCGGGCGAGCTTTTTTTTGCGGTGCGCGGCGAGCGCTTCGATGGGCACGACTTTGTGCAGGCGGCGCTGGCGAACGGCGCGGTGGCCGCGGTAGTAAGCAACCGATGGGTTGCGCCCGAGGGGATGGATTCGACTCGGCTGCTGCGCGTTCCCGATGCGGAGGCCGACGGCGTGCTTGCCAGCTTGCAGCGGCTGGCGCTGGCCGTGCGGCGAAGCTGGGGCGGGCGCGTTATCGCCATCACCGGCTCTGCGGGCAAGACGACGACCAAGGACGCGGTGGCCGAGGTGTTGGGCGCGCGCTTCCGCGTTCTGAGGTCGCAGGGCAATCTGAACAATGCCTTCGGGCTTCCGTTGCAACTGCTGAAGCTCGAAGCCGGGCACGAGGTTGCGGTGGTCGAGATGGGGATGAACCACGCGGGCGAGATCGCAGCGCTGGCGCGCATCGCCGAGCCGGACTGGGCGGTAGTGACGAATGTTGCGCCGGTGCATTTGGAGTTCTTCGCCGACGGTATGGCGGGCGTTGCGCGCGCCAAGCATGAGCTGATCGAGGCGCTGCCGCCGGACGGCATCGCGGTGCTGAACTGCGACGACGAATTCGTTTCGAAGTTTGGCGAGGGCCTGGGGGCGCGCGCGGTCTTCTTCGGGACGGGAGAGTGTGCCGGAGTTCGCGCCAGCGGGATTGCCGAGCTTGGCGCGGAGGGCATCGTCTTCACCGTGACGGCGCGCGGCGAGCGGGCCGGCGTGCAACTGCATCTGCTGGGCCGGCACAACGTGCACAACGCGCTGGCTGCGATTGCGGTGGGACTGGAGAGCGGCATGACGCTGGCGGAGTGCGCCTCGGCGCTGGGCGGGCTGCATGCGGGCGACAAGCGCGGCGAAATCATCGAGTGGCATGGCGCACAAATCATCAATGACTGTTACAACTCCAATCCGCGCGCGCTGGATGCGATGGTGGACGCGCTGCTGGCGATGCCGGTGACGCACCAGGGCAGGCACGTCGTGGTGGCGGGCGAGATGCTGGAGCTTGGGTCCGAAGGCGAGGCGCTGCATCGGGCGTGCGGACAGCGCATGGCGGAGCGCGGCGTGGATGTGGTGGTCGGCGTGCGCGGGCTGGCAGCAGAGCTGGTGGAGGGCGCGGCGCAGAGCGGAACGGAGGCCGTCTTTGTCGCGACGCCGGAAGAGGCCGGCGCGTGGCTCAAGGCGAACCTGCAAGCCGGCGATGCCGTGTTGCTCAAGGCTTCGCGCGGAGTGAAGCTCGAACGCGCGCTTGCCTCGCTGACGGATTGACATGGGAATTCCGCGTCTCCATGGTCTATCCGACGATGGTTTTGCATCCCACCCATCGCGGTAAGACTGCGATGGATGGGGCACCCGCGGCGCGGTGGGCGGTCTGCCCTTCGCCGAATTGGTATTGTTGAGGCATGGTTTCCTCCGGCGGCCTCGGGTTCACGATTGGTCCAGCACTCTGCATTGCAGCCGTGCTTACGCTGGCCCCGCTTGTGGCGGCGGCATTTTTTTCGCGGAGCCTGGCCGTCTGGGTGGATCGGATGCCGTTGCCGCTGCGGCTTCTATCTCCGGCTGTGCTGTGCGTGCCGTATGTGCTGGTGGCGATTTCGCAAGGGATATTTCGCTGGGACTGGTTCACGTTGTACGCGCTGCTTCCGGTCGCGGTCGCCGCGCTCGAGTGGCAGGCCAGGGCGATCGATCAAGCGCAACGCGGCAACTGGCGCGATCTCGTCGTGCTTGCGGCGCTGGGTCTGGCGGTCGATCTGCGCTGGTTCGAGAGCGCCTGGCCGGCGCACCTCGCGGTCTTCAACAAGATGCTGCTGCTGGATGCGGGAATCCATGGATTCATTCTGGTGCGGCGACTGGATGGCGTCGGCTTCGATCTGCGCCTGCGCCTCAGCGACGTCCGCACCGGGCTGCGCGAGTTTGGGTGGTATGCGCCGATTGCGATCGCGCTTGGCCTGGGCCTGGGCTTTCTGCACTTCTATGCGGCGTGGCCGCGATCGCTGACGCTTGCGGGCGCACTTCTCTTCACCTTCGCGTTCATCGCCGTGCCCGAGGAGCTGTTCTTCCGGGGATGGCTGCAAAACCTTCTGGAGCGGCGGCTGGGACGCACCGCTGCGCTGCTTACGACGGCGGTGCTCTTCGGTCTCGCCCACTTCAACAAGCGCGCCGCGCACTTCAACTGGCGATACGTTGTGCTGGCCGCGCTGGCGGGCATCTTTTACGGCCGGGCATGGAGGCGCGACCGCCGGGTTGGCGCCTCCGCCATCACCCACGCGTGCGTGGACACCGTCTGGTCTCAGTGGTTGAGGTGATTCGCGGAGTAGGTCAGATAGCCGAGTCCGACCCGCATGTTGCGAATGACCGGGCCGGGCACAGTCATCGCGAGGGTGATTCCCAGAATGGCGTGCGTGATGGCCAAGGGATATAGGTTGCGGTAGCGCAGGAAGAGCAGGCAGGCCGCGAGTCCCCAGACGAAGGCGCCCACGGTGAGGATGGGGTTGGGAAGGTGGGCGAGCGAGAAGATGGCGGCGGCCGCCAGCGCGGCGGACCCCGGGCCGCGCATCAGGCGCAGCAGGCGCGCAAGGAAGAAGTTCTGCAGCAGGACCTGCTGAACGACCGCCCAGATGCCGTAGCCCAGATAGCGGTGGAGAAACAGCATGGGGCTGGCTGGCCATTGCAGCGTGTGCATCCGGCCGGCAAGGACCATGGCGATTGCGCACCCAAGCAACGCGACGCCAACCACCCAGAGCGAGCGCGCGAGGTTGGCCGTGCGCAGGCCCATCTGCTTCCAGCCGTCGAAGGAGATCGCGAGCACGGAGGCGAGGAAGACGGCGGCCGCGCAGTAGAGCAGTCGCTGCCAGGGGCGCGGCGTCCAGATCACGACCAGGACCAGCGCGTATCCAACGCAAAGCTCCGCCAGATCGCGCCGCTTGCGGCCTGTTTGTTCTGCGGGTCGCATAAAGAAAATGGTAGCGCGTGGCAACGGGAACGCGAAAGACGATCTTCTTGGTGTCTCCGGTTGTGGACTCAGGCGGGTGGGTTGGCGAGCGGCCACCAGAGCAGTCGGGGCAGCGTGGGGTAGTAGAGCGCGAGCCGGACTTCTGCGGGCGCAGGCCGGTCCGCGGGGTGCGCTAGCTGGGTGAGGATGCGCGCGTAGGTCTCCAACTGGGGCGCGTAGGCGGCGCGCTGGGCGGCGAGGAAGTCGTCGAGGCCGGAGGCGCCGGGGGCGGAGGTCTTGTAGTCGACGATCCAGAGGATGTCTTCGCCGGGAGCGTGGGGTTCGGCTCCGGCGCGGAAGATGCGGTCGATGCGGATGGAAGTGGGGCGAATGGCGGGTTGGCCGTCCGCGTTATGAGACTCGGGCCAGGCGGTAAGGGCGAACTCGTTGGCGGCGGCGGCGTGGTGCGCAAGCAGCCAGAGTCCGTCGCGGTCGCGCAGAGTGTCTTCCAGGGCAGCGCGGGCCTCGCGGGCGAGGCGGTTGACGGTGGCGTGGGGAAGTCCGTCGGCGCGCAGCAGCGTGGCGAGGCGCGGAGTCCAGGCGGGGAGTTCGGCGAGCAGTGCGCGGGGTGAGCTGCCTGCGGCGATGCGGTCGGCGATGGTTTCCAGGGCGGCGTGGACGACGTTGCCGAAGGAGCGCGCGGCAAACGAGCCCTCGGGACGGGAGAACGGGGCTTGGTTGGAACCGGTGGCGTCGCTGGGACCGCCGTAGGGCAGCCTGTGGGCGCGGGCGGTGGCGATGCGCGCGGCGGGGTCGAAGTCGAGGGGAAAACGCTGTAGAGTGGGGGATGCGGAGGCGGCCAAGTCGAGTTCGCCGGTGGGATTGAAGACACGAAGATTTGTGGCACGAACCCAGGTCTCAGAATCGAGACCTGGGGCACCCAGATTCTCGGTGGGGGCGAAGTGGGCTTCGGCGGCGGGCCAAGCAGCTTGCAGCAGGCTGGTGGAGTGGGGGTGGATTTCGCCGCTAGAGGTGAGTTGTGGCGCAGCGAAGAGGTGCAGCTCCTGGCGGGCGCGGGTGCAGGCAACATAGAAGAGGCGCTTGCGCTCGGCCGCCTCGCGGGCGCGATGGATTCCATTGAGCCAGTTGTTGAGCGCCTTCGACGGCTCGCCGCGGCCGGCGATGGGCGCGAGCATGATGTGTGCGGCGTCTTCGTCGGAGGCGTCCAACGGTTCGAGTTCCGACCATGTGAGCAGGCGGGAGCGGTCTGCCGCAGGCTGGCGTTCGAGGGCAGGGACCAGGACGACGTCCCACTCCAGCCCCTTGGCCTTGTGGATGGTGAGCAGTTCGACGAAGGGGGTTCCTTCGGGGGTTGGATTGGGTTCAGCATAGAGCTCTTGCAGGCGGCTTTCGAGGAGGGTTGGGTCGAGCAGATTGACGGACCGATTTTCTTCCAGTTCAACTTGCAATTCATTCAGTAACTGAAAGAATCTGTTTGTGTTCATTAACTCAGATTGAGTGATCCAGGTGTCTCCGCCGAGCGATCGCCAGGCCCGTTCGACGAGCTGCGCTGGGGTGAGGCGCGCGCGCTGGGCGGCGGCCTCGGCGAGGACCTGCCAGACACGTTGGAGGCGCTGGCACGAGTCGTCGGGCAGCAGGTGGCCGCGCTCGTCCATCAGGCGCTGGATGGAGTGGCCCTGGAGGGCTGGGTCGTCGCAGCCGGTTAGCGTGTGCAGGTCGGCCAGCGAGAGACCGCACCAGGGAGCGCGCAAAACGGCGAGCGCAGCGACGCGGTCGGCGGGGTGCAGCAGGGCGCGGGTGAGCGCGGTGAGGTCGAGCACCTCCTGGCGCTGGCCGAGGGACTCAATCTCGACGGCCCGGAAGGGGATTGCATCTTCCTGTTTCAGTGCCGCAACGATCTCGATGAGGTGGTTGCGGCTGCGCACCAGCACGGCGATCTGCCAGGGTTCGCTGCGGCCCGGCGGGAGGGGCTTGGCGAGCCACTCGCTGACGATGCGGCGGAGTTCGAGCGCGTCGCGACGGGCCTGTTGCTGCTTGAGCTGGGCTGGTGTGAGAACTTCGCTGGCCTCGTCGTCAGGGTTCGTCGAGATTGGATTGGCGTGCCAGACGACGCCGCGTGCGCTGGGCGAGGCGGGCAGCGTGGGTTGGGCGGGGGTGTAGGGGAGGGCGTGGGGGTCGGATTCCTGGGGGAAGATGAGATCGAAGTCGCGGTTGAACTGTTCGACGAGAGTGCGCTGGGAGCGGAAGTTTGCGGTGAGCCGCAGGCGCGTGAGGGGCAGGTCGCCGAGCCGCTGGGTGTGCATGGCGCGGATGAAGCGCTCGACCCGCGCCTGGCGGAAGAGGTAGATGGATTGGCGGGGGTCGCCGACCAGGAAGACGGTCTGCCCGTAGCCGTCCCAGCTGGCTGTGAGCAGTTCGATCAGCTCGTACTGGCTGGTGGAGGTGTCCTGCATCTCATCGACCAGGAGGTGCTGCAGGCGCGCGCCGAGAGCGGCGGCCAAGTCGTCCGCTCCGGAGTCGGCGCGGAGGGCGGTGCGGGCGAGCAGGCTGAGTTCGGTGAAGTCGCACTGGTTGCGGGCACTGAAGATGAGCTGCAGTTCGACCAGCGCGCGGCTGAGAACGCGGAAGAGCGATTTGGCGACAGCCCACTGGTCTGCGGGGTAGCGGGCGGGGGGCAGGGCGCGAATCTGCTCGAAGTGGAGGAGGAGGTCGTCGCGGTCGCGCAGTTGATTGAGAATCGCGACGAGACGGGAGTGATTGCGGTGTTTTCTGTCGTAGACAAACCCCAGGAACCTGCTGGTGAGGCCTCGTTCCTTGCGCAAGTCTCCATCCTTCGTCAGGAGCAGGTGGAGCAGTGCGAGCCAGTGGTCGAGGTGCGCGGCAAGGGGCGCGGGCGGGGTGCGGAGGTCGGCGCAAAGGGCGATGGGGGACGGGGCATCGGGGTCGTACGGAGCGGCGGGGGCGAGGTCGGCAACGAGATTGGTGAGCTCGCCGAGGAGATCGGCGGGGAAGGCTTCTGCGAGCGGCGTGAGGACGGCGCGGATGGCATGGTCGAGCGC
>JBEKRR010000024.1:0-41375 GCA_049518555.1 Acidobacteriaceae bacterium
TTCGCGAGCGGGTCCGCGAGCTGCGGGAGTATCTTTGACTCGGCGCGGCTGAGGCGCGAACTGGCTGCGATTGAAGAGAAGATCGCCGACCCTGCGGTGTGGGCGGATGCGGCGCGCATGCAGCCGTTGATGCGCGAGCGCAAGCGGCTGGAGACGCTACTGTCCGATGACGCCGAGCTCCTGCGCCGCACAGACGACATCGAGGCCTACTTCGAGCTGGCGAAGGAAGGTGAGGCCACGGAGCCCGATCTGGAGCGCGAGATTCCCGCGCTGGTGGAGTTCTCCGAGCGGCTGGAATCGAAGACGATGCTTTCGGGCGAGACCGACCCGCTGAATGCCATCGTTACGGTGCATCCCGGCGCGGGTGGGACGGAGAGCCAGGACTGGGCCGAGATGCTGATGCGCATGTATCTGCGCTGGGCGGAGCGGCAGGGATTCCGGACGGAGATCAACGAGATTCAGGACGGCGACGAGGCGGGCATCAAGTCGGCCACCTTCACCATCACCGGCGACTTCGCCTACGGCATGTTGACCGGCGAGACCGGCGTGCATCGGCTGGTGCGCATCTCGCCCTACGACTCGGCGAAGCGGCGGCATACGAGCTTCGCCAGCGTCTTCGTCTCGCCGGAGATTGACGACACGATTGTGATCGACATCAAGCCGGAGGACCTGCGCATCGACACCTACCGCTCCGGCGGCAAGGGCGGCCAGCACGTCAACACCACCGACTCCGCGGTGCGCATCACGCACATCCCGACGGGGCTGGTGACGGGCTGCCAGAACGAGCGCTCGCAGCACAAGAACAAGGACCGCGCGATGAAGATGATGCGGTCGAAGCTCTACGAGTACGAGCTGGACAAGAAGAAGGCTGCGACGCGCAAGATCGAAGACTCCAAGTTGGAGATCGGATTCGGCTCGCAGATTCGCAGCTATGTGTTGCAGCCGTATCGCATGGCCAAGGACCTGCGCACGCGCGTGGAGGTGGGCGACGTGGACCGCGTGCTCGACGGCGATCTGGAGCCGTTCATTCGCGGCTATCTGCGCATGAGGCGCGAAGGAAATTTCCCCGCATCGGTAGAAGAGGACGACGACGCGGTTTAGGGGCCGAGACATTTTCATTCGCTGACTGACAACAACGGAGAGTGGGATGAACGAGCCGGATGCGATCGAGACGATGCTGGGCGGGGGCGAGGCGCGGACGATTGCGGTGGTCGGGCTGTCGGACAATCCGGCGAAGCCCAGCCACTATGTTTCGGCGTACATGCAGCGGATGGGGTACAAAATTTATCCGGTGAACCCGGCCATCGAGACGGTGCTTGGCGAACGCAGCTACGCATCGCTGACGGAGTTGCTGGTGAAGCCGGATGTGGTGAACGTGTTTCGCGCGCCGTTGCGGATTCCGGCGATTGTGGACGAGATGATGACGCTGGGGCTGAAGAACCTGTGGGTGCAACTGGGGATCGTGAACCTGGAGGCGGCGGAGCGCGCCGAAGAGGGCGGCATTCGCGTGGTGATGGACCGGTGCATCATGGTGGAGCACCGGAGACGGCAGATGTGAGTTACAGGTTGCAGGGTGCCAGTTGTCAATTGAAGCGATTGCGCCAGAGGAAGGTTTTGAAGGCGAGAAGGGACAAGGAAATACAATCGGGGTTGTGAGGATTCGACGACTCATTCTCGCTCTGCTGCTGGCAAACTTCGGCGCGATTGCCGGAGCAAATGCGCGCGCGCAGATTGCGGTCGTCGGCGACGGCGGGTCGGGGCCGGTGAAGGCGCAGCACATGACAGCGGAGCTGGTCGCGCTGGGCCCCGCGATTGCGCCGGGCGGAACGCAGCAGGTGGGCCTTGTGCTCACACTGGACAAAGGCTGGCACGTCTACTGGATCAACCCAGGCGATTCGGGCGAGCCGCCGCGGATCGTGTGGACGCTGCCCGCGGGCGTTACCGCCGGGCCGATGCAGTTCCCCATCCCGCAGCGGCTGCCGCTGGGCCCGCTGATGGACTTCGGCTACGAGGGGGTGGTCGCGTTTCCCGTGACGATCGCTGCTGCTCCGACGCTGAAGCCGGGGCCGGTGCATCTGGACGCGCAGGTCAGTTGGCTGGTCTGCGCGCAGGTTTGCATTCCCGGCAAGGCGCATCTTGGGATCGGCCTCTCGGTGCAGCCTGGAGCGTCGCAGGCGCCGCTCGCTGGGACGCTGGGCGAGGCGCTGAGTTTGATACCGAAGCCGCTGCCCGCGGGGGCGAAGTTCACCGTCACAGGCGGCGCGCAGCAGTTTGTGCTGACGCTAACGGATGGCAAGCGCGAGACCAACGCGGAGTTCTATCCCTATCCCAGCGAAGTCGCTGTCAACGAAAGCCAGCCGCCCGATGCAATCGTCAACGCGGCGGAGCAGAAGATCGAACCGCTGCGCGATGGCGTGCGGCTCACTGTGCAACGCTCGCCCGATCTCGCAGTCCTGCCCGCAGCGCTGCGTGGAGTCCTCAAGCTATCCGACACAGTGGCCTACGACGTGAGCGCGCCGGTGGTGCCGGGCGAAGTAGCGTCGCCTACAGGCGGCGGCCCGGCGGCAAGCACGACTGCGATTGGCGCAATTGGCCTGGCGTTTCTCGGCGGCATCCTGCTGAACCTGATGCCGTGCGTCTTTCCGGTCCTCTTTCTGAAGGGGCTTGCGCTGGTGCAGAGTTCGAGTCAGAGCCGCGCGCATCTGCGTCGGCACGGTCTGGTCTACGCGCTGGGAATCCTGCTCTCCTTCTGGGGGATTGTGGCCGTGCTGCTGGTGTTGCGCGCCACGGGAAGCCACGCGGGCTGGGGGTTCCAGTTGCAGTCGCCGGTCTTCATCGCGCTGTTGGCGTCGCTGATCTTCCTTCTCTCGCTCTCACTGGCGGGGCAGTTTGAGATCGGCCTCTCGCTCACCTCCGCCGGCAACTCGTTGGTCGATCGGGCTGGGGAAGGGAAGCAAAGCTACGCGGGCAGCTTCTTCACCGGCGTGCTGGCGACCGTGGTGGCGACTCCATGCACCGCTCCGCTGATGGGCGCGGCGATTGGCTTTGCGCTGACACAGTCGGCGGTGGTCGTCTTCGCCGTTTTCACCGCGCTCGCGCTGGGACTGGCCGCTCCGTATCTGCTGCTCAGTTGGCAGCCGGCGTGGGTGCGCGTGTTGCCGCGGCCCGGCGCGTGGATGGAGCTGCTGAAGCAGTTCACCGCGGTGCCGCTGTTCGCAACCGCGATCTGGCTGGCGTGGGTCTACGGGCAGTTGCACGCGAGCGGCGGCGTAGACCAGATGGCCTTGCTGCTGGCCTGCTTCCTGCTGCTGGCGATTGCGGGGTGGGTGCTGGGCCGATGGCCGGCGAGGTGGGCGAGCCGGATCGCTGCGCTCGCGCTCATCGCGCTGGGGCTGGCGATTCCGCTCTCGCAGACGCGCAACGCGGCACGGGCCGTAACTTCGGATCAGTCAAATGCAATGCAGCAGAACGCGGCGCAAACAAGCGCGTCTGCTTCAAATACAACCAAGAACGCGGGCCTGATCTGGCAGCCGTACTCACAGCAGGCGCTGGACGCAGCGCGCGCGTCGGGCCGTCCGGTCTTTCTCGACTTCACCGCCGCGTGGTGCCTCAGTTGTCAGTTCAACGAGCGGGCGGTGCTGCGCTCGGCGGATGTTGAGAACGCGCTGCGCGCGCACAATTTCACGCTGCTCAAGGCGGACTGGACCAACGGCGATCCCGAGATCACGAAGAAGCTCGCCTCGCTGGGCCGCGCCGGCGTTCCCACCTACGCTCTCTATCCCACGGCCACAGGCAGCACGCCGGACGTGCTTCCGGAGCTGCTGACCAAGGGGCTGGTGCTGGCGGCCATCGAGCGCGACGCGAAGTAAAGAAGTGAGTCTGCGTAGGTCTGTGGCGCAGCTTCCCACTCATCGCGGTGAAGCTGCGATGAATGGGGCACCCGGCACCTGTCTATTATTTCGGTTTGCGCTTGCTGCTGCGGATGCGCGCAACCTCGTCCATGCGCTGGGCGAGGAGTTTCTCGCGGCCCTCCTGGGTGGGGTGGAAGTAGCGGCGGCCGGCGAGCGATGGCGGAAGGCACTCCATGTCTGCCACGCGGCCCTCCACATTGTGCGCGTACTGGTAGCCCTTGCCGTAGTCGAGCGACTGCATCAGCTTGGTGGGCGCGTTGCGCAGGTGCAGCGGGACGGGCTCGGCGGCGGTCTCTTCGATGTCGCCGAGGACGGCCCCGTAGGCGGTGTAGACGGAGTTCGACTTGGGCGCGAGCGCGAGGTAGACGATGGCCTGCGCCAGCGCGAGATCGCCTTCCGGCTGGCCCAGGAAGTGCATCGCATCGCGCGCGGAGAGGCAGAGGTTGAGCGCCTCGGGCGCGGCCAGGCCAACGTCCTCCACCGCCATGCGCACGATGCGGCGTGCGACGTACATGGGGTCTTCGCCGGCCTGCAACATGCGCCCCAGCCAGTAGAGCGATGCGTCCACATCGGAGTTGCGCACGCTCTTGTGCAGCGCGGAGATGATGTCGTAGTGCTGCTCGCCCTGTTTGTCGTAGAGCAGAACGCGGCGTTGCAACGCCTCGGCGGCGATCTCCTTCGTGATGCGATGGGATGGCTGTTCGCCGGCAAGATTGGCGGCAACATCCAGCGCGTTGAGTGCATTGCGCGCGTCGCCGCTGGCGTAAGAGGCGATGGTGGCAAGCGCCTCTTCGTCGGCCGAAACTCCGGATGCGCCCAGGCCGCGTGCTGAATTTACGCCGCGGGCGCTATCGCCGAGCGCGCGGTGCAGCAGCACGACGATCTGCGCCTCGGTCAGCGGCAGCAGCGTGTAGACGCGGCAGCGCGAGAGCAGCGCGGCGATCAGCTCGAACGACGGGTTCTCGGTGGTGGCGCCGATCAGGCGGATCGCTCCGCGCTCGACGTAGGGGAGGAAGGCGTCCTGCTGCGCCTTGTTGAAGCGATGGATCTCGTCGATGAAGAGGATGGTGCGCGAACGGAAGCCGGCAGCCTTCTCCGCCGCAACCATCACGGCCTTGATCTCCTTGATGCCGGACATGACGGCGGAAAATTCAATGAAGGTCGCCTGAGTGAGCGCGGCGATGATCTTGGCCAGGGTTGTTTTGCCGGTGCCGGGAGGCCCCCAGAAGATCATCGAGGTGGGGTCGTCGTGCGCGATGGCGAGCGAGAGCGGCTTGCCTGGGCCGAGCAGATGCTCCTGCCCGACGAACTCGTCCAGCGTGCGCGGCCTCATGCGATCGGCCAGCGGAGCCGTGCTGGCTTGCGCTGCGGTGGCGGGAGTGGGGTTGAAGAGGTTCATACTGGCAGGTTCGAGGTTCGAGGTTCGCGGTTCGAGGTTGTAGATGCGGCGCGCTGGCGCGCGGCTTCGTAAAGCAGAAGCGAGCCGGCGACCGCGGCATTGAGGCTCTCGACGCGGCCGGGCGTGGGGATTGTGATGCGCGCGTCGGCCAGCGAGAGCCACTGCTCGCCAAGCCCCGCGCCCTCGTTGCCGATCATCAGCGCGCAGGCGCAAGCCAGGTCCGTCTCTGTTGCAGGAAGAACGGCGCGCTCTCTCCGCGTGGCTTTGGAGTTGGATTTGGAACCGATGTGAGAACCGGAATTGGACCCGGCATTGGGCGCGACGGCGGCCAGCAGGCGCACGCCACGCGACTTCAGCGCAACGAGCTGGTCAGCGGCAACCTGCACGACGGGAACGCGGAAGACCGAGCCGGCGGAGGCGCGCAGGGCCTTCTGGTTCCACTCGCTGACCGTGCCGTGGGTGGTGAGGACCGCGGTCGCGGCGAAGGCCTCGGCCGAGCGGACCAGCGTGCCCAGGTTGCCCGGGTCCTGCAGACCGGCGGCGACCAGCAGCAGTGGGACTTTGTTGCCGGGACGCTTCGCGGGGAACGCGGATTCCATCTTCCAGACCGGAGGAATGAGCAGGGCGGCAATGCCCTGTGGGTGCTGTGTGGCGACCGCGCTGGCGAAGACCTCCTCAGCCAGAACCAGCAACTCCACTCCGCGCGGAAGCCACGCGGGAGGTTCCACGCGCTCGCTGAGGAAGACGGTCTTCAGCGGAAGGCCGCTGGCGAGCGCCTCGCGCAGCATGGTTTCGCCTTCGATGGCGACCAGGCCTCCGCTGAGGCGCGCATTTCCTCGTGAGCCGCGGGCGCTGCCCGCAAAGGCCGCGCGAAGCTGCTTGACGCGCGCGTTGGCGCGGCTGGTGACGAGGATCGGCTGCGTGGTCATCTAGCCAAATCTTACGCTGTGAATGGGGAAGTCAGCATTCGGCGCTGTGGATGGAAGAGCCGGATACGGCTGGAGGAAAGTCAGTGCGGTCCAGACGCCCGCCGCCGTCCCGTTCGCTCCAGTGATGTGCAGGTCGACGAAGCTGCCTGCGTCGATCGTGACGCCGCCCGTTGCTGGACACGTTCCTCCCGATCCGTTCGGTGCTGCCGAGCAGGTGAGCGTGCTGTCCGTAACAGTTGACGGAGTTGATCCAACACTCAGCGTAACCGTAATTGTGTTGGTCTGCTGCGAGTAGACGTTCAACGTCGGCGCATTGCATGCGGAGGGAATCCAGGTAAGTATCGACGAAGCCTGTGATCCGCTAGAGGTTATACCGTTCACCGAGTAGTAGAGATTGGTGAACGAGACTGAGTGATAGGTTGACATATATGGGATTCCGCCGCCGCCACCGCTGCCGCCGCTTCCAGTTGCGCCGGTTGCGCCCTGCGGAATGGTGAAGTTGAGAATCGCCGCCGTGCTGGTTCCGGTGTTGGTGACTGAGGCGTTAGTTCCCGGCAGGCCGGTGGTAATCGTGCCGACGGCCACCGTTGCCGCCGCGCCTTGTGCGCCGGTCGGTCCCGCGCCGCCCGCCGACGCGAGCATTGTCCAGGCTCCGGAAGGGCTATCCGGCTGGTTCGAGGAGCTGCTCAGAGCGGCGATGGCGGCGAGGTAGGTCGAGGTTGGCGTGCCGAAGGTGACTGCATCGTTGACCGCGTACTCCGTGCCACTGACCCACGCGCCGCGAAAGTTCATTCCCACGGCTCCGGCTGCGCCGGTTGGCCCAGCCGCTCCGGTTGCGCCAGCGGCTCCGGCGGCTCCGGCAGCCCCGGCAGCGCCGGTAGCTCCCGTCGCGCCTGGAGTACCAGCCGACCCCGCCGCCGCAAGCAAACTCCACGCCGTCGGACTTGAAGTTGGCGTGTTGCCATGGTTCGACGCGATCAGCGAGATGTAGCTCGACCCGCCGTAGTTGACCGCGTCGTTCAGCGCGTAGTTGGTGGTCGAAGCGTACGTTCCTAGCCACGTCAATCCTGGCAATCCCTGCGACCCGTTCGCCCCGGTTGCGCCCGTCGCACCGGTCTGCCCCGCCGGGCCGGTCGCCCCCATCGCACCCGTCGCACCGTTCGTCCCGTTCGCTCCGTTCGTTCCCGCCGCGCCTGCAGCCGCCAGCACCGACCAGAACGCCGGACTCTGTCCGGGTGTATTGCCCAGATTGCTCGGTTGCAGCGAGATGTAGGTCGAGGTTGGACTTCCATAGGTCACTGCGTCGTTCAGCGCGTAGTTGGTCGATGAGTTATACGTTCCCTGGTAGACCATTCCGACCGGCCCCGCCGCGCCGGTGGCTCCGGTTGCCCCGGCTGGCCCGCTGGCTCCCGCTGGCCCCGTCGCACCCGCTGGCCCGGTCGCTCCCGCCGGTCCCTGCGCCCCGGTTGCGCCCGTCGCACCCTCTGGCCCGGTCAGCCCCATTGGCCCCGTGCCTCCCTGCGCCAGCAACGACCAGTACGCCGGGAAGAGGCTGGGGGTAAAACCCTGATTGTTCGCAATCGTCGAGATATAGCTCGACCCCTGATAGGTCACAACATCGTGCAACGCGTAGTTGGTCGAAGAGTTATATGTCTCCTGATAAGTCATTCCGACCGGCCCCGCCGCGCCGGTCGCCGCCAGCACTCCCCAGTCCGTTGGACTCATGTCCGGCTGGCGGCCTATGTTCGCCTGTAGCGCAATGTAGCTGGAGCCGTTGACATAGCTGACCGCATCGCCCACCGCGTATGTTGTTCCGATCAGCCATCCGCCAGGGATGAAGGTTACGGGAGGCCCCTGGGGCCCGGTCGCGCCAGTTGCGCCTGCCGGTCCGGTCGCTCCGGCCGGCCCGGTCGCGCCGGTCGCCCCCGCCGCTCCGGGAGCGCCCGCCACGCCCGCTACCGCGAGCAACGACCAGACCGTGGGATAGTTGTCCGGTCGGTTCGACGAGTTTCCCTGCGTGGCGATGTAGGTCGAGCCGTTGTAGGTCACCGCATCGTTCACCGCATAGCCTGTGCCGTTTGTCCACGCGCCTTGATAGGTCATTCCCGGCAGCCCGATCGGCCCCTGGATCCCCTGAATCCCCTGAATCCCCTGCGGCCCGATTGGCCCCTGCGGCCCGGTCAATCCAATCGCACCCGCCAGCCCGGTTGCGCCGGTTGCTCCATCCTGCGCAAAGAGCGCCCACTGCTGTGGGCTCTGGTCGGGAGTATTGCCATGGTTGCTTGCTTGCAGGGAGACATAGTCCGCGCCGTTATAGCGGACCCCGTCCCCCAGCGCGTAGTTCACCACTGACGAGTAGACCCCCTGAAAGGTCAGCCCCACCGGCCCGGCTGGGCCCTGCGGCCCCATCGGGCCGCTCAAACCCTGGGGGCCGGTTGCGCCGGGAATCCCCTGCGCGCCCGCCTGACCGGCAATTCCCTGATCTCCCTGATTTCCCTTCTCTCCCGGAGGCCCCACGCTTCCGGGCGGTCCCTGCGGCCCTGCTGCTCCGGTCGCGCCCGTCGCCCCGGCCGGCCCGGCTGGGCCTTGCGCCGTCAGAACTCCCCACTGCTGCGGGCTGAGGCTCGGCGTATTCCCGTGGTTGCCGGCGATCAGCGAGGTATAGCTCGACCCCTGCCACAGCACCACGTCCCCCAGCGCGTAGTTCGTCACCGAGCTGTAGCTTCCCTGATAGACGAATCCCGGAGGCCCCTGCGGTCCGGTCGCGCCCACCTGCGCCGACGCCAGCAGACCCCAAAACGTTGGACTCAACCCCGGAGTGTTGCCATGGTTCGAGTCGGTCAACGAGATGTACGCCGATCCCTGATACTCCACCACGTCGCTCAGCGCATAGTTCGACGTTGAAGCATAGGCCCCCTGATATCCCAGCCCGGGAGGCCCCTGCGGCCCGGTTGGTCCCGCAGGCCCCGCCGGTCCGGCCGGCCCGATCCCCGTCCCGCCCTCGGCCAGCAGACCCCAATCCTCCGGGCTGAGCGCCGGAGTGTTGCCATGGTTCGACGCAATCAGCGAGATATAGCTGGACGCTCCATAGAGCACAATGTCGTTCAGAGCGTAGTTTGTGGTCGACGCATACACTCCCTGGTAGGAGACTGCAACGGACGGCGATCCGGTCCCCGCCGCTCCCGCCGCAGCCAGCAGTCCCCACTCCGATGGGCTCAACCCCGGCGTGTTCCCGCTATTCCCCGCGATCAGCGAGACGTAGCTCGACCCCTGATAGACCGCCACGTCGCCCAGCGCGTAGTTGGTCATCGAGGCGTACGTCCCCTGGTAGTCCAGCCCTGTACCGCTGCCGGCAGGTCCTGTGGGACCAGCCGGCCCTGTCGCGCCAATCGGTCCTTGCGGCCCTGTCGCGCCTGGAAGCCCTTGCGGCCCAGTCGCCCCCGTAGCTCCGGTCGCGCCCGCAGGTCCTTGCGGCCCGGTTGCCCCCGCAGCTCCGGCCGCCCCTGTAGCTCCAGCCGGCCCCTGTGGCCCAGCCGGCCCTATAGCTCCCGGCGGCCCCGCATCCACCAGCTCCACATCCAGCGTTGGTGCGTGTGCCGTCAGGTCGTTCTCCTTGCTGTCGAACTGCACCATCGCAGTCCCGGCCGAGAGCGCCAGTCCATAGTTTGTCGCTGGCGAGCCGATCCATCCCTGCACCAGCGACGTCACATCCACCGCGACGAACACCCCGGCCTGGCCCACCGAAAAGACCCCGGCCGCGCTGCCGATCGCAGGCTCGGTGGCATAGGTCACGCTGTACTCGCCCCAGGCCCCGTTGATCGGCGCAAATGTCACCAGCCCCGGTGTCGTCACCCGGTTGCAGTAGAGCCGCAGCACGGCGCGCGACACCTTCCCCGCCGTCGTCCCCGCAGGCAGCAGCGACAGGTCGAACTGCAGCAGCGTGGTATAGCCCCCGCCCACGTCCAGATTTGAGATTGCCCCGCTATTGACCGTCGGCAGCGCGCTGTTCACATGCGCATCGGCCACCAGCGCCGGTTCGGCTCCCCAGGCCTGCGCCCCCGCCCGCCACAACAACATCGAGCACAACATAATCACCCGCACCACCACCACCGAGCCCCCGCCCGCCCACGGAGCCACTCTCAAGCCACGGTCAATTCCACCCCCGTTCCCCCTGCCCATTCCGGCTCCAGGCTACTCCGGTTGCATGGCCGCTCTGTCCGGCCGGTCCTAGGACCGGCCAGTGGGCCACGCAACGGTTTCAACGTTCCCTACTCGACGATTCACGCTGCCACGGGTCGCGTGCCGAGGATGCGACTTCGTGGAGCAAGACAGACTTGGAACTGTACCGTTTTAGGACACCCCGGCATGAATAGCAAGCCCTTTCGTCTCGACCCTCCCGCTTTGCCGCTCCATCTTCCTTCCCGGCGATTCCCATCGAGTCGTGCAAAGCCTTCGATTTCCCTTCACGCCAGGCATCTCATAGACTGCAAACACCAGCCCAATCCGCGCGGAGAACCTCAGACCATGTCCCAGCAAGCCCCCAACCAGCCCGGAACCCTCCCCACGCCCGACTCCCTGGTCGACATTCCCCGCCTCATCACCGCCTTCTACTCGCTCCATCCCGACCCTGAAGTTCCCGCCCAGCGCGTGGCCTTCGGGACCTCAGGCCATCGCGGCTCGGCCTTCGCCGTCTCCTTCAACGACGACCACATCGCCGCCATCGCGCAGGCCATCGCCGACTACCGCCGGGCGAATATAATCTCCGGCCCGCTCTTTCTGGCGCAGGATACGCACGCATTGTCGGAGCCGGCCTTCGCCACCGCTCTCGAAGTTCTGGCGGCCAATGGGATCGAGGTCTTCGTGGACGACCAGCTCGCCTACACGCCCACCCCCGCGCTCTCCCACGCCATCCTGACGTATAACGCAAAACTCAACGGCGGCAAGACTCCCTCGCAGGCCGAGCTTGCGAGCGGAGCGAGCGATGGCTCCATGCAATGGTTTGCGAGCGGCGCGCGCGATGGCTCCATGCAATGGTGGGCGGACGGCATCGTCATCACCCCCTCGCACAACCCGCCCGACGAGGGCGGCTTCAAGTACAACCCGCCCAACGGCGGCCCCGCAGACACCGTCGTCACCCAGTGGATCGAGGACCGCGCCAACGAGCTCATCTCGCAAAAGCTGGATGGGGTGAAGCGGATTGCCTACACGCGCGCGCTGGCCGCGGAGACGACGCATCGCCACGACTACATCTCGGCGTACGTCAACGACCTGGCCAATGTGATCGATTTCGCGCCGCTGGCCGGAACCACGCTGAAGCTGGCGGTCGATCCGCTGGGCGGCGCGGGCGTCTTCTACTGGCCGCGCATCGCGGAGAAGTACAAGCTGGGGTTGGAGATTCTGAACCCATTCGTCGACGCGACCTTCCGCTTCATGACGCTGGACTGGGACGGCAAGATTCGCATGGACTGTTCGTCTCCGTTTGCGATGGCGTCGATGATCGCGAATAAGGACCGCTTCGACGTAGCCTGGGCCTGCGACACCGACCACGACCGCCACGGCATCGTCACCCGCAGCGCTGGACTGCTCAATCCGAACCACTACCTCGCCGTCGCCATCCAGTACCTGTTCACGCACCGGCCGGATTGGAAGCAGAACGTCGGGATCGGCAAGACACTGGTGTCGTCGTCGATGATCGACCGCGTGGCCAAGGGGCTAGGTCGCCCCATGCTCGAAGTTCCGGTCGGCTTCAAGTGGTTTGTGGATGGGCTGATTGACGGCTCGCTCGGCTTCGTCGGCGAAGAGAGTGCGGGGGCCAGCTTCCTCCGCTGCGACGGAAGTGTGTGGACGACGGACAAGGACGGCCTCATCATGGGGCTGCTTGCAGCGGAGATGACGGCGGTGACGGGAAAAGATCCCGGCCTGCTCTACAACGACCTTACGGCCAAGTACGGCTCGCCCATCTACCAGCGCATCGACGCCGCGGCCACTCCGGAGCAGAAAGCCAAGCTGGGCAAACTCAGTGCTGCGCAGGTTACGGCGAAGACGCTTGCCGGCGAGGCAATTACGACGATCCTGACGGAGGCCCCCGGCAACCACGCGGCAATCGGCGGCCTCAAGGTGACGACGAAAAATGGCTGGTTCGCCGCGCGGCCCTCCGGCACCGAAGACGTCTACAAGATCTACGCGGAGAGCTTCAATGGACAAGAGCACCTGAGCCAGATACAAGCCGAAGCCAAAGCGCTGGTTACTGCCGCGATCGCGTGAACACCGAGATTAAATCATTTTGTCATTGAACATACGTAAACTAATAAGTGATGAAATTATTGAGTTCGTTCTTCGTTTTGGAGTATTCTTGTTCCACTGGCGAAAGGGTAGCACGTGATGTTAAAGCTCTTTCTAGACGAAAGTGGTACTCACGAAGGTTCCCTAGTTACGGCAATGGCTGGCTATTTAATCCACTCTGAAGCCGTAATAACGCTCGAATCTGAATGGCTATCTGTCCTATCGCAAAAGGGCTTGGATGAATTACACATGAGGGAGTTTGTGCCGCCTCATGGACGATATGCAGGATGGAATGAAACGGAGAAGCGTGCACTTCTAGAACCACTGATCGTATTGATTCATAAATACAGTTTGACTGGTGTCGGCGCAGCACTTGAGATGGATAATTTCATGCATACTGTTCAAGCCAAGGCACACACAAGAGCTCCAGAGCTTATAGAAAGCCCATACGAATGGTGTCTGCGATATTGTTCGATACAGGCAGCAATATTCGCAGACAAGAACGGACTAGTAGGAAAAATCGATTATGTATTAGATGCTGGGAACGCTAACCGTCATTACGCAGTTGAGGGGTTCAATAAATCAAGACAAAATCCTGGTCTGGGTGATCGTTTTCGTCTCGGAACCATTACTGTTTGCGATAGTAAAAAAGTTCCGGCACTTCAGTGTGCTGATCTCCTTGCCTATGAAATGTACAAAGAGGCTGACCGTAAACTATCGGAATCACCACGCAGTACTCGCAAGTCGTTTATGAAACTCTTCCGAGAGAATGATCGATTAGTTACGATTGACGGAGAGATAGTCAGGAAGCAGTTGTATCGTGGCTATAATACGATTCAAGCAATCATTTCTCTTCTGCCTCCCAAAGAAAAATTTCAAGTTAGGTGCTATGGGCTTCGATCAATAACTGCGGAACAGCGTGAACTAATCTTTAAAGCGATACCAGCTTATCGAAGAATCTACGATTTATGTCTTGCTACAGGAGAGATGGGGGTGCGTCTCTGTGATCTGCCGCCAGAGGTTTTACCGACGGACGACCCCGCTGTTCTTTTGCCTCTGATTGGTTTCAGTCCTGAGGAAGTTCAAGAAGTACTAGGAAGACAGAAGAACAAGAATCCAAACAATACAATACTGACTACAGAATGACTCAGTAAGTTTCAAGTCCCGAGATTCCCATTCATTACACTTCAGTCTCATGCGATGAGTGGGTGAAGCGCAACAGAGCTTACCGCGCGTGCCAGGTCCACTCCATGCCGCCTATCACGGTGCGGCCCTGCATGGGGACGCCGACGATCTCGGTGTAGCCGGTGTTGCTCAGGTTCAGCAGGCGGAGATAGGGCCTGATGCTGCCGGTGTTGCGCGCGAGGCTGGCGTCCCACAGCGGGTAGGCCGTCTGCGTGGTCTTCTGCACGATGTTGACCTGCGTGTGCGCGGAGAGCTGCTTACCCCAAGCTCCCGGGAACTGCCCTGTCCAACCGAAGACCGCGTTCTGGGCCGCGTAGTTGAAGGCATACTCCGAGAGGTAGTTTGGCGGCAGGTTGCCGGAGTGCGCCGCCGTATAGCTGAGATCGAGCTGCTGGGTGGCGCTGAGCCGCACGCGCACGCTGGCCTCCGCGCCGCTGATGTCCAGCGTGGGCACGTTGACTGCCTGCCACTTTTCGCCCGCGGTCAGCGGAAGCAGCTTGGAGTAGTCGATGGCATTGGTCTCGTTGAGCCGGAAGCCGACCGCCGTGAGCGTGAGCCGGCCATTGGCGGGCTTCCAGTCGAGGCCGCCCTCATAGCTCCAGCTCGACTCCGGCTTCAGCGCCGCATTCCCCTTCGTGGCCGGGTCGGAGTAGTAGAGATCGGTGTAGGTGGGCAGGCGGAATCCATGCCCCGCCGATCCGCGCAGGCGCAGCGTTTTCGTCAGCGTAAACGCCGCCGCCGCGCTGGGCGAGAAAACCGAATCCCCGCCCGACAAAACCTCCTCGCGCGCGCCCAGCGAGAGCGAGAACCGCCGCAGCGCCCGCAGGCTGAGGTTGGCGTAGCCCGCGCCCTGGTTGCGCGCATGGACGCCGAGCGCGTTGCTGAGAACTCCGCCGGAGAAATTGAAGCTGTGGATCGAGTCGCCCGACTCCTCCAGCCCGTAGGCCAGCGTGGTGTTGCGGCCCAGCTCGTCGGCGCGGCGCAGCGCACCTTCGTAACTGGTGGTGATGTGGTTGTTCTCGTAGATGGCGGGAAGGCCTTGCAGCAGAACGAAGAGATCGCTGTGGCGCAGATAGCCGAAGCTGGCCGCGGTGCGCGCGCCAAGCTGCTGCTGCAAGCTGGCCAGCCAACCCTTCGTCCTCTCCCACGAGTTGTACGGCCCATAGAAATCATTCGCGCCGTAGGGCCGGTCGCTCACCGCCAGCAGAACGTCGGTTGTCCCCGGCCTGCTCTTCAGCCAACTTTCGCTGGCCAGCGCGTTGCTGCTGTAGTTGCGGTCGGCGATAAAACCATTCGAAGTATCGCGGCTGCCGGTCAACTGCTCGGCAAATGGGCCAGCAGAATACGCCGCGCGCAGATGCTCTTCCAGTGAGCCGTAGTTTCCCGCGCCCGAGCGCGCCACCACGCTCAATCCCGCGCCCGGCGCGCCGGTCAACAGGTTCACCGCGCCGCCGATGGCGTCCGACCCGTAGAACGTCGAGCCCGAACCATGCAGCACGTCCACGCGCGTGATTGCGTCCAGCGGCACTGGAATGTCCAGGTTCAGATGGCCTGTCTCGGGATCGTCCACGCGCAGGCCGTTGACCAGAACCAGCGACTGCTCAAAGGTCGTTCCGCGGACCGCGAGGTCGGCCTGCACTCCCTCGCCCGCGCGCGCCTGCACGTTCAGCGATGGGTCGGTGCGCAGCAGGTCCACCACGCTGTCCGTCCCAACCGGCGCCTCGCTCGGCAGGATCACCTGCACCGAACGATTGCTCTCGGCCAGCGGCAGCGGCTCGGCGGTCGTTGTCACCTGAACGCTCTGCTGCACGCTGATCGGACTCTGTGACTGGGAGACGGTGGGCTGCGCAGCCGGGCCCGCGCTCGAAGAACTCTGCTGGGATCCCTGCTGGCAGACGGCCGATGAGACGGCGAGCAGGCAGAGAGAGAGGGTCGCGAGTCCTTTATTCATGAAGATTGCGATGTGCTCTTGGTGTGGGATTTGGGTGGCCGCCCTGCCTGTATCATACGTCACGCGTCGGCCTTCGCGTCTGCGCGACGAAGTAGAATGGGCCTGTGAGCCCATCCTCCGCGTCTCTCTCCGCAATCCGCCGCAAGGTCGAGCGCCGCGAACGCATCTCGCCCGCGGACGCCCTTCTGCTGTGGCGCGAGGCCACGGACGAAGAGATGCGCTCGCTCGCCTCGCTGGTGCGCGCGCGCTTTCATGCGCCCAACGCCTGCACCTATCTGCTGATGCGCATCATCAACACGACGAATGTCTGTGTGGCCCAGTGCGACTACTGCGCCTTCTACACGCTTCCCGGCCAGGCGGGCGGATACGTCCTCAGCCAGGAGCAGGTCTTCGCCAAGATCGACGAACTGCTCGCCCTCGGCGGCGACCTCGCCGGCTTCAACGGAGGCTTCAACCCGCAGCTCTCGCTCGACTACTACTGCGATCTGGTGCGCGCCATCCGCGCCCGCTATGGCGACCGCATCGAGCTCTACGCCTTCACCATCGCCGAGTTTCTCTACCTCGCCGACCACGCCTCGCTCAGCTACGCGGCCACGGCCCAGCGCCTCAAGCGCGCCGGAGTCCGCTGGATCACCGGCGGTGGCTCCGAGATTCTCACCGAGGACTTTCGCCGCCGCCACAGCAAGTTCAAGTACACCGTGGCGCAGTTCTTCGAGGCGCAGGCAGCCATCGTCGCCGCCGGACTGCGGACTACAGCCACCATGGTGATCGGCTTCGACGAGACCATCGAAGAGCGCATCGAGCACCTGGACCGCACGCGCCGTTTTCAGGACGAGACCAACGCGCAGGAGAGCTTTCTCTGCTGGAACTTCAAGCCCTGGGCCACACCCCTCGGCGCGCAGCTCGGAAATATCGAGATCACGCCAGCCGAATATTTGCGCCATCTCGCGTTGAGCCGCATTTACCTGGACAACATCCCACGCATTCGCACATCGGTCCTCACGCAGAACGAGCGCGCGCTGGAGGGTCTGCTATACGGAGCAGATGACTTCGACCTGCCCATCGAGGACGAGGTGACGCAGAAGGCTGGCGCAACCATCAACCTCAACTTCGACCGAATTCTGGACGTGGCGCGCAGCCTCGGCTTCGAGCCGGCCTATCGCCATGTGGCGCTGGAGCGCACGGCAAAGGCTATTTAGCAAAGTCCCTTTTATTTGCTGGGCAGAGCGTAGATCACCTCGCCCGGGCGCGTGTAGCGCAGTTCTTCGCGCGCCTGATGCTCGATCGCATTGGGATCGCTTTGCAACCGGTTCACGCGTCCCGTCAACAGGTCGTTCTCCTGTTGCAGCTCCAGCATCTGCAGGCTCAGCAGTTGCGACTCATTCCGCTTCTGCTCATACACCGTCAACCCATTCGCCCCGAAGACGACGTGATACGCCACGGCCAGCGCCAGCGCCGCGGCAGCCACGGTCGCCAGCTTGCGCCGCTCCATCGAGAGCCGCCCGCAGAGCGCGCCGAGAGACGCAAAACGTCGTCGCCTCGCCGAGATCGGTGGGTCCACTTCCATCGTTTCAGTTGATGAGGCGCAGCCGTTCCAGTCAAGACCGGACTCCGCACCGCGCGCGGCGGGAACCAAGTTCGTACACATGCGCCCCGCATCGAATCAATTTCGAAACCGAATCCCATTCGCACCAATCTCGCGCAAACTGAATCACTTTCATGCAAACCAATCGGACCGCGAATCAAGCGCCAACAGATTCCACATCTGCTTTTGCACCAACGGCGCACAATCCCGCGCCGCTTGGTATTCTTGTGGTGTCTGATTTCATCTCTCCCCCCAACCACTGAACCACTCTGCCGAAGGAACGGCCAACCCATGACAGCACCCCCCGCAGCCATCCAGGAAATCAAGATCGCCCACAGCCCGGACTCCGACGACGCCTTCATGTTCTACGGCCTGGCCACCAACAAGGTGCGCGTTCCCGGCTTCAAGTTCACCCACACGCTAACCGACATCGAGACGCTGAACCAGCGAGCCATCCACGACCCCTTCTACGATGTCACCGCCATCAGCTTCCACGCCTATCCATATCTTCAGGAGACCTACACGCTGATGGCCTGCGGCGGCTCGGTGGGCGAGGGCTACGGCCCCATGGTGGTCTCCCCGCGCAAGCTCTCGCCGGACGACCTCAGGAAGACGCGCATCGCCGTTCCCGGCACGCTCACCACCGCCTATCTCACGCTCAAGCTCTTCTGCCCCGAGGTGGAGACCGTCACCCTCCCCTTCGACAAGATCATCCCCGCGGTCGTTGCGGGCGAGTTCGACGCCGGGCTCATCATCCACGAGGGCCAGCTCACCTACGGCAACAACGGACTGGTCAAGGCGCTCGACCTCGGCCAATGGTGGCGCGAGCAGACCAGCCTTCCGCTGCCCCTGGGAGGCAACGCCATCCGCCGGGCATTGGGCAAAGACGCAATGCGGACCACGACCAACGCGCTGCGCGACAGCATCCAGCACGCGCTCGACCACCGCGACGAGGCGCTCGCCTACGCCATGCAGTTCGCCCGCGACCTGGAACCCGCGCTGGCCGACAAGTTCGTCGGCATGTACGTCAACGAGCGCACCCTGAACTACGGCGAAGACGGACGCGAGGCCATTCGCAAGCTGCTCGGGATGGGCTTCGAGCGCGGCATCATTCCCGTGCAGGCGAAAGTCGATTTCGTCGACTGACCGCTCCTCCAACCCGCGCAATCCCCGCGCAATCCCCGCGCAATCCCCGCGCAACCTCGCGGCTTCCCCGCGCAATCAGCAAGCAATTTCCACCCCTCGCATGTGCTATTCTCTTCAAGGTGGTTGTGCGTGAAAGGCCTCGAAGCCCGGGCCGCCCAAGCCCGATCGCCCCTCCCCCAAGAGGCCGCAACACATGCAGCGTTGCAACGAGTCGTGAGGTTGCAACACGAGAGCGTTGCAAAAGAAAAACCGCGGCAACACCAGCGGACGCGTAGCTCAATTGGCAGAGCATTCGACTCTTAATCGACAGGTTGAAGGTTCAATTCCTTCCGCGTCCACCATTTCAACATCCAAGAAAAGCCAACAACATCCGAAGGCCAGCGTAAATGCTGGTTTTTTCATTGATTTATCGTCCATTGACGGACAATCCCGTCTCTTGACATCCGGGGGCAACTGGGGGCAACATTGGGGGCAACTGGGTTCCACCGAAAAGGAGTTGCCCCCATTTATGTCACTGACCGATACTGCGATCCGTAACGCCAAACCCAGCAACAAACCCATCAAACTCTTCGATGAACGCGGACTGTATCTGGAAGTATCACCGACCGGCGGCAAGTGGTGGCGGCTGAAGTTTCGGTTTGATGGCAAAGAGAAGCGACTCTCCCTTGGCGTCTATCCCGATGTGAGTTTGAAAGATGCCCGCGACCGCCGGGATACAGCGCGTAAGCTGCTGGCCGAAGGCATCGACCCCAGCGAGAACCGCAAGGCACAGAAGTTGGCCCGTGCAGACAGTGCGGCAAACAGTTTTGAGGTTGTGGCGCGAGAGTGGCTTTCGAAGTATTCCCCGGTGTGGGCCAAGAACCACGGCGGCAACATTGCTCGACGCTTCGAGCGTGACATCTTTCCGTGGATTGGCGCGCATCCCATTGCCGATTTATCTGCCCCCGACATTCTTACAGTTGCACGTCGTATTGAAAGCCGGGGCGCTCTGGAGACGGCACATCGCGCAATACAGAACTGCGGACAGGTATTCCGCTACGCTATCGCCACCGGACGCGCTTCCACTGATCCTACGGGTGCTCTTCGCGGCGCACTTCGCCCGGTGACGAGTACGCACCTAGCGGCAACGACCGATCCGAAACAGTTTGCTGAGATTCTGCGTGCAATGGAGGGCTACGAAGGCACGTATACGGTGCGCTACGCCCTGCGCCTTGCACCACTGGTATTCGTCCGCCCAGGCGAACTGCGCAGAGCTGAATGGGCGGACATAGACTTGGACGCAGCAGAGTGGCGCTACACCGTGACCAAGACAAATACCCCGCATATTGTCCCCCTCGCCAAACAAGCTTTGGACATTCTGCGCGAACTGCATCCTCTCACGGGGAGTGGACGTTATGTTTTTCCGAGCGCGCGGAGCAACCAGCGCCCGATGAGCGACAACGCAATTCTTGCCGCCATGCGACGCATGGGCATCGAGAAGGATGAAATGTGCGGGCACGGCTTCCGGGCGGTGGCACGGACGATTCTTGACGAAGTGCTTGGGGTCCGTCCTGACTTCATCGAACACCAACTTGCCCATGCCGTGCGAGACCCGAATGGGCGCGCCTACAACCGTACTGCGCATCTGCCTGAGCGCAAAAAAATGATGCAACAGTGGGCAGACTATCTGGACAAGCTGAAGGCCGGTGCTGAAGTGATCCCGATACGCAAAGGGGCCTGAATGGATGTGGAGCGGCCTCAACTAGACTTCTTGGACGGATTTCGAACGCCCTGCCCGCGCGGAGGGAGCTTCTTGTGTGGACAGCCGCAGGCGGAGGTCGTCAATTCGGTCAGGCAAATTGGAGCTAAAGGCACTGGCAAGCTCGGACTCGGTATAGCTGCCCATGCGCGCTTTGGCGCGCGTCTTCTCATCCTGGACCCTCTTGCGCCATGGTTCTCCGGCTCTGTAACTCTTCGGATAGCTCTCGGGACTGGAATCTGAATCGGACCACTTCGGCCTGACCCCGTACTCCTGCAGACAAGAACAATACTTCAACCCTTTGAGTCCCAGCAGGATTGCGGCAAAGATCACCGCATCACGCTTCAGCAGCTTCCTCTTTTTCGGAGGATGCCGTTGTTCTGGCACCCCGATTTTCGCGAGGATCAACTTAAACATCTCTGTAACAACAGACATTCCATTTTGCCCCTTCGCTGCCACGACAAGCTCCTCTGCTTTCGTCGCAGCCGCGTGATTCTGAAGCCCTCGATATCTCATGCCGAGGAACAGCATCATCAGCGAGCTAGCGTCCAAGGTTCCCTTGACCAGCTTCTCTGCCTGCCCTTGAATCTGCTTCTCCAGCACGCGGGTTACAACCTCGCCGTGCCTCTTATGCATGGAAATAAGCCGTTCGGCGGCCTCGCTCCTTTTTGGCTCATAACGGACAGCGCGACTCAGCTCGGCATTGAAGAGTGCTGCCATCTCCGCCTCGGAGAGTTTGCTTAACTCGATTCCATGGCGAACGTAGTCCACAGCCATGCTCTTTTCCGACCCGTCTTTGCGCTGTCCCACGAAGACATCGGATTCGTAGTCCTCCTCCGGATCGTGTGCTTGCAGTCCGGCGGCTACAATCGCAAATCTTCGATCAATGCACTGGCTGCACCTCCCGCAATGCAGTTGGGACTTCGACTTGAACATCAGGTGTGCGCAGGAGCAGGTGTGAGATATCAGATGCTCGGCTTGGTTGGCGGAGAGGCTCATCACTATGTCCGTCTTCGTCTGGAAGAGGTAGGGATTATCGACGGTAAAATCGCGCCCTGTAATCGCGCTGCACAGCGACTGCAACAGGTGAAGGGCCGCAGGATGTGTGGTGCGCGAGGCGCGCGCCCGGATCACCTCGTCCGCGACCGGCAGGTTCAGGCTCACGATGCCGTTCTCAAAAAACCGGACCCCGCCTGCCTGAATGGGCTCAGCGACCACCGTGCCCAGCGCCGAAAACAGAAAGGAACGTGTGCGTTGCGTCGGCTCTCGCCCGAGCCCCTCAACTTTGTTGATCCAGACCGGAACGTGGATCAACTGGTTCGGGAACTCCTTCTTCAACTCATGGAATAGCTTCTTCTGGCGGGAGCCTAGCGTGGTCACTGGCCGGTGACTCACCAAGACCAGCTTGCCGCCGCCCCTAGCAGTCTCCACTGCGCCGGCAAGAGAGTCCAGCCCCCCAGAAAACATCACCACGCGATCTGGTTGGTGGAAAGCCCACTCTTTTGGATCGCCGAACTCAAAGTATTCTTGCTCTGGGCGGTCGTGCTCCAGGGGTACGAAGGTGAATGAGTACCTGTCGTTCGAGAGAAAATTCAGCACCTCGGTCAGCAAAGAGCTGATCGCTTTTGAACTCCAGAAATCAGGCTCTCGTACTCCAATTACAAAGGAAAAGTCCCTTCCCCACGGCTCAGTGCTGTATTCATCGGTCCATTGTGTCCCACGTCTGGTAGAGCAGTCCCCGGCATAGACGTAGGCTGCAATCTCCAAAAAATCCTTCAGCCGGGGAGAGAGGTGTTGTTGGAAGACCTTGGCTACATTCTCAATGCGGATGTTGACTTTCGGATCGCTTCCAATCGAATCCAAGTCAATCCGCTTCCTCCCCGATGCAACGGGATCGCCGGAGGCAATCTTTGCACCGCTGCACACGAACAGGCGAGGCTCGATCATTGCTCCGCCCTCTGCTGCGCCAGTTCGGAGCGCATCTTCTCCAATGCGAAGGCGAGGAACCTCGATGTGTTCTCAGGATTGATTCCCTGCTCGTAGTTCGTCTTCGAGTACCATGTACCACAGAAATCTCGCACAATACGCGCACTCTGGTCGCAGTGGGATCGGAGCGCGTCATTGAACTGAGGAATGTCACCAAGGTCTCGCAATCTCGGACTGCCCAGATGGGCTGCTGTCACGCGGCTGAGGTAAAAGTTGAGGAATCGTGCGACGAACCTTCCAAAGAAGCGTTGCCCCAGTTCGCCAAACCCCTTCTTGGTCGAGAAAGAATGCATGGCATTCCGCACATCATCGCTGCTGCCGCCAAACAGGTTCCCCGTCCGCGTTGCCGCAAGACTGGTGATCGCCTCCCCGGCCGATTGCTGGGCCATCTCGCTCAGGTCCGTTGCCCCGGATGGATGCTGGCGAAGGTGCCGGTCGATGGCGTCCTGTACTTCGGCGGTAAAGTCGAAGAGAGAGCTGTCGTTCGCCAGCCGGATGCCATGCCTGTCCAGCGCGGCCTCCCAGTCAGGGGAGCGGGCGGCCAGGGCCAACTGCGTCAACAGATAAAAGGTGTAGTGGACGCCGGCATCGGCGACTGCTTTGTCCAGGCCCTTCCGGGCTGCATCCAGAGTCTTCGCTGCAATACCCGTCATGTCGGCTGCGGTCGGGGCAACACCACCGGCCAGACCTTCCCCGGTAACCAGCGCGACGACTTCTCTCCACTTGCGCGATTTCGGAATTTCGCCCAGCCGGGTGTGGCCCATGGCAGCTCCGTATTGTCGAGAATCTTAGCTTTGCAGCGGTGCGCTCTGCGATGCAGGCGTCAACCTGGATCACGCAACGCACAGCGCGTAAAGGCAGCCGAAATCCGGCAGTCAGCTACGGGCAACAAGTATAGGGGATGGATTCCTGGGATCAAAGAGCCAATCTTTCCCCTAACGGGAGTCCCTGGACGAGAGGCACTGCCCTACCCCTACTCGCGCAACTCGCGCCGCGCGAGTAAAAGATTTCCCTGCTTAAAACCCCGTCGTTACTGGCCGATCTGACCACTTTCACTCGCGCGCCTTATGCACTGCGTTGTGCCACGGCCTCCTGCGCCGCCAGACTCGCACTGAGAGGTGCAACGATGACGCACACAATCCTTCGCCTTCCACAAGTCAAAATCCGGGTTGGCCTGTCCAGGAGTTCGATCTATCTGGCGGTTTCCCAGGGAAAGTTTCCCCGGCCGGTCAGTCTCGGGGCTCGCGCCGTCGGCTGGCTGGAAGCGGAAGTGGATACATGGCTGTCCCAGCGGGTCGAACTCAGCCGCAAATCCCTATGAACAACCTGCCCGCCAGCGCGCCCGAGGCGCCATCCGGCATCCAGGGCCGGCCCATGACCTGCCGCGTGGATGAACTCCGGCCACACCCGAGCTTCGTCCGCCATCGCATCGCGGTTCCGGCCTCGCAGTTGTCTCCGCTCGTCGATCTGAGCGACATAGTCTTTCGCGAGCCGCTCCTCATCACCCAGGACCGCACCATCCTAGACGGCTATGCCCGCTGGGGGCTGGCCCGGCAACAGGGCCGACTGACGCTCCCCTGTCTCGAATACGATCTGCCCGAAGCGGAGGCGCTGCATTGGCTGCTGCAGAAGCATCGCCGGTCGAATGGCCTCAACCCCTTCAGCCGCATCCTCCTCGCCTTGGAGCTTGAGTCCTGGCTTAGGGAGCAGGCACGATCGAACCAGCGGTCCGGCGGCCAGAATAAAGGTTCGTCAAAGTTGACGGAAGCTGACCGGCTGGACGTGCGAACCAGAATCGCCGCCGCCGCAGGCGCGTCCGTCGGAAACGTCTCCAAGGTCAGGCAACTGGAGTTGCATGCGCATCCCGCGCTGCTACAGGCGCTCCGCGAGGGCGAGGTAAGCATTCATCGCGCCTCTCTCTGGCTGCGGACCCCTGCGAAACAACTCGACCAACTCAGGTTGCACCAGAATAGGCGCGGGATTGCGAGAACGATCAATATGCTCCTACGTGCTCACCACCGCCCAGCTAGCAACGACGAACCCGATCTTCGGCGCATTGCCGGTGCACTGGCGGCGATGACCTCTGAACAAAGACAGGCTGTCCTTGTCGCCGAGGTCAAAGTTTCGGGTAACGTCCTGCTGCTCTCCCCGGCACTTCGACAGACCCTGACCCACCAGGGAGAACTCCAGCTATGAACTCTGAACACACGCCGCGCCCTGAACAGATGAAGCCGGATCACAAGTTGCGGCAAATCCTCGAACTCACCCACGAGCACTGGGACCACCCCGCCGTGCGCGATTTCGTCCGCCAGAACTTCCGCAAGGTCCGCATGTGCCGCACCGCTGCCCTGGGAGGCGAGGTCTACGCCTCCGCCGCCGGGGAGAAGGTCTTCTACCACACCTGCAAATCGAAGTGCTGTCCCGGCTGCGGCAATCGCGGCACCCTGCTCTGGCAGCGAGAGCAGTGGGCCACCCTGCCGGATGTCCCGTTTGTTGGCTTTGTCCTCACCATGCCCGGTGTCTTCTGGCCGGTCTTCCAGGCCCATCGGCCCCTGCAGCACGATCTGCCAGCCCTGGGTGCCGCCGTGCTCCAGCAGTGGATCTGGAGCCAATACCGGGTGCGCCTGTACATGGTCGTCGTACAACACACCTTCGGAGGCCGCCTCAACTACAATCCGCACCTTCACATCATGGTCTCCGCCGGAGGTCTGGTCCCAGCCGAGGCCCGCTGGGTGCAATCCCTGACCTTTGACCATGAACAGGTCATGGACTTGTGGCGCTCCGCCGTCTGCGCGTATCTCTTCAAGGCGCATTGCAATGGACTGCTGCGGCCATCCTATCTGCCGGAGGAGTTCAACGACCTCATCCTGCGACAGACGCAGCGCCGGTGGAACATCCACATCACCCCGCAGATGTCGAAAGGGCACTTTCTGAGATATGCCGGACGCTATATCCGCCGCCTTCCCATCTCCCAAAAGCGCATTCTCCAGGTGACGGAGCAGGAGGTCGTCTACCAGGTCAAGGACACCCGGCAGAGCAAAGCAAGCCGGACGACGGTCCTGGAGGAGGCTCACTGCACTCCGGTGGAGTTCGTCGCGATCCTATCGCAGCATATACTCAACCGCTACCGGCACTCCATGCGCTACTTCGGCCTGCTGGCGCCTCGGACAAAACACACCACCTCGGCAGTCGTCTTTGCTCTGCTCGGTCAGCAGCCACGCTCTAGGCCCCCGAGACAGCGTTGGGCTGCCTCGCTCATCAAACACTTTGGGGTTGACCCGCTCCGCGATGCCTGCGGCCATCGCATGCGCTGGGTCGGCCATCGCCAACCCGCCCCTGCATTCTGAAGGGAGTTCCAACAAAGCGAGATTGAAACGTGCTCCGAACTCGGCAGCACTTTCGCACTTACCACAGAATCAAACGACAGTTCGGCTAGAGATCACTCTGGTTTACAGGCAGCACAACGCCCATACCGTGTGTGTATTCATTCCCCACTCTGTCCCAACTCACAATAGAGAGTCCCTACCTGCATTTGACACCCCGCTCTGGCGGATATGGATTTTTGATTTTCCTAGAGATCGAGCAGAATCTCAACAGAAGGAAGGGAGAGGAGGAACTAGTGTCGGCTCAATGGACCTGGAGGGCTCCCGATGAGGCGGGCAGGGCGAGGATGGCATCGAGTCGCCCTGCTTTTCTGCCACAAACGCAGGTTTTTGGGGCCGCCGGCGGTCTTTTTGCCTTGCAATCTGCATCACGAGCGGTAGAATTTCAGGGATTCTGGATCGAAAAAGGATATCCCAGTTCGAATCGAGACGGTTACCGAGGAATGATAGACGGAATCCCGCTAGGAGTTCGCTACCATGAGTGCACTTGAGTTGATTGAGGTTTGCCACTCGTATCCCACTCGTCGCGACACACTTAAAAGTGTCTCGCTTAAGGTGGAAACAGGCGAGATGGTATGTCTCACGGGACGCAGCGGCTGCGGTAAGACGACGCTACTCAAAGTCGTTGCAGGCCTGGAGCCGAATCGTGGTGGTCACATCAAAATCGGCGGGAAAGATGCATCTCAATTGCAGACTCATGAGCGACAACTTGGCTTCGTTTTTCAGGGTGCCGAAGGATTGTTTCCTCACCTTACAGTCCGCGATAACATCTATTTCCCGTTCAAACACGGACATCGCAAACACAATAATCCAAATAGTGCGGTCAACGAAATCATAGATGTGACCGGATTGAAGGACCACCAGCATTCGAGAATTGACAAATTGAGTGGCGGGTTGAAGCAAAGAGTTGCCATCGCGCGCGCATTGGTATACCAACCAGACATCCTCCTTCTGGATGAGCCGCTCGCATCCTTAGATAATCCACGTAAGACCGAAATACTAGAACTGCTTAAGACTCTCAAGTCCTCTGGAGATCATACGTTCCTTTACGTCACACATGACGACAGGGAGATGAAACAGCTTGCGGATAGAGTCGCAATTCTGGAGGACGGAGAAATTCTGACGCAAGGCACATTTGCCGAACTCGCACAATCAGATCACGCGCTGGTCAAGAGCATCATTCGTCCTGATGCCTCAATGAAATAGTCACAAGGGGGAGAAGAAATGAAACGCGTATCCTTACTCGCTTTGAGTGCAATCATGATGCTAACGTCTTGCGAGAGCGCCCACGGTCCTGTTCAGCCAACCCTCGTCGTTGTGAGCTATGGAGGAGGCACATATCAGCAGTCGCAGGTGACATCTTTCGAGAAGCCGTTTGCATCCTCCTACCATGTAGATGCCCAGTCCGTTGTTTGGGGGGCAGAATACGGGCGACTGCAAGAGATGGTCCGATCTGGGAGCGTACCTTGGGACGTTGTTGAGGTTACCGCAGCACAATTTGCCCGAGGGAAGCTCGATTTGCTTTTCGAACCGCTAGCCGAGTTGCCATCTGCGAATACCTTTACCGCAATATCCGCAGACGCGGCTCCGGAGCGTTTTGGGGTCCCCAATGTCTATTGGAGTACTGTGCTGGCATACAAGAAACAGGCATACCCAAATGGTGGTCCGCAAAGTTGGAGCGACTTCTGGGATGTTAAGAGATTTCCTGGCCCAAGAGCACTTTATGACAATCCGAGAGCTACGCTCGAATTCGCCCTGCTAGCTTCTGGTGTACCAAAAGATCACCTATACCCATTGAATGTCGACAGAGCCTTCGCGATGTTGGATAAGATCCGACCGTATGTACAGCTTTGGTGGACGGATGGAACACAGCCAGTGAACGCACTTCTCGCTGGGACCGTGACAATGAGCCCCGCTTGGAGCGGCAGAATATTTGCCGTTCCACAAGCGCAACAAGAGATTGGCTACACTTGGAATGGGGCGGCCCAAGAGCTAGATTACTGGGTGATACCTAAAGGTAGTAAGAATCATAAACTAGCTAATGATTTCATTCTATTTGCATCGATGCCTGGTCCAATGGCCCAGCAAGCTACTCTTACAGGTTATGGACCCGCAAACACACTTGCCTTTGGCCAAGTGCCTGCATCCCTACAGTCGAGCCTTCCTACCACGAAGGCAAACTGGGATACGAGTTTCGTTGTTGATTCTGCGTGGTGGTCTAGCCACGAGGCCGAAATTACGCAACGCTGGGTGCGATGGAGAAACAAATGAAGGCGATAGACACAAGCGCGCGCATACTCGCGTCGTGGTGTTTGTGTATAACTGCGTTGAGTCTGTGGTGTGCGCCATTGCTGTCATGGTGTTTGGATCTCTTGCATCAGCGCCAGGGATTAGATGTAGCCTACGTGTCGTCATTCTACTTCTCCCTGATTTGGGTAACGTTGTTTATCTCCTTTAGTGCAGCCCTTATGGCAGTGCTGTTTGGTACCGCACTTGCGTGCGTGGCGACGAGCTCCACTTCAAGCTTACGCGATCTCGTTACTATTTCAATGACGATTCCGTTGCTGATGGGTTTCATCGTACGGAACTACGCATGGGTTGCACTCCTCGGCCAGATGGCGAATACGCTTTCGATTCCCTTCAGCTCGCGACTTTCACATGCACTCCTCAATCAAAGAGCCGGTGTGGTTGGAGTGATGGCGGTAGTGTTCACGCCATTCTGCTACTTCTATATTCTGCAGCAACTTGATTCACTCTCGCCCTTCATGTTGCAGGCCGCACAAACATTGGGTGCCACGAATGCGAGGATCTTTTTTGTTGTGGTGATCCCATCAATTCGCCGTGCACAGGTGCTAGCATTTCTGGCGTCTTCAGTGCTTGCCGTGGGATATTTCGTTACACCGCAACTCATTGGCGGAGGCAGGTTTCAATTTATCGGCAACGGTGTGCTAACCCTTCTCAATGGCTTGGGGAAGCCTTCCGACGCGGCCCTGTTGGCGTTTATGCTCCTCGCTACCGTAGCGTTGATATTCTCCATTATGCTCGCATTGTTAAGGATTCTGAACAGGGTCAGAACACGAAGCGCGAAATCTACGGTCTTAGTAGCCGCGCCCCAAACCAGCCCAGAGACGCCGGGGACACCATGAATATGGCTGAGCCCAAATATGAAATTCTGAGCAGGTATTTGGATCCGCGCATCCGAGTTCTGCTGATCGTAATATCCGCGCTTGCGTTCGTCTGCATCGCAGCACCAGCCGGCTACATGGTGCTTTGGAGCTTTTGGGGAAGTCAGATTGTTGGCCGATTGAACGGCGTTGACCAATTTACTTTTGCGTGGTTTCGAACCGTGCTGGGCGCTCCGGACTGGAGGCAGTCATTAGAATACTCGACTCTTCTAGGATGTGCGGCAACGCTGTCCGGGGCAAGCCTAACAGCAATCTATAACTATCTGAAGAGATTTGGTACAGAGCGGGTTGCAAAAGGTACCTACTGGTTGATGGTGGCCCTGCTGCTAAATCCTTTAATCGCCTATGGAATTGCCATGAGGTCAGTCGGCTCGACTCTTGGCATACCGGACTGGATGCTATTGTATTGTGGGCATTTGGTCATCATTTTGCCGCTTCAGTACTTCGTATTTGAGGCAGCGGACCAAGGGGTTGCGAATGAAGTGCTTTGGGCTTCGAGAACATGCGGCGCCACACACCCTGAATCTTTCTTTACCGTTTTCTTGCCGAACATGCGTGTGCCGTTAACGGCAGCTTTGCTCGTAGGCTTTTTTGTCTCCTTCGACGAGATTGTGATTGCCCTTTTTGTTATGGAGGGCACCGTCACTACGGTGCCCTTGCATCTTTGGAGGGACTTATTCAATGTTGTTAGTCCAGAGGCCGCGGTCGTATCGACGATTCTGCTGTGTACAATTCTGCCCGCGCTATTCATGGAGTCCCGAATTCGAGAGAGCGGGCTTCGGCCTGGAATTCCCCTTTTGGAATGGCTCGGACGTCAGAGGCAGGACCTTGCCGTTTCAGTGCTAGCTGCCAGTGTCCTTTCCTTAACCCCGAGCTTTACGCATTTGGGCATATTGGAGGACTCCATCGCCTCGTTATTTTCTGGTGGCGTCCTGTTTACTGTCATTGGCATTGTTCGAGCGTGGCGCGGTATCTGGAAATTGCTTACAGTGGTGAATGCGGAGCGCGTTGAACTCAGTGAAGTTCCGCGGCAATTTGCGTTGAGCTCAATCGAATATGTGGTTGAGCGCGCTGAAGAATTGCGCCGTGGCCGTTGGATTGATCTTGAGGCGAGGGAACTCGAAGAGTTCACCCGCGAGTGCTTTAATCAGTGCAGAGGACCATATTACGGCACGGATCGCCATGTGCCATCCGAGTTCACGAAGCGTTACCCAGATTATCTTGAAACGCAGCTTAACCGCGGTACGAAGTTGGCACGTGATGTTCGTATTTTGTTCTGTGACCCGGCCACACTCCTTAGGGACAAGGAGCAACATCCCGAGCTAGCCCTGCGGTTCATACACGATCATCAATCTACGGGGGTGTCGCTATTCTGCGTTCCTTTCGACGTTGCAACCCGAGCTGCTGAGAGTCAACGACTGGAAGGCGCAGAATTCGGCCTTTTTAGTAACCGTCGCAGAAGATTTGCTGTTTTCTTCCAGGCGGATACAAACACGAGCGTTATGCTTGTAGGGGTATCGAAAGATCTGCGTGATCGTTTTGAAGGTTTTTTCCGAACCTGCCTCGATAGCGCCGTGAAAGTCACGGTGGCGCGGAATCAAATACAGTTTGGGAATCATCCTGAAGGTTGGAACCGAGAGGATGTCCTTGAGTCTATTAAGGAGGGGTTATTAACATAGTTGCCCCAATCAATACAAAGAGCCAATTTGTCTCAGGCCTAGCGAATCGCTGGTGCGACTTCGTAGATTGTCCCAAACGGCTTGCGACGGAGGGGCCGTTTTTGGATTCAATTGTTGGACAATCCCGTCATCAGCTCATTTTGGACGCGTGTGCGGGCAGTGGATGCGAAAGTATATACCTGCGCAAGAAGGGCCTTCCGGTGATCTCAAACGAGATTGATCTACAACTGCTGTCCGTTGCTCAACGCGCAGCACAAGCAGAAGGCGTAACACTGTCGTGCTCGGCAGTGGATTGGCGAGAGTTGGGCACCGAGTTTGGAGAGGAAAAGTTCACTACGGCGTTGCTCATGGGGAACTCTCTCGGCCTCATGGAGGAGCCAACGGAGATCCGGCGAGTGCTTCGGGAGGTGTTGCAGGTGCTTCGCCCCGGAGGGCATTTTGTCGTCGACCAGCGCAATTACGATTACATCCTGAACGAGCGCGAAGAGATCCTCAGCGGAAGATTTCGATATTCGCGCAAATTCATCTACTGCGGACGCAGAATCACTGGTAGACCGATCGCCATTGAAGATGACCGTGTGGAATTTGGATACTTTGGTGAAGATAATGTGAGGATTGGAGTGCTCTCGATGATCCCGCTTCGCGAGAAATCTCTGAATTCAATGCTTCTCGATGCTGGCTTCAAGGATGTCGAACGCCTTTACGATTTTTCCAAAAGACAATGTACCGACTACGATTTCATAACGTATGTGGCGACAAAATAGTCGACACGGCCCGCTTCTAGCGCGCAAGCATCTGGCTGCGATAGCCATCAGGCGGCCTCGTTCAGTTCTTCGCTCTCTTCGGGCTCGCTCGTGTAGCCTTCGTTGTCGGTGGAATCGTCCTCACCCCCGGCGGGCGCGGGAACGTCGAAGAGCAAAGCGAGCTTGGCTGGAACTGGTTTTGCTGGTTCAAAAGAATCGTGAGTTTTCGGCTTAAAAAGGCGAATTCGATTCCCACTGCGGTTCGAGTTCCTCTAAAATCATTCTAAGGATTGCGATGTCACTTGAGCGCCAAATTGAAGAGCAGTTGATCGATAAGCTCCAAAGCCTCAAATATGAATATCGTCAAGATATTCGTGATCGCGATGGCTTGGTGAAGAATTTTCGTGAGAAATTCCAGACGCTAAATCGGGTTCAATTGGGGAATAGCGAGTTTGAGCGTCTTCTTGAGGAAATCATCACCCCTGATGTCTTCGCCGCCGCCAAAATCCTCCGCGAGCGCAACAGCTTCACCCGCGATGATGGCACGCCGCTGAACTACACCTTGGTCAACATTAAGGACTGGTGCAAAAACACGTTTGAAGTCGTCAACCAGCTCCGCATCAACACGGACAACAGCCACCAGCGTTACGATGTCATCCTGCTCATCAACGGCGTGCCGGTGGTGCAGATTGAGCTGAAATCCCTCGGCATCAGCCCGCGCCGGGCCATGGAGCAGATTGTTGACTACAAAAACGACCCCGGCAATGGCTATACCAAGACGCTGCTGTGCTTCATGCAGCTCTTCATCGTCAGCAATCGAAGCGATACCTGGTATTTTGCCAACAACAGCAGCCGCCATTTCAGCTTCAATGCCGACGAGCGCTTTCTCCCCGTGTATCAGTTCGCCGCCGAGGACAACAAGAAGATCACGCATCTCGACAGCTTTGCGGAGGCATTCCTCCCCAAATGCACCCTGTGTCAGATGATCAGCCGCTACATGGTCCTGATTGCCAGCGAGCAAAAGCTGATGATGATGCGTCCGTATCAGATCTACGCAGTCAAGGCCATCGTGGATTGCATCCACGAGAATTGCGGCAACGGCTATATCTGGCATACCACCGGCAGCGGCAAGACGCTCACCTCTTTTAAGGCCTCCACTCTGCTAAAGGACAATCCCGACATCGATAAATGCGTGTTTGTCGTGGACCGCAAGGACCTCGACCGGCAGACGCGGGAGGAATTCAACCGATTTCAGGAAGGTTGTGTCGAGGAGAACACACACACTGGGGCCTTGGTGCGACGGCTCCTCTCCGACGACTACGCCGACAAGGTGATCGTCACCACCATTCAGAAGCTCGGCCTGGCTTTGGACGAAAACAGCAAGCGCAGCAAGGAAAATAAGAAGCAAGGCAAGGCTACCTACAAGGAACAGTTGGAACCGTTGCGAAACCAGCGAATGGTGTTCATCTTCGACGAATGCCACCGCTCACAATTCGGCGAGAACCACAAGGCCATCAAGGAGTTTTTCCCTAACTCACAGCTTTTTGGGTTCACCGGCACGCCGATCTTTGAGCAGAATGCCACCTATCAGCAAATAGATGGTCAGCAGGCCTCCCTCAAGACCACTACCGACATCTTTCAGAGGGAACTGCACGCCTACACCATCACCCACGCCATTGACGACCGTAATGTCCTGCGCTTCCACATTGATTACTACAAACCAGAAGGCAAGAACGTGCCCAAGCAAGGTGAGACGTTGGCAAAGCAAGCCATCGTCGAGGCGATTGCGGACAAGCATGACTCCGCCACTGGCGGACGCAGGTTCAATGCCATTCTGGCTACCGCTTCTATCAACGACGCCATCGAATACTTTAATCTGTTCAAGTCGCTACAGGACAAAAAACAGGAATTAGATCCCGCCTTTCAACCGCTGAACATCGCCTGCGTGTTCTCGCCGCCCGCCGAAGGCAACAAGGACGTGCAGCAGATTCAGGAAGACTTGCCGCAGGAAAAAGCCGACAACGAAAAGGAACCGGAGAAGAAAAAGGAAGCACTCAAGTCCATCATCGCCGATTACAACACCCGCTTTAGCGCCAATCACAACATCAACGAATTCGATCTCTATTACCAAGATGTGCAAAAGCGCATCAAAGATCAGCAATTTCCCAATCAGGACATGCCCCTAAAGGGCAAAGAAAAAATCGACATCATAATCGTGGTGGACATGTTGCTCACCGGCTTTGATTCCAAGTACCTAAATACGCTCTATATAGACAAGAACCTGAAGTACCACGGGCTGATTCAGGCCTTCTCCCGCACCAATCGCATCCTCAACGGCACCAAGCCCTATGGCAATATCCTCGACTTCCGCCAGCAGCAGAACGCAGTCAATGACGCAATTGCTCTTTTCTCCGGTGAGAAAATTGATCGCGCCCGCGAAATCTGGCTGGTGGACAAAGCTCCCAAAGTTATTGAGAAATTGCAAAGTTCTATCAAGAAGCTGGATGACTTCATGAAATCCCAGGGCCTGACCTGCAAACCGGAAGCAGTGCTCAACCTCAAAGGGGACGATGCACGTAGCGCCTTCATCAACCATTTCAAGGAAGTGCAGCGGCTAAAAACCCAGCTCGACCAATACACCGACCTCACCGCGGAAAACAAAATAACTATCGAGCAAGTTTTGCCGAAAGAAGAGCTTAACGCGTTCCGTGGCGTCTATCTGGAAACCGCCCAGCGCCTGAAAGAGCAACAGAGGAAGGGCGACGACCAGGCCAACCCGGAAGTGCAGCAACTGGATTTTGAATTCGTGCTCTTTGCCTCCGCAGTGATTGATTACGACTACATCATGGCGCTGCTTGCCCGCTACTCCGGGCAGGCACCGGGCAAACAGAAGATGAGCCGCGACCAGCTCATAGGCCTCATTCAGTCCGATGCCAAGTTCATGGATGAGCGCGACGACATTGCCGCTTACATCAACACCCTCAAAGTGGGCGAAGGTTTGAGCGAAAAAGACATTCGCGAAGGCTATCAGCGTTTCAAGGCGGAGAAAAATGCCCAAGAACTCGCCGCCATCGCTGGGAAGCACGAGCTGGCGACCGCCGCGCTGCAAGGCTTTGTGGACGGCATCCTGCAACGCATGATCTTCGACGGGGAGCAGCTAACCGACCTCATGGAACCGCTCGGGCTGAACTGGAAAACGCGACGGGTAAAGGAACTAGCCCTCATGGAAGACCTTGTTCCCCTACTGAACAAGCGCGCCCAAGGGCGAGACATTTCAGGACTGAGTGCGTATGAGCAGTAAGGCGGAAAGAAATACTGTGAAACAAAACGCCAAACGCGAAATGAAGCCGAAGCTGCGCTTTCCGGAATTTCAGGGTGAACCGGCGTGGAATGCAGAAAAGCTCGAAGCGGTAGCTTCTCTTATCACGGAAAGGGCCGGAAATAAAGAGTGCATCCCCATGAGCATCACTTCTGGCGTGGGACTAGTGAGTCAGCAGGAGAAATTTGGCAGAACCATCGCCGGAAATCAGTATGAGAATTACCTCGTGCTGCAAAAGAACGACTTCGCCTACAACAAGAGCGCTACTAAGGAATTTCCGCAGGGTTTTATCACCAAGTATTCGGGAGATGAGCCGGCCGCCGTGCCCAACAGCATCTTTACCTGCTTTAGAGCCCACGAGGATAGAATCGTTCCGGATTTTCTAAACTATTTATTCGCGGGAAACCTCCATGGAAAATGGTTGAAGAAATATATCGAGGTCAGCGCGCGTGCTCACGGGTCATTAAGCATAGACGACGAGATTCTATTGTCTCTGCCCATTCCGCTCCCAAGCGGAGGATCGTCGCGTGCCGAACAGACAAAAGTCGCCGACTGCCTTACCAACCTCGACGAACTGATTGTCGCCCATGGCCAAAAACTCGATGCGTTAAAGGCCTTCAAAAAAGGGCTGATGCAGCAGCTATTTCCCCGCGAAGGCGAAACCCAGCCCCGCCTCCGCTTCCCTGAGTTTCAGGATCAGCCGAAATGGGAGGAAGTAGCTTTGGGAGATATCGCCGAGACCAAGCTCGGGAAAATGCTCGACGTTCAAAAGCACACGACAGGCCGCCTTCTGCCGTATCTCAACAACGCATCAGTGCGCTGGAATGACGTGGACACGTCAAACTTGCCGCAGATGTATTTCGACGACGACGAACTTGAACGCTTCGGATTGAGGACCGGTGACATCGTTGTTTGCGAGGGTGGAGAACCGGGTCGTGCTGCCGTCTGGGACGGACGATTGCCAGATCTCAAGTACCAGAAGGCCATTCACCGCGTCCGGTTCAATGTGCCATTTGAGCCCCGCTTGCTAGTTCACTATCTTGCGGCGATAGCGGGCACGAAGCAGTTCGAAATGCTCTTCACTGGAGGAGGCATCAAGCACCTGACCAAGGAGACGTTCGCCCAGCTCAAGGTCCCCCATGTCTCCCACGCCGAGCAGAAGTGCATCGCATTCTGTCTCTCCTCGCTCGACGACATCATTTTCGCTCAAATCCAAAAGATTGATGCGCTCAAGACACACAAAAGAGGTCTGATACAGCAACTTTTCCCATCGCCGGAGGAGGTTGAAGCATGAGCGGAACCCCATTTGCCGACTTGAACGCCCTGGCCGCACATCTGCGCCAAGAGTTACAGAACAAGAAATTCGTTCTCCTCTACGCCTACAATGGCACGGGCAAGACACGCCTTTCTACGGCCTTCAAGGACCTCGGTAAACAGGGAGACGCACGCGATACGCTCTACTTCAATGCCTTCACTGAAGACCTGTTCTTTTGGGATAACGACCTCAAAAACGATCGCGAACGTGTGCTCAAGATTAATCGCGATTCCCGCTTCTTCGCCGGGTTGGGGGAACTGGAAATGGACAATCGTATTCGTCGGCTGCTGAATCGCTACGCCGACTTCGATTTCAAGATCGACACCAACGATTGGGAAGTGAGCTTTTCCCGTGAAATTCAGAACGGAGACAAGCTCGAAACAGTGGACGACATCAAAATATCCCGGGGCGAGGAGAACGCCTTCATCTGGTGCTTCTTCTTGGCGATTGTTCAACTTGCTCTGGACAAAGCCGAGGCATACAAATGGGTCAAGTACGTCTATATTGATGATCCCATTTCATCACTAGATGAACATAATGCGATCACGGTGGCGAACCATTTGGCGCAACTGCTCATTAAGTCAACAAATACGCCGATGACGGTCATTTCCACTCACCACACACTTTTCTTCAACGTCTTGGGCAACGAGCTGAAGAAGAAGGCAAAGAAATACCTCCTTTACAAAGCTCAGAACTCACAGAGCTATTTGCTCCGTGACACGGGTAACACGCCATTCTTCCAACATGTTGCAAACCTGGCCGAGCTGGAGCAGGCTCAAAAGGAAGGCAAGCTATACACCCACCACTTCAACATGCTGCGTTCGATCATTGAAAAAACCGCCAGCTTTCATGGATACGGGAATTTTGGTGACTGCATCCGGCCAACTGGAGATGACGCCGACAAGACTCTGCACACTCGCGTCGTTAACATCATGAGCCACGGAAATTACTCGCTCTACGAACCAATTGAGATGGTAGAAGAGAACAAGGCCCTGTTTAAGACAATTCTAGAGGACTTCCGAAAGACTTTCCCGTTTAACCCCGACCCGTTCGAAGAAACGACCAAAGACGTGGAGCATGCATGAACGACCGAGACAAAACACAATTGGGCAAAACCCTTTGGGGCATAGCCGACGACTTGCGCGGCGCGATGAACGCGGATGATTTTCGCGACTACATGCTGTCGTTCCTGTTCCTGCGTTACCTGTCAGACAATTACGAGGCCGCCGCGCAAAAAGAACTAGGGCGGGATTATCCTCAAGTCGAGGGCGACGCCCACCGCGTGCCACTGGCCATCTGGTATGCCAACAATCCTGATGACGTGGCCGATTTCGAGAAGCAGATGCGCCGCAAGGTGCATTACGTCATCAAACCGGATCATCTATGGGCCAGCATCGCCAATTTGGCTCGCACCCAGAATGGAGATCTGCTCAACACGCTGCAAGCCGCCTTCAAATATATCGAGACGGAGTCCTTCCAAAGTACCTTCCAAGGCCTGTTTTCCGAGATCAATCTGGCGTCGGACAAGCTCGGCAAAAAATACGAAGAGCGCAACGCCAAGCTCTGCACCATTATTCAAAAAATCGCCGAAGGGTTGACGCAATTTTCCACCGACGCCGACACGTTGGGCGATGCCTACGAATATCTGATTGGCCAGTTTGCCGCCGGTTCCGGAAAAAAGGCAGGCGAGTTTTACACGCCGCAGCAGATTTCTAGCATTTTGTCTGGCATCGTCACGCTAGACAGCCAGGAGCCGAAAACGGGAAAGAAAGCCAAGCTGGATAGCGTAATGGACTTTGCCTGCGGTTCCGGTTCGCTGCTCCTCAACGTGCGCAAGCGCATGGGGCCGCACGGCATCGGCAAGATTTTCGGTCAGGAAAAGAACATCACAACCTACAACTTGGCGCGCATGAACATGCTGCTGCACGGGGTGAAGGATTCGGAGTTTGAAATCTTCCACGGCGACACGCTGACCAATGATTGGGAAATGCTGCGCGAGACCAACCCCGCCAAGAAACCATATTTCGATGCCGTGGTGGCGAATCCGCCGTTCAGCTACCGCTGGGAACCTAGTGAAGACATTGGCGAGAATTTCCGCTTCAAGAATCACGGAGTGGCACCAAAATCCGCCGCTGATTTCGCCTTTTTACTGCACGGTTTCCATTACCTGAAGGATGAAGGCGTCATGGCCATCATTCTGCCCCACGGCGTGCTATTCCGTGGCGGAGCGGAAGAGCGAATCCGCACCAAGCTGCTTACAGATGGGAACATTGATACGGTCATCGGACTGCCCGCCAATTTGTTTTATTCCACCGGCATCCCGGTGTGCATACTGGTGCTCAAGAAATGCAAGAAGCCGGACGACGTGCTCTTCATTAATGCCAGCCAGCACTTCGAGAAAGACAAACGCCAGAACCGCCTGCGGGAAGAAGATATCGAAAAAATTCTTGAGACCTACCAATTCCGTAAGGAAGAGGAGCGTTATTCAAAACGAATCCCGATGGAGCGGATTAAAGAAGAAGGTTACAACCTGAACATATCCCGCTACATCAGCACCGCCGTTGCGGAAGATGAAATCGATTTGGGTTCGGTTAATACCGAACTTGTCTCGCTCGAAAAAGAAATCAAGGCGGCAACCGAGAAGCACAATGCGTTTCTGAAGGAATTGGGATTGCCGTTACTGCCGTAATTTGCTCCAGCCCCAATCGCATGAGGACGAAACCCTCTACGCGCACTTCCTCCCGGCGGCCCGTCAAGCGTGCGCTCCGTGGCGAGAGATCGCCGAATAGGATTCAAGGGGAAGATCACGGGTCACGCGGACAACTAACCAGATGCCAGTTTCTGCCAACATCGCGAAATTTGAAAATGCGTATTTCGCTCCGTGAGCCCAAATGGGTGTGCCGTAGGGCACCCCCACCCCTTGGACAACCATCCTGACGGTCGCAGGGGCAAACTCAGGCCGGTACGGGGGGCCTTACGGCAGCGACAAGGCCAAGCCGTGCGGTGCGTGCCCATCCCCCTCCCACGGAGTCGCGACAGAGAGCAGCTGGTGGCCAAGGCGGGGTATAGCAGAGCAGGATGGGTACTCACATGCGCTAGGGCAGGCGTATCGCGCTGGTCGGGTGGGCAAGGGCAGCCGTCGTCCGATGATTGTCCTCTTCCCGTGAAGGAAGCCCGCCAGCTCCCACACAGTGCCCGATGCACTTCCAAGGTAGGGCAAGGCGCTCATAGGCCGCTCTATCGCGCGTCCGGGCCGGATTACCATTGCCAGAGGGTCAAGGGAGAGCCATCGCGGAGCAGACACGCGAGATCGCTGACCAATTTCCCATCCTTGCGCCGGATTTTATGCTCTCAATTCTTAGCTCTAATTTTTTCTGTTCGTAAACGAGCAAAACCAGCCAGAGGCTTTGTGATAGGGTGGGGGCCGGACAACCTTCGAGACTCCGGCAAGCTGGCCAGGCCATGTCCACTGCGCCAGCTTCCAGCTTTGCCCCCTTATATACCCGCCAGGGGATTGACGCGCTGCTCGGCCAGAATCATCCAATTTGTCGCGGCTAATCCTACGCGCTCGGGCGGGCAGTTCTGATATGGCGTATTGAGACATTGATCCAATGGCGGAAGGGTATTCCCGTTTTGCAGTGTGCTGGCGACCACTCCCTGATTGTCCCCAAAGGGGGCCAGCGTCTGTGCCAGTTGTATCTGCCCCAGATAAAACTCCGCCTGGGATTCGAAGGTTGTCTTGTTGTAAAGCTGGTCCACATAGCGCATCGTCTCGACGGCCTGACCGGTAAACTCCCAGGCGATTCCATTCGCGCCCGAGACTGGGGTAGAGACGAGATCGAAACCTTGAAATGACTGGTTTCCTACTGTGATGCTCTGCGCGAAAGTGTTAAGAACATATTGCACTGGGCGAGTCCAGTCCATGATCCCGCCCCCAGGCAGTTGATAGCTGGAGTATCGCGAAGCGCCCGCCATCGCCAGTGTGGTAAAGGTATCGGAATCGAGAAAATCGCAGTCGGGGGACGAGTTTGCATTGATGACGTCATTGCCCTTCGTGGCCCCTGTCGGACAGGTGCCTATTCCTGCTCCGCTGCCAACCAGGAGCGTTCCGGTATTGAAGCGCCCGTTGGTTGCATCGAACATGTGCATCACAAAATCTCCTGCGACATTGGCTGCATTCGTCCAGGCATTCGCATTGTTCACATCGTACTTGGCCAGAGCAGTGAATGCGGCGAAGATATCGGCATTATTTTCCGTAGATTTCCCCATGTTTAGGGGCTTCGGTGGGGCCACGCCCCCGTCTGGATAGCCGACATAGTAACCTCCAAAGCCAGTCCCGGTGGTATCGGTCAGGGTCTCCTTAATCCAGTTTCCAATCGTGATTGCGTCATTCAGATATTTAACGTTTCCCGATGCTTTGTACTCGGTCAGCAGCGCCAGGATCGCCCAGGCGTTGTTTCCTCCTGTTGCCCCGTCAAGATCAAGACAGTACCCTGTCGTGGAAGCTGCGCCGCAGGAAAACCCAGCCAACCGGCTGTCTCCGGCTTTTGCAACGCCGGCGCCGGCACCTTGATCGTTGAAGAGAGCGATATCTCCGCTGTCGTAGGCGTCATGCAGGCCACACTGAGTGGCTACGGCTCCTGAGAAGCAGCCGCTCGTCGATCCGGACACCGTCGATAGATAGTCTCCCTGATTGTCGTGGTAGAGTGCGTAATCCAGAGTATTCGCAACCTCTTGCGCATCCGTAGCGTCCCCCTGATTGATCAGGGACTGGATCGTCAGAGCAGACTCGTAAATTGCTGCAAAATTGCGGTTATCCTGGTCCGGCGGAAATGGCGCTGAGGTCTGAGGCACAACTCCAAACGCCTGATTGCTGAACGGCAGGCTCAGAGTTTCGCCCTCCTGGGCTTGGGTCGCGCGGGCGGGAAGAGGCGTGAAGTGGATATTGTCCAGCAGCACCGTAGCGCCGCTGGGTGCGGATTGGTAATTCACCGCAACGGAGAACAAGATATGCACATTCGTCAATGTCGGTGTGCAACTGAGAGAAGTGAAAGCAATCGTCATTGTGGTCCAGGTCGACGACAAGGGCCCCGTATAGGGTGCTGTGCATCCACCGACCCCGAATTGGACTTGCGCTCCGTTGGGGGAACGAACTTCAAAGCTCACGCTGTTCGCGCCTTGAAGATTGTAGCCATTTCCGGTTTGCAGCACTCCCCAATTCTGTGGCTCCTCGATGTTCACGCCGGCCCAGTCGCCTAACGCCTGCGCGTCGAATGAAACTCGCAACACCGTTCCATGCACTGTGTCGAGAGCGCTTGTGTTTGTTGACGGATAGCATCCGGTGGTTGTGTCGGCCGGGTCATCAACGCAACCGGCATCCAAGTGGATGGTAGCGATATTACTCGTGGGGTTTGCAAAACTCCCGGAAGGGAACCCATGGTTGAAACCGGAATCCTCATCCTCGTATACATAAAAACTACTCTGATTCGCGGTAACTCTTGTCTGGAGTTCCCCGCTCGGCGTGGCGCTGGCCGGAGCCGAGTTGCCACTGGTCCCGGCGCTGTTCACCGCCTGCACGACATAGTAGTAGGTCGTGCCGTTGGTCACGCTGGTGTCGCTATAGCTGGTCGTCGTCACCC
>JBEKRR010000025.1:0-33587 GCA_049518555.1 Acidobacteriaceae bacterium
CCGATTGTGTATATGTCGATCCAGTGGTGGCGGACGCAGCATCCCGCGCCGGTCTTCTTCGGCGGGCCGGACACCGGCATCGACCCTTCCATGAGGCCGGCGTTCGGATGGAATGTGCTGGGGTGGGCGATGTGGGGCGTCTTCCTGCTGGTGTTCCGCTACGCGCTGGAACGGCGGCGTCAGGAGACCGAGCAGGAGGCGGCGCTGAAGGCCATCGAAGGCACCCTGGAGATCGCGCGATGAGATTCAGTTGGATCTTCGGCAGCAGCATGGAGGCGCACCATCTGTTGGCCGCGTATGTTGCGGTATGGCTGATCCAGGGAGGATACGCCGGATGGATTGCGTGGCAGTGGGTGCGCGCCGGGAAGGACCTGCAACCGGACCTCTCGCTCAATACAGGCGAGGATGAAGAGTTCTGAGGCGGGGAAAAAGCAACGAAGCCGAGAAGTTCCCCCGGCTTCGTTGTCCGAGGGTTACTGCATCGATGCGGAGAATCCGACATGGAGAGGGATTCCGCTTCATTGATATAGACAATTCTGCCGAAAAAAAAGTTTCAGGCTGGGTTTTTTTGCAGATTGCGGCGCCGACTTGCCGATGCGCGGCCGTGCCGCTAGACTCGCAGAGATGCTAAAGATGCGAATCATTGGAGCGGCTGCGCTCACCGCGCTGCTGCCGGGCGTGGGTTGCCATCGCGGGCGCTTCCCGGATGTGCCGCCGGGATACAGCGAGTTTGCCTATGTCTCAAATGGCGCGTCGAACACGGTTTCAGTGCTGGACCTGGTGTACCTGCGGCAGGACCGGACGTTGCAGGTGGGCATTCAGCCGACCGGCATGGCAGTGAACCCGAAGCGCGACGAGGTGTATGCGGTGAACGCGGGAACGGCCGCGGGCAACGGGTCGGTCTCGGTGATCGACACGGATGCGAACCGCGTGGCGGCGACGATCCCGGTACACAAGTTGCCGTACTACATCGACGTGGACGCAGCGGGCGAGCGCGCGTATGTGGCCAACAGCGGATCGAACACGGTGAGCGTGATCGACCTGGCGCGGAGGCGCGAGATCGGCGTGGTGGGCACCGGCGAGCAGCCGGGGCTGGCGCGCATCTCGCGCGACATGCGCTCGCTGGTGGTGACCAACCGGCGCGGCGGAAGCGTCTCGATCTTTGCGGTTGAGCCATACGCGGCGGCAGGCGCAACGGGAGCTAACGGCCAGCCAGCCGCGCCGAAGATTGCGGCGAAGGAGCAGTTGCCGCGCCTGCGCGCGGTCTTCACGGGCTGCCCGGGCGCGACCGATGCGGTGATTCTGAACGACTCGTCGAAGGCGTTTATCGCCTGCTCGGACGGGCACCAGGTGATGGCGGTGTCGCTGGCCGCGGCGCCCGAGTCGTGGGCGGCGAAGCAGAACCCGACGCTGCTGACCGACCACATGCTGGCGCTGATGGACGTGGGCCAGACGCCGGTGCAACTGGCGCTGAAGCCGGACGGCGGCGAGATCTTCTGCGCGAACTTCGGATCGGACTCCGTCAGTGAGATTGAGACCGGGACGAATGAGGTGGGCGGGACGTACACCATCGGGAGCAAGCCGGTGTACGGGGTTGTGAGCGCGGACAACGGGACGCTGTGGGTTGCGGACTTCGGCGGCGACTCGATCAACCTGTGGAGCATCGACGACGGCAAGCTGGCGGGCAGCGTGCGCACAGGACACGCGCCGGACGCGCTGGCCTTCTCCGCCGACGAGCACCTGCTGCTGGCGGTGGACGCGCACTCGGGCGACGTGTCGGTGGTGCACACGGCCAATAAGAGAGGCGACGCCACGCTGTTCACGATTCTGCCGGCGGGCGGCTCGCCCAACGACATTGTGGTGAAGGCGATGCAGGAGAAATTCTGAAGCGGAATGCGGCGGGGTCAAGTTGTTATACAAGCGACGGAACAAATCGTAGCTGGGTGAAAAACTGACCTCAGGGGCTAAAGCCCCATTGCGTACGAGAAATTTGCGGCACGGCTGAAGCCGTGCCCTTAAGCAAAACAAAGGTTTTCCACAGCCTGTGAAGCCGTGCCCTTAAGCAAAACGAGGCAAATCCGGAGAACCTGGCCTTCGACTTTACTCAGATCAGAATGGCGGTTTCTGGTATTGGGACTGATTCAGAGGTTCCCTGCATCTGGAGGGCGAGGGCTAGAGCTGGCGGGCGAGGACGAGGGTGATGTCGTCGGGCTGCTCTTCGGCGCCGATCCAGGCGTCGAGGGCGAGCAGGACCTGGGCGGAGATGACCTGGAGCGGCTGGTCGCGGTAGCGGGCGACGATCTCCATGAGGCGGGCCTCGCCGAACTCTCCGAAGTCGTTCTCCGGCTCGGTGATGCCGTCGGAGTAGGCGACCAGAATGTCGCCGGAGTTCATGCGGAAGCGGTCTTCCTCGTAGCGCATTCCGTCCATCAGGCCGACGACGGTTCCTCCGCGGTCGAGGCGGCGGACCACCTTGCCCGCGCGGTTGAGCACGAGCGGCGGCAGATGGCCGGCGTTGGAGTAGGTGAGCTGCGCGGTGGCCACGTCGTAGTGGGCGAGGAAGAGCGTGGCGTACTTTTCCGGCTGCGTGCTGCGATAGAGGTGGCGGTTGAGCAGGGAGAGGATGCGTCCGGGCGATTCGAAGAGCTTGCCGCTGTCTCCGGCGAGGTCTTCGCGGCTGGCGGTGAGGGCGGCGATGGCGCTCTGGCTGTAGACCAGGTCCTCTCCGGCGAGGCGGTAGGCGCGCACGGCGGAGTGCAGCGTGGCCATCAGCAGGGCGGCGGAGATTCCCTTGCCGCTGATGTCTCCCAGCGCGATGCCGACGCCGGACTCGGCGCCCTGCGATCCGTCGGGGTTGTCGGGGTGATGGAAGATGAGGAAGTCGTAGTAGTCGCCGGAGACGGTGCGCGCCGGGCGGCAGATGCCGTGCAACTGGAGCGTGGGCAGGTCGTGAAGCCGCTGCGGGAAGAGGTTGGCCTGCACCTCCTGGGCGATGGAGAGCTCGCTCTGCATGCGCTCTTTTTCCTGCTGTTCGAGGAGCAGGCGTTCCAGCGATCCGGTCATGCGGTTGAAGGAGCGGGCCAGTTCGCCGAGCTGATCGCTCTTGCCGGCGGGCGCGGCGCGGATGCGATGCATGAAGTCTCCGCGATCGACGCGCTGGGTGGCGGCGTAGAGCTCTTCAACCGAGGTGGTGATGGCGAGGCTGAGGCGCCGCGCCGCCCACAGGGCCAGGGCCTCAATGAGCGCAAACAGAATGCAGAGTACCACCAGGCCGTAGCGGATGTAGCTGGTGACGATGCCGCCCAGCGAGCTGCCGAAGAGCTGGCGGTAGAGTACGGACGGGCGGGAGTGGACGACGATGGGGACGTTGTCGCGATCGCCCGTCTCCCAGTTGCGGATGTCCATGGTGGAGATGAAGGGGACGCTAAAGTCGCAGAAGTTGATGGCTGCGGGTTCTTCGCCGCCGTAGACCGAAGTTCGCTGGATGTCGTTGTCGAGGGAGCGTGGGCCGCTGTTGTTCGAGGTGGGAGCGGCAGCAGAGGCGGCGGGAGTTGTCTGCGGGCCGCCGGTCATGATGCCGGAGACGCGCACGCGTCCAAGCCCCTGCGCGACCACGTCCATCAGCGCGGAGTCGACCGGAAGGCTGGTGATGACGGTGAGCAGGCCGCTGCCCTCGACGTGGCGCTGATCGATGGCGACGAGGAAGAGGTCCTGGCCGTCCAGGACCAGGCTGCGGACCTGGTTGCCGTGCAGGTCGGCGGCCCAGGGTGGAAGACCGAGCGGCCCCGAAGGCTGGCCGGGGACGCTCTCTGACGCTGGGCTGGGCTGCGTTGCCTGGCTGGGCTGTTGCGCTACGGTGGGTTGTGCGCCGGTCGCGGCAGGAGGCGCGAATAATTGCGGTGGCGTGTAGGGCGCTCCGTTAAGGTAGAACGAGGTGTGCCGGTGCAGGCGCGCAAGCAGCGGGTCGGGCGCAGTTTCACCCAACGTCGCGTTCTGGGCCGCCAACCGGGCCGCGGCTTCGGCGGCGGTCTGCACGGCGGGAACCGCAGAGGCGCGCGCGGCAGAGCGCGAAGCAGCTCCGTTCGCCGTGGAGCGCGGCCTTCGCTGAAAACCAGGAGTGCCCGGCGGAGGCTGGCCCATCGGTTGCCCGGCGCGGTCGCGCATCATGCGCGCCTGACGCGAGGCGCGGGCGGAGTTGTCAACGCCAATCTCGTCCAACTGCTGGTGCATGCGCGTGTCGGCGAGGTGGATGGAGAACTGGCCCGCCGCGATGTAGGCCGAGATGGCCGCCAGAGTCAAAAACAGGACGACCGGCGCAAGGCCGATGAGAAGGTAGGTGAGGATGAGCTTGTTGCGCAGGCTCCAGAGAAGATGCTTATGCACCAGACGCCATGCCAGCGGGACCGCCAGGCTGAGGAGCGCAAGCCCGACCAGAAGCTGCATCCAGCCAAGCAGCAGCCCGCCGCCGCTGGGCGCCAGGCGCAGAAGCCAGAGCAGCCCGAATCCGAGCGCAAGCCAGAAGACCGCGCCGTCCACCCCGGCGGGAGGACGGCGCCGCCACCAGCGGGGGATGTGCGCCGCGGGAGCGGGGTGCCTCTGTCGCGGGGCGGATTGGTGCGTCTTCTGCATGGGCCTCATTCTACTGTGCGGAAGGAGCGTCCTGCTGCTGAATCTTCTCTTCCGCGCGCTGCGCCCGGTCTTCCTGGCGGGCCACGGAGAGAGCATAGCGCGTGGCGGAGAAATGCGCCCCGGCAAGCAGCAGAAGGCCGGAGAGGAACGCCCACATCATCAGGCCCACCGAGACGTAAAACGGCCCGTAGACGGACTGGAAGTCGAGATGCGGAAGGGCGAGGACATAGAGGTACTTCGCCACCTCCCAGAGCAAGCCGATGGCGATGGCTGTGGGCAGAACGGCGCGCGCGGGGACCTTGCGGTTGGGCAGAATCCAGTAGATGAGGAAGAAGAGGAGAATGCTGGCGAGCAGAGCGCAGAGGCGCAGGGTCAGGCCGTTGAGGAAGTTGAAAATGATGTTGTGGATGTGGCCGAAGAAGAGGAAAGTGAGCAGCGACTGCTGGCCCGCGGTGAGCGCGACCGAGGTCATGGCCAGCGCGCCAAGCGCGAAGGCAAGGCCGAGCGAGACGGCCTGGTTGCGCAAATACGAGCGGTTTTCGCGCACGCCCCAGACCTGGTTCAACGCGACCTCCAGAGGCAGAAAGACGCCGGTGGAGCTGATCAGAAGCATGAGGATGGAGTAGAGCTGCGTGCTCTTGTGCGGATGCGCCAGCAACTGCATGTTGCGCATGATGAACGCCTGCGAGGTGGGCAGGAAATTTTCCATCATCTCGCCGACCACCTGCTCCATGATGCGCGAGTGGAAGACCTGGCGGGAGAGGGTCAGCATCATGACGATGAAGGGAAAGAGCGAGAGGATGACGTTGGCCGCAACCGAGAAGGCGTAGGTGTGCACTTCGGTCCTGGTCATGTACCTGGCAAGCGCGACGATCTGCGGCCAGAGGCCTTCGCGGCGCACGACGGGGCGCACCTGGGCGATGGGAACGGCGGAGGAGGCTTCGAGAGGGGCTTCGGTGGAATTGCGTGTTGACATGGTGATTCTGACATTAGGCTAGCAGACGCGCGCGCGCCCACCCGGCCGCGTCCGCCAGCACGGGGTCGTCGCCGGCGGCCCAGGCGTCGAGCTGGGGAAGAAAACGCGCCTCGCCGCTGTTGCCCATGGCGATGGCGACGTTGCGCAGAAGGCGCTTGCGGCCGGTGCGCTGCAGTGGAGAACCTTTGAAGAGGAGTTTGAACTGGCGCGAGTCCATTGCGGAGAGCCAGTCGAGCGGGGGATTGATCAGGTCTGGCCGCAGGTGCATGCCTTGTTGATTTGACTCCCACCCATTCCGCAGAGAACGCGGAATGGATGGGGCACCCGGTTTGCGGTTCCAGGGGCAGACGTCCTGGCAGATGTCGCAACCGAAGACGTGGCGGCCCATGGGCGCGCGCAGGGCGGGGTCGATTGCGCCCTTCTTCTCGATGGTGAGGTAGGCGATGCAGCGCGAGGCGTCCATCTGGCGCGGTGCGTCGGGAGATTTCGAGCCGAGCAGCGCTCCGGTGGGGCAGGCGTCGATGCAGCGGGTGCAGGCTCCGCAGCGGTCAGGGGGCTGGAGCGTTGTTTCTACTCCAGACAGAAACTCTTTATATCGTTTAGTTGAAAGATTTTGTGAATGTTTCAATAGAGGTTTTACGGGTGTGGATGCGGAGTGAGCTTCGTCCACCTCTTCCCTTTCCTGCTCCACCGGCAGCGAGGTGACGAGGACGCCCAGCAGAAGCCAGGAACCGAGCTGGCGGTGGATGAGGCAGGTGTTCTTGCCGATCCAGCCGATGCCGGCCTGAGCGGCCAGAGTGCGTTCGACCAGCGGACCGGTGTCTACGCAGCAGCGGGTGGTGCATGTGGCGCGGGCGAGCAGGGCTGACTCGATGGCGCGCAGGCGGGCGAGCAGTTCGTCGTGGTAGTCCGTTGCGGCCGAGGTCCCGTCGTCGAGCGGGCGGCCGGTCCAGGCGTAGCGGGCGATCCAGCCTGACCCGGGCGGCGCGGGATGGATGGAGAGAGGCGGCGCGGCGCGCGGCAGCTTATCAGACGGTGCGGCGAAGTTGTAACTCGTCGCGCAGACGATGGCGGAGCGCGCCCATGGAATGGCGACGCGGAGGTTGCCGCGGAGGAGCGTTCCCGACTGGTCGCGGCGCTTGAGATAGTCCATCTCGCCGGCGTGGCCAGAGTCGATCCATGTTTCAAATCGCGCGGCCTCCTGCGCGGCGGTGGGGCCGTGGGAAGCGCGAACCTCCGCGACACCGACGACGTCGAAGCCTGCCGCGCGCGAGGCTTGGTCGAGCCAGCGGCGCAACTCCGGGTTCCATCTGTTAACTTGCATCGCGATTGCCGCCTGAGCGGTGTGTCGATCTCCGCTAGTTCAAGGGTAAATCGCCTACAATCGAAGCAGATGCCAACTTCCTCTTCTTTCCCCCCGGAAAACCTTGATTCAGTGACTGCGAACGATACGAATCGTGCGAAAAACGACGTGAACCGGCCGGAGGGCGCGCGGCGAGCAGAGAACAATGCGACGCGAGTCGATGCAGTGCTGTTCGACTACGGCCAGGTGCTCTCCGGGCCGCCCGATGCGGCGGCGTGGGCCGTGCTGCGCGCGGTGAGCGGGCTGGATGAGGAGCGGTTGCACGCGGCCTACTGGAAGTTTCGCCACGACTACGACCGCGGCGCACTGACCGGGAGGAGCTACTGGGATGCGGTGGCCGCAGACGCGGGAGTCCGGTTCGACGACGCGCAGAGGGCTGCGCTGATGGCTGCGGACATCGACCTGTGGACCGCGCTCAACCTGCCGATGGTGGAGTGGGCCGGGCGGTTGCAGCAGGCGGGGGTGCGGACCGGCGTGCTGTCGAACATCGGCGACGCAATCGGCGAGGGGGTGGTGGCGCGGCTGCCGTGGCTGGCAGGATTCGACCACTGCGCCTGGTCGCACGCGATGCGAATGGCGAAGCCCGATCCGGCGATCTACCTGCAGACCGCTGAGGCGCTGAAGACCGCGCCGGGCAGGATTCTGTTTATCGACGACCGCGAAGTGAACGTTGCCGCCGCAGCGGAGGCAGGAATGCAGACCGTGCATTACACCACGCACGCGGAGTTCGAGCGCGAGATGCGCGGGCGGGGATTGGGCTGGCTGCTGGATACGGGACTGAGGTCTGCGCGTGCAGGCTGCGGAAAAAGTTATGGACGGCCGGGAGATTGACCTCAGGGGCTAAAGCCCCAACCAAGATAGTCCTTTTCGGCACGGCTGAAGCCGTGCCCTTAAGCAAAACAGGGCTGCTCCGCAGTTGTGAAGCTGTGCCTTTATGCAAAACTATGCTGTTCCGCAGTTTGTGAATCCGGTCGTATGAGCCCGAACGCGAACGCGCGGCAAAGTAACGGTACCCATTCCCGGATAGACACGGTATAGTTTCGTTTCATTAGAATTTCTGATTAGGACAATCTAACCCGATCGCTTCCATGGATATTGAGGGCAGGCTGCACTCCGCACAACGCCGCAGCCAGAGCACCATGATGAAGTCCGTTCAGACCGTCAACGCTGCGGATCGAGCATCAGAAGATGCGGCGATCCGGGGACGAGTGCACCCGCTGGCGGTGGATGGAGCGCGCAGGCGGGCCGGCGCGCTGGAGTGGGGACTCGCGTGGCTCCTTTCATGCGCTCTGGCCCTGGCGCTGCACGCGCAGGCGGCGCCAGCGACGGGCCCGCAGCAGCTCACATTCGCGGGGCTGCGCGCGGCGCTCAGCAGTCAGGGCCAGCCACAGGGCCAGATCAATGCGGTGCGGGTTGGCGCAACGGGCAACGTCTACCTGCTGATCGACCAGAAGGACGGGGTGCGCCTTCTGGAGACGGACCCGGCCGCGACCAACATTCTGAACCAGGCGCAGATCGGCGCGAAGGGCGACGTTGGCCTGGCGATGGCGCTGGACCCGGCGGGCAACGTCTACGTCACCGGGACGACCACATCCGGCGCGCTGACGGCGACCGGCGGCGCGGCGTTCACGGCCGCATCGGGCACGGCGACCAACTCGTTTGTGGCGAAGTTCAGCGCCAGCCTCGGCAGCCCAATCTTTGTGACCTTCTGCGGCGGCGGGTCCATGGATGCCAGCTCGATTGCGGCCACCAGCGATGCGGTGTTTATCACCGGCGGAATCTACGCTACAACGCTGCCCGTGACGGCGGCGGGAATCATACAGACGCCGGCGGTTGGCAGTCAGTGGAACGGATTCGTGGAGAAGTTTTCCGCGTCGGGCAGTTCCCTGCTCTATGCGACGTACCTGAGCGGGGCAGGCGGCAACACCACGCCCGCGGCCATCGTTGCCGACTCCTCCGACGACGCGTACATTGCGGGGACGACGACTGCGCCGGGCTATCCGACGGTTGCGGCGCTGGTGCCGAACCAACTGGTGACGACAGCGCTGGGCACGACCTCGGGCTTTCTGACCAAGCTGACTCCGGCGGGCGACGGGATTACGTTCTCGACCTTTATTCCCGGCGCGGGGACCAGCTCGCTGGCGATCGATGCGGCGGCGGGGAACCTGCTGCTGGCGGGACCGATTTCGCTGGGGCAGTTCCCGGTGTCCAGCGTGGCTACTCCGCTGACGGCAGTCGGCTACCAGGTGCTGGTGCGGATGACGCTGGACGGCCAGACGGTGCTGGGATCGACCGTGCTTGCGCCGGGGACGCAGTCCTTCGTGGCGGCGGGCGCGGCGGGTACGGCGTGGGTCGATGGGAGTTTTGTCTCCGGGCTGCCGCTGCTTCCGCTGACGCCGCTATCGACGATTGGCAACAGCTTCGCCGTGCGCGTGAACGCAGCAAACCTGGTGGACCAGACGGCGCGCTTCGGCGGCGTTGCGTCGTCGAACCCAAACAGCGCAAGCGCGCCGGTCGCGCTGACCAGCGTGGCAATCGACGCCAGTGGCAATGCTCTGGTTGGCGGCAGCTTTGCGCCGTCGGCCAGCCAGAGCCTGCTGGCGACAGAGACATTCGATCTGCCGCTGAACGATGCGCCCACTGCGGCGTTTCCATCGACGGTGCGCGGCGCTGTTCTTCCGGTGTCTGCCTGCAACGGGAGCCTGTGCGCGGGCGCGGCGGCGTATCTTGCCAAGCTGACGGTTCCGGCAAGCGCGGGGGCGGCAACGGCGTCGCTGGCGCTCTCGGTGGACGACTCGCCCAACCTGAAGCTGCGCAACCTGGGATCGGCGCAGGCGACTGGAGTGCAGATCGCGGTCACGGGCGGGTTCAGCGAGGCCACAAACTGCGGCACGACGCTGGCCGCGGGCGGCGAGTGCAGCATTGCACTGACGGGCAGCGGGCCGGGAAGCATTACGGTGTCGGCGGCGAACTCGACCGCGCAGACGCAGGCCCTGCCCGCGCTGGCATCGGGGGTGGTGCAGCTTCCGGTGGTTTTCTCGCCAAAGGAGTTGGACTTCGGCGTGGTCAGCTCGGCCTCGGGCGCGGTGGCGCGGACCGTTACGGTGACGAACCTGACGCAGCAGAGCCAGAGCTTCGCATCGCAGTGGGACATCGGCAGCAGGACCACGCTGCCCTACACATTCGCCCAGACGGCGACCGACTGCACGCTGTCGGGAAACATTTTTTTGCTGGCTCCCGGCGGGGTCTGCCACATTACGATCGGACTGACTGCGTCGAACAGCGCGACCAACGACGGCGCGATCCAGCAGAACTGGCTGATCGGCGCGCGCGACGTGCAGATGACGGCCTACGGACAGGCCGCCGCGCTCTCGCTCTCGGCCCCGGAGATCGACTTTGGAACGCAGTACACGGGCGGGCTGCGGCCGGCGCGCTACCTGTACCTCTCGAACAACTCGACTGTCTCTTTCTCTCACGCCGCCGTGACGCTGCCCGCCTCGTCGCCGTTCACGGTCACCGACCGCTGCCCATCGACGCTGGAGCCGCAGACGGTCTGCCAGTTGCAACTTGCCTACCAGAACACGCACACGCCCGCGGCCGACGCGGACACTCTTTCGCTCGACCAGGGGCTGACGGCGCTGGTCACGGGGCGTTCGCTGCCGCAGCCCGCGGCCAACGGAGCGAGCGTCAACCCCAACCTCAGCGTCTCGTCCACGTCGCTCAACTTCGCCAACGCGGTGGCGGTTACGGGAGTATCGAGTACCACGCAGACGCTCACGATTGGGAACACGGGAACGACCGCATTTACGCTCTCGCTGGTTCTTTCGGGAGACTTCACCGACAGCACCAACTGCCTCGCAACGCTCGCCGCTGGCGCATCGTGCAATGTTGTTTTTACATTTGTGCCGTCGCAGCCGGGCACGCGCCAGGGCCTGCTGGCTGTTACCGCGGGCGCGGGGACTACGCCGGCCTACATTGCGCTTTCGGGCGTGGGCACCGGGATTCTGTCGCCCGCCAACAACGGCACGCTGAACTTCGGCGGAGTGATCGCGGGCGAGCCGTCGGTCGAGTGGTTCAAGATCACGCAGCCCTTCACCGGCTTTACGGTCGCGACTGCGTCCACAACTCTCGGCTCGCCCTACACTGCCGTAATCGTCGAGGACATCGGGTACGGCCACGGCCAACCGCCCAGCTCCGCCTTCACCACCAGTGCGACGGGGACTTGCTACAACTGCTGGGTTGGCGTGCAGTTCACGCCGCCAGCGACCGGACTGGAGACGGGCACGCTGACGATCAGCTCGGCGGCGGCGGGCAGCCCGTACGTTCTCTCGCTGACCGGAAACGGCCTGCCTCTCACCGGCCTGCTACTGACGCCGGTGGTGCAGGACTTCGGCCCGCTGCCGATCAACAGCGTGAGCGCGACGGAACTGTTTGCGGTGACGAACCTGGTTGCGGGCGGCGGTTCGGTGACAGTGGCAACGCCTGCGGTCAGCGGCGATTTCAGCGTCTCGAACGCAGTCAGCGGCGGAGTGCCGTGCGGGGGCGCGCTGGCTTATACCGCGTCCTGCTTCGTGCAGATTGACTTCTCGCCCACGGCCGCCGGCCCGCGCACGGGAACGCTCAGCGTGCAGGCGGGCAGCTCGACGGCGACTGCCGCGCTGACCGGATACGGCTCGGCCGATCCGGGAATCTCGCTTACACCCAACGCGCTGGTCTTCAACAACGTTCCCGGCAGCTCGTCCACACAGCAGACGGTCACGCTCTCCAACACCAGCACGACCGCCGAGCAGGTTGGCACAGTCTCCGCGACGACCACAAGCTCCGGGGCCACCAGCTTCAGCGTAAGCAGCAACTGCGGAACGCTCAACGCCGGGGCCAACTGTGCGATTTCAGTCACATTCACTCCGGCGACGGCCTCTGCCGCCGGGACGCTTACGATTCCCGTCACCAGCACGGTGGGCGGAGCGCAGGTGCCGACCAACTACACTGTGCCGCTGACCAGCGCGTATACCACCGAGGATGAGGGGCTGGAGATTGTGGCCGACGACGCCGAGTACGGGCCGCAGGCGACCGGCGCGAGCGGCGTGACGCGGCAGTTCACCATCGACAACCTCACCGCAAAGCCGCTCAGCCTGTCGATCGCGCTGCCGCGCCAGTTTGTTCTGAGCGGCGCGCCGTGCGCAGGACTTGCGCCGAATGCAAGCTGCAACTTCTCGGTGTCGTTTCTGCCGCTGGACAATGGCGACCTGACGGGCACGCTCTTCGCCGCGGGCACGCCAACCGACGGCTCGGCGACGCTGGACGGGATCGGCTATGTCGAGGGATATGGCGTGGGCGGGGGAACGCTCGCGGTGACGGGAGGACTGCAGCCGGGCGAGGTGCTCAACTTCGGGCAGGTGGCATCGGGACAGTCGGTGCAGAAGATTCTGACGCTCACGAACTCGTCGCCCACTGCGACGCTCACTATCCGCCGCATCACCAGCGAGTGGCCGTTCCTTTCGACCACGACCTGCGGAGCGACGCTTGCGCCTGCCGCAACCTGCACGGTCACGCTCACCTACACGCCGACCAACCAGGTGGCAGCCGGCTCCAGCCCTCCGCCGACGACTGCCGACAGCGGCGAGCTGGTGATCGAGAGCGACGCCGGTTCCAGCCCGGACCTGATCGACCTGACGGGCAGCTCCACTCCGGTCTATGTCACGTCGCCCACGAATGTCGCGCCGCTGGCCACGCTCATGCCATCGCAGAGTTCGCTCACCTTCGCCAACACCGTGGTGGGCAACGTCAGCGCGCCGCAGACGGTGACGCTGGACAACACGGGCACGGCGACACTCAACATTCTGGGCCTGCAGACGTCGCCCGACTACACGGTGTCGAGCAACTGCGCCAGCATCGTTCCCGGCGCAAGCTGCACGCTGACCGTCACGTTTACGCCGCAGAATTCGACGCAGCAGGGCTCGGGCAGCGGGATGCGCGCCAGCGCCATAGAGGTCTCCTCCAACGCCACCACGTCGCTGGAGTTCATCTCCGTGGTTGGAGTCTCCAGCCCGTCCTCGCTGACGATTGCGCAGAGCTCGCTCAACTTCGGGACCGTGCTGGTGGGCGCGAATTTGAGCCTGCCATTGCAGCTCACCAACACCGGCGCCAGCGCGATCACCTTCGGCATTCTCTCCGCCACAACGACGCTGAACGCTGCCGCCGGAGACTATACGGTGGCCGCAGGCAACTGCCCGCAGCCCGGCCTGGCTCTGGCCGCGGGCACGAGCTGCACGGTGCAGGTTGGCTTTGCGCCGACGCAATCGGGAACGATTACGGGAACGCTCTCGATTGCAAGCTCCGCCTCGACCCTGCCGCTGGTGGTGGCGCTGACCGGGGTGGGCGAGCAGTCGCACATGCTGATCACGCCCGCGAGCCTGAGCTTCGGTTCGATTGCGGTCAACTCACCGGCCAGCCTGTCGCTGACGCTCTCCAACAACGGGACCGCGCCGATCACCGGCGTTGCGCTGTCCGCCACGGGCGACTACGCCGTCACCGTGCCCTGTGCGGTAAGCACGCTGGCCCCCGGGGGAAGCTGCGGGGTCACCGTCACCTTCACGCCGACCAAGACAGGCGCGGACAACGGTACGCTGACCGTCACCAGCAGCGACGCGACCTCGCCCGACGCCGTGCCGCTGACCGGGACGGGCTTCGTCAGTGGGACGTTCACGCTCAGCGTGGGCGGAGGAACGTCTGCATCGGCCACGGTCGCCAGCGGCACGCCCGCGAACTACAACCTGACTGTGACGCCGGGCAACAACTTCAGCGGAACGGTGGTGCTTAACTGCACGCCGATTGCAGCGGCCGAGTACGCCACCTGCTCGCTTCAGCCGTCCAGCGTGACGCTGAGCGGGGCGGCGCAGAACGCGGTCGCCACGCTGAACACCGTCACCGAGGTCAGTTCCAACTCGCAAACTGTAATGCCCGGCGGACGCAGACGCAGCCTGGGCGGGACAGCGCTCTGCCTGCTCTTCCCTGCACTGTTCTTCACCTGGAAGGCGCGCAGCTCGCGGCACAAGGCATGGCGGCGGGACGGGCCCATTGCGTTGGCGATCTTCGCGGCCATCCTGCTGCTCTCGGCCAGCGGATGCGGCGGCAACAGCGTCAACTCCAACCTGCGCTTCTCGCCGGCGGGAAGCTACCAGTACCAGGTGACCGCAAGCTCGGTGAGCGGCGTTGTGCAGATCACGCAGACGGTGACGCTGAATCTTACGGTGCAGTAGGGACGGCGGAGTCCAGCGGAATCCTCACCTGCTCGACGATCTCGATGCCGAAGCCCTGCAAGGCGGGAATGTGGGTGGGCGTGTTGGTGAGCAGGCGGATGCGCTGGATGCCGAGGTCGGAGAGGATCTGGCTGCCCAGGCCGATCTGGCGCAGGGTGCGGCGGGCGCGCTGCATTCGCTCCTGGCTGAGTTCGCTGGAGCGCGGGTCGCGGTGCGGCTCGCGGTGCAGCACAAGGCGGTTGGGGGCAATCTCGCCGGAGGAGGCAAGCCCGCTGCGGTCGATGCCGAAGCCGCGCGCTCCGTTGTGCAGATAGATGAGCGCGCCCTGGCCGGCTTCGGCGATGCTGCGCAAGGAATTGTCCAGCAGCGCGCGGCAGTCGCAGAGCGTGGCCCCGAAGACCTCGCCGGTGAGGCAGTGGGTGTGGACGCGCACCAGCACCGGATCGCCGGCGGCGGGGTTGTTCGGGTTGTCGATCCGGCTGCCGTAGACCAGCGCGACGTGCGACTCCGAGCCGTCCATCTCGCTCTCGTAGGCGATCATGCGGAAGTCGCCGTAGCGAGTAGGGAGGATGGACTCGGCGACGCGCTGGATGTACCGCTCGTGCTGCAGGCGGTAGCGGATGAGCGATGCGACGGTGAGCATCTTGAGGCCGTGCGCGGCGCAGAAGGCGATCAGGTCCGGGATGCGGGCCATGGTGCCGTCCTCGTTCATGATCTCGCAGATGACGCCGGCGGAGACCAGCCCCGCCATGCGCGCCAGATCGACGGCGGCCTCGGTCTGCCCGGCGCGCACCAGCACTCCTCCCTTGCGCGCGCGCAGGGGAAAGACGTGGCCCGGACGCGCCAGATCGTTGGCGGTGGAGCTGGGATCGATGACGACGCGGATGGTGTGCGCGCGGTCGGCGGCGGAGATTCCGGTGGTGACGCCCTCGCGGGCCTCGATGGACTCGGTGAAGGCGGTGCCGAAGCGCGAGGTGTTCTCGCTGGTCATGGGAGCGAGGCGCAGGTAGTCGGCGCGCTCCTCGGTGAGCGCGAGGCAGATGAGGCCGCGGCCGAAGCGCGCCATGAAGTTGATGGCCTCGGGCGTGACGAACTCGGCGGCGAGCGTGAGGTCTCCCTCGTTCTCGCGGTCCTCGTCGTCGACGACCACAATCATCCGCCCCGCGCGAATCTCTTCGACGGCCTCTTCCACGCTGGCGAAGGCGCTCTTGTTTGCTCCGTCTGGCATCTCAGACCCTCTACAGAGGATACGGCAATTCGACATACAAAAACGCCGCCCGTTGAAAGGCGGCGCTTGCTTAAAACCTTTTAACTCCGGTTTCGAGCAAATCTCACAGCATGGACTCGATCTCGAATCCCCAGGCCTCCAGCAGCGCCTCGGGGATGTACTTGGAGTTTTTGTTGTGCCTCGCCCACTCGCGCAGGCGGGTGGAGCGGATGTACTGGTCGGGGGTCAGCTTGAACTCTTTGACGACCTGTTCGAAGGAGGTTACGGTGGGGACGACCGGGCCGATCGGCTCGGGCTTGCCCCAGTTTGGGTTTCCACGACGCTTTGCCATTTTTGCTGGGTCCTTTGTTCGCCAAAGCTCTTACGAGCTGAACGCCGCGCATCGCGCACGGCCATCTGCCTCAATCCTATCTAGGTTCATTCTAGGGCATTTAGGGGCAAAAAGCAAGGCAAATCGCTACAAATCGGCCACAAATGCCGCACCTCCCGCGTCCTGCGGCGGTTAGTTGGCGGGGGCCGTCAGATAGTTAACTAGTTAACGGGGATGGTCTGAACCAAGACCGTGCCGACGGGCTTGCCATCCAACGTCGCGGGTTGAAAGATGTTGTCCCATTCCGATTTTGCGGCGCTTTCATCCAGGGTGGCACTCAGAGGCTTGGCCAGCCAGACCTCATCCACCCGGCCCGTATCGGAGATCATGTAGATCAGCGTAATTGTTCCAGATAATTTCTCGTCGATCGCCATCTGGTCGAGGCCCGGATTGACAGCCTTCTTAATGTTCACCGGAGCGGCGAAATTCGTGCTTCCGATATCAATCTTGGTCCACTTTGTATCTTGACTTACATGGAAACAATGACAGGCCGGCTGAAACTTGACGTCAATCGGGAAGGGCAGCATATCGGCTACATATTCGGGCAGACCTTTCAATGCCGCCTGCAGGTTGGGGAAGAAGAGCAAAGCCTGAAGCTGCGGAATCACCGTTGTCGCATTGGCCCCTTGCAGGTCCACCTCAATTCGCATCGGCAGTGTTTCCGTCAGATGGAAACCACCCTTGGCAATGACAAGGCTCGCGAACTGGCCTTCGATCAGGACCTTGCTTCCCTTCTTCTGGACAGTGTCCGGGGTGAATGCACCCAGCCCATGCAAGACGATGGGATCGGGAAGCAGTTTGCCATTGACGTAGGTAAACTTCGCCACCGGGTCCGCGGAGTAGCTGCACAGCCAGAGATGTTTTCCGTGCAACGCGGCCTCCAGTGCACTGGCGTCTGTCTGGGCCAAAACCGGGCGCGCAAGCAGCATGGCCGCCGCCAGAATGCAGGTGCAAATCGTTCTTATTCTCATGCAAGCCATCCTAGTTCAGCCAATCGGCTTGTCAAGTGACGCGGAACACAAAGCGGCAGGCTACTGGGCAGGCGCAAGCTCCAGCCGCACCACGTCGCAGGCGACGCCGCTGGCGATTGCAAAGCCTAGCGCGCCGGCGCGGCGCAAGCGAGCACTCGCACCTGGCCGGTATCGGCCACCGCCGGAAGAGTCCACACCCATCCCCGCGGGTCGGACCAGACCACGTCCCAACGCGTGGCCACCAGATCGTCCACGCCCAGCCTGGCGCACTGGTCGCGCGCCTGGGAGGCGGAGAGCGCGCCGCCAGAGATCGGCCCCCGGAGCTTTTGCTCTGATGAAGCTCCCCGGGGAGAAGGCCCCGGCGGCAATACCGGCGAAGTGGCCGGCAAAGGGCCGCGCGAGGAGTCCGTCGCAAACAGCCGCGCCACGCCCTGCTCCACGCCCTGGCACGCGCCTGCATCGCCGCCGAACGCAACGCCGCAACCCGGCGTCGCGCTGGCCATCTGACGGCCCGCCTGCATCACCTCTGCCAGATAAAAAAACTCCCCCGGCTGCGCGGTGTCGTACTGCACCACGGCGTTCCGGGCAACGCGCCGGTGCATCGCGTCGAAGCCGAGCCGCACTGCCATGGCGCGCTCCGCTAGCCCATCAACCTCCGCGCGGCCGAGCTTTTCCTCCACCGGCAGATAGACGCGAAGCGCAACCGCCTGATAGACCGTTCCGGCCAGCCCGATCCAGGCCATGGCAAGCATCGCGCCGCGCAGGAAACGGTTCGTCGATGCAAACCCTCCCTCCCACCACACCACCGCCAGCAGCAGAAGAAAGAACTGCGCAATCAGAATCGAGCGCATTGCGAAGTCGTTGTTCTCGACGATGGTGGAGCGCAGGAAGGTCGAAACCGCCAGCCCCGCGACTGCCAACACCAACGCCGTCCGCGCCGCCTCGTCGAGCCTGCGCCGGCGCATCGCCCAAAGCGCAGCCAGCAGCACCAGTCCATAGAACCCCAGTTCCACGAAGTACCCCGGAAGCAGCAATACAAGCCCCACGGCCGCGTCCTCCACCGCCGGATGCGCCTCGGCCAGCCGCGCCACCCAGCCGATTCCCTGCACGCTCTCGGCCGGGATTATATGGCGCACGCCGAAGCGCAGCAGATGTGCGCCATCGTTTGCAACCGAAGCCTGGCCGTCCGGCGAAGTCAGGCCATTGGCCAGGACCGTCGCTGTTCCCGAGGTCTCTCCATGCAGCTCCGACAGATATGGTAGCAATGCGACCGACGCAATCACCGCCGCCAGCAGAAGCACCGGAACTCGCGCCCGCGAGCCTCGCTCCCACACCAGCGCCCACAGCATCCACGCAAACATTACCATGGCGAACGCCAGGGCGATCCAGGTGGAGAGTCCAAACGCGCTGGCGAACGCGAGGCCCGCGATCAGCCCGCACAGCGCGCGCCGCCAGACACTGGTCCCCTTCGACATCCACACCAGCAGGAACCCCAGCAGGCAGCAGACCAGCCCCGCGATATGATGCGGCACCCACAGCAGCGAATCCATCCACGAGGAGACCTGGGCGGCGGACCACCACTCCATGTCGCCGTCGGTGGGCATACGCAGCAGCGCCTTCACCATCACGGGCAGAATGTCCAGTCCGGTGACGGCGAGCAGGCCGAGCGCCAGCACAAACCTGGGCCAGCGTCTGACGTTGATCGCGCCTGAACCCCGCTGCGGACCATTGCCGAGAAAATTTCTGCAATACAGCTGCAACGTCGCGGCCAGCCCAAAGCCCGACCAAGCGACGCTGGCGATCATCGCCTGGCGCGCGGTCGCTCCCGCCAGCCGCGCGGCGGCCGCCGTCAGCACATACCAGAAGTAGTAGTAGCGCATCGGCGCGGCGTGCCCCGGCCAGAAGAGCGGGTTGGCCGGAGGCACTCCCGTTCGCAGCACAGCGTCCACAAAGGCCGTGCGCAGGGCGTGGTCGAAGACGGTGACGCTGAAGTAGAGTCGGCTGCCCACGCCAACGTCCACTAGTTCGAAGACCACAAACAGGACCCACGCCGCGGCAATCCCCGCGCCAATCAGCCACCCTTTGTTTGCGAAGTTGAGGCCGCGCCAGCGCGACCACGCCTCGCGCGCCATGATCCCCACACATCCAGCCGCGCAGGCCCCCGCCAGCCAGCAGACTGCGCTCAGCGAGCCGTACTTCCCCAGCAACACCGTGACGATGGTCATCCCGCCAAACGAGAGCGCCACACCCCATGCCAGCCGCTCGCCCGCCGCGCGCGCACGGAATCCCAGCAGGTCGCAGGCCCACGCCATGCAGTACCCCGGCGCCAGCAGCAGCGCCGCAAACGCCGCCACCGACCGCAGACAGCCAAGTATGTCTCCCCACGTCAATGCACTCAGCAGCAAACCGGATGGACCTCCGCTAGCCATTATCGCCGCTTGGCGTGCCTGCGCGCCCGGTCGCGACAATATAATCCACCTGTGCCCGCCGATCCCACACTGCAACGCCATCCTCCCGGCCAGACCCTGCTCTTCGACGCCGACGATACGCTGTGGGAGAACAATATCTACTTCGAGCGCGCGATCGCGGCGTTCATCTCCTACCTCGACCACCGCACCCACACGCCGGAGGAGGTGCGTGCCCACCTGAACCGCGTGGAGCACGCCACCATCGCGGCACACGGCTACGGCCTCAAGAGCTTCCGCCGCTCGCTGGTGGACTGCTTCGAACAACTGACGGACGCCCCCATCACCGCGGAGAAACATTCGCGCATCCTGCGCTTCGCGCAGTCCATCGCCGAACACGAGATCGAGCCGCTTCCCGGCGTGGCTGCAACCCTGGCCGAACTGGCCACGCGTCATCGCTGCCTGCTGGTCACCAAAGGCGATCCCGGCGAACAGCGCGACAAGCTCGTCCGCTCCGGCCTGGCCGCGCACTTCAGTGCCGTCGAGGTGCTTGCGGAGAAGAACTCCGCCGCCTACCGCGCCCTCGCCGCACGACACGCATGCGACCCCGTGCGCACCTGGATGATCGGCAACAGCCCGAAGTCCGACGTCAACCCCGCGCTGGCCGCCGGACTGCACGCGGTCTTCCTTCCGCACAACTTCACCTGGGTCCTGGAAGAGGAGGCCGTCCGCGAGCCAGCGGCCGGCCAACATCTCATAGAACTTGCAGCCTTCGCCGACCTCATCCGCCACTTTTAGCGATGTTATACTGACGCCTGGAGCTGACGCCGCTCCTGCCACGGTTGAAGGGCGCGCAGGCCCCATGCGGAGGTGGCGAAATTGGCAGACGCACTAGCTTGAGGTGCTAGCGCCGCAAGGCATAGGGGTTCAAGTCCCCTCCTCCGCACCAACTCCGGGCAACAGGTTTTCATGCAGAGCCAACCCAATCCGGTTGGCTCTTCGCTTTGCCAATGTAACTGTCTACCAGCCACTCGCTTCAAAGCCGGCTCTACAGGGTAAACTCTACTCACCTGAGGGCACTCAGATATGCCATCGGCTTCCCCTCTGTTGACGAGTGTTGTCATATATGACTATAATCCATGCAATGGCTAATGGGCAACAGAACATGAGACAGACGCGGCCAGTCTCATGGATCAAAGCAGCCCGCATGGAATTTGAGAAGTTTCCGGTCGAGGCACAGTCAATCTGTCTAACCGCCTTGACTATCGCCGCTGAGGGCGGAAAGGCCGACATCGTCAAACCGCTGCAAGGGCTAGGCCCGGCGGTATTTGAGATTGCCTTACCCCATCGCGGCAATGCCTTTCGCGTTGTATACGCGGTGCAACTTGGGGATGACATTTGGGTCGTTCATGCTTTTCAAAAGAAATCGACGCATGGAATTAAGACCCCAAAACATGAGATCGACCTGATTCAGGACCGCATGAAACGAATGAAGGAGGTGCTCCGATGAAGGGTGAACGGATCGACGTGGTGCGCGGCAGCGGAAATGTCTTCCGCGATCTTGGACATGCCAGCCCGGATGTGGAGCAATTGAAGGCCATCCTGGCCGCCGAAATCATTAAGATGCTGGACCGTGAGAAACTGAGCGTGCGCGGCGCTTATACTCGCACCGGCATTGCTGCGGCAGACTTTTCGCGCATTCGCAATGCCGACCTTGGGCGATTCACTCTGGACCGTCTGATGTCAATCATCAACCGGCTGGGATCACGGGTTGAAGTCAAGATAAAAGTGCGCAGCATGCAGCCGGTCTTGGCGTAATTCGGGAATCGTCCGATCTACCACCACACGTCCCAAGTACCCTCCCTCTTGCGCCCAATCTCCGGCAGAGGAGACACGGTACAATTCATTTGTCCAAAGCGGACACGAACGACCGAGGAAGTTAGTCCCTTCGACACCACGCGAGAGTGGCGGAATTGGCAGACGCACCAGGCTTAGGACCTGGCGGAGCAATCCATGGGGGTTCGAGTCCCCCCTTTCGCACCAACCTACCAGGCACGGCCCACCGACGCAGTTGCAGCAGCGCATCGAAAGCCCTATGAGCCAACCCAAGCAACCCGCAGAACCGCAAACCGTCACGGTCACGAAGGCCGGGGATTACCGCAACAGCTACGCCAACAGCGTGCAGGTGCGCATGAGCGTCTGGGACTTCTACCTGGTCTTCGGCACCATGCGCCGTGACACGCCGGACGAGGTGCAGATCGAGAACTTTCAGGGCATCTACCTGAGCCCGCAGCAGGCCAAGGCCCTGAGGAACCTGCTCGCCCACAACCTGGCGCAGTACGAGCAGACCTTCGGCGAGCTGGCGCTGGAGCCTCAGTTTGTGCCGCCCAACGGTCCCGTCCACTAAGGGATGCCGGAACCAGTGTGCGACATTCCCTCAGGGGCTAAAGCCCTATGGATGATGCGGCCGTTTCGGCGGGACTGAAGTCCCGCCCTTTCAAGACGTGGACTTATGTCAAAACTTCTTAACGCGTGAACCTCAGCTCCCTAAATCGAACTGCGCTGCGCAACGCGCGCGCCCAGACGCCTCTGTGGCAGCTCTATCCGGTCTTCTTTGCCGCCGTCTACCTGTCGCACCTGACGCTGCTCCGGCTGCCCTACTTCTGGGACGAGGGCGGCTACTACATCCCGGCGGCGTGGGACTTCTTCCGCACGGGCACGCTGATTCCCGTCACCACGGCGACCAACGCGCACCCGCCCCTGCCTTCGATCCTGCTGGCGGGCTGGTGGCACCTCTCGGGCTTCGTGCCCAGCGGGACGCGCACCTTCATCTGCATGGTGACCGCAGCGGCCCTGCTCGCAGTCTTTCGCCTGGCGCGCAATCTGCTGGGCACGCGCGCCGCTGTTGCGACGACGCTGCTCACCGCCATCTACCCGGTCTGGTATGCGCAGAGCACGCTGGCCCATGCGGACATCTTTGCGGCGGCGTTCACGCTGTGGGGGCTGTCGTTCTACCTCGAACCAGTTCATCTGGCGGTTGCGGGCGAGCAGCATGTGAATTCCGCGAGATGGTTTGCCCGACAGCCCAAAATCTTCGCAGCCATTCTCTTCTCGCTGGCCGCGCTATCGAAGGAGACTGCAATCGTCACTCCGGTCGCCCTAGCGATTCTGGAGGCGTTTCTGCTGGTGCGCGAACGCAGCGTTCCGGGCCTGCGCCGCGCGCACTCCAGATGGCTTGGCGCTCTGCTTGCTCCCATCCTGCCGCTCGCGGCCTGGTACGCGTACCACTTCCATCGCACCGGCTTTGTCTTCGGCAACCCGGAGTACCTGCGCTACAACGCCACGGCGAACCTGGACGCGCATCGCATCGCGCTCTGCCTCTACCACCGGCTGCTGCACCTGACGATGCACATGAACCTGTTTGTGCCAGTGCTGTGTGCTCTGGCCGCATTTCTGCTGCTGCCTGCCATCCGTACGCGCGCGCGCCTGCCGCGGCCTGCGCTCAACGCCATTGCCGTAATTCTCATTGCCAACTGGATCGCCTTCTCGGTGCTGGGCGGAGCGCTGCTGACGCGCTATCTGCTGCCCATGTACCCGCTTATCCTGCTGGTCTGCGTGGGGGAGTGGCAGCGTCGCGTGCGCGACTGGGGTTGGATTGCCGCGGTCAGCGGCGCGGCGTTTCTGGCCGGCCTGTGGATCAACCCGCCCTACGCCTTCGCGCCGGAGGACAATCTGACCTACCGCGACATGATCGTGCTGCACCAGAGGGCGATCGCGCTGATCGGCGAGCGGTGGCCGCAGGCGACGGTGCTGACCGCATGGCCCGCCACCTCCGAGCTGGAACGGCCCGAACTGGGCTATACCAAGGTCCCCATCAAGGCCTATGCGATCCAGAACTTCTCGCGCGAGCAGATGGAAGACGCAGCGCGGATGGAGCAGGCCGGGGCCGGCCCCGGCAAGTACGACACTGCCCTGCTCTTTTCCACCAAGTGGGCGCCGCCGCCCGGTCGGGTCAATCTCGCCCGCCATAACGCACCGGCCGATGCGCGCTACTTCGACTTCCACGAGGATGTGCTGCCCGCTGAGGCCGCCGCGATCCTGCACGGCGATGTGGTGTGGCAGGCCTCCATTCGCGGCGAGTGGGTCGCCGTCCTGCGCATCCCGCGCGCAGCTCAATCCTCTGCCTTTCATTAACCAGTGGCCACTTGATCAAACGGACCCGCGAGCGGACGAACGCTGGGCCCTGCGACGCATTTACCCGCGCGCCTTCTATAATCGAGCCATCGTGGTGAGAGATTTCCCCAGCCCCATTCGTTGGCTCTTCCCCCTCGCAATTCTGTTTGCCGCGCTGACTTCAGTCTGCATCGTGTGCGCCCAGAGTCAGGTGAGTGCGGACGCCAACTCGCCGGCGGACATTCGCCAGCCGGGCGGGCGGCTGGTGCTGGTGCTGCCCTTCGACAACCGCTCCGGGCAGGCAAACCTCGGTTGGATCGGCGACTCGTTCCCCTACACGCTGGACCAGCGACTCACCTCGGCGGGCTTTCTGACCATCAGCCGCGACGACCGCCAGTATGCACTGCAGCACCTGGGCCTGCCGGCGGACTTCCGTCCCAGCCGCGCCACCACCATCCGCATTGCGCAGACGCTGGACGCGGACTTCGTGGTCATCGGCAGCTACAACGTCATCAATCCCGGGGCCTCGGACAGCCGCATCGAGGTGCAGGCGCGGGTGCTGGAGGTGAACCAGTTGCGCATGTCCGCGCCGCTCGAGGATTCCAGCGAGCTGTCGCGCCTCTTCGACGTGGAGAACGCCATCGCGTGGAAGGTGGCCGGGCGCATGGACCCGCACTTCGCGGTGGCCGAGCAGACATTTCTGGCGGCTTCGGGCGGAGTTCGGCTCAGCTCGTTCGAGGACTACATTCGCGGCACATCCGCACCGACGCAGGAGGAGCGGCTGAAGCGACTGCAAGCCGCCGTCGCCGAGACGCCCGGCTACAGCGCGGCGCTGCTGGCGCTGGGCAAGGAGCAGTATGCGGCGAGCCAGTTTGATGCCGCCGCCGCTACTCTGGCCAAGGTGCCGCCCACGGACCGCATGGCCCTGGAAGCCAACTTCTACCGCGGCCTGGCGCGCTTCAATATCGCCAAGTACGCCGAGGCGGCGTCGGCCTTCGCCTTCGTGGCCGCCAGCCTGCCGCTGCCCGAGGTGGTCAACGACGAGGGCGTGGCCAACAGCCGCCAGGGAAAGGACGCCGCAGCGCTCTTTGTACAGGTGATCGCGGCCGACCCCAACGACGCCGACTACCACTTCAACCTGGCCGTCGCGCTGCTTGGCCGCAGCGACATCGCCGGGGCCACGCGCGAGGTGGAGGAGGCGCTGAAGCTGCACGCGGACGACCCCGAGGCCACCGAGCTGCTGTCGCGGCTACAGGCGACGCACGGGGTGACCGCGAACCTCAAATCGATCATCGGTGCAGGGGGCTTCGGTCCCACCACGCGCATCCGCCGCACCTGGTCGGAGGCGTCGTTCCGCCAGGTGGCGTTCCAGCTCGACCAGATGCGCGCCCTGCAGATGGCCGCGCTTCCGCCGGCCCAGCAGGCCGCGCAGTACACGCAGATGGGCAATGAATACCTGGCGCAGGGACTGCTTCCGGAGGCGGAGCAGGAGTTCCACACCGCGCTGGCCGCCGACCCGAAGAACGCCGCGGCACACGCCGGGATGGCCCAGGTGCGCGAACGCAGCGGATCGGCCGGCGACGCGCGCGCGGAGGCGCAGAGCTCTCTCGACCTGGCTCCCAACGCGGTGGCGTACCTGGTGCTGGCGCGGATCGACATGCAGATCAACCAGCTCTCCGAATCCGCATACAACGTGGCCAACGCGCTGCGCCTGGAGCCGGACAACTCCGCCGCGCTGGACATGAAGACCGCGCTCGCGGCGCGCGGACAGAACCTGCCCTAGCGCCTGCGTCGCAAAGAAGCTGGACGAGAAGGCGCACCTTGCCGCACGGTTTGACGTATGGTTAAGGCTCTGCTTAAGACAGATAGGAAACCACCCTGTCTTGCTTAAGGGCACGGCTTTAGCCGTGCCATCAATCGTCTGCTTGCGATGGGGCTTTAGCCCCCGAGGTACTCTTCCTTGCGTAAAACTGATTCTTTCCGCCTGTCCACAATTCGCCGCGCAATTCTCTTGCTCGCCGCATTCGCCACGCTGCTTCCAATCAGCTCTCCTGCGCAGACGGCCGTCTCGTCGCCGCTGGTGGTCAAGCTCTCCATCCACGACACGATTCAGCCGATCACTGCCGAGTACATGAAGCGTGGCCTGGACGCCGCCGCCAGCCGCCACGCCGAGGCCGTGCTGATCTCCATGGGCACGCCGGGCGGGCTGCTCGACTCCACCCGCGAGATGGTCGCCGACATCGAGGCCTCGCCGGTCCCCGTCATTATTTTCATTGAGCCGTCGGGCAGCCGCGCTGGCTCGGCGGGATTCTTTCTGCTGGAGGCGGCCGACGTAGCCGCGATGGCCCCGGGGACCAACGCCGGAGCGGCGCATCCCATCCTCGAAGGCACCACGATGGACGAGGTGCTGAAGCAGAAGATCGAGAACGACGCGGCGGCCTTCCTGCGTTCGTATGTGACGGTGCGCGGGCGCGACGCCAAAGATGCCGAGGACGCCGTGCGCAACTCGAAGTCGTTCAGCGAAGCCGAGGCGCTGAAGCTGCACCTGATCGACGTGGTCGCGGCGGACGACAACGCACTGCTGGCCGCGCTGAACGGACGCACCATCAAGCGCTTCCACGGCGAGAGCGTGACGCTGAACTTTACCCACGCGACCATCGATCCCATTCCGCCGTCTACGCGCGAGCGGCTGCTGACGCGGCTCACCAGCCCCGACCTCGACGTGCTTCTTCTGCTCTGCGGCGGGCTGCTCATCTACCTGGAATTCAACGTGCCGGGAACCATCGTGCCGGGTGCGCTGGGCACGCTGATGATGCTGCTCGCCATCTTCGGGCTGAACCTGCTGCCCGTGCAGCACACCGCCATCCTGCTGCTCTTCGCGGCGCTGGCGCTGATGGTGCTGGAGGCCAAGTTCACCAGCCACGGAGTACTCGGCACGGTCGGCGTGATATGCCTGGTCTTCGGGCTGGCCACGCTGGTCAACGGCCCCGCGCCGGAGATGCGCGTCCACTTCGGCGTGGCAGCGGGCGCGGGCGTCGGATTCGGAGTAATCACCTTCGGCCTCGCGTGGATCGCCGTCAAAGCGCGTCAGGCCAAACGCCTCACCGGGCCGCAGGCGATGGTTGGTCAGGCAGCTATTGCGATGACGCCGATCCTGCCCGCCGGCGAACTTCCCATCGGCCAGGTGGAAGTCCGCGGCGAGATATGGAAGGCCACGCTCCCGCCCAACACCCCACCCGTCCCCGCCGGAACCCAACTCACCGTCCGCGCCGTCGACGGCCTCACCCTCACCGTCGCGCCGGGAGATTAAAGCTATATGCGTGTGAATCGGACATATACTGTCCGAGAGGAAAGTGACGTGGCTATTTGGGAATCAAATGAATCTTGTGTGCGCTACCTGAAGACCTTCCGAGCGATGCCGTTAGCCTCCAAGCTAATGGATCTCAGCTTAGTCTTAGCTCCGCTAACCATTACATTGATGACATACCTGATCTACAAGTACAGTGGAACAGGGATATATGCAGAGGTGCCATACGCTTTGCGCATATGGCTATGTTTGGCTGGACTCTGGTGGCTGGGCTACTTCAATGTGATCTCGCAGTATCTTCGAGGATATTTCGCTCAACAGCGAGGGGTCCAGCCAGCGCCTCCGCATCGCAAAACTGATTTGAGCTACACAAAGGCATATGCGATCCTCTGGGGCGTCCTCTTTGTTGCATCGAATCTTTTAGATTATGTACTGCAAATGCGGCACCATACTCACAAGCCGATGGGATGGCTCTACGCAAGTAACCTCTTGGCTCTTGCGATATTTTTTCAATTTCTCTCCATGTATACACGCAGCCGCTTCTGGGACATTGCGCTGGAATAGATGTGCCAGTCAGCTCCGCGTGGATTTGTGAAGCGCGCTGAGATAATAGGCTATTCGATGATGCGGGCCACCACATCGTAATCGTGCGACTCGGTAATCACCGCGCGGTAGAAGGTGCCGGGGACCAGCGCCTGGTGCGGGCCGAAGTCGTTGATGAGCACCTTGCCGTCGATCTCCGGGGCGTGCATCGCGGTACGGCCCTGCCACAGCAGTTCCGTCTCGTCGCTCTCGCCCTCCACCAGCAGATCCACTTCCCTGCCCACCCACGCGGCCTTCGCCTTGGCGCTGATCTTCTGTTGCAGCTTCATCAGCCTGCGCCGCCGCGCCTCAATCGTCCGCTTCGGCACCTTCAGCGTGGAGTCCAGCGCGAACGCCGCTGCGCCCTCCTCGTCCGAGTAGCAGAAGACACCCACCCAATCGAGCTTGGCTTTCACAACGAACTCTTCGAGTTCGTTGAAGTCTTCCGCCGTCTCTCCGGGGAATCCCACGATAAATGTGCTGCGCAGCACAATCCCCGGAACCATCGCGCGCGCCTTCTCGATGAGCCGCAGAAAGACCTCCGGCGTTCCGCCGCGCTTCATTCGCTTCAACACGCTCGGCGACGCGTGCTGCAACGGCACATCGAGATACTTCGCAATCGTCTCGTGCCGCGCCATCGTCTCCAGCAGCCGCGTCGTCACCTTGTTGGGATAGGCGTAGAGAAACCGCAGCCAGCGCAGCCCCGGCAGCACGGCCAGCGCGTCGAGCAGCGTGGCAAGGCCATCGCGCAAGCCTAAATCTTCGCCGTAGCAAGTCGTGTCCTGGCCGATGAGCGTGATCTCGCGCACGCCCTGCGCGATGAGCCGCTGGGCCTCGGCGACGATGGATTCAAGCCGCCGCGAGCGGAACTTGCCGCGCAGTTGCGGGATGATGCAGAAGCTGCATGGATGGTCGCATCCCTCGGCGATCTTGATGTAGGCCGACGAGCGGGGCGTGGTGAGAATGCGCGGCGTGAGGTCGCTGTAGAGATACTCCGGCAGCGCGGCGGCGGCGCCATCCCACTGCGCGCGCGAGAAGCGGCCCGACTTTTCGCGGGCATTGCCCTCAGACCGGGAGTGAGTCGCGGCGCCATCCCACATCTCAGAAGCGAGACGCTCACCCCAGCCAGCAAGCTGGCCGGGGACCCCGAGATGTGGGGCACCCAAGTGCATACCCAGTTGCGCGCCAACCTCAGACGGGTGCGAGTGCTGATGTACGGATGAAGCGGCACGGCTGACGAGGATGTTGAAGGGCGAGGCCAACTTCGCAGGCGCGGCGCGAGCAGTCAAGCCAGCCGCTTCGAGAATTGACTCCAGCTCGCCGGTGCCGAGAACTGCATCGACCTCGGGAATGTTGCGGCGAATCTCGTCGCGGTAACGTTCGACCAGGCATCCGGCGACGATGAGCCGCCGCGCCTTGCCGCCATTCTCGCGCTTGTGATGCGCCATCTCCAGAATTGCGTTCACCGACTCCTGCTTGGCCGAGTCGATGAAGCTGCATGTGTTGACGACCAGAATCTCTGCGTCTTCGGCGAGCGCGGTCAGCCGGCCGCCGGCGCGGTCCAGCAGACCCATCATCACCTCGGAGTCTACTAGATTTTTCGGGCAGCCCAGCGAGACGAAGCCGATGGTTGGGCGTGCGGAGACAGGCTTCGCAGCATCGTTCAAAGGCTCGTTGGATGGTTCGAGGACGGAAGACGGCACAGTTTCATGGTAGCAGCGCGAGACGAAGTCCCGGGGCTGAAGCCCCTTGTTGCGTAGCCTGTATTCGTGGGGCTGAAGCCCCACGCTCCCTCCGAAGACAGGACTGAAGCCCCGCCCCTTCAAAACAGGAACTGATTCAGAGATTCCTAGCGGCTGGCGTAGGACTTGAACCCGGCCAGCAGAGCCTCGGCGAACCGCCTGGCCTGGCCCGCCAGCGCGGCGATCTTCTGCGCGGGGCCGCGGATGCCGTTGCCGATTGCCTCGACGGCCTCGACGGTCGCGGTCAGCGCTGCGGAGACCATTCCGTCGACGCGCGCGACCTGGCGCTGGGTGCGCAGGTTGGCGTCGGTGAGCGTCTCTTCGAAGTGCTGCGCGGTGCCGCGCACAAGGTCGCTGGTCTCCACCAGGTTGTCTGCGATGGCGCGCACCTTGGGCGCGGTTTCCGTGACCAGGGACTGCGCGGAGCGGCTGATCTCGGTCGCCGAATCGATCAGCGGAAGCGCCTTCTGCTTCAGCTCGTCGACCGTATCCGTCAGGCCCTTGATCGCCTTGACGGACCTGGCTGCGAGGACGGCCAGCGCGATGGCCTGCACCAGCATGGCCAGCGCAACCAGCCCGATAAAAACGGTCAGAAGAGTGGTATTGATATCGGAGACCGCATCCGTTCCCTGGAACCACATCGCCAGCATCGCCATTCGTCCCCTTCCGTACAGCCTGAACGCCCGCACTCACGGCAGATGAGAAAGTGCGGTGACCTCAGGGGCTAAAGCCCCATTTATTTTGCGGCGCTTATTGGCACGGCTGAAGCCGTGCCCTTAAGCAAAACTGCCTTCCATCACCTTCTAGTCCGCCTTCTCCGTGGTGGTGTTGATATAGGCGTCCTTGCCCGCCTCTACGGCGGCCTCGACCTTGGCCTGCTGTTCGTTGATCAGGCTCTTGCCCTTTTCGACGTACTGGGTCCACTGAGTGCGGCCCTTGTCGTAGTACTCGCGGCCCTTGTCGATGGTCTCCTTGGCCTGGCGCTTGCCTTCCTCAACCAACTCAGAGGCCTTCTGCCTGCCCTGCTCGACGCACTCCGCAGCCTTTTCCTTGGCCTCGCGCGCGACGTTCAAGAGGTCCTCGCGGGTCTCTTTGCCGGCCTTCGGCGCGTAGAGCACGCCGATCACCGCGCCGATGCCCAGCCCGGCCAGAAACCATCCCAGTCCACATGATCCGCATCCGCATTCGTTGTCTGCCATCGTCTTCTCCTGTCCCGCTTTGAGGTGAGTCGGTTGTTCTTCTCCGTTGTACGATGTCCGTTGTCCGTTCTCCGTTGTACCAATGTCGCGAGCGGAGGAACCGAGTTTTCCCCACTCCACCTGGGATGCTAACTATAGTACCTCTTGCAGCCTCATTGCGACTGTGAATGCTTCAAAGTACTGACACGGAGGCGAGTTATAGGGAGGCCGCGCTCACGAAAGAGCAAATGGCGGAGTTGTGCGGAGGGTCAGTTTGGCGAAGGCTTCTCCACGTGGTCGATGGCGATCACATCGACCGCGGTCTTCTGCGCCGTCAGCTTCAGCCCAAGCTGCTGCTGAATCGCATCGAAGAGGTTCGGCGCTTCCGATACATTCGACTCCGGGACTTTTGGCGGATGGCCGTTGAACTGCCAATCGTCCGGAGTGAACGTAACGTTGTTGTCGAACCTGCCGGTAATGCCTGTCTGGTCCACCACCGGCTTGTCCAGAACCAGCATCTGCAGAAAGCTGGTGAAGTCATTCATCGTCCCATTGATCAGATGGAGCGTCAGGCCGCCGGTTCCCGGCGTGTAGAAGAAGCCGGGGAGGTTGCTTTTCACCTGCGTAGGCGTCAGCTTCTGTCCCGTCTTGCCGACCGTCAGCACATACGCCGCAAGATCGCGCTTTTCGTGGTGGAAGGTCAGCTTGAAGCGGTCTGCCAGCATCTTCCGGACCATGATTCTCATCTGCTCGGTATTCGGCGTGCCCGGTTGGTCCGGATTCGCTTCGATGTCGTATCGATCGCTGTCCATCCATTCCGGCCCGTTCACGATCTGCTTCACTTGCAAGCTGTAGGCAAAGGTGACCAGATCGTTCAGCGATCCGTTGCGGACCACCATGCTGCGTCCCCGGATCACGAGGCCTTGCAAGCCCGGCGCTCCCGAGGGGTTCGGCTTGATGGTTGCGACTTCGAACGACGGGTCCGCATCGGCCGCCATCGGCGTGGGCGGCTTGGGCGCCTCGGGGATCTCCCACGCGGTCTCCGGCGTGGCGCGCAGGAGGGTCAACGGAAACGGCTGTCCGCCCTGGGTCCATGTCCCGCTGATGCTCTTGCCGCTGGCGTCCAACTTGCCCTCGAAGCTGCCGCCAATCATGTCGACCGCAATCTTGACATCAGAACCCTGCCGGGTCACCGATGCGACCGGAATCGGCTGCGGAGTCTGATCGATGCTGTACATCTTCGCGCTCCAGCCGTCTTTGTCGCCCTTGTAGATATTGATAACGATGCGCAGGTCCTTGCCCACCTTGAGCGTTCCCTGCCAGTTGCCCGAAAGATCGCCCGGCGCAGGGGGAGCAGCAGTCTGCGCGCGCAGGGCGGGGGTTGCGACCAGCGCGGCCAGTGCAACAAGGCACAGCATCAGCTTCTTCATCGAATGATCTCCTCAAACACCGATTGAACTGCATGGCCCACAGCCCGCCGTGCAGCGGAGGGAATGAGCAGTGTTTCATGATACGCAATCCTGCCGAGGCAGGTTCAGGCGAATTGCCGGACGCGCGATCAATTTGTCCGGGGAGAGCATCGTCCGGATTCTCTCCTGCATAAGGTAGTCGCTGGCGGCGCGACTTTCTTACACATCCAACTTCATCTCTTGAGCGGAGTTTGCGGCGTTCTGTGCGCCAAACGAAGCAGACGAGACTTATTTCTTTGCCTTGGCGGCGGATTTTCCGGCGGCGGGCTTTGCCGGCGGTTTTGCCTTTGACTGCGGCTTGGCTGCTGTTTTTACCGGTGGCCTGGCGGCATGCTTTGCCGGCGACTTTGCCGATGGCTTTGACTTTGCCTCCGATTTCGGTTTGGTTGGCGGCTTCGCAACGGGCTTTGTCGACGGCTTTGGCTTAGCCTCCGATTTCGGCCTGGCGGCAGGCTTTGCCTCCGGCTTCGACGCGGCGGCTTCAGCGGCGTCAGCTTCCGCCTGCCGGCGCAGGGCGTGAAGCACGACGCGGAACATCTCTTCCTCGGGGGCGGGCTTGCCGGTCCAGATCTCGAACTGCCGCGCGCCCTGGTGGACGAACATCTCAATGCCGGTAATGTAGGGGATGGACAACTGGCGGGCAAGGTGGATCAGCGGCGTCTCCAGCGGGTTGTAGACCAGGTCGAAGACCAGCTTGGTATTGAGGTCCTTGGCTTCCAGCAGGGGCGCGGCTTTGTTGCCGGCCATGCCGACCGGCGTGGCATTGACGATGGCGTCGAAGGGCGTCTTGGCCAGGGCCTCCAGGCGGATGGTCTTGGAGCCGGACTGGCGCGCCAGTTTCTGCGCGGTCTCTGCGGTGCGGTTGAGGATGAAGACGGACGCTCCCTTCTCGCGCAGGCCGAAAACGGCGGCGCGCGCCGCTCCTCCCGCGCCCAGCACCAGAATCCTGGCGCCGGCCAGCGGCATTCGCTTCTCCAGCGGGCCGGTGATGCCCGCCACGTCGGTGTTGAATCCGTAGAGTTTGCCGTCCTGCGCGCGCAGCACCGTGTTGCACGCGCCAATCCTGGCCGAGAGCGGATCGGTGCGCTCCAGATGCGACAGGATCTCCTGCTTCAGCGGCATGGTGACGCTGATGCCCTGGATGGGGATCTCGTGCACCAGCTTCAGCAGGTCGGAGAGCCGTGTGGTCTGCAGCGCCAGATAGACGGCGTTGACCGTCTCGCGGCGGAAGGCCGTGTTCATCATGATGGGCGAGAGCGAGCTGCGGATGGGGTTGCCCGCCACGCCGTAGACCTTGGTGGCGGCGTCGACCTGCTCAATGCGGTAGGTTTCTATCAGGGTGCGGGCGGCAATCTGGCCGGGGCCGGTCTCCTCGCCCAGGGTGGCGGCGGCGAAGGTGAAGGCCGAACCGGCGCGCACGCCCAGCACGCGCGAGATGATTCCCGCATCGCCCATGCAGATGCCGATGATGTTGGAGTGGTCGTTCATGCGTTCCAGGAAGCGGATGAGCGTGAGGTTGTCGACCAGCGCCCTGGCGGTGGGGACGACCTTGATGAAGTCGGGGTGGAAGGCCTCGATGCGGGTGAAGATGCTGTCCAGATCGCGCGTTCCGGTGAAGTCGTGATGGCTGATGAGGAGGCCGATTCCGGTATCGCGCAGCTTCTGCAGGTCGCCCTTCCTGAGGCTCTCGGCGGATTCAAGTTCAAGATCTACAAGGTGGAATCCGGCCGCCGCACATTTTGTGATGACTTCGAGTTCGGCGGCCAGCGAGCCGGCGAACTTGCCGCCATTGGCGACGCGTCGACAGGTGGCGATGCCGGTGGCGACCGTGTTGTCTGCGAAGAACTGCCTGAACCTGGGCAGCGCGAGCAGGGGCTTTTCCAGATAATCCAGGCGAAACTCGAGGAACGGCGTCTCCTTGACCACGGAGGAGGC
>JBEKRR010000026.1:0-40428 GCA_049518555.1 Acidobacteriaceae bacterium
CTTTAGCCTGGGCAATCAACCCCTCCATCGAATCGGGGGTTTTAACCCCCGGGAGCACGCCTTTGCTCGTGAGGATTCTGACCATTGACCACTGACCACTGTTGTCAACCCCCTCACCCCTCCAAATTTCCCCTAACCAACTCGCCATCAACCACTTCCCCCCGAAAAATAGTTGGCATACTAGTTTCCCTCCACGGCGTATAATTAAATCAGTAAGCAAAACCAAACAGACCCGGCCAAGCGCGCCGGGCTTTTGCATTTAACTGTTCCCTGTTCCCTGTCCTTCGCTTTTAACCCTCAACCGTCGCAACAAAGTCCAGACCAAGTCCAGACCAAGTCCAGACCAAGTCCAGACAAGTCCAGACTTAACATGCCTTTTCTGAATACTTTAGACTTTTTCGCACACAAAGGAAAAACCCGCATGACCGAAGCAACCGAAACCCGCCGGGCCTTCGCATATAACTGTTCCCTGTTCCCTGTTCCCTGTTCTTCGCCTTTTATACGTCTCGCGCGCTTAGCGCGAGCTTAACTTGCATTTTTTGAATACTTTACGCTACCCCCCCCGGGGGGGGTACACAATGACCTACGCAACCGTCAACCGGCCAGCGGCCTCGATCTGACGCAGCCCGCGAATCTTCCATATCCCAAAACCAACGCCAACAGCCAGCAGACCCACGAACAAGCAAAGCAGCGGAGTTGACCACCTCTGGAGAGTTCCAGACCACAGGCGGACGATCCGGCGTCCATAGGCCACGCCGAGCCACGCGATGCAGGAGTAACGCAGGCTGCGGGCCGCGCCGAAGACGGCAAGGAAGCGCCTGCGCGAGACGCCCAGCGCACCGGAGGCGAGCGCAAACGGCAGCAGCGGAATGGGCGGAGGAAGCAGGGCGGGAAGAAAGACAGCCAGGACCGGATGACGCTCAACCCACTTGACGACTCGGCCAAGAAGACGCTCCGGCACATAGCTGCGCAGCGCCGCTTCGCCGCCTCTGCGGCCAATGTGCCAGGTCGTATATCCGCCCAGGATGCTGCCTGCAATGGCACAGGGGGCCAGCAGCCAGGGATTGCCGCTATGCGCCACCAGCCACAGCAACAGCAGGTCCGTGCTGCCGGGCAGAGGCAGCGGGATGACCGAGGAATCGACCACCGAAACAGAAAAGAGCCCCAGCGCTCCCAGGTGCGTGAGCCAGTGCGGCATCAGCGAGTGACGCAGGCGTGGCACACGCAATGGAACTGGCCGCTGAACAAATGCACTCATATAACTTGCCCCCGCATACGTGCCGCGCAAAGGAATTCAGGAGGTCCGTTGCCAACAGAATATGCAGCGAATGGGCGCAATGCAAACAGTGCCAATAGGCCATCTAACGAGTGCGGCTCCTCTGAACTGATCTTCACCGCATTGCAGCGTGGGCAAGGAGGAGCTGCTGGCTTTCAAAGCCACGTGCAAAGTCTCCCCATGATCCGGTCCCAAGGATGCTATATCAGAATGCACCATTTCAGGAAACGACATCATGTCCCGCTTTCACGGTCAGATCCTGCCTAAAACAAGGAGAATGACGACAATCAAGAGGACCGTCCCCAATCCTCCGGAGGGATAATACCCCCAGTTTCTGCTATGCGGCCAGGCCGGCCACGCTCCGAATAGCGCCAATAGAAGTATCACGATCAGTATTGTTCCCAGCATTTTCACTCCTCGCTTTCCTGCATACAGACGAGACTGTCAATAATGCGCTGCGGCCCCGTGTCGAGGCCGCAGCGGTACCACGCCCTAATCAGCGCAAACTTCCAATCGTCGCATTGGCTGGGCTGCCGATCGCGTCGCCGGATACAACCAGTTCCACTCTGCGGTTCTCCTGCCTGCCCGCTGAGTTATCGTTCGAGGCTACCGGCAACGTGTTACCGTAGCCCTTCGAGCTCACTGAGTTTGTGGCTACGCCCTGCTGCACCAGATAATCGCGAACGGCCCCCGCGCGGTTCTCCGACAGCTTTTGGTTCATCGCATCGCCGCCAACGTTGTCGGTGTAGCCGCCAACTTCGATGTTGAGCCCTGGATAGGCGATCAATATTCCGGCAACCTTGGATAGCTTCTCCCGTGCGCCGGGCTTCAAAGTGAACTGACCGGTGTCGAACAATACATCGGACATGCTTACAATCAGTCCGCGCGCGCTATCGCGCGTTTCCAGAATCAGGTTCAGTTGTTCGGACAATTGCGCACGCATTGCGGCCTTGTCGCTGACTGCCTGATGCTCGTTCTGTTGCGCAATCAGCGCCGCGGCGCGTGCCTGTTCCGCATCAGCCTGGGCCGCCGAGATTGCAGCCGCCGATGCAGTTTGGTTCGCAGCCTTCTCCGCTTGCGCCTGTGCCGCATCAGCCTGGGCCTTTGCCGCATCGAACTGGGCCTGCTCCTTCAGCCGGGTTGCGTTATCGGCCTGGGCCTGAGACCTCGCCTGTGCATCGATTGAAGCCTGTCGCTCGATCGCCTGGATCTGATCATCGATCTTCTTGACCGCGATCTCTCGTGCATCTTCGGCCGTCTGTACCGTCTCGCGAGCAGCAGCAATCAGGGGCTTTCTGTCCATGTGCTTGTTTATGGCGTCCGCATCGGCAGTGTTCATCAACTGAACAGCATGTTGGTAGCTGGTGCTCGCATACGTTTCCGCACCTTCAGATTTAGCGATCCGCAGCGCATTGCGCGCCTCGTAGAACTCCAGCGGCAGGCTGGCGCTCAGAACGATGGGGTCAAACTTGTAGCCGGTGGGAATATAGCCACCGCGCTCCATCAGTTCATACTTTGCATTCACTGCCTCTGTGGTTCCCCTGGTATCGGCGCGGACCACGTTCTCAAGGACAACAACATCGCTGGGCTGGCGGACAGCAAAATACGGTTCCGCAGTAACAATCAGGGCAAATGCCTGCAGGTCGGTGGTGGCAGTCAGCTTGCTTCGATTATTGTCGCCAACCAGCACTTCTCCAAGGTTTACCGCCCGGCCCTCGGGGCTAATCGCCCACAGGACATAGGTTAGATATTCACCGCCGAAGGTTGTAGGACTTTGCAGATTTCCAAACTCTGCTTCGACTTCCATGGTGCCGCGCTTGCTTCGCACCTTGGCTTTTCCGTTTGCTGAAGGCAACAAAGCCGTGCCGGCAAAGTCCACATCCGTGGCCCCGCTCCGATGCTGATAATTGACCGCCTGGACCGAGCGACTGGTTACGATCACGCGGTATGTGGACACCTGGCCCGCGGGTACGAGGACCGCCGTAGCTTGCGGATTCGCTTGAGCAAATGCGCTCAGACTGAGGACACATCCAACTGCTGACAATAGTATGTTCTTCAAGATTCCTCCTACAGGCAGATTCTGCCGTATTGCGTTGAACTTGTGTTGCGTTGACGGACACTGCTTCGCTGGCTCGATCTCTCAATGCCCAACAGAAAACTAGGAAAGGTACTCAAAGAAACCGAAACGCTTTGGAATCCTCAGATCTATGGGATTACTATGACCCCGTTTAACATTCCCTTGATTTGTCCTTGTATTACACAGTCAGCAGAGCGGTACGTGTTTGATGGTCTTCCGTAGCTCGGTGAGCCAGGGAGAGAGGAGAACGGTCCTCCTCTTCCTATTCATTCTTCCAAGGCCATGAGCAAATAGCTGAGCTATAAAGCACACGTACCATAGAAGCTGAACATGCGATCGATACTCACTCGGCTGCGAAACAAGAGTTCCTGTTACCACTCATTGCGTCATGCACTATGGTTGATGGGCGACCGCCGCAGTGACCTGGGCCGGCCGGCCGGAATCGGTTGTGGATGAGAGTACCGCCGGCGCCGGTTTGTCAGCCGGTATCACGGTCCCTTCCGGGAAGATGAGAATCTGGATCGAACCCCAATCCGCCTCCAGGTTCGCGCCTGCCTGCTTGCCCATTCCCAACGTCATAAGCTGGCTGTCGTCAAAACCGAAGTTTTCCACCAGATACTCGCGTATAACCATGGCCCTGGCCTGGGTGAGCACAAGGTCCTTCTGGGTGTCGCCCTCCATTCCGGTCGCAACAACGATGACAGCGACTCCGAATGGATTCTGCGCCAGGAAGTCGCCGGCGGCCTTGAGAGATTGCTGGTCCTTCAGCTTGGCAGTATCGCGGCTATCGAAGAGCTGCTTGGCCGTATAGGTAAACGCCTTGAGAGGCGTACCCTGCGGAAGCGCGGCAATCTTATTCGCCGCCAGGCCGGCGGAGTCTTCGTATCCGCGCTTCTTGAAGTAGCCGCTCAGGAAGAAGTTGTGTTTCAGCGCCTCCATATTCTCCTGGAAGTCAGTAACCCCGGTCTGCGCCTGGAGCATCGTGTCATGCAGTGTGGCGGTGGTCTGTTGCAGATTGGTATAGAGTTGCTTGTCGTTCACCAGCGCGCCCACGGTTCCCTGGCCCGAGTCGATCTTCGCGCTTACCGCGTTCAGATGCGCCGTCGCCTGGATCGTGTTCTGGACGGCCAGTTGGCTGCTGTCGATAATGACATTCGTCTTCTTGAGCAGGTCCGACATCTGCAGCGGCGGTTCGCTCTGGATGGTCGCGCCGTCCTTTACCTCGACTTGTCCCGCGGATCCAAACGTAATAGCCACGAACTGACTGCCCAAGACGCCCTCGGTTTCGATGGATGCCACAGAGTCGTGTTTGATAATTTCATGCGTCGACCGATCGAGGTCCATGACAACCGTGACCTTTTCGCCTGGATTGTGAGGCAATGAGATGCTGTGCACAGTACCGCTGTGAACGCCGCCAACGCGCACGTCGGCCCCCGCGGCCAGGCCCGCCACATTGTCGAACAGCGCCTTCAGTTGGTATGTGGAGCTGAACAGATACTCCTTGCTGCCAATAATGAAGACGCCTGCGGCCAGAATTGCCAGTGTCGCAACGATGAATGCCCCTAGCCGTGCCACTCTCGACATAAATCCTCCTACGACTGCTTAAGAAATTTTTCTACAAACGCGATGCGGCTTTGTTGAAGGTCCTCGAACCTGCCCTCAATCACCACCTTGCCCTGGTCCAACAGGGCAAGGCTGTTGGCAATCGTCCGGGCGCTGTGCAGATCGTGAGTCACTACGATGGATGCCATCCGACGCTCCCGCTGGAGCTTGAGAATCAGATCGTCGATCTCCCCTGAGCTGATGGGGTCGAGACCGGCCGTTGGTTCATCGAGAAGCAGAATCTCCGGTTCCAGGGCGAGCGCCCGCGCCAGGCCCACGCGCTTCTGCATTCCACCCGAGATATCTGAGGGCATCTTATCCACGTCGCCTTCCATCCCCACCTCGGCCAGCAACTGCATCACACGGTCATCGCGCTCGGACCGGGACATGTCTCTGCGGTGATGTACAAGCGGGAAGGCCACGTTCTCAGCGACGGTGAGCGAATCGTAGAGAGCGGCATGCTGGAACAGAAAACCCATCTTTTTTCTGATCTCGCCCATGCGGTCCATGGCCAGGCCGGCAATGTCATGGCCATGGATGTGAATCGATCCTGAGTCGGGTGTTTCGAGGCCGATGATGAGCCTCAGCAGCACGCTCTTGCCTGTGCCGCTGCGTCCGAGCACGGCGAGAGTTTCTCCGCGGGTCACATGCAAATTGATCCCATCGAGGACCGTGTGGCCGGCATAAGTCTTGCGCACATCCTCGACGGCGACAACCGGCGCACCGTCATTCTCCTCTGGTTCCGTGTGCTTCATCGCAATGTCATAGGCTGTGGCCATATCTGTCTCACGATCCGTTCGCTCCATGTTTAGGGGAAGACCACGAGAATGAACTTCACCAGCACAACGTCGGCCAGGATCACGAAGAGCGAGGCAAGCACAACCGAGTATGTGGCTGCGCGGCCCACTCCCTCCGCTCCTCCGCGTGTGCGCATTCCCTGGAAGCACGCAATGAGCCCGATGATCAGGCCATACACCGCGGTCTTGAACGTAGGCGGCAGGAAGTCGTTGAACGTGGCTCCCTTGAAGCCGCTTTCGATGAACTGGTGAAACGAAAGCGGCTCAACCATTGCCTGTGCAATCCAGCCCATCAACAGTCCGCTTGCATCGGCGGCCAGAGTCAGCAGCGGCAGCATCAGGATGCAAGCCAGAATTCGCGTGGCCGCCAGAAGCCGGTAAGGGTTGATTGCCGATGCCTCGACGGCGTCAATCTGCTCGGTCACTTTCATCGACGCCAGTTCCGCGCCAATGCCCGCGCCCACGCGCCCACTCACGATCAGGCCGGTCATGATCGGGCCCATGACCTGAATCACGGAGTACACAAGAGTAGTCGAAAACATCGATTTGGCGCCGAACCGACTCAGGCTGTAACGCGCCTCCATCGAGATCACAACGCCGATTGCTGCGCCTGCCGCTGCAACCAGCGGCAGAGACATCGATCCAACCTCGTCGAGTTGTCGAACCAGCTCGCGCCACTCATACGGCGGCGTCAACCCGGCCTTGAGGACCTTCCAGGCAAAGATGCCCAGGTCGCCGAACCACTCGAAGAACCCGTTGGCCGTCCTGCCAACAAAATCCAGTGCAGATGGTATAGACACAGTTCGCTGCTCCGGAATCAGCGGATGAATGCCTGCAACGACAATGTGCTCGCGGTCGCTCACTTGTTCGGTCCTTTAATGGGGGAGCCGTGCGCATTGTTCAGATGCATCCGTGAAAGCAGGGAGTGGGAGCCACTGTAGATGAACTCCAGAGAGATGTTTCCGCCCATATATATCAGCAGGTTGTAGTTGCCCACACGGAACGCGTCCTTCGGCCCGAAGCGGTTCGGGTACCAACCATAGACTGCGGTCATCGAACCCGCATAGGGCGCCAGAAGCGCCGGGAGAGAAAAGACGCGATGGCCGTCGTCTCCGCGGCGCGCCGTCAAGGTCGAGACCATAGCGTAGCCCATGCGCGGGAATACGCCTCGGCAATCACAGCGGTAGTACAACGCGTCTTCCTTGAAGGCTTCTGACAGCCCATAGCGCACCGTGGTTCCAACAGCGGCGATTCCAAGCTCGGACCCGAATCGCTTGCTGTACCCCTCAACGCCCTGGTTCCATTCCGGAGGCGAATTTGTTTCCTGGTTGATCCCAGCCGTGATCGCGGCACTGACAATCGGGTACGGGCCGTACGCATCGAAGACGTAGTTGTGGACTTTTGTTCTCTGAGTAGGACGCACATACGTCAGGTCCAGTTGGCCTGCGGTCGTGCTTACCACAGCGCCAGAGGAGGCTTCCGTAGAGGAGGTTCCGGTATAGGACATGGATTGCGACCCTGCCATGTGCGGCAAAGTTGCCAGAATGGTCGCAACCGAAAACAGAAGAACCGCCCGGCGAATCTCCATGGATGGCGTCATAATTTCTCCCCCAATCGGCGTTGCCACTCTCAGACACGTCCGGCGTCGTCCATAAAATATGCCGACGTCTGGCTACGCTATAGAAAGATTGTCAGAATCGGGCGTTCAGGGATGGTCATATTTGCTCAGAATGGCAATTCGTCTGTTCTGCGTCGGCGGTACCGGGCAATCCAAACGAGGTCCACCCCATCGGCGTGAATTTGTCAGGGGATTATGTCTAAAAGAGGACAGACTAGGGGCTCATAAGTGGAGAAAATCAGACTCCTGCTGTAGAAGGGGGAGTTATTTTGAAAAACCGAGACGCCCAAGGTACTTTCGACTCCGCCGTCTTTCTCGCAAACGCGGGGCTTGGCCGGAAGATCGTTCAATTGGAGCCCGAGGACCTCTTTTTCTCCCAGGGTGATTCAGCCAACGCTATCTTCTATCTGCAGACAGGAAAGGCAAAACTCACGGTCATCTCGCAGAACGGCAAGCAGGCCACAATCACGCTTCTTGCCGCCGGCGACTTTGTCGGAGAAGAGTCGTTGGCATCCATTCCTGGACTGCGTCTGGCGACGGCCTCTGCCGTCAGCCCGTGCGTTGCGCTCAGGATCACACGCAAAGAGATGACCCGCGTGATGCACGACGAAACTGCCTTCGCCGACCTCTTTTTCAAATTTCTGCTGGCCCGCAGTATGCGCACCCAGGCCGATCTCGTCGATCAGCTCTTCAATTCCTGCGAAAAGCGCCTGGCGCGGATTCTCCTTTTGATGGCCGAATTTGGCAAGCCGGGAGAACGGGACACCTTCATCCCCCCCATCTCGCAGGAAGCGCTGGCGGAGATGATCGGCACCACACGGTCGCACGTCACTTTTTTTATGAATCGCTTTCGCAAGCTCGGGTTTATCCGTTACAACGGCCGCATCCAGGTGAATAAGTCTTTGCTCAATGTGGTCCTTCTCGACCAACTGCCAGAGCAAAACTCCCGGAAGCCACCGATGCCAATCGTCGGGGCCCTTAAGCGGAATCTCTCAGTTGGAGAACGCAGGGCATGAGTACAAGGAAGCAGGTTTATTGCCGTGTTTGACGTTTCGGATCGCAGTATTGGTCAGGGGCATAAATGGGGGCAACTTCGTTTCATTGGAACCCAGTTGCCCATGATCTGCCCCCAGTTGCCTCCGGACGCCCTCGTATGTCAAGCGACGGAGTTGTCCGTCAATGGACTATAAACCAATGAAAAAGCCAGCAATTGCGCTGGCTTTGGGATGTTGCTGGATGATCTTGGATGATGAAATGGTGGAGGCGGCGGGAGTCGGATTGTGCACCGGTATTGAAAACACGCAAGGTACAGATTCCAAGGCACTCACGATCCGCTAAAAACGCGAGAATTGAGAAAATCACACACGTATCACACATGCGGAAATTTTGAGACCACAACGGCGTTTTACGGCAAGTAATCCAGATTGGCGACATCTTCTCTCGCCGGTCACGGCTTGATGAGTGCATTGGCCTGTTCCAGTCAATTGACACCCCGCTTCCCGGGTCGAGATCCAGACCCGCTCAAGATTGTTCCAAAAGGCCGGCTGGTGGGGTCCCCGCAATCTGCTGAAAAGAGATGATCGACAATGATGCGTAGTACTGTTCCAAAAGGTGTGGGTTGGGTAACAACCTTTTAAAAAGCTCAGTCGTAACTCCCGGCTTGACTCGATTCAGGAGGGGGAGGCCTGAGACCGCTCGGTCGCTATTGAGATGCAGCTGCCACGTCGCGCAGGCTCAGTACATGGTAAGGGGATTTTATCAACCGTTGACCCAACCTTCGATTTGCCGACCAACCAGCCGGAGCCCGAAGTTCGAATAGAAGCTTCTGCACATCCAAGGCCCTCCTGCAGGAGGCGAGTCAAGCACGGCACAGAATCGCCCGGGAGGTACACCGCAAATTCCGGGTTGCAGTATCCATTACGAGCAGTACAATTCAAGCAAAGTAGCGCTAAAGAAGGAGATTCCCGGTAAAAGGAGGCTCTTATGCAAACGCGGATTCAAGGCACGACTATGCCCGTGCTTGAAGTACAGCTTGAACCTAACGAGAGCGTGTTTTCAGAGAGCGGAGAGCTCTCGTGGATGACAAGCTCGATTCAAATGAGTACGCGCACCCAGCTTGGCGGGGGCGGCGGGGTGTTTGGAATTCTGAAGCGTGCAGTGGGCGGAGGGAGCCTGTTCATGACCGAGTACCGCGCTATGAACTACACCGGTGAGGTAGCATTTGCCACCAAGGTTCCGGGCCACATTGTGCCAATCGAGGTTGGTCCTGGAGCCGAGTTCATGGTGCACCGACACGGGTTTCTCTGCGCCACGCCGCAGGTGACCATCGGAGTGGGGTTTCAGCAGACACTGGGGGCTGGGGTATTTGGCGGCAATGGATTCTTACTACAGCGCGTGGGCGGTGCGGGTACGGCGTGGCTTGAGCTTTCTGGCGAACTGGTCGTGAAGAATCTGGCTCCAGGCGAGACGTTGCGGGTGCATCCGGGCCATGTGGGCGCGTTCCAGGCGTCGGTCGGATTCCAGATCACCAGGGTTCCGGGGCTTAAGAACGTGATCTTCGGCGGAGACGGCCTTTTCCTGGCGGCACTGACTGGGCCGGGTGCGGTGTGGCTGCAAACGCTGCCGATTCCGCGGCTGGCGCACCAGATCAGCGAGTACTTGCCCAAGCCGAAAGGAGGCTAGCAAGCGGAGACCGCTCGCGCAAAGCCAAGGCTGGTGTAAAGCAAGTCGGCCAGTGTTCACGAATTTTCCGGCACCGAGAAACTTCAGCTTCGCCGCTGACTACTGTGACTTCGGCTGCCAAGCATGGCCTGGTTGCAACTCCAGCCCGTGGCAGGAGGATCGGGTATCGCCGACCCGCAACATGGGATAAAACAACATCTCGATTTGTACCGGAGGAAAAGAATCATGCCAGCTTGTGCTATTTGCGGGAACCAGAACAACCCGGGGCTGAAGTTCTGCACATCTTGCGGCAAGCCTCTGGCCGTCACCGTGCCGCCGCCGAGGGCAGTTGCCGGACGAACCTGTCCCTCTTGCGGAACTTCGGTCCCGGAAAATGTCAAGTTTTGCATCCAGTGCGGGAAGCCTCTGTTACAGGACGCCCCGCACCCACCCGTAACTGTCCCACCACCGCCACCGATGGCGCCTCCGCTCGCGCCTCCGGCTCCGGTTGTATCCGCCCCGCCTCCGCCTCCACCGTCGGTGGCGCCCGCTGTGCCACCATTTGGGCCTTCAGCCCCGGCAATGTCTGCTTCGTCACCCGCCTGGACACCTGTCAAGGTTCCGTCCGGCGGGCCCGCAGGAACGCAGCCAGCGCCCAATCCACCTGCATTCACGGCTCCTCAGGGCTCCGCATATGGGCCGCAGAAATCGGCGGCGGGCAAGATCGTGGCCGCAGTCATTCTGCTTGTGGCGCTGGGCGCGAGCGGCTACTACGGCTATTTGTCCTGGAAGAAAGCCCACCAGCCGCAACCGCAGGCAAGCGCGGCGCTGGCACCCACGCAGCCAACTGCCAATCCTGCTCAACCTGCCGCCTCGCAGTCCGCTCAAACTTCTCCGGCCGGAGCTCAGCCGGTTCAGACCGCACCCGCTCCGGTTGCAGTCAACCCGGCAAACATTCCTGCCAAGCGCCGCAATTTACCGGCCACCAGTGTCCAGAGTCAGCAACCTCAGGCGCAGACGTACGTGCCTGCGGTTGAGCACGCGGTCCAGCCCATACAGCCCGCACAGTCCGCAATGCCCCCCGAACCTGTTCTACCCACTCGTCCGACCCCGCCAATAAGCAGTGCCCAGGGCGTCCTGATCCAGCAGGTCCCGCCGAAATATCCTCAATTAGCAAAGATGGCGCACATCAGTGGTCCAGTGACGCTTCAGATTACCGTTGGGACCAACGGCGCCGTGAAAGACGTGAAGGTGACCTCCGGTCACCGGCTTCTGAGGAAAGCTGCCATCGATGCGGTGCGGCAATGGCTCTACAGGCCTTACATGCTTAACGGCAAACCGACAGAGGTCCAGACCGAGGTAACGGTCAATTTCACTTTGGATGAGCAGTAGCCGGGGCCGCGGCAATTCAGGCCCGAGACGCGCCACAGTTTCCGCAGAATCGCATCTCGGGCGCGACCGGCTGTCCGCAGCTAGGACAATGCAGTTCTTTCGCCAGTGGCGGTCCCAGCGGCAGTGGTTGCCCGCAACCCTCGCAGAACTTCAGACCAGGGCGAATCGCCGCGCCGCAGTGCGGGCATATGGGGGCTGCCGGAGAGGGCGTGGTTGCCGCTTGTTGCGCCGAAGTCTGCCTGCCCCCCTCCGCGGGGGCTGGTGGAAGCGCAAGCGCCTGGTTCAGAAACTCCTCCAACTCGGCATTGCTGACGGCGCAGATTGCCCCCTCCTGGCCCGCCATGGCGAAGAGCAACAGATGAAAAGCCCCGCGAATCCAGAGAGCCAGATCGTGGCCGTACTGTCCGTCCGGATGGTGGTCGCAGAGACTGAGCGCAACCTTGGTGACATCATGCACGACGCCATTGCAGATCACCCTTCCCATTTCGGTCAGGTCGTAACGCTTCGATCGCTCGGTTTCGAGAACCGGCTCGATCAGATGCGCCTGTATCAGCTCCTGGAATGCCGTTGACACGTCGTTCGCGGTGAGCGCGGCCGCCAGTCCCGGCAGTACCTTGTCAGTAAAGTTCAAGGGCCAGCGGAAATCCTCAACCGCCGCGCCTGCCAGCCTCTCCTGTATCTCGTCCGGCGAGAACATGGTGGAGGGTTCGGTGTGGTTGAGCATCGAGTACAGCCTGACTGCCCGCAGCTGATCGAGAATAGCCAGAAAAGTCAGCACGGCTGTGGAGGACAGCTTGCAGCCGATGGCATCGTCGGAGAGCTTCGTATCCGCGGCCAGAATCCTGGTGATGGATGCGCGCAGGCTGGAAGGCTTCCAGTAGGAAATCCGGCGCAGGATGCCGGAGCGAGCCAAGGCAACAATCTGATCAGGAACGCTGGCCGTCCATGCCAGCACGCCGCGGCTGACCGTCTCATCGGCAATCGTGTGGTTCAGGTAGGCGACTTTCGCCGGGGCTCTCAGCACGCCAATGGCGATGGCCAGGCGTTGCCGGTGGGCCTCGTCCATCTGCGCGAACTCCGCGCCGAGCCGCGCCTTCGTGTCAGCGGCCGGGTCGCCGTCGGGCAGCAGCGCCAGAGAATTGGAGCGCGCGCCAATCAAATCCGCAAGCGCGGAAAGATCGCTTTCCGCCAGGAGGTAGTCTTCGCCATCGATGGCGATGTGGGGCCGCTCCATGGGCGCCGCCGGCCGGTCCTGCGAAGATGTACCTGACTCTGTGGGTGTCATCTCTTGCTCCTTGCAATTACCGGCGGCCTTAGTTCAATGTCCCGCCAATTGCGACATGGTAATTTTCGATTGCGGTTTTGACCTGTGTCTGGAATTGGATTGGCGTCATATTGTTACTCGCCAGGATGCTGTCGGCCTCGCTCGGGTGGTCGGCGATCTGTTTGGCAAGCGCTTTAAGGTTCGGGTCCAACACCGGCGCTTCCGCGGGAATCCCAGCGTTCTGCAGTTGCTCCTGGCCATAGTCGTTGCCGGACATACGGGTTATGCGGTCCGACAGGTCGCTTTGCCGCTTCATGGCCTTGGCCACCGACTTGACGTCGAGATGTCCATTGGCCGCATCCACTTGCTGTTTGCTCCAAAGCTGGAATTCGTCGGGGCTGAACTTGTCTGGATTCGGAGGCAGCTCCCCGGTCACCTGATGGACGTTTAACCCGTGCTGGTCGACCACAGCGGTGCCTGAGATGGTGCGGACGGAATCCACATTTCCAGCCGCGTTGGTGTTGTATTCCGTGCCCACGCCCTGCAATTTGTTCCGCATTCCGGTCACGCCTGCGCCGTACGCGTCGCCCGGTCCGGAGCCAACGCCAATTCCGTTATAGGTCGAGTAGTGTATGTCGTCCGTTCCATGTGTGAACCCTTGACTGCGCAAGCGAGTATCGAGGTTATCCGTCAGTTGGTTGCCGTACAGATTCTGGAGCTTCTGATTGGCCTCTTCGACAGAGATGCTGTGGTCGCGGGCGTATTGCGCCAGGTCTTCCTGATTGAATCGCGTCACCTGGGTCCGGTCAAAGTCGGTGAAGGCCTTGGAACTGGGCCCTCCACGCGCGCCCGATCCGGAGTCGGCGATGATCGACTGTTCGATCCTGACCCCGGTGCGGCTCTGGAACTGCTGCATGGCGAGGCGCGTGGAGTTGTCGATCTCCGTATTCACGATGGGCGCCAGCTTCGAGTTCAGGGCCATTGCCTCCGCTTTGGTCAAGTTCCCTGCAGCCTGCAACTCGCCGAGTTTGGTCATGCCTCCGTTCTTGTAGAGCGCGACCAGATCTGCGGGGTTGTCAGACGCAAGCACTTTTTCCACGGCATTGCGCGTGATCTGCTGGCTCTCGCTGAGCGGGAACACAGCGTTGCTGATGCGCTTTCCGAGTTGAGTCACCGGCTGCATCATCTCCCCGATACCGGCAGCCACATTGGGGAAAGTGGTTGGCACGTAATGCATGGCGAGCCCGCCTGCGGCCTGAAGCCCGCCCTGTGAGACGGCCTCAAGCGCGCCCGCGCCCAAAGCTCCCCAACTGGTGGCGCCGTGGTCGATGGCGTTCTTTTCCGCATAAACCGTGTTGGCTGCAGTCAAGAGACCCTCGGAAACCCATCCATACGCCGGCCCCGCGACCGCCGCGCCGGCAACGTGCAGACCGATCGATCCAATAATTCCGGCTACTGTGAAATGCCCATCGGCATCCCGGCCGGTGATGAGTTCATGCATTGAGTTCCAGGCCGTGGTTGTGGCGATGTCTCCCAGATTGGCCTGATTCTCAGACAGCGAGAGGATCGACTCCGAGGCTGCCGTGCCCAGCAGGCTGTCGTGCAGAAACTGGCGGGTCGCAAGGATATTCGGCACGGTGACGGTTTTGCCATCCAGAATGTCGTCCATCATCTTCTGCGTCGTGGTGAAGACATCGTGCGCCCCTCCTGGATCTGTGAGGTTCGTGTCGTAGGCCATCTTTTGCAGTTTGCCCAGGTAGTTGAGTTCGGCCTCCTTGTTCTTCTCGTCTATTGCTATCTGGTCCAGACTCTTGCTGAAGCTGTCCTGGTGGGCGGCCATCTTGTCGAGGTCGGCCGCGGCCCAGGCCGCGTCCTTCGCCGCCTGATCCTGCTCCTGCTGCCAGCTGTTGGGATCAAAGAGAGTGCCCGTCTCGCTGTCATGCCACTGGCCCGTTGCGGGATCGTAGACCACCGCTTTTACGTCGTTGCCCCTGAAATCCTTCAGGACCCTGGTATTGCGGTCCAGCTCCACCGCCTTGGCGATAGCGTCGGCTGTGGCGGAGGAGTCATCGGCCTTCTGCTTGTAGTAATCCAGATAGTCCGTGTACTGCTTCTTCAAGATGGCGTACTGCGGATCGGTTGTGTCCGCGCCATTCTCGAAATCGGCAAGCTGCTGCTTCATGGCGGTGTACTTGTCGCTGGCATCCCGCGAATCCTTGATTGCCTGCGTGTACTCCGGTCCGTAGTCGGATGTGGGCGGTACGGGCTGCGGAGCCGGTGTCGAAGGCTGATCCACCGGAGCGGCGGCGGGCGTCGAGTCCGGCATGGATGCGTCGAGCCCACCGGAGTCAATGGGCGGTGTAACGGGGCCGTAGTCGACCAAGGGAGGCGGCGTGACATTGCTGGAATCGAGCAGGCTCTTGAGCCCAATGCCGGCGGCCGCCAGCAATCCGGGCAGCAGAATGCCGGTGCCCGTCTCGGGCAGATCCGACGGTCCGGGAACGTCTCCCACGCCGGAAATCCCCGGAGGTGGAGTTTCCACAACTTCTGCGCCGACGCCGGTCAAGCCCAGCAGCGCGACAGCCGGCGCCGGTCTGGACGCGTGCCATGTCCCCGACGAATTTCCGTACTGGTTGGTGGCGTCCCAGGTGCCGCTGGCGTCGTTCCCCTGGATGCTCCCGCGAATGTGACCTGAAAAGTCGAAGTCGCCGATCTTACCGGCCAGGTTCGTGTCAAAACTGCCGGAGTCGGAAGTGACGGCCCCGCCGAATGACCCGGAGAAGGTTCCGGATTCGGACTCCCTGCTTGCTTCCTTTTCTTCTTCCGTCAGGTTTGATTCGTCACCCGGGGCTTGCGCCCATTGTCCGTTGACCGTTCCCTGGAGCGAGTTGCCGCTGACTGTGAACTGGATGTGCCCGCTGGTGCTGTTCGTATCGGAACTGGAAACGGTGCCGTTGTATTCGCCCTCCAGCCCCGCTGGCTGTTCTTGCTGCGAGGATCCGCCGGCGCTTCCGCCGTCGCTCCTGCTCACGCTGAAAACGCCGGCGAGCATTTGCACGCCGCTTTGCGTGATGGCCCACTGGCCGGATATCCGCGGGCCGCTGTCTGCGCAATGTGCAGTCGGGGCGGCGCACAGCAGAGCGACGAGACACAGCAGAGACCTCCGACTTGCGTTCATGGATCTCACCTCGCTACCGCCCGCAGCAACGAGCCGATCACCATCCACAGCATGGTGAAACCCATGCCCCCGCAAACCGGCAGCAGCATGTTTGCGATCTTGCCGCCGCCCTTTGCCATCAACTCAGCGCCCACGGCGGATCCGGAGGTCATGATTCCCGCCGATGCGAAAGTGAGGCTTGCATTCCAACCCAGGACTAGGTCGGCGAGCAGCGCCAACACCGTGTAGGGAATGATCAGCAGGAAATTCCGGCCGACGGCTTGCCTGACTCCGCGCCACCCGTACTTCTGCCGGACGGCGCCATTGAAGATATAAAGCAGACGGCCGAAAAGCCATAGGCACAACCACGCCGCCGCCAAACCGCCGATGGCAGCCACGGCAACCGGCTTCAACGACGGGTTCCCGCGGTAGGCGGCCAAGCCTGCCAGCGTGGCAAAACAGAGCAATGCGGGGATCGAGCTGCCGCCCTGGTTCGTTTCATTCGCCATCACTCACCTCCCTGCGCTGCCCGTTGCCAGCGCTCCCCAGCCCAACAGCACCAACGCTCCGCAGATGGTAGCGAACACCACGCTTCCCGCAATCTTGCCTTTGGATAGCTGGCGGAACACCGCCATCATCGGCCCCAACGCCCATAACACGCCGGTGACCCCAAACGCCAAGGACGTATTCCACTTGAAAAACAGATTGAAAACAAGCCCCGCCGCGCCATAGACCAGGCCGGAACTATAGCTCAACGCAACGGCGCGGATCACCCAGCCCGGCGGCTGGTCACCGCCGATGAATTTCGACAACGCCCATGCCACCAGCCCAATGGCCGCTATGCCTGCCGTGCCATAGCCCGCGCCGAGCAGCGCCAGCAGCGCACAGCGGCTGGCACTGAGGAAGTTGACATGCGAGCGGTCGAGCCCGGTCTGAAAGAAAAACAGCGCGAACGCGGCGCCGGAGACGGTGAGGGCGAAGGGCCACGATATCTTGCCCAAGCCTTGCGCCAGCAGTTGACCCGGGCTGACCATCATCAGGAGAATGGACCACCATCGATTGGCGGGAGCGGCTTTGGTTGAGGGCGGCGTCGGCTGAGGCGGCTGGCACACCACCCACTGGCCGCTGTCCGCGTCCAGTTGCCAGGCCGTTCCGTCGGCGCCGTTTACTACCAATTGCGCCACCAGCTCCCGAAACCGGGCGTCGGGCAACTGCCCCGCATCCCACTGCTGGCGCAGGGTGGTATAACTTTGGCTTGCCTGCTCGGGCGTCATCCCAGGGTTCCTCAAATCAGAATCTCACCAGCGTGCGCATCAGAATCGGTGAGAGCAGCATCATGGCGACGATCGTGACGGCCCCTCCGATGACGATGAAGACGATCGCCTTGGCCGTTCCCGCCCCGCTGATCTCGCGTATCGCGGCGATTGACGTGGGAATCGTCCATAAGCGGATCAGTATGCCAAGAATAGGGATGAAACCGAGGACGGCGGCCCCTTGTGCATAGGCCAGCGCACGCATCAACTGACCGGCGCCGAGCCTCACCCCCAACAGGCCCTTCGAAAGCATGGCCAGTATGAAAATCGTTGCTACCATGCCTGCGATCGAAACAATCACCGTGCTGATGATCATGGCGTGGTAGATCGAGTTATAGAGGTATGGGTTTCCGGCCAGCAGCAGGTAGAGCCACGCCGGTGCCATGGAGAGCGCAAACGCACCAATTGCCGCGCCATTGCCGGCCTTGTCCAGCACAGCCTGGCGGGCGATGCGTGGATCGAGGAAGGCGGCCCGAATCATCCAGGCGAGTATTTTCATAAACCCGCCAGGATTGCTCCCCAATGATGCCGCAATAGATTCGCCTGTGGGCACCAACTTTTGCTGAAAGTCCCACAGCGGCGGCGAGGCGGGCAACTCATCCGTTGAGTCTGCGGCGTAAGGGTTGCCGGCATGCCAGGAAGCCGTCAAAGAGGCGGCTGCGGGATCAGCTTGGTGGGCAGATGAGGGAACTGCGGGCGGCGATATGGGGGGCGCCGACACAGCGCTCCATGGAGGCGGCTGCATCGGATAGGCAGGGGGGGGAGGCGGGGCAGGCGGTATGATCGGGCTGGAAACAGGTGAAGGTGGCGAGCCGGGAGGCATCGCGGATGAGCCAGAACCAGCACGCGGCTGGGGCGTTGGTGCGGTGTAGATTCCAGCCTGCGGCGGGGCCACTCTCGTGCCGCATAGACCACAAAAGCCGGCTCCATCCTGGAGCGGCGTTCCACAATTACCGCAGAATCTTGCCATGGTCGCGCCTAAGGAACATTTACCCACACGTAAACAAGTAGTGAATCCGCCGCCAGACGGCGTCCCACCCGAAGCCGGCTAACGCGCTTGATGCACCACATAACGGATAGCCCAGTGGAACGATGTGGAATCGTATCATCGGGTCGTTGGCGTTTCAATAGTAAAAAGTACTGAGCCTGCGCGACGTGGCAACTGCATCTCAATAGCGACCGAGCGGTCTCAGGCCTCCCCCTCCTGAATCGAGTCAAGCCGGGAGTTACGACTGAGCTTTTTTAAAAGGTTGTTACCCAACCCACACCTTTTGGAACAGCGTTTCTGGAGTCTTCCGCCGTTTTGTTTTCATTGGGATACAACCCATGCGATGGAGAGCCTTCTGGGACGGGAAGTGCGGATTCTAAAGCAGTTGCTTTGTTTCAAAAGGGTCAATCAGGCACATCGTGTTGGACGTCCTTTTGAAACAGTTCTTTGGATAGTATCGTGACTTTGCCGACGCACTAGGTCTCTGACCGCATCATGGTGTATCTGAATAGGCCCTTTTGGAGAAGCTGGATGGGTTGCATAGTGAAGGTATGCGAACAACCTACCATCGAGTACATGTGGAGTTGGGCAAGAAGGAGCGGCAGCAGATTGCAGAAATGCTGACGAGGGGGCGGGAATCGGCGCGGGTGCTGCGGCGGGCCTTGATTCTGCGCCAGCTTGACCAGGGACAAACGGCAGCGCAGGTAGCCGGGAACGTGGGCGTGGCGCAGAAGACGGTACGGCCATTGCCCGGCGTTACGAAGAAGAAGGATTGGAGGCGGGTCCGCACGAAAAACCGCGGCCCGGCAAGCAACGGGTGCTGGACACAGGCCAGAGCCAGCGGATCATTGCCATGGTTTGCGGTACGCCGCCCGAAGGCCAGGCACACTGGAGCGTGCGCTTGATCGCCTGTGAAGCGATGAAGCGAAGACTGACGCCGCAGGTGGGCCGGGAAACGATTCGCATCCTTCTTCAGAGCCACGATCTGAAGCCGTGGCGGGAAAAAATGTGGTGCTTGGCGGATCTGAATGAGGAGTCCATCGCCCGTATGGAGGACGTGCTCAATATCTACGAAAAGCCGCTGCAGAGCGTGAACCCGTGGTTTGCGTTGATGAGAAGCCGGTTGTTCTGCATGCCGAACTGCGTCCGGCGCGGCCCAAGCGCCCAGGGCGAATCCTGCGGCGCGACTCGGAGTACAAGCGTTGCGGCACCGCCAACGTCTTCTGCAGGATTGAGCCTAAGGCGGGGGTTCATTTCACCAAGGTGACGCCCACGCGCTCGTCGCCCGAGCTCGCCGATTTCCTCCTGGAGATTGCCGAGCATTACCCCGCTGCCAGTACCATCCATCTGGTGCTGGACAATCTGAGTTCGCACCGCCGCAAGGCCATCGTGGAGCGCTTCGGAGAATAGATCGGCGGCTGGCTGTGGGACCGGTTCACCGTGCATTACACGCCCAAACACGGAAGCTGGCTCGACCAAGCGGAGATCGAGATCAGCCTGTTCAGCCGCCAGTGTCTGGGCCGACGCAGAATCCCTTCTCTCCGCGAGCTTCGAAGGGAAGCCAAGGCCTGGAACCGCAAGATGAACCGCGACCGCGTCCCCATCGACCGGGGGTTCACACGCACAAAAGCACGCCAGAAGTTCGGCTACAAAAGACACACCATTACGCGGTCAGAGACCTAGCTGATTCCACCCCGCTGGCCGACTTGTCGGGACGAATCTATCCAGACAAGAGGAATGCACACTTCTGCTACGGATTCCCAGAAGACGACCTATCGACATTGACGACCTCATTGCGCGTACCGTTGAGCAGTTCCGTAACATAACCGAGATAACAGTACATAGGTAATAGTGAGAGTATTGAGAATCGTAATCATTTGTTGTATTTCCACGGACGCCGTGCCTCTATCCAGAACAGTAGTTTGTATAGTCAGATAAAAGCCGATGTAGCCTCCTGAACGGAAGGCCTCAATTTCGGCTGATTAGACTCAACCGTGATTGATACAGCTTCCGGCACGGAGGCTGTATGCGTTCGCCGCTTAGAAACGTATGGATAGTCATTGCTAGCATAACGACCGTTGCATCAGCCGGATGCGGAATGCAAGTTGAGAAATTCTCGGAGAGTGTACAGCCCGCCATTACTGCATTATCAATCACCCCTCAGTCACCAAGCATCCTTATAAAGCAGACCGTGCAACTCAACGCAGTAGCGAGCTATGCGAACGGAAGCACGGCGACTATTACCTCGACGGCAGAATGGACGAGCAGCGCGCCTGCTGTTGCCACCGTAAACGGCCAGGGTCTTCTGACCTGCCAGGGTACAGGAAGTTCCCTGGTATCGGCGCTCTCAGGAGGAGTTACCGCAGGGACCTTCTTGACGTGTTCCACCCCACAGATTACTGCATTATCAATCACACCTCAGTCACCAAGTATCCTTATAAAGCAGACCGTGCAACTCAACGCAGTAGCGAGCTATGCGAACGGAAGCACTGCGACTATTACCTCGACGGCAAAATGGACGAGCAACGCGCCCGCTGTTGCCACCGTAGATAACCAGGGCCTTCTGACCTGCGAGGGAGCAGGAAGCTCCCTGGTCTCGGCGCTCTCAGCAGGAGTTACCGCAGTCACGACCTTGACGTGTTCCACCCCACAGATTACTGACATTCATCTGGGTTCGACACCTATAGTCATTCGCTCTGAATCTCCCTACCAGTATCAGATGCTGGCTGACTACTCCAATAGTGCGACGACGGATGTGTCGGCAAGCACCACTTGGGTAACAGACCCTTCTATCGCGAGCATATCCTCTAGCGGCCTGGTCTCTTGCAATCATTCGGGAGCTACAACAGTGTCTGGTACTTTTTCTGGAATGACTGCCCAGTCTTCCTTTACCTGCGTTCTACATTCCATCACTCCGAATCCAGGATTCGTCGAATCAGCGAAGACCTTCGATGGCCCATTCGCATCATGGACTGATGTCAAAGCAGTTTTTGGTGCCAAAGGGGATGGCGTTACGGACGATACAGTTGCGCTGCAGGCAGCGCTTAACTCACTTAGCAATTCCACGCCTGTATTGTGGATTCCACATGGAACCTATTTAATCACTGGGACTCTTACTATCTTAGGTAATACAAACATCACAATCCTCGGCGAAGATCCACTCACTACTACTATAGTGTGGGGCGGACCCAAGGGGGGTACCATGTTTGTACTGAACGGCGTTGACGGCTTAAACCTCGGACGGATCACTTGGGATGGACGTGGTGCCACTAGCGTCGCTCTTGAAATAATGTGGGACAAAGTTCACTACAGTTATCCGACAAGAAACCTGATTCATGACAGCCGTATTCTCAATAGCACCATTGGTTTTCTGACAGGAGCATGCGGTGATAGTGGCGAACTGACAGTGGATCGGGTCCATTTCGATCACAACTCCACTGCAGGCATCAGCAATCAGGGCACGTTAAATTTCAACGTGATCGATTCCTTGTTTACCGATAACGCTGTAGGCATATGGGGATACACAGTGCTAGGAGGACCATTCAATGTTACGAATAGTGTATTTGTGAGATCAACAGTAAGCGATCTCCTGCCTTCCAGTTCAGGTCCCTTCTCATTTAGAAACAACCTATCGTTCGATTCACAGATGTTATTATTGACAGGGGCAACCGGAGCACCTTCTAATGTTATCATACAGGGGAATACAGTCTATCACCCAGCTTCTGAACCAATGATTATGGGTATGCCTGGTGCTCTGATACTTGCGGATAATCAGTTTGTGAACCTTGATCCGAGTTTCCATGTCATGGCTATCAGCGGAAGCCCACGTTACTTCATATCGGATGGCAATTCATATTCGGTTTCACAACCCTTTGGCCCATTTTGCGTGCAGTGCAGCGGCGTTGGAGTTTACACAAGCGTCGACGAAGCCACCAGGGCCACCGATCCGATATTATCCCTGACCATTCCAACCGAGGTGTATATTCCGCCTTTTAGCCACAGACCAGTCTTTGAGGTACCCGTTGGGTCCAATGGCGATGTGATTCAAAAGGCCATTAATGCTGCAATAGCAGCGGGTGGAATCGTTCATCTTCCTGCGGGAACCTACAATATTTATCAAACACTGACAATTCCACCGAACGCGAGTGTCGGCATCCTTGGCGATGGTCTACTCAGTCAACTCCAAGCCGCCGCTAGTCTGCAAGGCCCAATTCTAAGCATTTATGGAAAATCGGTTCAGCTGGAGGACCTGGGCTTTTACACATACTCAACATCGTCCTCGACCGATCAGATTGAATTGCACGAGCCCGATACACCAAATACGCGCATCATCTGTGATGAGTGTTCAGTTAATGGCTCAGCCGTTGAAGTGGATGGAATAGATGACGCTGCCATCGAGTTTAAGGTTGCCACAATCAATAACGATCCGAATTTGGCTCAGATCGTTCATGGCGGAATCGCGCGGCACAATGGGATTGAGACCTTGGGAAGTGTTGGAGAGTATATGACGAGTTCTGGGGGATACCAGGTAGATCTCGGCGGTCATTTGCTGATCGGGGATGGCTGGCACGATAGTGGCCAAGGCGGCACACAATTCGTACTCTCGGGCGATGGAAGCGTGACTCAGCAGGGAGGGACAGTTTATAGCCCGTCAAGCAGTTCTGCAATGACCCTCAACCATTACAACGGACGGATTAGTCTGCTTGGCATCGCAACAAACAGTTATCTCTCCGTCGATGCGGGGTCCACTGCAAATGCGTTCGTCGCCGCAGTCCTTCAAGTGTCAGGACAAAGCCCCTTTCAGAATTCAGGAACAAGCTCAAGCATTACCGGCCTCTCCAACTCTTCGACACCAAACAACTCCCTTCCGTCTGAGTTGCCTGACACACCCACCACGCCCAGCTATATCGAACAAATGATGGCAATGTCACGCACTCAAATCCTATCTCCTCGGAAGCCTATCAGCTTCGATTCAACAATCGTGAAGATGACACGCATCGTTAGCCAAGTCAACTATGGCGGTGTTGGCATCCGGATTATGGACAGTGTTGCTTCCAGAGTTGCCGGCAGCTACTTGATCGGGGCTGCTAACGGAGGGGTTACGCCTCTTCAGCTGGCCTGTGGATATGGAGAGATCTCAATGGCGGGAACCTGGACATTGCAGGACGGAGGGGATGGTTTCTACGGATTAATGAGCATGGGATCCCTTTTGTCTGAAGGAGTTACTGCACACGGCAATGGCGATGGTGTAGCAATGGTCAGTGCCATGAGCAGCGCACGCGACCGGTGGATTATTACACAAATTGGGGACGGTTCTGTAAAGATTACAAATCGTGCGACTGGCAATGTATTGACGCAATCAAACACAGGATGTGCGTATGCCGCAAGCGACACTGGAATGTCAAATCAGCAGTGGCTGGTCGGTGGAGCGAGTGCGGCATCGTCTCCTATGTCTCAAATTGTTCCCGCCGTTACCTCCATTTCTCCTGCCGCCGGGGACACCTCGGGTGGGACGAGTGTCACCATCACCGGCATCGGCTTTACCGGGGCTACCGCCGTCGCCTTCGGCTCGACGCCCGCGGGATCATTTACGGTGGTGAGCGATACTTCGATCACGGCGGTCTCTCCCGCGGGAACAACAGGGGCGACGGTCGACGTGACGGTTACGAACTACCTCGGCACGAGCGCCACCAGTACGTTTGACAAATTCATCTATAACAGTAACAGTTGGAACAACACGAGTTGGCAGCTGCGCCAACAGATTACCATAAACCCTGCCCTCGTTGGCGGGGGGACAGAAGACGAGACAAACTTCCCCGTCCTCATCTCCCTCTCCGGCCTCTCGAACATCAACGCCAACGGTAGCGATATCCGATTCACTGCTTCGGACGGCGTCACCCTGCTCCCGAGAGAGATAGAATCTTATGCGGGCGGCACCCTTGCCGCATGGGTGAAGATCCCCACGGTATCTCATACCGCAAGCACGTCCATCTATATGTATTACGGCAATACTGCCGCCACCGAACCGGCGGCGACATCGACCTACGGTTCCCAGAATGTCTGGACCAATGGTTATGCCGGCGTATGGCATATGAATGATAGCAACGGAATGTTGAACTTAAATGATTCGACAGCAAATGGAAACAATGCGAGAAATAATGGAGGGGTAGCGACGACAACGGGACCGATAGACGGGGCGGCAGCATTTATTAACCAAATTGGATCGGCACTTATGAATACAAGCCTCGACGCACAGCCGAGCGCGATTCCTCAGACCACATGGAGCGCATGGGTATATTTTACCTCCAATAGTGGCACTGCCAGCATCATGTCTGATGATGTGGGGGGATACGGCAGGGACATCGAATCAACTCGTAACGGAGACGGTAAGTATCACATATTTTATGGTGCCAATAATTGGGCACCGACCAGCGCGCCGTTGGATCAATGGCAGTTTATCTCCCTCGCTTACGCTTCCAATAACGTATATTTCTACCGCAATGGGGTCCAATATACCCTTGGCATAGCTCCCACCTGTCCTCCCTCAAATACCGATTTCAACTTCGGCGGCGGTGCCACCGGAGTTATGAACGGTCTTATCACCGAGGTCCATGTTTCTTCCGTTGTCCGGTCAGCCGGCTGGAATTCAACTGAATATCAGAACCAGAGTTCTCCTTCTACGTTCTACACGGTTTCGCCTACTATGGCGCAAAGGCCCGCGACTTCCTCGCCAACCGTTAGTTCTATATCGCAGACCGTCGGCAACATTTCGGGTGGAACGAGCGTGACCATCACCGGCACCGGCTTCAGTGGGACTACCGCTGTCGACTTCGGCTCGACCCCTGCCGAATCCTATATCGTAGTCAGCAGCACATCGATTACCGCGGTTTCTCCGACGGGAACAACGGGGGCGACGGTCGACGTGACGGTCGTTAATTCCCTCGGCACGAGCGCCACGAGTTCAGCCGATCAGTTCACATATTATGCTAGGCCGGTCGTTACGGGGCTTTCCGCGGTTTCCGGTAGCACCCTCGGCGGGACGAGCGTGACCATCACCGGCAGCGGCTTTACCGGAACGACCGCCGTCGACTTTGGTTCGACATCCGCCGCATCCTTCACGGCTAGCGGTGACTCGTCGATCACCGCAGTATCTCCCGCGGGGGCAGCAGGGACAGTTGATATTACCGTCACCAATCCCGTCGGCTCCAGTGCCAGCAGTATAGCTGATAAATTCACTTATTCAGTTGCTTCAACCACACCGGCGTTCACCGCTAGCAATAGCGAAACCATCGGCGTGAACGCGATGAGCCCTATGGGATTCAGCACCCTCCCGTACTTCAAGGCCGACGGCACGGATTATTATGATTCCTCAAGCCACGATCCGACCGGCGACAACGGCGATTTTGGGCACGATTTATATCAGGATCCTAGCAATGGCAATAATGTGCTGCTAGATGTAAAAGGTCCTGGGGAAATAGACGGTATATGGTTCACATATTATTCGCCTACTGCCCCGCTGTACATATATTTCGACGGCTCATCAACCCCGGCAGTCAATACGACCCTTGGGAATCTTCTTGACGGCGCAAACGCACCTTTTGTACAGCCGTTGGTGGGATATTCCAATGCTTCGGACACGGATGACGGGATGGGCCGATCCGGATATTATATCAATCTTCCGATGGAATTCGCGAAATCGGTAAAGGTTGAGATGACCGGAGGTGCTGGATATTATAATATTTATTATCGTACTTTTGCGACGAGTACGGGGGTGACCACGTTCGACCCCACCCCCACCGATTCGAACTATCAGAGTCCCTCTGCCGCTGCGGCGCTGTGGAGCAACACGACGGTCGATCCCAAGAGCACCGCCGGGAACATCGGCTTTTCGGGTACCGAGAGTATCGGCGCGTGGGCATCCTCCACGATAGCGAGCATCACCGGAGTCGGTTCCGTGAACAGCATCAAGTTCCAGGTTGCCTCAGGCAGTGACAATGACGCCACATTGGGCAATATATGGGTCGAGATGTATTTCGACGGCCAGGCACCGAGCTATGCTCCCTTCGATATGTTCTTTGCCGAGAGCGAGTACGGCACCACCCAAGCCCTACCCGTCGGTAAGGATGCCTCGGGCACCTACTACTGCTACTTCCCGATGCCCTATGATCAGTCAGCCAAGATCATCCTCGTAAACCAGAACGGCTATGCCATCAACTTGGCCTATCAGGTGCAATACAATACTGCACCGTATCTCGGCTTAGGTAATAGCGCAGGATACTTCAGCACCTACTATAACAACAGTTCGATCACCCCACTGGTGGCGGGGCAGAACTATGAGCTCTTGAACGTCACCAGTACCAAGGGGCAGTATGTCGGGATGGTATATACCGCACCGTACGGCGGCTATCTGGAGGGCAACACGGAAGTGTACGTCGACGGCAGCCTGTCCCCCCAGATCCAAGGAACAGGGACAGATAATTGGTTCTATGGCGCATATTATTATCAGGATGGGCCGTTCACCCAGGCAACACACGGAGTCACTATCTTTCCCGCTACTAGCTCTATCGAGGCCTATCGTTTCGATCTGAACGATCCCATATCGTTCAATAGTTCGATAACATTGGGGATACAGCATGGCGCTACGGACTACGACGGGGGATCTGTTTCCAGCCTCGCCTACTACTACGCCCTCCCCAGTTCGAGCACCTTGACTCTTACCGATACACTTGCCGTCGGTAGCTCCACCTCGCGGACGAGCCATGGATATACCGTAAACAGCGAGGTGAGTACCCCCACGAACTCCTACTACTATGAAGGGGAAGCGTACGGTTTCTATGGTCCCTTGATCACCGATACCGGGGACACGATGACCGGGAACACCCAGTTCACCGTGGCCGTTAATCCCGCGAACAAAGGCGTCAAACTCAGACGAAGGCTTGATTACAGCACCCTCAACCAGAAAGCCGAAGTCTACGTTAACGGCAGCCTCATGGGGATCTGGTATGATACAGGACAAAACACCACCTTGAGCTGGCGGGATTCCGACTTCGAGATTCCCGCGGCATATACCCAAGGCAAAAACTCTCTCAACATTGAGATCGTATACGACAATACCGGCGGGACGGCATGGACCGAATATGACTACTGGGCGTATTCCTACCTCGATATCGACGACACTCCGCCCACAGACAGCGCAAGTCTTGCATCCTTGTGATCGTCCGTCTTTGATAGTTCAGTCGATCCTCCGAAGTTTGCTTATTGCATGACACAACAGCTTCTCAGAGAGGGATAGTGTAGTGCACCCTGCTGATTTAGACAGATGAGGCCGTGGTTTAAGTCACTGTTTGGGCTTGGAAGGCGGCACGGAATTCGTGCGGCGTTTGGTCATGTAGTCCGCGATGCGGACGGTCGTCATTATATTTCTCGATCCACAGGGCGATGGATTGCTGTGCGTGGTCGAAGCTCTGGTACTCGTTGATCCATACCTCCTCTTCTTTCAGACTGCGGTGGAAGCGTTCGATGTAGCTGTTGCCTTCGGGATGGTTGTAGGCGGTGCGGCGGTGCTAGATGCCGAGCCGGTTGAGGGTTTCGACGTAGCGCGCCGAGGTGAACTGCGTGCCGTTATCTGTGGTCAGGGTAAGCCCAAGGCCGGCACGCCCGTGGTCGCGCTGCCCTGGGTGTCGCCGTTGACGAAACCATAGATGGTATAGCCGAACGGGGGGTTGGGTGTGTTGATCGGGCGCCTATAGGAGTTGGCCACCACGTACAACTCAGCTGGGATTACGGTCAGCGTGCCGTTGAAGTCAGTTCTTCTTCCCAGCGCGATAGGTAATACCGAAGGCGATTCGCAGGTCATTCTGTGTGTTAGAGGCGTTGTTGGGGAGGCTTGTGCGGATGTAGTCCACCTGCAGCGCGCGCACGCCGAAGCCCCGGCTCAGAGCGACATCCAGACCACCGCCCAACTGCATGGCGAAGGAGTTGGCGGAGGTGACGAGACCGCCGGGTGAGGGAAACGAGCTGCTGAACGCGTGGGTTCCGCCGAAGAGCGCCTCGCCGAAGAGATGCGTGCTGTACCCGCGTGTGGCGATGCCGCTATAGTGCGAGATGTCGTAGGTATAGCGTGGCCCGAAGACATAGGTAAACTTGCTCAGGTCCACACCCGGAGTGATGTTGGAGGCGTGCGCTCCGCCGAAGCTGCCGGTTGCGCTGAAGCCTCGATAGAACGGCACAGCAACCTCCGCGGCTGCTCCGTTCAGCCAGAAGCATCCGCAGCTGCTGGAGGCGATCTTGGCCCGCTCCAGGTTGTAGGTGAGGGCGATATCCGCCGATGCGATCCCGGGCAGCAGGTTGGGGTGCGCCTGCTGTGCGCTCGCCGCAATCGCTATCATCAACACTCCACAAAGCAGCACACTTCCTGGAATCGATCGTTGCATCTCTCTCCTTTGTTATTCATCCGTCAGCGTGAAGCTGGTGGAATGGCTCAAGGCTCCGGAGGTTACGGTGACCTGAATGGTGTAGGTAACCGGAGCCTGTCCGAAGTATCCACTGGAAAAACCACAGCCGCTCAGTCCGGCCGATGCGGCCAGACCCACAGCAAGCAACAGCATCACGGACAACACTCGACCTAGCCGCTTGCCTGCCTTGCGCATCCGGCCCGCGAAGGGAATTTGCAGCAGCGCCAGCGAGAACGGTGCCAGCCGAGCGGCCAACTTGCCGCCAGCTACGCCCGGCGGTTGCGCCAGTGCCATGCTCTGCGGCAACTGGATGGACACCTGTACGTTGCTGGTCAGCGGAGTATTCGCGGGCAGAGTCCATGTCCACGGGTTGCTCGACGTCAGGGTCCACGCTGCTGGAGTGATGCTGACCGTCGATTCGGCAGGCACGCCGCTCACGGTCAAGGTCACCGGTAGGGGGAAGGTTGTTCCGTTGGTGGGTGCGATGGCCAACGAATAGGTCGCGGTGCCGCCGGGAGTCGCGGTCTGCGAAGGGCTACCGGTCGACGAACCCCCGGAAGATGAGCTGCCAACACTCAAACGAAAGTCAAGGACCACCTGCGACAGCGCAGTGCTGGAGGCAGTACTGAAGTTCGTACTTCCGCTATAGACTGCGGTGATCGTATGTGTGCCCGCGGCCAGGGACGAAGTGGTCAGCGTTGCGATACCGCCAACTGGCAGCGGATCGAAACCAACATGGCCTCCGAAGCCGGCATCCGCGACAAAGGAGATCTGCTTTTTCTGGTGGAGGATGGCGCCGGAAATGTTGTTTATCGTTCGCAGGACTGGCCCGCGAGCCTGGCAGCCGAGCAGCTACCCTGGCCACCGCAACCGGCCCTGCGGCGGGGTGCGGAGCCTCCACCTAGGCCAAACCCCGATGCATCAGGCGCGGAGCCTCCGCCTAGGCCGGGCCCCGACCGTCCCGGTGCAGCACGCGGGCCGAAGCCGCAACCACAGCCGCCGCGGGAGAGGCCTGGATCTACTCCTCCCGGCTCGCCGCCTGTCTCGCGCATCGCCATGCAAATTGCGGGCGAGCGTCACTGGCATATCGGGCTTGCTTCCACGGACCACTCCAAGGTTGCGGTCGCCGTCGACACAGCCGCCGTCGATCCCGACATGCAAGGGGTCCTGCGCGCCTTTCTTGTCGCCCTGCCGCTTTGCCTTGTGCTGATCGGCCTGGGCGGATGGTCCTTCTCAGGCCGCGCCTTGCGCCCTTTGCGAAAGCTTACCGTGACCGCGCGCCAGATCACCGTCGAAGGTCTCGACCAGCGCATCTCCAGCCAGGGCGAGGACCGGGAGTTTGCCGAACTGATCGTAGTCTTCAATGGAATGTTGGAGCGGCTGGAGCGCAGCTTCAGGCAGGCGCACCGCTTTTCCGCCGACGCGGCCCACGAGCTGAAGACGCCGCTTGCCATCCTCCAGGGACAGATCGAGCAGGCTATCCATGCCGTCGAAGACGGCTCGGCAATGCAGGCAGAACTGACCGGCATTCTTGATGAAGTCCGGCGGCTCTCCACTATATCGAGCAAGCTCATGCTGCTCTCCCAGGCCGACGCCGGAAACCTCAGGATTCACGCCCAGTCCTTCGACATCTCCAGGGCGCTCACCGACCTGGTGGAGGACACCATCATGCTTACCCCGCATCTCCTGGTCACCGGCGACATCCAGCCCGGCCTCACCATCCGCGCCGATGCCAGTCACCCCAGGTGATGCATAACCTCATCAGCAACGCCATCAAGTACAACGTCGACCATGGCTGGATTCGCATCTCCACCGCTCTCCGGCCAAAGCAGATCGAGGTATTGATTGCCAACTCGTCGCCGGGCATTCCGCCCGCTGAACGCAGCCGGATCTTCGATCGCTTCTTCCGCGCCGACCCTGCCCGCGGCCGCAAGATCGAGGGGGTTGGCCTTGGCCTGAGCGTCTCGCGGGAGATTGCCCGCGCACACGGCGGCGACATCACATTCAGAGTAGACCCCGAAGATATCGTGCGGTTCTCCCTGCTACTCCCGGTATAAGCGGCAAGGGTCAAATACCAAACCACGCTGTCTCGCAGCGGGGCGTAAGAAAACTGCTCGGCCGGTGCAATGTTGAACGGAAAAATGACTAACACATTCTGCACATATACCAATGCAGTTAAGTCTACAAACTATTGATAATAAATCGCTTAGTGGAGGCGACGGGAGTCGGATTGCTTCTCCGCATTGAAAACAGGCAACTTATTGAATTATATGGATGCTTAAATACGATGGAAACGGTCAATACGCGGTTTCGGAGTACACCACAAGTACACGGGAATTCATCGAGCATAGTGAGGTTAGGGCAGTTCCAGTCCCAGCTCTGATAACAAATCCACACACGTATTTCACACGCGGGATTTTGAAACCACTAGCACGTCTCTCAGTACCGATCATGTAGACGGCTCTAGACAAATTCAAACGCCATGATCGAAGTTTCCGAAGAGCGACTAAACAAGCCGTTCGATTACCAGTGAGTAGATTCCAGCATTGAGCCGAGGGAGGCTACTTCGACGCTCCGCGGGAGACGATTGTGCAGACCCCGTGATTGTTGGCGCGTTGTGTACAACTATCCAGTGCGCGCTTGTCCGCCAGTTCCTGGTTGAACATACCAACAGCCATCCCCCACCCACCTCGTCCGTTGGTGGCAAATGCCTTTTGCGGGCCATACATCAGAAAGTTGTGGAAGGCTGCAAGGCCTGGACTGCTGAGTCCCGGCGGCGGAAGCACATTGGCAACGGCAGGCTCAGGCAGGAGTTTCGGCAGAGGCAACAGGTCCTTTTCCTTGAGAAACTGCTCCACGATGGGAGACCAGCCGGCGACGTCTGCGAAGAAGTGATGCCCTTCGTCCAAGTACGGCGGCACCATGACAAAGTCATCGATGCCTCCTCCCTCGCGGAATGCGACATCAAACCTGCGGGCCAGCTCAGGCGGGAACCAGTGATCGTTCTCCGCATAAATCCAGAGCATAGGCACGCGGGAGTTCATGCCGAATTCGTGGAACGCCGAGACGATGCCGCTTTCATTGCAGTTATGCAGTTTGCCATCGCCACCCCTGCCGCCGGCAAAGCTGATCGCCGCTTTGAGTCCTGGCGGCGGATTGACTGTCAACGCTACCTGCGCGAAGCCGCCGGACGAGACGCCGGCACTGACGATCGTGCCGGTATCGACCTCGGGCAGAGTCTCGGCATACTGAACGGCTGCGCGCAGGTCCGAAGCACTCTCGTCTCCGGACTCGGCGAAGCTGCCGCCACGGCTTGTCTGGCAGTTTCCGCGTGTGAGATCCGGCTGTCCGCTGGAACGACCGTAGCCTTTGCGAACGACCACCAGAACGACATACCCTCGCCGGGCAAACCAGATCGCATGCGGCATATAGCTCCAGGGCGTAACCTGCCCGCGCTCGATCGGGTCGTTCGCGGTTCCGTGGGTGAGCAGCGCAAGCGGGTGCTTTCCTGGGCGTTCAACCTCAACCTTCAGGACATCGAGGCCGCTGGGAGCCCCAGGCGCTGGCATCAGGAACTCGCGCGCGATCCATGGCACACTGACCGGATTCGCCGCGGCAGCGAGATCCTGTCCGGCGGCCACCGGCAGCATGACCAGGCCGAGCGGCAGGAGAGCAAACAACAACAACGCGCACATGCGATTAATCTGGAATCTCCATATTCAGTACTGATTCGCTCGGATTATACCTCTCATCTGCGGGACACTGGCTGCCCACGAAGCAGTTTGAATCGACGACATCAATGGTCGGGATTCCAACCGCTGGGCTTAGCGCTGGATCAGGGCCGCGGACTGCGGATTAGAGGCTGCAATTACGCAATAATTCACTTGCCCTGCGTGCGGTAATCGGTATAGGTTGTTTGCATAAATTTCGCTGCGATTTTTTTTGACCGCCACCATCGGGCGCAAACCTTGATGGTATGAATGTGTGTGAATATGCCCCTTCGCTATTCTGCGCGAATCTGTCTTCCATGCCACCACAGTATCCCTCTGACTCGTACATCCTCGAGCCACAACTCCGGTCCTGGTCGCACACGATCTGATGTGCGGTGCGCTGTGCCGGCTGCGCGTCATGCAATGTATCGAATGCCATAGTCTTGCCATGTTTTTCCCAGGGGCCCCGGCCATGAAGAACCCATCTCTGCGTCAGGCGTGTCTTTTGTTCTGTGTTTTCACCGCAGTTCAGACCAGCAGGAGGGTCTGTTTTAGTCCTTCGCGACGCAGTATGGCAACCCGTTGGTTTACGGGGGTAGCCCTGTGCCTGCTGCTGGCCGGCAGCCAGGCACTGCTCTCCCAGGTGACCGCGCCGACGGAGCCGGTAGGCACGGCAAGCGCAACCCAGACAGCGACAATTACTTTGTCCAGCAGCTTCACCCTGGGTTCGATCAGCGTGGTGACCCAGGGAGCCACCGGCCTGGACTTCAACGTCGCCAGCGGCGGCACCTGTACCGTCGGCACCGCCTACACGTTTCACGCCCACGAAGTCGGGAACCAGGTATGGCGCGATTGTGCTCTTCGACAACACCACGCCGACACCGGTGGCGCAATCCACAACCTACCTGATCGGCACGGGCACCGGGCCGATGACAGCCTTTTATCCCGGAACGCTGAACACAGTGGGCAGCGGCTTGATTTCTCCCGATGGTGTAGCGGTGGATGGCAGCGGCAACGTCTACATCGCCGACGGCAGCAAAAACCGTGTGCTGAAGGTGCCGTCTACCGACCTTACATGCGCGACGGCAGGCGATTGCACAACGGTGGGCAGCGGCTTGTATGATCCACAAGGCGTTGCAGTGGATGGGGCCGGAAACGTCTACATCGACGATGCGTTAAACAACCGTGTACTGAAGGAGACGTTGTCGGGCAGCGGCTACACCCAGAGCACGGTGGCCAACAACACAATCAACGGCTTGTTTGAGTCCACTGACGTTGCGGTGGATGGTAGCGGCAACGTCTACATCGCCGATTTCTTAAACAACCGCGTGCTGAAGGAGACGCTCTCGGGCGGCAGCTACACTCAGAGCACCGTAGGCAGCGGCTTAGACCTTCCCGATTGGGTGGCGGTGGATGGCAGCGGCAATGTCTACATCACCAACCTCGGTACCTCTAGTGTGCTGATGGAGACCTTGTCGGGCGGCAGCTATACCCAGAGCACGTTGTTCAGTATTAATGCCAGCGGTGTTGCAGTGGATGGCAACGGCAACGTCTACATCGCCGACACCGTAAACAACAGCGTGCTGAAGGAGACGCTGTCGGGTGGCAGCTACACGCAGAGCTTCATCGTGAGCGGCTTGAATTCTATCCAGGGCGTGGCGGTGGATGGAGGCGGCAATGTGTACATCACTGACAGCAACAGCTCTCGTATGTTGAAGGTGGATGTTTCAGACCCACCTGCCCTGAGCTTTGCGTCAACGGCAGAGGGCACAATTAGCAGCGACAGTCCGCAGACCGTAACTCTGTGGAATCTCGGCAATGCGGCGCTGACTCTACTCATCCCGTCGAGCGGAAATAATCCCAGCATTTCGGCCAATTTCATGTTGAACAGCAGCGGAGCAACCGCTTGCCCGTTGATTTACAACACGGCCAGCTCCGCGGGCACGCTGGCAGTGGGAACATCCTGCACTCTGCCCATCAGCTTCGCTCCAACGGCTGCGGGCAGCCTCAGTGGGTCGCTGGTTCTGACGGACAACAACCTGAGCGGCAGCAATGTCACCCAGACAATAACGCTGAGCGGCACAGGAACGAGCGTATCTGCGGGTACGGCAGCCCAGCTTGCATTTGAAATCGCGCCACTGAGTTGGATTACCCCCCTTGGCGGCAACACAGGCACGGTGACAGTGAAAGTTGAGGACGCGAGCGGCAACTTCGTAGCGAGTTCCTCCGCGAGCGTAACCCTGACAGTCACCGGCCCGTCGAGCTATTCGCAGACCTACACCGCAGCGGCATCGAGCGGCATGGCGACCTTCAACCTATCCGGCGCTGCGCTCACCACCCCAGGCAGCTACACCTATACCGCGACATCTACGGGTCTGACAACGGCGACGGCGACGGAGATAGTGACGCAGACAGTGACGCTTTTATACACCGCGCCGACGGAGCCGGCGGGGACAGCGAGCGGAACGCAGACGGCAACGATTGTGCTGTCGAGCGGCTTCACGCTGGGATCGATCAGTGTGCTAACCGAGGGAGCAACCGGTCTGGACTTCAACGTCGCCAGCGGCGGCACCTGCACCGTCGGCACTGCCTACACGGTAGGGCAGACCTGCACGGTGAATTACACCTTCAAACCCACGGCGTCGGGAGTCAGAACGGGTGCCATCGTGCTCTTCGACAACAACACGCCGACGCCGTTGGTCCAATCGACAACCTACCTCACCGGTACGGGAACGGGGCCGATGACGGAGTTTTATCCCGGTACGCAGACCACGGTGGGCAGCGGATTGACTGGTCCCGAAGACATGGCGGTGGATGGCGGCGGCAATGTCTACATTGCCGACACCTATAACAACCGCGTTCTGAAGGAGACGCTATCGAGCGGCAGCTACACCCAGAGCACGGTGGGCAGCGGCCTGAGTGGGCCCTATGGCGTGGCGGTGGATGGCGCCGGCAATCTCTACATCGCCGACTCCTCGAACGACCGCGTGCTGAAGGAGACGTTGTCTGCCGGCAGCTACACGCAGAGCATAGTAGTGGGCAGCGGCTTGAATAATCCCCGTGGCGCGGCGGTGGATGACGCCGGCAACGTCTATATTGCCGACACCTTCAACAACCGTGTGCTGAAGGAGACGCTCTCCGGCGGAAGCTACACGCAGAGCATAGTAGTGGGCAGCGGTCTGGATTGGCCCTCTGGCGTGGCGGTGGATGGCAGCGGAAACGTCTTCATCGCCGATACCGACAACTTGCGCGTGCTGAAGGAGACGCTGTGGGGCGGTCGCTATTCGCAGAGCAACGTGGACGTTAGCTTATATTTCCCCGAGGGAGTGGCGGTGGATGGCAACGGCAACGTTTACGTCGCCAATAACGGCAATCCCTATGGCAACTATGCCAGCGTGTCGATGTACGTCCCCAGTTCGAACGGTCTACGTTATGGACTGTATAGTACGGTGGGCAGCGGCTTGGATTATCCCGATGATGTGGCGGTGGATGGCAGCGGCAACGTCTACATCGCCGATACCGGCAACAGCCGTGTGTTGAAGGTGGATGTGTCGGACCCGCCCACCCTGAGCTTTGCCTCGACGCCAGCGGGCACAACCAGCAGCGACAGCCCGCAGACGGTGACTCTGTGGAACCTCGGGAATGCAGCGCTGACCTTCCCCGTTCCGTCGAGCGGAAACGATCCCAGCATCTCAACCAACTTCACGTTGAACAGCAGCGGATCGACGGCCTGTCCGTTGATCGGTAGCACGTCAAGTTCCGCGGGCACGCTGGCGATTGATGCATCCTGCACGCTGCCTATTAGCTTTACTCCAACGGCTGCGGGCAGCCTCAGCGGCTCGCTGGTTCTGACGGACAACAATCTGAGCGGGACCAACGTAACGCAGACGATTACGCTCAACGGCCCTGCAACTCCGTCGGCCCCACCGACCCAACTTGCATTTGCAGTCCCGCCGACTGGACTTGTAACCGCGGGCGGCAACGCAGGCACGGTGACGGTGGACCTTGAGAATGCCAGCGGAACCCTTGCATACGGTTACTCCGCGAGCATCACCCTGACGGTCACCGGACCATCGAGCTATTTGCAAACCTACACCGTAACGGCATCGAATGGCGTGGCGACCTTCAATCTCACCAGTGCTGTACTCAATACCATTGGGACCTACACCTATACCGCGACCTCCGGCAGTCTGACGCCAGCCACAGTGATGGAGACAGTGAGGGTGGCCAGGCCCCCGGTGGGCACGGCGAGCGGTACGCAGACGGCAACCATTGTGCTGTCCAGCAGCTTCACGCTGGGATCGATCAGCGTGGTGACCCAGGGAGCCACCGGTCTGGACTTCAACGTTGCCAGCGGCGGCACCTGCACCGTAGGTACGTCGTACACATCAGGGCAGAGCTGCACGGTGAACTACACCTTTACGCCCACGGCGCCGGGAGGCAGAATGGGCGCCATTGTGCTCTTTGACAACACCTCGCCGACGCCGGTGGCCCAATCGACAACCTACCTGACCGGAATGGGCACGGGGCCGATGACGGTGTTTTATCCCGGCACGCAGAGCACGGTAGGCAGCGGCTTGAATGGTCCCTGGGGTGTTGCAGTGGACGCCAGCGGCAACGTCTACATTGCCGACGCCAGCAACGATCGTGTGCTGAAGGAGATGGTGTCGGGCGGCAGCAGCTACGCGCAGAGTGTCATCGCCACCAGTTCGTACTTGCCCTATGATGTGGCAGTGGATGGCGCCGGCAACGTTTATATCTCCGAATTTAGCAGTAACAGTGGCACTGTGCTGAAGGAGACGCTGTCGGGCAGCAGCTACACGCAGAGTGTCATTGTGGGCAGTGGCTTGAATCATCCCTTTGGCGTGGCGGTGGATGGCGGCGGCAACGTCTACATCGCTGACTCCTCGAACGACCGTGTGCTGAAGGAGACGCTCTCCGGCGGCAGCTACACGCAGAGTACGGTGGGCAGTGGCTTGAATCGTCCCTATAGCGTGGCGGTGGATGGCAGCGGCAACGTCTACATCGCTGACGAAGGGAACAACCGTGTGCTGAAGGAGACGCTATCGGGCAGCAGCTACACGCAGAGTGTCATCGTGGGCAGCGGCTTGAATGATCCCTATGGCGTTGCGGTGGATGGCAGCGGGAACGTCTACATCGCCGACGGCGGCAACAACCGTGTGCTGATGGAGACGCTGTCAGGCGGCAGCTATACACAGAGCGTCATTGTGGGCAGCGGCCTGAGTAATCCCGAAGGGGTGGCGGTGGATGGCAGCGGCAACGCCTACATCGTCGATGAGGGCCACAACCGTGTATTGCAGTTGAATGTGTCGACTCCGCCTTCCCTGAGCTTTGCGTCGACCCTGGTGGGCGCAACCAGCAGCGACAGCCCGCAGACAGTAACAATGTGGAACCTCGGGAATGCAGCGCTGACATTCCCCGTTCCTTCGAGCGGAAATAATCCCGCTATCGCAACCAACTTCACGTGGAACAGCAGCGGTGCGGCGACCTGCCCGTTGATCGCAAGCCCGGCCAGCTCCGCGGGCACACTGGCGCTGGGAACATCCTGCACTCTGCCCATCAGCTTCGCTCCAACGGCCGCAGGCAGTATCATCGGGTCGCTGGTCTTGACGGACAACACCCTGGACGGCAGCAACGTCGCCCAGACGATCAGGCTCAGCGGTACAGCAATCGCGCTGCCTGCGGCCGCAACGCCAAACTTCTCGCCCGCCGCCGGCACGTACACTTCGGCGCAGACGGTCTACCTCTCCGACACAACCAGCGGTGCGGCCATTTACTACACCACCGACGGAGTAACCACGCCGACGACAAGCTCGACCCTGTACACCAGCGCCGGCATCACGGTATCGTCCACGGAGACCATCCAGGCCATCGCCGTAGTCTCCGGCTACAACAACAGCGCGGTCGCTTCGGCCATCTATACGGTTGCGCTCGGCTCCTACAGTGCGCCGACGGAGCCGGTAGGCACGGCAAGCGCAGCACAGACGGCTACAATTCTGTTGACCAGCAGCTTCACAATGGGATTGATCAGCGTGGTGACCCAGGGAACAACCGGCCTGGACTTCAACGTCGCCAGCGGCGGCACCTGTAGCGTCGGCACCGCTTATACGGCTGGGCAGTCCTGCACGGTGAACTACACATTCAAACCCACCGCGCCGGGAACTAGGATGGGCGCAATTGTGCTGTTCGACAACACCACGCCGACGGCAGTAGCCCAATCCACAAGTTACCTGACCGGCACGGGCACTGGACCCTTGACGGAGTTTTATCCTGCCACGCAGAGCACAGTGGGCAACGGCCTTGATGAACCAACTGGCGTGGCGGTGGATGGCAACGGAAACGTCTACATCGCGGACTGGCTCCATGACCGGGTTCTGAAGGAGACGCTGTCGGGGAGCAGCTATACACCGAGCACGATCCTGAGCGGCTCGAGTTATCTGGTTGACGTGGCAGTGGACGGCGCCGGCAACGTCTATATCGTCGACAATAGCAACAACCGTGTACTGAAGGAGACACTGTCGAGCGGCAGCTACGTGCAGAGCATTGTGGTTAGCGGCTTGAATAGTCCCTATGGTGTGGCCGTGGATGCCAATGGCAACGTCTACATTGCCGACACCAGCAATAGCCGTGTGCTGAAGGAGACGCTATCGGGCGGTAGCTACACGCAGAGTACAGTAGGCAGCGGTCTGAGCCATCCCTATAACGTGGCGGTCGATGGCAACGGCAACGTCTACATCGCCGATACCTTCAACAACCGCGTGCTGAAGGAGACGCTGTCGAGTGGCAGTTACACCCAGAGCATCGTCGCAAGTGGCCTGTCGTCTCCCTCTGGCGTGACGGTGGATGGCAACGGCAACGTCTACATCTCCAATACCAACAGCAGCAGCGTGCTGATGGAGACGCTGTTGGCGGACAGCTATACGCAGACCGTCATCGCCACCACCAGCAACGGCGTGAATACTCCCGCTGGTATCGCGGTAGATGGGCTGGGCAACGTCTACGTCGCTAACGAGATCGACAGCAATGTGTTGGAGTTGAATGTGTCGAACCCGCCTGCCCTGAGCTTCGTGTTGACCGATGTTGGCTCAACCAGCAGCGACAGTCCGCAGACGGTGACAGTGTGGAACCTCGGCAATGCGGCGCTGACCTTGCCAATTCCATCGAGCGGAAACAATCCCAGCATCGCAGCCAACTTCACGTTGAACAGCGTCGGATCATCGGCCTGCCCGTTGATATCAAGCTCGGCCAGCTCCGCGGGATCGCTGGCACTGGGAACACCCTGCACTCTGCCCATCAGCTTCACTCCAACGTCTGCGGGCAGCATCAGCGGGTCGCTGGTTCTTACGGACAACAATCTGAACGGGAGCAACGTCGCCCAGACGATCCACCTGAGCGGTACTGCCACGGGTGTAGGGACTACGACCACACTGAGTTCATCGCTGAACCCGTCCGCCTACGGTCAATCCGTAACCATCACCGCTACAGTAACGAAGACCAGCGGAACCGTGACACCCACGGGAACAGTGCAGTTCAGTGTGGATGGAAGCGCCGTAGGATCGGCGGTGACGCTGAGCGGCGGGAATGCGACGTATTCCTCAAGCACATTGGCAGCGGGGACACATAGCATCACCGCGGTGTATACGCCTGCCACGGGCAGCGGCTTCACCTCCAGCAGCGCGGCAGCGTTGAGCCAGGTGGTCAACAAAGCCGCGCTGACGGTAACAGCGCCGTCGCCCAGCATTACCTACGGGCAGACGCTGCCGACCTACACTGCAACCTATAGCGGCTACCAGAACGGCGACACCAGCTCCGTGATTAGCGGCAGCCCCTCGCTCACCACCAGCCCGGCAACGCCCTCCGCGGCCGGCACATACGCCATCACCGGCGCGGCTGGATCGCTGAGCGCGGCGAACTATACCTTTACCTTTGTCAACGGAACACTGACCATCGGCAAGGCGACGCTGACGGTAACGGCTCCGTCGCCCAGCATCACCTACGGGCAGACGCTGCCGACCTACACTGCAACCTATAGCGGCTTCCAGAACGGCGACACCAGCTCCGTGCTCAGCGGCAGCCCCTCGCTCACCACCAGCCCGGC
>JBEKRR010000027.1:0-31914 GCA_049518555.1 Acidobacteriaceae bacterium
AACCCCCACACCAACTCCAACCCCAACCCCCGTCGCACCCTACGACACCTACTACACCTCCACTCCGCAAGCCTGGGCCGTCCTCCAATCCGGCGGCTTCGGCGCCGGCATCCCCGGTGGCCCCGCCCACGGCCCATGGGACACCACCATGAGCGCAGGCGTCCGCATCGCCATCCTCGACAGCGGCGTCGACCAGTACCACCCCGACATCGCCCCCAACCTCGCCCTCAATCTCTCCGAGATAGATCAGTCAGCCGCCACCGGCCTGCCCAGCCCCTGCGACGACGGCAGCCCGCAGGACCAGCAGGGCCACGGCACATGGGTCGCCTCGCTGGCCGCCGCCGCCATCGGCCCCGGCACCGGCCTCCTCATTGGCGTCGCCCCCGCCGCCACCCTCCTCAACATCAAGGTCCTGGAGCGCCTCCCCGATCCCTCCAGCACCGCGCCAGACATCGCCACCCAGTGCTCTACCGGCCAGGCCAGCGGCCTCCTCAGTTGGGTCATTCAGGGAATCCAGGACGCCATCAATCAGCACGCCGATGTCATCAACCTCTCCCTCGGGACCCTGGTCGATCTCGACACCGGCGAGGGCGCCGGCCTCCAGGCCATCTTCGACCGCGTCACCTACGCCGCCAACCAGGCCGGGGCCGTCGTCGTCACCTCCGCCGGCAACGATGGCGTCAACCTCACCCCGCCGCGCTACATCGAACTCCCCGCGGAGTCCCGCAGCGTCCTCGCCGTCGTCGCCTCCACCAACCCCGCCTGCGCCGAGGACCTCACGCCCTCCATCAATGGAGTCGGCCCCGCCTGCGCCCCCGGCCCCATCACCTTGTCTTATTACTCCAACTTTGGCGCGCCTCTCGACGCCATCGCCGCGCCCGGCGGCAGCTACCCCGACGGCGCCACTCCCAGCCCCGACACAGCCGTCAGCGGATGGATCCGCGGCGCCTGCTCCAACGGCCTCCCCAACACTGCCGACGGCCCGCCCTCCGACCCCGCCCACAGCTTCGGCTGCTTCAACCTCGGCCACATCCAGTACGTCCAGGCCATGGGAACCAGCGCCTCCGCACCGCTCGTCGCCGGCGCCGCCGCTCTCCTCCGCGCCGCCTACCCCGCCTGGTCCCCCGGCCAGATCGTCGCCGCCCTGCGCTCCTCCGCCACTCCCACCTCCACCCTCCCCTACGCCCCCCTCCTCAACACCCCCGCCGCCCTCCCCTAATCCCCCTTCATCCTCTCCTTCACGCTGTGCGCCAGCTTCTCGATCTCATCCGCCTTGCGCACCACGTCCAGCGACAGCGTGTTCTTGTCCGACTTGTCCACCTCCGCCTTCAGCTCATTGGCCAGCTCCAGCAGCTTCGCCGTGTCCTCCACCAGCCGCTTCTGCCGCTCGATATTGCGCATCTTCGCCTGCTCCTCCTCCATGCTGACCGTTCGTTCGTCCCGCGGAGCCACCGGAACCACCCCCGGAACCACCACCGTCTGCTGCGCTTGCGCGCCCGCCCCGCTCCCGCCGCCCTGTGCGCCTCGTCCCGCCCCTCCCATCGCCAGCATCAACCCGCCCGCCGCCGCCCACACCGCCATCCTCCGAATCATCCTCATCTCTCTCCCTCCTTCGCCGTTCACAGTCTTTCATTTAACGCCTCACATCGGCCCGCCGTCATCCTGCCCTCCTCGACCCGCCGTCATCCCGGCCGGAGGCGGCGATGATGCCGCCGTAGTGAAGGGCCCATCGCATTGCGCCCTGCGGGCCGGTGCGGGCCCTGCTTACCCTGCCAGTCCAGGATGTGGGGTAAGCTCTGGAAGGAGGTCGTAGGCGCAATGAACTCACTGCCGCTCTGGCACGCGCTCTTTTGGACCTGGATTGCCTCAGAGGTTCTCATTCTGCTTGTCACTCGCACCCGCCGCCGCAGCGGCACGGTCCGCGACCGCGGCTCGATCGTCGTTCTCTGGATCGTGATCTTCTCTTCGATCTTTGCTGGGTCCTGGTACAGCGAGACGCATCCTCACACCATCTTCGCCGGAGCGCACTGGGTTCGCACGGCGAGCGTTGCGATGCTCGCGGCTGGCCTGGCTGTCCGCTGGACGGCCATCGCATCCCTGGGCAGCTCTTTCAGCGCCAACGTCGCCATCCACGCGGACCAGAAACTCTACCGCAAGGGATTGTTTGCGCTGGTGCGCCATCCCTCCTACACCGGAATGGTCATCATCTTCGCCGCCATCGGCCTGCATATGCGCAACTGGGCCGGCCTCGCCCTCGTCCTCATCCCGACCACTGCCGCCCTGCTCTACCGCATCCATGTCGAAGAAGCGGCCCTGCGCCATGCCTTTGGGAAGGAGTACGACGAGTACAGCAAATCCACCAAACGCCTCATCCCCGGCATCTTCTGATGCCCGCCGGGGTGCTATGGGTAGGGTTCTTGCCGTTCCGGAGGAAGCGTGGGGCTTTAGAGGGTGCTGAAGTAGTCCGTCTTGCTTAAGGGCACGGGTTCACCCGTGCCGTAACTTGCTTTATTTGCGTTACGGCTTTAGCCGCTGAGGGAAGAATCGCGCCCTTTGTTCAGGCCTTCGCTTTGCTGCACTTCTTCATGATCGCCGCATGCAGCCGCTCGCGCAGCTCTTCCGGAAACTCATACACCTCGTTCTCGCGATAGATCGAGATGGTCTTGCGCGTCGTGTCCATCACCACCTCGCAGTGGCTGCACTTCTTCACGTGCGCCTGGACCTCGGCCAGCAGGTCGGCGTCCACCTTGCCGTCGAAGTAGTCGTCCAGCTTGCTCAGAAACTCGGTGCAGGTCACGGATTCGCCCCCTCATTCGTCTGCCGGAAGTAGCGGCTCAGCCGCTCGCGCAACTGCAACCGCGCGCGCAGCAGCCTCGATTTCACAGCGGGAACGCTCAAGCCCAGCGCCTCCGCCGTCTCTTCGGTCGACAGGTTCTCCACGTCGCGCAGCGTAAAGACCGTGCGAAATCCGGCGGGCAGCCCCTGGATCGTCTTGCGCAGGATCTCGCCGAGTTCGCCTTGTCCATAAAGCTGCTCCGGGTTCGGTCTCCACTCAGCGAAGTCACGCGGTATCGACCCATCTTCCGTCCGCACGTCCTCGTCCATGGAGACGGTCCTGCTGGTCTTGCGCTTGCGCAGCCGCATCAGGCTCTCGTTCACCGCAATCCGCACCAGCCAGGTGGAGAACTTCGAGTTCCCCTGGAACTGGTCCAGCTTTTCGTACGCCTTGAAGAACGCGTCCTGCGTAATGTCTTCCGCGTCCTCGCGATTTTGCGTGATGTGCTGCGCGACCCTGAAGATCTGCCGTTCATACTGCCGTACCAACTGCTCAAACGCCGCCGTGTCCCCCTGCTTGGCGCGCGCAACCAGCGCAACATCGGGGTGGACCTCTTCCGCAACTTGGGATTGGATGGCTGGCATGGGTAAAAGTTGCAACGGTACGGTCAAAATCAGTATTGAAAACAATCCTGCCCGCCGGGGGCATAATCGCACAATGCGCGGGCTCACTCTCCGCAACTCCGTCAAGTGTAAATGCGCCGCCACCTTGCGGGCAATGCCACATGTCTCGAGGAAGTGCTGCTTGATCGGCAGGGCACGCCTTTACCCGTGCCGTAGCGCTGTTTGATCGGAAGAGCACAACATTACCCGTGCCGTATCGCGCACTTGATCGGAAGAGCACGGCTTTACCCGTGCCGTAGCGCTGCTTGATCGGGAGGGCACGGCATTACCCGTGCCGTAGTGCTGCTTGATCGGAAGGGTACGGCTTCGCCGGTGCCGAATAGCTGCTTAAATCGGAAGGGCACGGCTTCACCGGTGCCGAATAGCTGCTTGAATCGGAAGGGCACGGCTTTAGCCGTGCCGTAGCGCGCGCTCTTTTTTAGACTCTTGTCCTTCGATCGCTTCGCGATCGAAGGACAAGAGAACGAAGCAACAGATGTGCCTCTACTGGTTCCCTCCCGCCGCGCAACGCGCAACAAACCCCGATCGCGGCTTAGAGTTGAACTGTGGCCTTCGAGTGCGGGCGACCCGCGTCCGCTGCGAAGCCAATGGTTGGAGCGTGAAGCAATGCTGGACAGAAAGACCTTGTACTGTGTGGCCGCGGTTTTAACTTATCTGCTGTGGCCTGGAACCAGCCTGGTTGCGAAGGACCCGCCCGCCACGGCCGCTGCCGCAGGCACAACCCCGCCGCCAGCCGCAAAGAAGACGGCGAAGCCCGCAACCTCAGCCGCATCGGCAAAGAACAATCCCGCCGCGAAGAACACTCCAGCGAAAACCGCACCAGCCAGCTCCGCGCATCGCCCCGCCGCAACCTCCAGCGCCAACCAAAAAAACGCCGCATCGAAGAAAAAGCCCCCCGCCCGCCGTCGCACCCGCTACAAGCCGCCCACCGCGCGCAGCATCAAGCTCACCAAGGCGTTTCTCGCCTCCGCGCAGTTGCGTCCCATGGCCCAGCAGCTTGCCGCCACGCGCTCGCCCGCCGCCTACGCCGGAGTCCTCACCTACGCCCGCACCCATCCCGGCGAGGGAGCGGCCGCGGCATACCTCGCGCTCGGCCACGCCTATATGCAGGACCACCGCTACGCCGAAGCCATCGCCGACTTCACCCAGGCCAAGCGTTCCGGCGAAGCCCTCGCCGACTACGCCGATTATCTCGCCGCGCAGGCTGCCATCCAGTCCGGCCACTCCGGCGACGCCTACGCCTTCCTGGTCCGCTTCGCCGACCGCTACCCCGACAGCATCTTCGCCGCCACCGCGCCCGTGCAGTTGGCCTCCGCCCACCTGCAACAGGACGATGCGCCCGGCGCGCTGCAGGTCCTCGCGCCGCTCGCCAACACGCCGCAGTCCCAGCCGGTGGACTTCCGCTACACCCTGGCGCGCGCCTATCAGCTCACCGGCGACGCCGCCCACGCCGCCCCCATCTTCCGCGCCATCTACGCCGCCCAGCCCTTCACCTTCGAGGCCTCGCAGTCCGCCGCGCAGTTGCAGGCCATGGGCGCGCCGCTCTCCGCCGCCGAGCGCAAGACCAACGCCGACGCCCTCTTCAACGCCAGGCGGTACGGCGAGGCCGCCGCCGAATACAACGCCCTCGGCCGCGACAATCCCCAACTCGCCCCCGCCGACCGCGACGCCCTCACCCTCTACGCCGCCGTCTGCGACTTCAAGCTGAAGGAGCTCACCCGCCGCGACATCGAGCGCCTCCCCGACACCAACGACGACACCGCCGCGCTCAAGCTCTACATGCTCGCCGAGCTCTCCCGCAACGAGGACGACCGCCCCGCCCACGACGCCATCATCGCCCAGATGGTCGCCCGTTTCCCCGCCAGCCGCTGGCTCGAGGAGGCCCTCTACTCCGGCGGAAACATGTACCTGCTCAATCACGATGCCGCCCAGGCCATCGTCCACTACTCCACGCTCGTCCGCCTCTTCCCCAACAGCACCTACGCCCCCTCCGCCCACTGGCGCGCCGCCTGGATGAACTACCGCACGCGCAACTACGCCGAAGCCGCCCGCCTCATGGACGAGCAGATCGCGCGCTACCCCGGAGGCCTCGAGATTCCCCCCGCGCTCTACTGGCGAGGCCGCATCTACGAGGACGAGGAGCGCAACTTCCCCCAGGCCGTCAACTACTACCGCCGCCTCTCCGACGTCTACGCCGACTACTACTACGCCGGCCTCGCCCGCCAGCGCCTCGCCGTCCTCGGCCCTCAGCCCGCCGTCGCGCCCGCCCCCGCGCTCAACTCAGCCAACCCTGCTCCCGTGCCCGATCTCACCGGCGACCTCCCCGAAAACGACACCCACCTCATCAAGGCCCGCCTCCTCGCCAACGCCGCGCTCAACGAGTACATCGCCCCCGAGATCGCCGCCAGTCCCACCTCCTCCGAGTGGGGCGCGCTCGCCCAGGCCGAGATCTACGTCTCCTACGGCGAGTTCACCCGCGCCATCCAGTCCATGAAGCGCAGCGGCATCTCCTTCTTCACCCTCCCCATGGACCAGGTCCCCGCCATCTACTGGCAGCTCATGTTTCCGCAGCCCTACTGGAAGGAGCTGGTCGCCGACTCCGGCGCAAACTCCCTCGACCCCTACCTCGTCGCCTCCCTCATCCGTCAGGAGTCGGAGTTCAACGCCGGGGCCATCAGTCCCGCCAACGCCTACGGCCTCATGCAACTGCTTCCCTCGGTCGGCAAATCGCTGGCCAAGAAGCACGGCCTCAAAGGGTTCTCCACCAGCCAGTTGCTCGACCCCACCATCAACCTCGAGCTGGGAACCATCTACCTCAAGCAGGCCATCGACCGCTACGGCGGACAGTTGGAGTACGCCCTCGCCGCCTACAACGCCGGCGACACCCCCGTCCGACAGTGGCTCGCCAGCAACGACTACAAGGACGTCCCCGAGTTCGTCGAGTCCATCCCCTACACCGAGACCCGCGAGTACGTCCAGGCCATCCTGCGCAACCGCGAGATCTACCGCGCCCTCTACCCCATCCGCTAAGAAACCTATGCAGAAGTCCACGTTTTTAAGGGGCGGGACTATAGTCCTGCCGTAAACCGCATTTATGCAACGCTGCTCTAGAGCAAAACCAGGGATGCTAGTTCCATCGCCTTAACTTATAGCTATATGGCTGATAGCTTACAGCTCAAGAATCATGCCTTTCGTCTTTTGCCGGGTGCCCCATCCTTTCGGCGCACTTTGCCGAAAGGGTGGGTTCCGCGCGCCCTCCCAAACCGATGTCCATGATAAAGTTACCCAGACACGAGGGCCCTGATGCGACCGGAGTTCAACGCACTTAAAGACCACCCCAACGTCTCCGTCCTCATCGTCGGCGGAGGCATCAACGGAATCGGTTGTTTCAACGAGCTGGCGCTCCAGGGAATCGATGTCCTTCTGGTCGAGAAGTCCGACTTCTGCGCCGGAACCAGCGCCGCCATGACCCGCGTCATCCACGGCGGCCTGCGCTATCTGGAGAACGCTGAGTTTCGCCTCGTCCGCGAGTCTCTCCGCGAGCGCAACCGCCTCTTCCGCAACGCCCCCCACTACGTCAAGCCCCTGCCCACCACCATCCCCATCTTCAACTGGACCTCAGGAATGGTTCCCGCCGTCCGTAACCTGCTGCGCTGGCCCGCCAAGCCCGGAGACCGCGGAGCGCTCGTCATCAAGGCCGGCCTCACCCTATACGATCTCCTCGCCGGTCGCCGCTCCCCGCTGCCGCGCCACAAGTTCCGTTCCCGCCGCGAGGCCCTCGCGCTGCGCCCCTCCCTCAACCCCGAAATCATCTGCACCGCCACCTACTACGACGCGCGCATCACCTACCCCGAGCGGCTCTGCCTCGAGCTGGTCCAGGACGCCGAGGCCGCCTGTCCTCACGCCCATGCGCTGAACTACGTCCGCCTGCTCTCCGCCTCCGGCGGCGAAGTCACCCTCCGCGACGAACTCTCCGGCGAAACCTGCACCCTGCGCCCAAAAATCGTCGTCAACGCCGCCGGCGCGTGGATCGACGGCGTCAACCGCGACATCGGCCGCCCCAGCCACTTCATCGGCGGCACCAAAGGCTCCCACATCGTCCTCGACCACCCCGAGCTGGTCCGCGCCACCGGCGACGACATGATCTACTTCGTCAACCGCGACGGCCGCATCTGCATCTTCTACGCCGTCCAGGGCAGGATCGTCGCCGGCGCAACTGACATCCCCACCGACAATCCCGATGCGGCCTGCGACGACTCCGAGGTGGACTACATCCTCCACGCCATGCAGCAGGCCTTCCCCGCCATCCGCGTCGACCGCTCCCACGTCGTCTTCCGCTTCTGCGGCGTCCGCCCGCTGCCGCGCAGCAACGCCCTCACCCCCGGCCAGATCAGCCGCGACCACAGCTTCCCCGTCCTCCCGCCCGGCAACGGCATCGACTTCCCCATCTACTCGCTGGTCGGCGGCAAGTGGACCACCTTCCGCGCCCTCGCCGAGCAGGTCACCGACCAGCTCCTCCGCGTCCTGGGCCGCCCGCGCCTGCGCAGCTCCGCCCATCTTCCCATCGGCGGAGGCAAGGGCTATCCCCGCCTGCCGCAGAATACCGGCCTCCCGCAGGCCCGTCTTCTCTCGCTGCAGGAACGCTACGGTACCGGCGCGGACCGCGTCGCCGCCTATCTCATGGCTGGCGATGCCGATACGCAGGCCGGCCCCGATTCTCCGCTCGCCTCGCTCCCCCGCTACTCCCGCCGCGAGATCGAGTTCATCGCCCGCAACGAGCGCGTCCTCCACCTCGACGACATCATCCTCCGCCGCACCCTCATCGGCCTCCTCGGAGAGGCCACCCGCCCCGTCATCGAAGAGCTGGCCGCCATCGTCGCCCCCGTCCTCCACTGGCCGCCGCAGACCGCCGCCGCCGAGGTCGCCCGCACCATCCACCACCTCCAATCCGTCCACGGGATGCGCTTCACTGGTTGATCGCCGCCAAGTGGTCGAAGTCGCCCTTCAGATGCTCGTAGATCTCGCGGTACACCCGGTAGAACTTCGTGTATCGCTCGTGGTTGGCCGCGTCCGGCTCAAACCGCCGCTCCAGATGCACCATCTCCTCGAGCGATTCGCGCACGTTGGGAAACACGCCCGCTCCCATTCCCGACACAATGGCAGCCCCAAACGGTGAGCCGACCGAGGTGCGCGGCAGCAGCACCGGAAGCCCCAGAACGTCCGCCTTGATCTGGTTCCACAGATCGCTGCGGCTGCATCCGCCCACGCTGCGCATCTCCCGCACCTCGGCCCCGGCGCTCGCCGCCGTCTCCACGTTGTGGCGCAGGGCAAAGGCCGTTCCCTCCAGAATGGCGCGCACCATTGCCGCTCTGGGCGTGGCCAGCGACAGCCCGAAGAAGACGCCGCGCGCATTGCTGTGCCACAGCGGCGACCGCTCGCCCATCATGTATGGCAGGAAGATGACTCCGCCGCTTCCCGGCTCGGTCCCCTCCGCCTGTCGCGTCAGCAGGTCGTACGAGTCCGCGCCGCCCTCGGTCGCGCTCTGGATCTCCGCCTGCCCAAACTGGTCCCGGAACCAGCGCAGGCATCCGCCCGAGGAGACCATCGCGCCCAGCAGCAGGTGCATTCCCGGCAGCGCGTGCGGCAGCGCGATCAGCGCAGGCTCCGTCAGCCCGCGGTCGTTGGGGATGATGACGACGGTCGAGGTCCCCGTCATCTCCACCGCGATTCCCGGCTCGGCCACGCCAGCCTCCAGCGCCGCCGCTGGGCTGTCGACGGTCCCGGCCATCACCGGAGTTCCAGCCCGCAGTCCGCATGCCTCGGCTGCCTCGGTCGTGACCTCGCCCTGGACCTTGTGCCCCTCCATCACCTCGGGGAACTGCTCCGGTGCAACTCCGCAGGTGGAGCAGAGCGCATCGGACCACTCGCCCGTGGAGTAGTTGCGCATCTGCAACAGGACCGCGTGCGCCGGGTCCATGGCAACCCGTCCGGTCAGCCGGTAGTTGATATACCCGTTCACCTGCACGAACTTCCAGGTTTTTTTGAGAACCTCGGGTTCGGCATCGCGCAGCCACAGCAGTCGCGCGGCCACATAGAAGGCGTCAGGACGGTTGCCGGTGATGCGGTAGATCTCTTCCGCGCCCAGCAGTTCGGTCAGGCGAACGGCCTCCGCTTCGGCGCGACGGTCCATCCAGATCATCGCCGGGCGAAGGGGCCGTCCGGCGTGGTCCAGCGGCAGCAGCGTGGGCGCCTGGGAACTCACCGCGATTCCCAGCACCCGCTCCGGCCCCTGCTCCACCTTTGCCAGCGCCCCGCGAACAGCCTGGCAGGTTGCCTGCCACCAGTCTTCCGGCTCCTGCTCCACCCACCCGGAGCGAAGGTGATGCAGCGGATACTCCGCCTGGCAGACGGCGCAGAGCCTTCCGCGAAGGTCCAGAAGAACGGCCTTCACGGAACTGGTTCCGGCATCGACTCCCAGCAGCAGTGGTTCCACGTTGTCCTTTCGACTGCAGCACTAAAGAACCGACCAAGGCCGTATCGACCTATAGATCGTATCTGCCGTTGTTGTTTTGCTGTTGTTCTTGCCGTTGTCTGGCAAGGGCCAACGGCCCGTCCTATATTTAGCCTGGGGCGAAGCCCCAGGTACGCGTCCCAACCAATCCTTAGCGGGCTGAAGGCCCGCGCTATAAACTTCATTCGATTGATACGTCTTGTTGAACTATATGTCGATACAGCCTAATGGTCAGCCTAGCGTTTCGCGATGGAAACCACACTAAGCCCGGAAATAAAGAGAACAAACATGAGCGCCAGGAGCCAGTTCACCTTCTTCCCGCCTCCGGCGAACTCCCGCCATACCAGGACGCCCCAGAGCGCTCCGACCATGGTCGAGCCTTGTCCAAGGGCGTAACCGATTGCCGGTCCTACCACGCTGGCTGCCACAAAGTTCGACAGCGAACCGGCGATCCAGACGATCCCGCCCACGATCCCAAGAAAATGCACCCAGGCGTTGCCTTTCAAATAATCTGCAAACCTCAGCCGCGGACCCGAGATGGGGTGTCTCAAGAAATAAATGTTGTAGAAAAAAACTGAAATCAGCACGCCCAGCGCAAAGACAAACCCGACCGCGTAGGGGCCAAGTCCTTTCGGGCCGGACTTGCCGATCTCCACCAGCGGGTAAAACATCCCCATCAGGATGCCGCCGATGGCGCTCAGCCGGATTCCCTTCCAGGTCGCCGCACGTTTCGCCGCGGCGTCGGTCTTGTCTCCCGCGGCGCTCTGGCTGACGGCGTGCGCGCGGTATGCGATGGCGTCCACAATGATGGCCCCCACAACCAGCGCGACGCCCACGGCGAGCAGCACAGGATTGCCTTGCGGGTTTACAAAATAGTTCCATATCACCCCGACCACCAGGGCCAGCCCCACGCCGATGGGGAACGCAACCCCCATTCCAGCCACGGAGATTGCGCCCACCACCAGGATGTTGGAGAGGTTGTAAATCACCCCGCCCGCGAACCCGCAGAGTAGATTGACGGCGCCTGCGTGCGCCAAGTCGTCCACAAACGGGCGGCCGTCCGACCCCCATGTGCCGAAGGTCAGCCCAGCCAGTGCGGCGCCCAGCGCCACTCCGATCGAGTAGTCGTAGTAGAGGAGTTCAAAGCGCCAGCCCTTGGCGATCTTCAGCACGTTGGCCCAGGATCCCCAGCAAAGCATGGTCAGAATGGTGAGCGCCAATGCAAGTCCGTACGAGTGCGGCAGAGTCATGCGGTCTCCTTTCACTGCCGTGGAATCGATTTCTACAGCTTCGGAAAGTCGGGAGAATAGTACCATCTCGCGCAATCGGGCCTGCGGCTTGCGGCCCATAAGAGGATGCTGAAATAACTCGTCTTTGCCTTTCGGAGGGAGCAGGGGGCTTCACAGACTGCGGAAACATTCCCGTCTTTGCCTTTCGGAGGGAGCAGGGGGCTTCACAGGCTGCTGAAAAACTCTGTTTTGCTTAAGGGCACGGCTTCAGCCGTGCCATAAGTGCCGCAGACTCAATGGGGCTTTAGCCCCTGAGGTACGGGTTTCGTCCACACATCAACTTTTCAGCACCCTCTTCAGCCCCCTGAATAAGTCCAATTAATTCAAGGGGCTTTAGCCCAGGGCTTTCTAGCAGGAATGGCAATCAAGCCTTTTTCAGCATCCTCCATAAGGCCAGGGCAATTGCATGGACCGAAAAATCTTTCTGCCTTTCCCGGCAAAATCGCCGTGTCAAGCCCCTGCCACTCCGAAAAACCATCTAACTCAATCAAAACAATCCAGATATAATGGTAATAACATACTTGGCTGAATTATAATAAGGATGCCGTGACAGGGTAGAGTTTGCTAAAATCAAAAAGGAGGGGCAAACATCGCCCCTCCCAAAGTATGCAGTCCACCATGACCCGGAACGCGACTCCCTCCAAGAGATCAAGCGTTCCGGGTCTTCTTGCTTTCACCTCTCCGCCACGGTGGATGATGGTGGCGGAGGGCTGGAACCCTCCTCGCTTGGCGGATTCTCATAGACGCTCATCTCCTTCCTAACTGTTTGCAGTGTAAGGCGATAGTGTAGGGGGAGGTCTATAAGGGGAGTGTGGATTTTCATGGGGGGAAAATGGGGGGATTATTGCCACCCTGTTTTTCGCGGTTCTTTTCTGAGTTCGGATGGAAGTTTGCCGCTCTTGAGCACCTTACGAAATGCGAGGTCGGGGGTCGATCCGGCCTTGAACTCTCCTTTGATCCATCGCTTCCAATCTCGATAATGCTGCTTCGCAGCCCAGCAAATATCGAGCCGCACCACTTCGGGATGTTCAATCTTGTAGGCGAGAAATAACTTTGCCGGACTATCATCCTTTTCGCTGACGACGACAAGATCGCTCTGTTCTTGTACTTCTTTCTGCGCTTGATGCTCAGCGAGCGTATCTACTAACTCATTCCTCGCCACTGTGTAATCCAGAGAAGTAGAGGAGTTCAGAGCGAGGGCGGACGCTATTGTGGAATTAGCGATATCGACTATCCAGTGCGGGTGAAAAAGCGGTGAGGTTTTGTGATATTTGACCTGTTGATCAAAAGTTGTTACCACGCAAGTCCGCAGAATGCGCATCGCCTTTTCCCTGTTGAAATTCCAAGATGTATCACACTGCGCCAGTGCGCTCTTCGCATACCTCTCCATCTTCTCGACTGCATCGAGGACTTCAAGCGACAGTGGCGGAATTGGAGGCGGGGATTTCTTCTTAGTCCCCGGCGGTGCGGCTCCCGATGCGACCTTAGCCGCCGCCATAATAAGCAGTGGAGAGCCGGAGGCAATGTCCACGCCGGAGGCGGCGTAGGCAGCCGAAACTTTGTCCGTGAGGAGAACGCTCTGTTTTTTCTTAGGCACACGCACCATTGCATCGGCGCGGAGAAGGGCATACGATGTGGGTAACCAGCCGCACGTCGAATGCCCCGGCCCTGCGCCGGGCTTTCGTTTTAGGTTGATTCCAATTCTACGGGTTTACAATGGAGGAATGACAGTGCCTTCCAAGAAAGCGTGGACTGATCCCGCCAAGAGGCCCGCGAGCGCGGAAACCATGAGCACGCCGGGAGACTTCCGGCAGTTCACGGAAACCATGCGGGCGATGCTCAAGGCAAAGCCTGAGAAGAAGCGCTAACCCGCTTCCCCCGGCCTTGCGGTTTCTTAGTTGAGACTTTGCCTTTGCGTCAAATCGGCATATGTGAGTCGCTTCCCGGTAATCTGCGACATAACCTGGATGAAGCGTCCCGCATCGTTGCAATCCTCGCGGTGGTTGTAACGAAACACCTGCTCTGCAACGTAAGCGTCCAAGTGGATCGGTTCGACGCTGATATACGTTCCTGCGAGTCCGCGCTTCAACAAAGCCCAAAAGTTCTCGATCCCGTTCGTATGAATGTGGCCGTTCACATACTCGCAAGCGTGATTGATAATCTCGCGGTGATATGAGGTTTCGAGGCTTGCATACGTCGTCATCTCATCCGTGATAATGTGCGCTCCGGCTTCGACCGATGCCGTCATTACCGGACTCATATGGTGCTTTTTCCGCGTGGCGATAACCTTCGCCTTGACCTTGCCGCCGCGCTCTAGCATTCCCATCACGATGGCTTTGTTGCCGCAGCCCTGATACGCCAGAGACGCATCGCGCTTGCTCTTGTGCATGTTCTTGACCTTGCCGCCGACGAAAGTCTCGTCGCACTCTACAGGGCCATTGATGCCGAGCTTTAGGCCCGTGTCCGTCATGGCGTAGCGGATGCGGTGTAGGACATGCCACGCGGCTTTCTGAGTAATCCCCAACGCCCGCGCCAGTTCATAGCTGCTCACTCCGTTCTTGCAGTTCACAAGCAGCCAAGCGGCGGGAAGCCACTTGTCCAGACCAATCGGGGAATCCTCGAAGATCGTCCCAACCTTGAGCGAAAACTTCCGTTTTGCATGTTTGGTATTGCAGTTGTATAGATTTGCTTTTGCGAGGAATGTGACGTTCTGCGAACCACAATAAGGGCAGCGCACAATTCCATCATCCCAGCGCACGGCGATCATAAAATCGCGGCAATTCGCAGGATTGCTAAAGTGTTTGATGGCTTCGAGGAGTGTCTGTGGCGTTTCCATGTTTCTAAGATACACAACTGAGCCGATTCAGTCAAGTATATTATTACCGATATAATTAATCAGGAGTTGGCATAGTAGTTTCCCTCCACGCGGTATAATTAAATCAGGTTGCAAAACCGCACCGAGACCCGGCCAAGAGCGCCGGGTCTTTGCTTTTAATACGTCTCGCGCGCTTAGCGCGAGCTTAACCAGCATCCTTTGAATACTTTACGCTATTTACCCCCGGGGGGGGGGTGTACACACAATGAACGGCGCATCCAGCACCACGAAGTAAGACTGAGTCCAGACCTGATCCAGACTCAATCCAGACCAAGTCCAGACTTAACATGCCTTTTTTCAAGACTTTGATACTTTTTCGTACACAAAAGGGAGAACCCGCAGCACCGGCGCAACCGAAACCCGCCGGGCCTTCGCTTTTAACTGTTCCCTGTTCCCTAGTCTCAACGAAGTCCAGACTGAGTCCAGACCTGATCCAGACTCAATCCAGACCAAGTCCAGACTTAACATGCCTTTTTTGAAGACTTTGAGACTTTTCGTACACAAAGGAATAAACGCATGACCGACGCAACCGAAACCCGCCGGGCCTTCGCCTTTAACTGTTCCCTGTTCCCTGTTCCCTGTTCTTCGCCTTTACTACGTCTCGCGCTCTTAGCGCGAGCTTAACCAGCATGTTTTGAATACTTTACGCTATTACCCCCGGGGGGGGTACAACCAGCAACCAGCCCAATCCGACCGCCGCGGTCGCCCTGCGGCCCATGCTAATCTTGAGCGAACCTATACAACTCACTTAGATAGCGGCGAAACCAACGATGACGGTTCCAGACACGGATCGCGCGGCAGACGCATCCACCGGAAAACCCGGCCCGGTGGGCGTTAGCGCTGCAAAGACTCCGCTGCCGCCGGCGGGCAAATCTATAATTCCGGCAAAGATCTTCGCCAAGGCGAAGCAGAACAACATCCATGTCTCGCCCGCGGTGCTGGATGCGGCAGCCAAGGACGGCGACGAGCTGCTCCGCTCCCTGCACACGGCCCCCGAGGGCCTCACGCAGTCGGAGGCCGAATCTAGAGCGCGCACCGTGGGCCCGAACGAGGTGGCGCAGGAGCGGCCGCGCGGCTGGTTCATCCGCCTTCTGATCATTCTGCGCAACCCGCTGGTGATTCTGCTGGCCGTTCTCTCGTCCATCTCCTACGCCACGGGCGACATGCGCGCTGGGACCGTGATGGCATGCATGGTGCTGCTCAGCGTCACGCTTCGCTTCGTGCAGGAGGCGCGGGCGGACGCGGCGGCGGCAAAGCTCAAGGCCATGATCCACGTCACCGCGACGGTGCTTCGCGATGGCAGCGCGCGGGAGATTCCGCTGCGCGATCTTGTGCCCGGAGATGTGGTCAACCTCTCCGCCGGCGACATGATTCCCGGCGACGTGCGGCTGCTCACCACGAAGGACTTGTTCGTCAGCCAGGGAGCGCTGACCGGCGAGTCGATGCCGGTCGAGAAGTTCCACGATCCCGAGCCGCAGACCTCAAGCTCGCCCACCGAGCTGAAGAACACCTGCTTCCTGGGAACCAGCGTGCAGAGCGGTACGGCCACCGCGGTAGTGGTGGTGACCGGAGTCAACACGTATCTCGGCAGCATGGCCGGCTCGATTACCGAGCAGGAACCGCCGACCAGCTTCGACCGCGGCCTCAGCCGCTTCACCTGGCTGATGATTCAGTTGATGGCGGTGATGGTGCCGCTGGTCTTCGTCATTAACGGGCTTACCAAGCACGACTGGAAGAGCGCCTTCTTCTTTGCGATGGCTGTGGCCGTGGGACTGACGCCGGAGATGCTGCCGATGATCGTCTCCGTCTGCCTGGCCAAAGGCGCGATCGCGATGAGCCGCAAGAAGGTGATCGTCAAGCGTCTGAACGCCATCCAGAACTTCGGCGGCATGGATGTGCTGTGTACCGATAAGACCGGAACGCTGACCGAAGACCGCGTGGTGCTGCAGCGGCATTGCAACGTCGCGGGACGCGAGACCGACGAGGTGCTGCTCGATGGCTACCTCATCAGCCACTTCCAGACGGGGCTGAAGAACCTGCTGGACACGGCGATCCTGAACAGCTCGGACTTTCATCAGCAGGAGCTGATCGGGAAGTTCAAGAAGCTCGATGAGATTCCCTTCGACTTCACGCGGCGCATGATGTCGGTGATGGTCGAAGACCCCGACGGCCACGCGATCCTGCTGACCAAAGGCGCGCCGGAGGAGATCTTTCGCCAGTGTTCGCAGTTCGAGCTGGACGGCAAGCTCTCGCCCATGGACCCCGCTTTGATTCAGGGGCTGAAGGATGAGTACGCAAGCCTCAGCGGCGACGGATTCCGCGTTCTGGCCGTCGCAAAAAAGGATCTCGACGGAAAGAAGTCCTGTTCCAAGGACGACGAGCGCGATCTGGTCCTGAAGGGCTATGTCGCATTTCTCGACCCGCCCAAGCCGAGTGCAGCGACCGCAATCAACTCGCTGCACCAGCACGGCGTGGGCGTGAAGATTCTGACCGGCGATAACGACCTCATCAGCCGCAAGGTCTGCGGCGACGTGGGACTGGCGCCCGATCCCATGTTGCTGGGCGATGCGGTGGAGAAGATGACGGACGCCGAGCTGGCGGAGGCGGCGGAGAAGACGACGCTCTTCGCGCGCCTCTCGCCGGCCCACAAGCAGCGGATCGTGCGCGCGCTGCAGGGCAAGGGACACGTCGTCGGATTCATGGGAGATGGCATCAACGACGCGCCCGCGCTGCACGCCGCGGACATCGGCATCTCGGTGGATACGGCGGTGGACATTGCCAAGGAGTCGGCGGACCTGATCCTGCTGGAGAAGGACCTGAATGTGCTGGAAGGTGGCGTGATCGAGGGACGCAAGGTCTTCGCCAACATTCTCAAGTACATTCGCATGGGCGCCAGTTCCAACTTTGGAAATATGTTCAGCGTGCTTGGCGCGAGCGCGTTTCTGCCGTTCATTCCAATGGCGCCCATTCAGATCCTGACCAACAACATGCTCTACGACATCTCGCAGATTCCGATTCCCACCGACGCCGTGGACGAGGAACAGGTGGCGAAGCCGCGCCCCTGGAACATCGCGGAGATCCGGCGGTTCATTCTCTTCGTCGGGCCCATCAGCTCGATCTTCGACTACACCACCTTCTTTGTCATGCTCCACATCTTCAAGTGCTGGCACCCATCCAACGCTCCGCTGTTTCAGACGGGCTGGTTCGTCGAGTCGCTGATGACGCAGACGTTGATCATCCACGTCATTCGCACCAACAAGATTCCGTTCCTGCAGAGCCGCGCAAGCTGGTCGCTGACGCTGACGACGGCGGCCATTATGGCCTTCGGAGCGTGGCTTCCGTTCTCCCCGCTGGCTTCTTCGCTGGGCCTCGTCCACCTGCCGGGGCTTTACTGGCCGATCCTGCTGCTGACGCTGCTTGCCTACGCGGGCCTTACGCAGACCGTGAAGGTCTGGCTGCTGTGGAAGAAGTGGATCTAAGCCAGAGGTTGTTGCTCTGTGGCGTCAACCGCTCACTGGTTCTTGGTTTCATGCTGTGGTTCCATGGTGCCCGGAGGGAGACTTGAACTCCCACGACCAGTTACGGTCTGCGGATTTTAAGTCCGCTGCGTCTGCCAGTTTCGCCATCCGGGCCCGTCGCGGTTGCCTTCCACATCGTACCCCACGCGCGGGACGAGGAGGGAGACAGTCTGCGTGAGGACTTCATCGGATATCGTTTATTTTAGTCAACTTAATGTATTGCCAACGAAAGAACCGGGAGAGTATCGTACTCTGCCAAGAGAACATCAAGTCGATTCCGTTGCATCTGCGTCGTCCGTGGAAGGGTCTGCGACGACGGCGGAAGAGATGGGAGGCATAGGAGCATGGCCCTAAACACAGAGTCCAACCCAATGCGATGGCCAGCCGGCCCTTTGGAGATCGCACTGCGAGAAAAGACCAAGGGATTCACGGCGGAGAAGGCAGAGGTGCTACGCAACTGGCTTGATCCGGCCTCGCTGGGAATATTGCAGGGAACGCCGGTGAACTGCCTTGCGGTCAGTTGGGCTTCGGGGCTGGCGGCGGACGCCGACCAGCAAAAGGCGCTGAAGCCGCTGATTGAGAAGGGAAAACAGACTGGGCTTTCCTTCGTGGGCGTGATCGAGAATGATGCGAACAAGGGAGCCGCAGTGGCAGCGGCGCGGTCGGCGGGGCTCTCGGCTGTGATGATGGAGGGCAAGGCGCCCGCGGACGCGGGGATTCCTGTGATCCCACGCGACGCAGCCGCGCAGATGAGCTGGGCTGCGGCCTCGCGCGTGCTGAGTATTTCGGACGGGATATGGCCGGGGATTCCGCAGGACGTAAACCAGGTGGGCGGGCCGACCAATCTTCCCTGGGTCGATTCCAACGGGGCGGTGCTGCAGATTGCGCGGGCGATGGCCCCCGGCAAGGGTGTATGGATCGAGTTCGACCCGCCGCAGCAGGCCGCGGCACTGACTGCCGATGCCTACATGCTGGCGGTGGCGGACCCGGCGAGCTACGGGGCGAGGTGGGTGGTGTCGCTGGACGACGGGTTGCGCGCCGACCTGACGGCGAAGAAGCAACCGGCGTTGGATACGTGGAAGAAGATCGCGGGAATGCTGGCGTTCTTCCAAGAGCACAGGGAGGCCCGGAGCTACGAGGCGATGGGGCCGCTGGCGGTGATCTCGAGCTTCACCGGAGACAACTGGCAGCGCGGCGAGGAGGCGATCAACCTGCTTCCGCGGATCCGCCAGCCGTTCCGGGTGATTGCGCGGTCGCGGGCAGTGGGCGCATCGTTTGCGGGTCTGCAGGCGATCTACTATATCGATCCGGAGGCTCCGAGCGCAGCACTGCGGGAGAAGCTGCTCGCGTTTGCGGAGGGCGGCGGGACCCTGTTTGTGTCCTCCAAGTGGCCGGACCCGGAGGGCCAGCCTGCGAAGGCTGAGCCGTACCTGCTGTTCAACGTGCATACGCTGGGCAAGGGACGGCTGGCGGTGTGCAAGGAAGAGCAGCCGGATGTGTACGACTCGGTGGCGGACATCCAGAACATCATCAGCCACAAGAACGACCAGTTGCGGCTGTATAACGCGCCGTCGATGAACTTCTTCTACCAGGCGTCGGCGCAGGGCGGCAAGAGCATGATCCAACTGTTGAACTACTCGCGACGGCCGGCGAGCGATGGGCCGCTGTTCTATGTGAAGCAGCCGCAGCGGACGGCGCGGCTGGTGAGTCCGGAGCTGGCCTCGCCGGTGGCGTTGCAGTGGAACCCGCAGGAGGCAGGCGGGTCGGAGTTGCCGCTACCGAAGATTTCCGTGTATGGCGCCGTCGAGTTGGAGAACTAGCAAGCGAAGGAGAGCGCAATGAAAGATGAGTTGACCAGGAGAGAGATGCTACTGGGGGCCGGTGCCCTGCTGACGCTGCCTGCGTTTCCGGCTTGGGGCCGCGCAGCCGTAACCGCGCCAACCGCGCGGGTCAGCGTGGGGCGATGCATGAGCTATGGGCCGGAGGTGGTGCCCACGTTGGCGACGATGTTCGATCAACTGGGAGGGCTGGACCGGCTGGTGAAGGGCAAGACGGTCGCGGTGAAGATCAACATGATTGGCGTGCGGTCGCAACGGCTGGGGACCGCACCCATGGAGGAAACCTTCTGGACAAATCCCGTGGTGATCGGTGGGGTGGTGCACCTGTTGGGCAAGGCGGGAGCGCGCCGGATCCGCGTGGTGGAAGGGCCTTGGTCGAGCGCGGAGACGCTGGAAGAGGTGATGTACTCGATGAACTGGAAGCCGCAGGACATTCTGAGCGCGGCCGACAACGTGGAGTTCGAAAACACAAATTATCTGGGGCGCGGGAAGACGTACTCGCGGCTAATGGTGCCGGGCGGAGGGCTGATCTATCCGGGGTACGACCTGAACCATTCGTATGCGGACTGCGACGTCTTCGTCTCCCTGGCCAAGATGAAGGAACACGCGGCCACGGGCGTCACGCTGTCGATGAAGTGCGTTTACGGGTCCACGCCGATTACGATCTACGGCGAAGGCGCGGGAGTGGACGAGCCGAGCATCCGGCCCCACGGCGGACGCGGCGGCGTCTTCCACTTTGCCCGGCGCATGCCGTCGAAGAGCGCGCCGCAGCAGATCGACATGAGCCTGCCCAAGGACGCGGGGTACAGGATTCCGCGCATCGTGGCGGAACTGTGCACGGCGCGGCCGGTGCATCTGGCGATCATCGACGGCGTGAAGAGCGCAACCGGCGCGGAGACAAACTATGGAAGCCGACCGCAGGCGGCGGTGAATCCCGGCGTGCTGATTGCCGGGACCAACTGCGTGGCAACCGATGCGGTGGCGATGGCCGTGATGGGATACGATCCCATGGCCGTCCGGGGAACGGCGCCGTTTGCCAGCTCGGACAGCATGCTACAGCTCGGGGAGGGCCTGGGAATCGGAATGCGCGACATGAGCCGCAACGAGGTGGTCGGCGTGCCGGTGTCGCAAGTAGTGTTCAGCTACAGCGCGGTGCGCGACAAGATCCTGGCCGCGGCGGCGAAGAAGGCGTGATCCGAAACACTACACCGCAAACTCCCGCGACGGCGAGCGGCGGGTTGAGGTAGCTGTGTCGGAAACCGGCGTTGAATCCAGCGAGCTACTGCGGATTGTGGAGTACGGCGACGCCATGGGCGCTACCTTCTCCGTTGTCCTCTATGGGCGGGAGCGGGCAGCGATGGATGCTGCGATAGACGCGGCGTTCGCCGAGGTTGCGCGGCTCGACGCACTGCTCTCCAACTACAGGGCGGAGAGCGAATGGAGCGAGGTGAACCGTCGCGCCGCCGAAGAGCCGGTGAGGGTTTCGCCGGAGCTCTTTCAACTGCTCTCGATGTGCATGGCTACCAGCCGCGCGAGCGAAGGGGCCTTCGATATTGCGGTGGGGCCGCTGATGAAGTTGTGGGGCTTCTATAAAGGATCGGGCCGCCTGCCCAGCCGGGCTGAGGTGGATGAGGTGCTGCCAAGGGTGGGTTGGCGACACGTTGTTCTGGACGCGGAGAACCGGACGGTGCGGTTCGACTGCGCCGGAGTGGAGCTGGACCCCGGCGGAATCGGCAAGGGATACGCCGTGGACTGCATGGTGGACGAGCTGCGGCGGCGGGGATTTAACAGCGCCCTGGTGGCCGGGTCGGAGAGCACGGTGTACGGGATGGGCACTCCTCCCGAGGAACCGAGGGGCTGGCGGGTGGGGATCAAGGATCCGCGCAACAGGCGGCGCACGGTGGACGAGGTATTCCTGAATGACGCGTCACTTTCGACCTCCGGCAGCACGGAGAAGTTCTTCCGCGCGGAGGGAGGCGTCTACGCCCACATCATGGACCCGCGGACGGGATTTCCAGCGGAGGCGCGCGGATCGGTATCCGTGATTGCGCCGCGCGCCATCGACGGCGAGGCGTGGGCCAAACCGTACTTCATCCAGGGGCGCGAGTGGACGGCGAGGCACAAGCTGGAGGAGTTTCGCGTGTGCTTCTGTGACGACCCTTCGGATGAGCCGTGCGCGTGGCTGGCTTAATTGCTGCACATTCAGGCAGTGGGTCCGTTTGAAATGAATCATTGAAGTTCCTGATAACCCAACTTTTCAGGCAGTTCAATCCAGCCGAAGAGTACACTCCGTTTGGCTCAGGAATCACGTAGCTGATTCTGGTCAATCCAACGTCTTCTCTTCCCTTAAGCAACCCTCCTCTACAGGTTGGCCCAGCCTATTCCAGCGTCGGATAGTCGGGCCTATTGTTGTCGGGCGGAGCCGGATAGGTCTTGCTTCCGTCGTTCAACTCCAGGCGCAGGTAGTCCCATACAACGCCGGTGGTGACGTCTCCTGCTGGGACGGTGAAGGTCATCTCATTGGCGCCCGCCTTCATTAGCGAGGCGTCGAACTTCACGATGTACTGGTTCCAAACGCCCTTATTCGTGTTGTAACGCAGAGCGTTGGTGGCGACGGGGCGGATAGTTCCAACTGTCTGTCCGTTGACGCCGATAGCCAGGGTAGTGCCATCAGCTCCAGCCAGCGCGATGCGCAGCACGGCCGTGCCTTGCGATGCCTTGGCCCTGTTGAACTTCACCGTCCAGGTGGTGGCCCGGCCGCGTCCCCACTCGCGCCACGGGTCAGCATTGGTGGGTGGAATAGCCACCCAGCCGAAGTGCTGGTTGTAGGGGTCCTTAGCGCCGGTGTTCAGCCAGGCTGTGGTCTCGGAGTGCGGCACCTCCTCGAAGAACCAGTCCTTGGCGGGATTGCTCTTGCCGATGGTGTAGGTGATGTCGTTGGGGAAGAGACCGGCATAGCGCAACGGCCATCCCCAGAGCCAGTAGTTGGCGCCGTCGCCCTTGAAGAACTTGTCGCCGGTGCGGTCGGGATAGCCGATCTCCCAGATCTGCCTGCCGTAGCGGACGGGCTGCCAGTTGATTCTGCCAAGATCAATCTTCTTGCCAGCTTCGACGGTCACCTTCGCGGTCCGGTCGAATTCTCCGAGGACTCCGTTGGCAAAGGCGCGCAGAACGTAGGTGCCGGGCCGGACGTTGGGGATGGTGAATCGACCGTCCGCGGAGCCGTTCACCCAGAACTCGTAGTAGTCCCCGTCATGCGGCCAGGTTACGATGTTGCCGTTCCCTGCCCGCAGTTGATAACCGCTTCCAGCGCCCTGATAGTTTGCATGAGTGAGGCCAACGGTGAGGTTCGGAAGGCTCTTGGAAGCAGCTTGCGGGTCGTCGAGGACGAGTTGCCCGGTAACCGTGCCGCGTTCCGACTTGTGCGGGTAATCCATGCCCTCGACCCAGTCGTAGGGCCACGCGGCCTTCACCGCCTTCGACTTCTCGACCGCGTCATTCCACAGAGTGAGCGCGTTGTCGTGCCACACCTGCGGCACTGCCGGCATTCCGCTACCGTAGCTGGCGGTGAACTTGTCGAGATCGGCCTGCGTCGGGTCCCTGGGCTTGTCCACCGCATTGAAGTAGACAAAGATCGGGCCAACCACCCGCTTCCAGTCCTGACCGGCGGCGATGTCCGTGTTCGCTCCGCCCGCGTAGTGGCCGCTGGTCCAGTAAACCTGAATGGTGTTATTCGAACCCCACGCAAAGGGGCCTATCAGGTCCAGCTTTTCGGCGCCGCCCCCAATATATTCGGTGGTTGGGTTAATTAAATAAACGCCGATGTGATTTTTGGGGCTGGCGAAGCCCCAGGCGGGAAGCCGGTACATGACGCCGCAGTAAGTGTATTTGTGCTCGACCGAGTTCTTATAGTAGCCGGCTTTCAGGATGGTCTGCTCCGGCGCGTGGACCATAATACCGGCGCGCATATCCTCGGTGGCGGGCGTGAGCATGTTGCGGTCGGCGTCGACGGAGAACCAGTTGAAGCTGGAATCGAGCTGCAGGATGAATTGGCTTTCACCCACATGCGCGGCAGGATACGAAGCCGGGTGGGAGAACTCGGCGTAGGCGTAAAAGCCGCTCAGGCCGCGCTCCATCGTGTAGCGCGTCTCAATATCCATGCCTCCGCCACGACCGCCACCGCCACTGAATGCACCAGAAGCGCCGCCACCTGGAGCGCCGCCACCGCCGGGATTGATGCCCTTGACGGCGACCTCCGCTCGGACGCCGCCGTTGGTCGCCGGGTCGATGGTCACCGAGGGGGTCACGGTTCCGGACGGCATCTGCTCCCAGGACGGGATCGGGCTGCCGGCGGGCGTCGGCGGCAAATGGAGATTATCCGACCCGCGCGAGATCGAAGGGCGCAACATTTCGATGCCGTGATAAATCACCTGCAGCAAACTGCCGTTCTTCTTGACGATGGTAGCCTTAATGATGCCGTTGTCCATTGTCCAGGTGTCGCCGTTGTCGGTGAGGGTCACCGGATCGTTGACCGGGACTTTGGCGACCTTTGGCAGCACATGGCCGGCAGGCTTCGCTTGAGAGGCAGGCTGCACTTTGGCGGCCTGCTGCGCCACTGCGCCATATGTCAGGACAACTGCCAGGGCAAGAAACAGGGATACGAAGAGGAGCCTTGCTTTGGTCATGACGCAACCTTTCAGAACGAATATTGTGAGGAAGGGGCTTATGTTGCCTGACTGGACTCTCAGCTTGCGGATTTGAATCGCGAGTATTGTACCGCTCCGAAAGGGTATTGCAAGACCAATGTCGAAAGTGTGGCCGAACAACAGTCAACTTGAACCCGTCCGCACAATCGATGTCTTTCCTCTTTGATTTCTACAACACACTCTACCGTTCAACTGATGTGCCCGAAAAATGGGGTTGCCGGTTACATCGGTTGCCCTGGAGTTCAAACGGCCCCACCACCCGCTTCCCACGGACGGCATGCGGATGAAATACTTGATTCATGCCTACAGAACCGCGCAAGCCATTGATCGCAGCCAATTGGAAGATGTACAAGACGCCCGGCGAGGCCGTAGCCTTCGTTCGCGCCTTCATCCCCCTCGTCGCCACCCATAGCCACGCAGAGATCGTTCTCTGTCCATCTCCCACTCTTCTACCCGCCGTCGTCGAAGCCGCGCGCAGCACACCAGTCGCCATCGCGGGGCAAAACATGCACTGGTTAGACCAGGGCGCATACACCGGCGAGACTTCGCCGCTGCAGCTCAAGGCGCTCGGCGTCACCCATGTGCTGATCGGCCACAGCGAACGCCGGCAATACTTCAACGAGACCGACGAGACGGTGAACCTGAAGCTGAAGTCGGCGCTGGCGCACGGACTGGTGCCCATCGTCTGCGTGGGCGAGTTGCTGGCCGAGCGCGAGGCGGGGCAGACCGTCGCGGTGCTGGAGCGGCAGACCGCAGGCGCGCTGGCCGGTATCGACCCAGCGGCGGCCAAGACACTGGTGGTTGCCTATGAGCCGGTGTGGGCCATCGGCACTGGACGAACAGCGACACCGGAGATTGCCCAGGAGGCGCACAAGATCATCCGCGCACAGATTGCCAAGTCGCTTTCGGCAGAGCTGGCCGCCAGCACGCGCATCCTGTACGGCGGATCGGTGAAGCCGGAGAACACGGCCAGCCTGTGCGCGCAGGAAGACATTGACGGGGCGCTGGTGGGCGGAGCGAGCCTGGAGGCGGCATCGTTCTCGCAGATTGTGGCCAACTCGGCGGCAAAATAGCTGCTGTTCCAACCAATCCATGGGTGCGTCTTCAAAAGGCGCACCCAATCCATTTAACTTCGCCGGCGGGCTAACGACTAAACTCGACTCAGAGCGGAAACATTGTCACGGCAGGTGCATCTGATCGCTCTACGGACGAAATACGGGGATTCTTCGCTACGCTCAGAATGACAATTGTTCCGCAATCGCGTTAGCTAATCGCAATACTTAATTGCAACCGTTAGAAACACCATGGATCTGCACGAAAAAATCCGCACGATTCCCTCGCTGCCCGGCTGCTATCTGTACAAGAACGCCGAGGGCGCGGTGATCTACGTGGGCAAGGCGAAGAACCTGCGCGCGCGGGTTCGGTCGTACTTCCTGGAGGCGGCGCAGGCGGACGCGAAGACCGGCTCGCTGATGCGCGAGGCGGTGGACATTGAGTACATCACGGTGGGCAACGAGCGCGAGGCGCTGGCGCTGGAAGACAGCCTGATCAAACAGCGGCAGCCGCGCTACAACATCCTGCTGCGCGACGACAAGACTTACCCGTACATTCAACTGACGATGAAGGACCGATTTCCGAAGGTGTTTGTGACGCGGCGGCTGCGGCGGGACGGATCGGCGTACTTCGGGCCGTACTTCCCAAGCAGCCTGGCGTACCGGCTGGTGGAGCTGATCCATCGCAGCTTTCTGATTCCGAGCTGCTCGGTGGATTTATCGCGCTACCATCCGCGGGCCTGTATGCAGTACTACATCAAGAGATGTCTGGGGCCGTGCGTGGAGGGCCTGACGACACCGGAGACGTACAAGCAGGCGGTCCGCGACGTGCAGCTCTTTCTGGGCGGCAAGGCGGGCGAACTGGAGGCCGAGCTGACAAAGCGCATGGAGGAGGCCGCGGAGGCAGAGCTGTACGAGGCCGCGGCGCGGCTGCGCGACCAGATCATTACCGTGCACCAGATGCAGGAGAAGCAGCGCATGGCCAGCGCGGAGGACGAGGACGCTGACGTCTTCGGCTTCCACTACGAGAATGGAAGGCTGGCGGGAAACCTCTTCCACATGCGCGGGGGCAAGATTGTGGACCGGAGGGAGATGTTCTGGGAGGAGCTGCCGGAGCTGATCGACGAGCCGCTGGGCGAAGAGTCCGATGAACCACTCGCAGATGAGGAACAGAAGCTGGGTGCGAGCGAGGCGGCCAGCGACTTTAGCGCGGCGGCGTTCTTCAGTTCCCTGCTGAAGCAGATCTACCTGGGCAACGCGTATGTGCCGCGCACGGTTCTAGTGCCTGTCGATTTTGCAGACCGCGCGGTGCTGGGCGAGCTGCTGACGGAGCGGACAGGACACAAGATCGAGATTCTGGCGCCGCAGCGTGGCGAGAAGCGATCGCTGGTGGACCTGGTGTGCCTGAATGCGAAGCAGTCGTACGACCAGCGATTCCGCGTGCTGCAGCCGAGCATCAAGGCGATCCAAGCGGCGTTGGCGGACGCGTTGACGCTGGAGAAGCTGCCGCGGCGGATCGAGTGCTTCGACATCTCGCACATCCAGGGTACGGAGACGGTGGCGTCGATGGTGGTGTGGGAGGACGGCGCGATGCGGAAGGCGGAGTACCGCAAGTTCCAGGTGAAGACGGTGACGGGCGTGGACGACTTTGCATCGATGCGCGAGGTGGTGGGGCGGCGCTACAAGCGATTGCTGGAGGAGAAGACGGCGATGCCGTCGCTGATTCTGATCGACGGGGGAGTGGGGCAGCTTCATGCGGCGTATGCGGCGCTGGCGGAGATCGGGATACAGCCGGGAGTGCCGGGAGATCCGGCGCTGGCGTCGATTGCCAAGCGCGAAGAGGTGCTGTACGTGCATGGGCAGGAGCAAGAGCCGATCGTGCTGGACCGCCGCTCGCCGGTGCTGCACCTGGTTCAGATGATCCGCGACGAGAGCCATCGCTTCGCGGTGACGTACCACCGCAAGCGGCGCGAGATGCGCGACCGCGACTCCGAACTGGACGCAATTGCCGGGGTCGGCCCACGCACCCGGCAGCGGCTGCTGGAACACTTTGGCAGCGTGCGCGCCATCGGGCAGGCTGGGCCCGACGCGCTGACGGCGGTGGTGAGCGCGGCAACGGCGGCCCGCATTCGGAAACACTTCGACGGCGAAGCAGACGCCGGATAGAGCGCGCCGGGCTGGGCAGGTAATACACTCTCACAGACACCCCCGCAGCGCGGCGCCTGGGTGGCTTTCAACACGCGTCGAATGCGACGGATTTCTGCTGCTCTGTATCACCCAAATTGACTCATAAGTGCAACAAAAGTGGCACAGGGGACGGGTGCAAGCGACTGTAGACTTGCGGCTGTAGCAATAGGTCTGCCGTACAGACGCCCGCCCTCAACGGAGACTGAACGCACCTGGAACGGCGCAGTTCCGGAGACGGCATGGAAGCGCGGACGGGACCGAATGAGGAGTCAGGCAACCAGTTGCACATGCAAGAAGAGGCCCCAGCCATGGTTTCGACGACCCAGCATCATGGTGTGAAGCCAGCCTCCATCTGGCGTAAATTCGTCCGGTTGATTACCTCGATATTGGAGCTGATGCAACATCCGGCATTGGTGCTTCTGGCCGGCATTGCATTCTGCAGCACGGCGGCGGGGCAGACGGCAACCACGACCAGCCTGGTCGTCTCGGGTGGCGCGATCACAGTTGGGGCGAGCGAGACGCTGACTGCTACGGTGCTCGCGGGAGGCCTTCCGGTGACGGCCGGAAGCGTGGAGTTCCGCGACAATCTGGCATCGCCGAGCGGGACTTTTCTGGGGAAGTCTGCGGTGAATGGCAGCGGCTCTGCGCAGTTGATTCTGCCCAGCCTGGGCATGGGCCTGCATGAGATCTCGGCGATCTATACGGGATCGTTCGGACTGGCTGTGAGCGTCAGTGCGTATCGGGCGGTGACTGTGACCGGCACATCGCAGCTACCGACGACGACGGCGATCAGCTCGACGGGGGTAGCGGCCAACTATTCGCTGACGGGGACGGTCACTGCGCTGACCTCGGTTCTGCCGACGGGCATTGTGTCGTTTCTGGACGCCTCCAACGGCAATGCGTCGCTGAACACGCAGACCCTGGATCCAACGACCAAGGGCTACGGTTTCGCAACCTTCTCGACTGCTTCGGCTGATGGCGGAGAGATGTCCGTAGCGGTGGGCGACTTCAACGGCGATGGGAACCTCGACCTGGCCGTGGCCGATAGCTATACCGGCACGGTGACGTTGCTGAAGGGCGACGGGGCGGGGAACTTCACACCGTTCCCTGGCTCTCCGGTGGCGGTTGGAAGCGGGCCATACTCCGGTCCGTTTTCCGTTGCGGTGGGCGACTTCAACGGCGATGGGAACCTCGATCTGGCGGTGGCCAACTTCGGCGATGGAACGGTAGCGATCCTGCTGGGCGATGGAACGGGGGAATTCACCCCCGCTGCGACTCCTATCGTTACAGTTGGAAGCGACCGGAACTCCGAACCGTTTTCCATTGCGGTGGGCGACTTCACTGGCGATGGGGTCCTGGACCTGGCGGTGGCCAACTCCAACGAAGGCACCGTGTCGATTCTGGTGAACGACGGAGCGGGGAACTTCTCGCCCGCGGCGACGCCCACAGTAGCCGTTGGAGTCAGCCCGCTTTCTGTCGTGGTGGGCGACTTTCTGGGCAATGGGAAGCTGGATCTAGCCGTGGTCAACCAGTTCGGGAACGACGCGACGGAGTCATCTCCCGGTACGGTGTCGATCCTGCTGGGCGATGGAACGGGGGGCTTCACCCCCGCTGCGACACTCCCGGTTGGATACAGTCCGTACGCCGTAGCGGTGGGGGACTTCAACGGCGATGGGGTTCTCGACCTGGCCGTGGCGAACAGTTGCGGGAACGACCTACTTTGCAACAACTCCCCCGGCACGGTGTCGATCCTGCTGGGCGATGGGACGGGGAGCTTCTCCGCCGCAGCGAGTTCCCCAATTACAGTTGGAGTGAATCCGCGTTTCGTAGCGGCGGGCGACTTCAACGGCGATGGATCTCTCGACCTGGCCGTAGCCAACTTCAACGACGACACCGTCACGATCCTGAAGGGCGATGGAGCGGGGAACTTCGCTCCCGCCACGACGTCCCCTATACCGGTTGGAGTCAATCCGTCTTCGGTTGCGGTGGGCGACTTCAACGGCGATGGGAACCCCGACCTGGCCGTGGCCAACTTCAGCGACGGCACCGTCTCGGTGCTGCATGCACTCTGGACCGAAGGCGCCACCGCATCTGTGTCGTTCTCCACCTCGCCATCGCATAATGTTCTGGCCAGCTATGCGGGGGACGCGATCTACACATCCAGCCAGTCGACACCGATCACCTTGCTGGGACTGTTGGCCACGGGGCTGGTGTGGACGCCGGTGGACGCGATCATCCACGGCACATCATTGAGCGCGCTGCTGAACGCGACAACCACCTACGGCGGCACGCCGGCGCCAAGTACATGTGCCTACACCGCAACGCCCAGCGGCGGAAGCGCTTTCCCTGTAGACATCTCGACCGTGCTTGATGTGGGGCCCTACACGCTGGGCGTGAGTTGCACGGGACTCTATCCCACGGCGACGGGTTCACGGCCACTGACGGTGTATGCCACCGGGTATGTGCTGACGACGGGCGCCAATCATCCGCTGGAAGGCACGGTGACTCCGGCCTCGGGCGGGACCTACGCCCCGACGTTGCAGATTGCCATCTCCGCGACGGCCAACCCCGGATACAACTTCGCGGGCTGGCTGGCGAATGCAGACATCGCCAACACCAGCAGCGCCAACACCACTGTGACCATGAACGCGGCGGAGACGGTGACGGCGGACTTCGAGACGGTGCCAACATTCGTGGTGAATACAAACCAGGACGACATTTCGACGCCCGACGCCTCCAACTGTCCGGCAAACCCGACCAGCAGCGGCAGCGGCTCATGCACGCTGCGCGATGCCCTGCTTGCGGCCGCAGCCATTGGCGGCAACATCACCTTCGACTCGACAGTGTTCATCTCCGGAAATTCAGCGGCAGCCAACACCATCACGCTGGGCGCCGATGGGACGCTCACAATTCCAACCAATACGATACTCACTGGGGCAACCTCGGGCAGCGGCGCGACGCTGACCAACCTGGTTGCGGTGAGCGGTGCCTCGGCGAGCACGGTCTTCACGCTGAGTGGCGGCACGGTGGCGATTCTCAACAACATGACCATTGAGAATGGAAAGTCTGGCGGCAACGGCGGCGGCATCAATAACAGCGGCACGCTGACGGTGAACGAAAGCACCTTCACTGGCAACTCCGCGATCAACGGCGGCGCCATCGACAGCAGCGGCACTCTGACGGTGAGCGGCAGCACCTTCAATGGCAACACCGCGACCACCGGCGGCGGCATCTGTGTTGAGCCGAATGGAAACGTGATAGTGAGCGGCAGCACCTTTTATAACAACTCCGGAACAGCCGGCGGCGGCGCCATCGACGACACCCAGGGCGGCTCGTTTGCGGTGAGCGGCAGCACTTTATACGGAAACAACTCAACCAGCAGCACGGGCGGCATTGCAGGGTCCGGTTCCAGCTTTCCGATAAGCAACACCATCGCGACAGGCAACGGAAGCGGAGATTGCATGATCGACTGGAGCCCCTGCACCACGAATGGCACGGGCGGCAACGTGCTGGGCGTGTCCGCCAACCTGGCTGCGCTGGGCAACTACGGCGGCCCGACCGAGACCATGATTCCATTGCCGGGCAGCGTGGCGATCTGCGCGATTGTTCCCTCTGCCACGGGGACCGACCAGCGCGGAATGCCATGGCCGGTGAGCTACGACGGCACATCGTGCCAGGACTCCGGCGCGGTGCAGACCGACTATTCGCTGAGCTTCTTTCAGCAACCCTCGACGACGTTGATCCTTACGCCCATCTCGCCGGCTCCGGCCGTCGAATTGCAGGAGAGCGGCAGCCCATTTGCTTCGTCTGTAACGATTCCACTGACCCTGAAGGACAGCAGCGGCAACGATATTACGAGTCTCGACCTGAGCGGTGGATCGGCCAATACGTCCGGTGGCGTGGCTACTTACTCGCCGCTGGACGTCGACGCGCCAGGAACCGGCGACACGCTGACGGCCAATCTATTGCTGAATTCAACGACTTCAATCTCCTCCAACAGCAGCCCGTTCGATGTGACTCTGAAGCCCACGACGACCGTTACGTCCAATGCATCGGCGGTATATAGCGTTAGCGCACAGAGCGTGCCCCTGTCGGCGACGGTTACGAGCAGCATGGGAACGGTGAATGCGGGCACGGTGACCTTCACGGTGACGCAGGGCAGCACCACGATCGGATCGCCGGTGACCAGCGGCACGGTGAGCAGCGGTGCAGCCAGTGTGACCTATACTCTGCCGGGCGGAACAACGGCGGGCATGTATTCCATTCAGGCCGTGTACAACACGGCGGGAGGGGGCTTTGCCATCAGTAGTGACAGCACTCATACACTGACGGTCGGCATGACCACGGCGACGGTCATGCTGGGCAACCTGTCGCAGATCTATACCGGGGCTCCTCTGACAGCGACGGCCAGCACCACGCCGAGCGGCTTGACGGTGAATTTGACCTACAACGGCAGCTCCACCGCGCCGACAGCGGTTG
>JBEKRR010000028.1:0-50915 GCA_049518555.1 Acidobacteriaceae bacterium
AGCCGCGCCACCGTCTCCGGGATGTTCTTCTGCAGGCCCTCGAAGATGGCGATCGCGGCGGCCCTGGCCAGCGCCAGTGGAGGCGCCAGCAGCTCCAGACAGCCGTACGCCTGTTCGGCGGGATTCTCCTTGAGGTTGACGTTTGGATCGTTGGGATCGCGGCTCATGCACCCGTGCGCTGGGCCGGGGGTTGGGTTGGCGAGGGCTTTGGCGGAGCCGTTCACCAGCTCGTCCCTGCCGCTGGAGAACCCGATGCTGTAGATCACCGTATTCGTGTCGCTGATCTCGCGCAGCGCCTCGTCCAGCCGGAGCTTGCTGCCGTGGTCGTTCGTCTCGCTGACCAGCAGGATGGCGCGGCGGTACTCGGCGGGCTGCTTGCGCAGCAGGTCGACCGCGAAGCCAATGCTGTCCAGAATCGCCGCCCCATTGTCTCCGCTGTCGTCGGCGATCAGCGCGTTGATGGCGTGCGCGGCGCGGTCGTTGTCTGGGGTGAAGTCCTGCACCAGCACGGGCGAGCTGTCGAAGCCGACCACGGCAATCTTGTGCGGAACACCGCCCACCACCGAGCCGAGCATCGAGGTCAGCGCGCGGTACTTGTCCAGCTCATCGGCCCCTGCGCCTCCGCCCTCCAGGACGACAACCAGCGCCAGCGGCTCGCCGCCGGTGTCCTGCTCCAGGGTGAGCTTCTGCGGGACGCCGTCGTCGGTGAGAACAAAATCGTCGGCCTTCAGCGTGAAGACGAGTTGCCTGGCTTTGTTGCGGACGAGCGCGGGAACAAGAACCAGAGTGGAGCGCGCCGTGAGGGTCGAGATTGGCGGGGCTGGAGAGTCCGCGGTCGGCGCGAGTGCAGCCCGCGCCGGGCCCTGCGCAAGTCCAAGGGTCGCCTGGGTCGCCCAGGGGATTGCCCAAAGAATGCAGCCGAGCGCGAGTGCGGCGTGGCGCTTCATGGTTCAGTCCCTCAGGATCAGTGTATCCGCGACTGAGGACTGTTTCACGGTGCCCCGTTGATGGGTAGTAGCTCAGTTTGAATTAGCGGACTGGATGAACATTGTTGATGATAGCCACTATGGTCACTATGGCGAGGAGTAGGGCTACAATTGCCCAAACCATGGGCTTAGCGAAGTTGAGAGTGAGGCCAAGTCTGCTCCTCTTTGTCACGAATAGACGTGGCTCATCTGGGTTGTAATAGAAAACCAACAGCTTCCAATGTTTTGGATTCTTGTCTATCAGCATGATTGGCTCCGCGTGGGCCTCGTGGTGGTATGTATTTTACCCCGCGAGCGCGCAATTTCCTCATACGACCAAACATGATCGGACAGACCAGCGGCGCAATGGCTGTGGATTTCAAACTGAGACATTACCCGTCGATAGCTAAGGGAGCGGAAGCCAGAAGAATCCAATGGGAGCCAGCACCGCGCGGTCGGAGTCTTGCGACGGCTGTTGCAGGCTGGAGCGCCGCTTGTTGTCGGGAGTGAGGGTCAGGGTCAACTCCTTCTTGTCGCGCAGCACCACAACGGCGAGGGGGCGTCCGTGGCTGTCCCTGATCGCCTTGGTCCAGTCGGCGGAGTTGGCCACGGACTTCGCGTTGGCCCGCACCACCACGTCGCCCGCGCGCATTCCGGCCAGCAACGCCGGAGAGTTGGCCTCCACGCTGCGCACCAGCAGCCCCGCGCCGCCGGGCACGCCGAAGTACTCGGCGAGTTGCGTGCTCATCGTCTCCAGCATGGCGCCGGTGTAGGAGGGGTTCATCAGCGTGGGGCCGAGGAAGCTGTTGCCGCCGCGCACGGGCGGGGCGGCAGAGTCGGGAGCGGCGAAGTAGATGCTGCCATCGATCTCAGCGGGCGGCAGCGGTTCGGGGACGGTGAGGTGCTGCTCCCACGCCTGTCGTTCGACCGCTTCGCGATTGGCGGTCTGCGTGGTCACGGTCATCTGCTGCCCGTCGCGGCTGACCAGCAGCGTGAGCGGCGTTCCCGGAGGCGACTCGCGCAGCATCCGGCGGATCTGCTCCTCGCCATCGATGGCCTGGCCGTTCATGCGCAGGATGACGTCGTGCTCGCGCAGGCCCGCCTTGCCGGCCGGAGCATCGTGGTCCACCAGGACGATCTCCGCGCCGCGCGCCTCCTTCAGCTTCAGCGCCGGGAGCTGGTCCTCGGTCACGTCACGCACATCGACGCCCAGATAGCCCTGCCCTCCGCGTGTAGGAGCGCCCGATCCGCTCAGAAAGAAGAGCGCAACTCCGCCGCCTGGCTTGGACGCCGCGCCGCTGGCATGGGCGCACTGCGTCGCGGCAGCCGAAGCCGCCAGCAGAACCATCGCGTATCCCAGCACCCTCTTCATTGACTCGAACCTTGACCCTTGACCCTTGAACCTCGTCCCTACTGAATGTCCGCCGTCCCCGCCAGCGCTTGCATGCTGACAGTGCGGATGTATGGATTCACGTCCGTGGTGGAGACGGTGCGCATCACCTTGCGCACGCTGGAGTCCGACTCGACCGGCTCCAGCAGGCTGATCGCGCGTGTGCGCACCTGCGGGCTGGAGTCGTGCATCAGGGCCTCCAGTACCGCGTCGCGGACCCTCTGGTCCTCGACGACGTAGGGCTGCAACCCATCCAGTGCATTCATCCGCACGGCGGGGCTCTTGTCGTAGCGCAGGCTCACCAGAAGCGCGTTGCGAATGCCGCCGCCATCCGGCCCGCCGACGCACTGGTGACCGGCGCGGCACTCATTGGCCAGCAGCGCCACCGAGTCCATCCGCACTCCATTGGTCGCCGGGGCCTTGGTCCCAATCAGCAGCAACTGGCGAATCTGCGGGTCGTCCAGCGAGCCCTGCACCGTCTCCGGAACCACGCGGTTGTAAGTCACCTGCACAATCGCCGAGTTGGGCGTCTGCACAATCCCGCTGACGTTGGCGATCGTCCCGTTGGTGGTATTGCTCAGCACCACCGGCGACGGCAGCTTGGGCTGGTGCGCCACCTGGTAGCGGTCGGTGAAGTTGCCCGCCAGAAAGCCCACCCCGACCAGCAGCGTCATCAGCGCCGGAGCGCCCTGCATGTGGCCCATCCAGGCGAAGAGATTGCTGCGCAGGCGGTTCAGCAAGCCACGCGGAGGGATCGTGTCCAGCGCCTCGTCCAGCCTCATGCGCGCGCTCGCCAGCAGGTTCGGCGAGGGATCGACCACGGGGTTCGAGGCCAGCGCCTCGTGCATTGCAAGCTGCGCCTGCAACTCGCGACTGCACGCTTCGCAGCCCGCCAGATGCTCCTCCAGCGAGGCCATCTGCTCATCCGGCAGCTCGCCGTAGGTGACAAGAACTATATTTTGCTGCGCCTTTTCGCACTTCATCGCTCTACCTCATCCGGCCTCAAACAATTGCCTCTTCAAAATGCCTTCTTCGGGTCTATGCCATTCGCCCGTCTGTCGTGCCTTCTGCCTAACAACTCGAACCTCGAACCTTGAACCTCGCAACTAGCTTTTCAACTCCGCCAGCTCGATTCGCAGCTTGCGGGTCGCGCGGAAGAGCGTGTTCTTCGCCGTCTCCTCGGTGGTGCTCAACATCTCGCCGATGGTGCGCAGCTTCAATCCCTGGTAGTGCTTCAGCTCGAAGACCATGCGTTCGCGCGGCGTCAGCTTGTCCAGCGCCTGGTGGATGCACTCGCCCATGCGCTTGCGGTCGAGCTCGCGCGCCGGGTTGGCCATGGCGCGGGTGTCGGAGATGTTCGACAGCAGGTCCATCTCGTCGCCGCGCGCGTCCAGCACCGTGGCCGGGTCCTCGCGACGGCTCTTGCGCCGCCGCAGATGGTCCAGGCAAAGGTTGGTCACAATCCGGTAGAGCCAGGTGTAGAACGAGCACTCGAAGCGGAAGTTGCCCAGGTGGCGATACGCCTTCAGGAACGCCTCCTGATGCACGTCCTGCGCGTCCTGCTCGTTACTGAGCATGTGCAGCGCAAGCCGCAGGACGGGCTGGTCGTAGCGCCGCACCAGCGAGTCGAAGGCGCTCCGGTCGCCGCGTTGTGCTTCCCGAATCAAATCGTCGTCTTCAGCACGCTGCAGGGCTCGCGCGTCGAGCTGCTCCTGGGTCAGCTTGCCGCCGTTCCTGTCGGTCCTGGTTCCGAATTGAGCCGCGGGCTTGGCCATCGCTGGGGACGATTCTATCGCTCCACAGCGACTTGCGCCCACACGGGCCGCCGCGTCCAGCAGCGCGGAGAGGCGCAGCGCCGGTGCCAACGCGTTCGCGCCTCGCGCGCGGCTGCCGCCAACCATCGCCGAAAGCACCGGCGAAAGCTCTCCGCCGGTCTCCAGTCCCATCGCATCTGCATTCATCGTCTCTGACTCCGGAGCCAGGAAATGGGTCACTTGAATAGACCGTCCAGCCGCCAAAAGGTGAGCACTACCGTAGCCGTCATTCTGGCGCAGCCAGAATCTCCGTAGTGGTTCTTGTCGTTGCAGGTTGTTCGTGCTGTCATCCTGAGCGGAGCCTCTCGCGGTCTCATCGCGAGAGGCGTAGTCGAAGAGCCTGTCCTGAGCGAAGCCGAAGGAACCCCGACGAACCCAACCCAGTCACAACCGCCCGCACCTTTCTCCCACAAACTCCCGCCCTTGCCATCCCACCAACATCTGCTCAACCTATAAACTCAACCCATGCCTCCAAGCTCGCCCCAGCCCAGCCTCTTCCCCGCCCCAACCTCGAAACCAGCGACCGGCCCTACCTCCGGCAAATGGGTCTCTGCCCACTGCGACGGCGGAGCGCGCGGCAACCCCGGCCCGGCTGGCTTCGGCGCGCTGATCCGGGACGCGGACGGCGCGGTGCTCGCCGAGCTTTCGCAGTTCCTCGGCATCCAGACCAACAACTTCGCCGAGTACTCCGGCCTCCTCGCCGTGCTCGACTACGCGCTCCGCAACGGCCACCGCCGCCTGCGCGTCGTCTCCGACTCCGAGCTGATGGTCAAGCAGATTCAGGGCAGGTACAAAGTCAAGAGCCCCATCCTGCGCCCCCTCTTCGACCAGGCCCGGAAGAAGATCGCCCAGCTCGACGCCTTCGAGATCACCCACGCCCTGCGCCACAAAAACAAGGAAGCCGACCGCCTCGCCAACCAGGCCATGGACCGCGGAATCAGGTGTGGTTGAAACTATTCAGGTTGGCATGGGTTCTACGTTTGTAGAGTTTTGTAGAGTATTTTGAAACAAGGATAGGGACAGTCCGCAACTGTCCTGCAGGTGACGAAATGGGCCAATTTTTGCCGCCGATGCTGTTCGCAATCCTTCTGTTGGGTGCTGGTGTTGAAGAGGGCCTGGCCCTTCAAGCGTCGAGTGGTGCGACGGCGCAGACATCTGGAGCGGGGCCGACGGTGGTGCTTCCCGCCGGGAGCAAGGTGGAGATGGCGTTGACCCGGCCCGTATGGGCGGCCAAGGCGAGGGCGGGCGATCCGCTCTACCTGCAGACCGTCTTTCCGGTGACGGTCGGCAATCGAATCGGAATCCCGGCTGGCACTTATGTGGAAGGTACCATCGACTCGATCGTCGCGCCAACGCGCAAAGTCGACCGCGCCGAGATCGACGTTCACTTCAACCAGATCATCTTCGCCGACGGCTACACGGTGGTGCTCTCCGGAGCGGAGGCGCAGGATGCGTCCGGCCCGGCGGCGACTTCTCCCCCTTCCGCCGACAGCCTTGGCGCGACGCTCAGCATGGTGACCGTGCAGGTGAGCAAAAACAACGACATTCTGCTGGACAATGGCTCGCAGATCGAGATGACGCTGGAGGCGCCGCTGGTGTTGGATGCGGCGAAGGTCGCGCAGGCTGTCCCGCTCTCCCGTGCGCCCGCGCCTGGTTCGTTCAAACCGGCGACGCTGTGTCGTCCCACGCCGGGCGATCCTGGGACACCGGACACTCCCGGAACTCCCGGAACGCCGGACACGGTAATTCCGGGCACGCCAGGGACGCCGGGTACAGCGGACTCGCCGGGGACGCCGGGCACACCCGACATCGTGATTCCCGGGACACCGGCGACACCGGGAATTCCTGGTACGCCGTCTACACCCGGCATCGCCTGTCCTGCTCCTCCACTCGTTCTCTCCAGCACGCCGGGCGGTGTAACGGTGAAACAAACGCCAACTCCACCTGCAAAGAAAACCAGAATCCAACAAAGGGGCCAGCAATGAGCAGAGATGCCGAACGCAGAGGGACATTGGTTTTGATGGCGCTTCAAGCACTTGTGGCGCTCTTGATCTGCTGCGTCTGTGCGGAACAGACGGCATTCGCTGCCGGAGAACAGGTTCAAACGCCGCCGCAGACAACCTCGTCATCCGAGGCCGCGACAGAGACGGTCCGCGTGCCTGCGGGGACACTGGTTCCGTTGACGCTGGTCAGTCCGATCAAGAGCAAGTCGACGAAGGTGGGCGATGCGGTGCGCGCGGTGGTGGCGTTTCCCATCACTGCAGGCGCACAGGTGGCGATTCCCGCAGGGACGTACGTGGAGGGAGTGGTGACTTCGCTGACCGCGCAGGCAAAGGGGACGCATCAACCGGAGGTGCAGATCCACTTCACCCGCCTGCTGTATGCCAACGGCTACACGGCGACGCTGGACGCCGCGAACACGCAGGCGAAAAATGAGATTCCAGGCGCGGCATTGCCCACAGTCCTGAGTGATGCCTCTGGTCCAATCAGCTATGGCCCGGGCCGAACGCGAATCGCCTTCTATGGCGGCGAGGGCTTTGTGTCGCGTGAGCAGACCTCTACTATGCCAACGCTGCCGCCGCTCCCGGGGCCGTCGATGGCAAAGGTATTAGGCATTACTTGGGGCGTTATTGCTGCGCTGCTCGTAACGGGAATTATCTTTGGCCGTCACCATCAGGCAAATGCCGATTACGTCCTCTTCGACGTTGGCTGGCAGTTCCAGATGGCTCTCACCAGCCCGCTTGATGTGGATGCAGGGCAGGTTGCATCTGCCGCTGCGACTCCCACGCACTGAGTCAAGCGATGATTCAGTTGTAGCTGACGCGCCGGTCCCCGCGCGTGATCCGCCCGATGATGTGGAAGCGCTCATTCGCCCGGTTGAGCACGGCCTTGGCCTTCTTCACCTGCTCGGCCGGAACCACCACGATCATCCCGATCCCCATGTTGAACGTCCGCATCATCTCGTCCTGAGTGACGTTGCCGAGCTGCTGCAGATGCTCGAAGAGCGGCGGCACGGTCCAGTTTGCCAGATCGACCACCGCCGCCGTTCCGCGCGGCAGAATGCGCGGCAGGTTCTCCGTGATGCCGCCGCCGGTAATGTGCGCCATCCCGCGCACAATCCCCGCGCCGATGAGCTTCTTCAGGATTGCCAGATAGCTGCGATGGGTGCGCATCAACGCCGCGCCGGTCTTGTCCTTCAGCTCGTTGACGTAGTGGTCGGGCAGGTATCCCGCAACCTCGAAGAGCAGCTTGCGCGCCAGCGAGTAGCCGTTGGTGTGCAGTCCATTCGACGGCAACCCGATCAGCACGTCGCCCGCCTCGATTCCGTCGCCGGTGATGATGTCCGGCCGGTTGACGCAGCCGACAATCGTTCCCGCCAGGTCGTACTCGCCGTCGGCGTAGAAGCCGGGCATCTGCGCCGTCTCGCCCCCGATCAGCGCGCATCCGTTGGCGCGGCACGCCTCCGAGAGGCCGCGCACCACCGTCTCCACTGTATCGCTGTCCTCGGGGCGCAGCCGGCCCGTCGCCAGGTAGTCGAGGAAGAAGAGCGGCGTCGCGCCCTGCACGGCGATGTCGTTGACGCAGTGGTTCACCAGGTCCGCGCCGATGGTGTGGTGGATGCCCAACTCGAAGGCGACCTTCAGTTTGGTGCCCACGCCGTCCGCGCTCGAAACCAGCACCGGCTGCGGGAATTTTTCCAGGTCCAGCGCAAAGAGGCCGCCAAATCCGCCGATCTCCGAGAGCACATGCTTGTTGAACGTCTTGCGCGCCAGCATCTTGATGCGCTGCTTGGCGCGGTCGCCCGAGGTGATATCGACCCCCGCATCGGCGTATGTGGCATGCACCCTCGCCGGTGCGTGTTTCTCATCAGCGTGCGTGGTGTGGACCGTGGCTTCGTGCGCGGCGTGGGCAGGTTGGTCTGCAAGGAGCTGGTCTGCGAGGGACGGGGCGGTCGGATTGGAAGACTCTTCAGTCACTCGAGTTCTCTTTGTTCTTGCTGCAAACCAACCTGCGTTCAACCAGTTTGTTCTGCTCCAGCTTGCGATGAAGCATCTCTGGATCAGTTCGTGCAAACGGGCCGGAACGCTGCCGTCTACAGAGCTGCACTTCGTCGGGCACTGCGGCGAAGCTCCAGTCTATCAGCCGCGCATGAGGATAAATCCGGCTCAGCCGCGCATGAGGATAAATCCGGCAGGGGATTTCCACCGGAAGGCAAATCCTGGTCGGATGTTGGGCCAACGAGCGCGCTCGGCGGCGGGCGCCGCGCTCTCCTATACTGGATCGATGCGATCTGAGAGCAGGATTAAGCCGCATGTGCAATCGCTCAACCTCGAACGCCGCGCGGAGGAGTTCTTTCCCGGCGGAGTGAACTCGCCGGTGCGTGCCTTCCGCGCCGTGGGCGGCAATCCGCCGTTTGTGGCACGGGCCGAGGGCGCATATCTCTTCGACGCCGACGGCAACCGCTATGTGGACCTCTTCGGCTCCTGGGGACCGATGATTTTGGGCCACGCATTTCCGCCGGTAGTGGAGGCCATCCGCGAGGCGGCCGGGCGCAGCACGAGCTTTGGCGCCTCCCACGCCGGCGAGGCGGACCTTGCCGAGCTGGTGCGTCGCTGCTTCCCCTCGGTCCAGAAGATGCGCTTTGTCAGCTCCGGCACCGAGGCCTGCATGTCGGCCATCCGGCTGGCGCGCGGATTCACCGGGCGCAACTTTGTCGTCAAGTTCGAGGGCTGCTACCACGGCCACGCCGACGCGCTGCTGGTCAAGGCCGGCTCGGGCGTTGCGACCTTTGGCATTCCCGGCTCCGCAGGCATTCCGGCGGAGACGGCGCAGCACACGCTGGCGCTGCCGTACAACAATCTCGCCGCGGTGGAGGCAGCCTTCGCCGCCCATCTTGGGCAGATTGCCTGCATCCTGGTCGAGCCGGTGGTGGGCAATGCGGGGACGATTCCGCCCGCGCCGGGCTATCTGGAAGGTCTGCAGCGAATCGCGACGGAGCAAGGCGCGTTGCTGATCTTTGACGAGGTGATGACCGGCTTTCGGCTCTCTCTGGGCGGCGCGCAGCAGCTCTACGGCGTCACTCCCGACCTCACCACACTAGGCAAGGTCCTGGGCGGAGGCCTGCCCTGCGCTGCCTTCGGCGGCCGCGCCGACGTGATGGACCATCTCGCGCCTCTCGGCCCCGTCTACCAGGCCGGAACGCTCAGCGGAAATCCCCTGGCAATGGCCGCCGGGATTGCCACCCTCACCCACCTCATCGAGCACGAGAGTACGGTCTATCCGCAGCTCGAACGCACGACCGGGAAGATTGCGGAGGGAGTCGCAGAGCTGGCGCGCGAGGCCGGAGTTCCGCTGACCGCCAACCGCATGGGCTCGATGTTCACCTGGTTCTTCACCGCCGGGCCGGTGACGGATTTTGCCTCGGCCAGCGCATCCGACACCGCCGCCTTTGCCCGCTTCCACCGGCGAATGCTCGCCGCCGGAGTATGGCTGCCGCCCAGCCAGTTCGAGGCCGCCTTCGTCAGCACGGCGCACGGCCCCTCCGATGTCGAGCAGGTTCTCGAAGCCGCGCGCGAAGCTCTGGCGCAGTAGAACTCCGCGCTACGCTTTAGCGGCGCATGGACGGCGCGCTGGAATCGGGACGCGCTGCAAGATTGAGGCTCCGGTCTCAATCGACGAAGTGGCTTTGATGGAGGAGGCTCTCCTCCTCCGGCTCGGATTCTTCCTCTGGCGCGGCAGGTGCGGTTGGCAGTGGGTGAGATTCCTCCTGTGTGCCAAAGTGCTCGCCCGGCTGAAAGAGAACGAGCAGCGTGCGGCGCAGATGTTCCAGGTTCTCGCGCACAACCTCGGGGACCTGCTTTGCCTTGGCTAGGATGAAGGAGCCTTGCAGCACGGCCTGGATGAAGGTGGCAACGCTCTCCGCGCTCCACGAAGCATCCGGCGCGTAGAGTTGCCGGGCGGCCTCCACATCGCGCGTCAGCTCGGCAGTGTGGGACGACAATGCCCGCTCGCAGGCGGCGCGAATCTCCGGGTGGGTCGCATAGGTCTCCTGTAGCAACACTCCAAGCGGACAGGTGTACTCCGGCAGTTCGCCGGTGAGGTTTGCAGCGCGAAAGTCCACGTAGCCGAGCAGGCGGTCCAGCGGGTCCTGGGCCCGGCGGTACGGCGCTGCGTCGAAGAGGCTGGCTGTCTTCGCCTCCCAGTGCGCGACGGCGGCCAGCGCCAGATCGTCCTTGCTCCTGAAGTGGTGGAAGAAGCTGCCCTTGGTCACTCCCGCCCGGTGGCATATCTCGTCGACGGTTGTGGCGGAATAGCCCTTGGCGCGGACCAGATCGAGCGCCGAATCCAGCAGCCTGGTTCTGGAGTTGTGCTTTTCCGGGGAGTTGAGTTGCTTTCGATCAGCCATGGCCCTCTCCACGTGAATACTATCCAGTATGGTACCAACCAGTTGGTATGTAGTCAAGAGGGGATCTGCCTCAGACACAGAAAACAAGCGGCCCACCATATCCAGAATCGAGGAGTAACAGAATGAAACCACCCATCTATGCGGAGACGGCGGCGATGCTGTGGCTGGGGGCCATGGGCACCGAGGGCAACGAGTACTTCTTGGGGCCGCGCTTGCGGGCCACCAGAATGCGGATGCGTTCCAGCAGTTCGGCGGGCGTGCATGCGCCCTTGGGCAGGAAGACGTCCGCGCGGCCGGCGCGGTCGTACGCCGTGACGGTGCCGGAGACGATCAGGGCGGGCAGTTGCGGGTGCATGTCTTTGGCGCGGCGGACCAGCTCATTGCCGTCCATCTGCGGCATGATGAGGTCCGACAGCAGCAGGTCGAGCGATCCGGGCAGGGAGTTGGCGATGACTTCCAGCGCCTGGTGCGGGTCCGTGAGGGCGATGACGCGATACCCCCGCGTCTCCAGCAGAAAAGTCCGGACGGAGAGAATCTGTTCGTTATCGTCGACGCAGAGAATGGTCTTCTTGGGGCGCATGGCTTCTCGCTTCTGCCCGCTGACACCGCTGACCGGCTTCCGTACCGGGTCGAGCGGTGCAGCCTGGCGAATTTTGCCGCCCGGCGCGTCTGCTGTTTGGCGGACGCGCCTGGCGGGCTCGGCTAAGGTGGCCCGCGGTCCGGGCCGGGGAACTCGGCTCCGGCGGCTTTGGGAGCAGCTTCGACGAAGCTGACAGGAGGAAGGACCCCTGGATCCTGCCCTTGGGGGCAAAGCTCTCCTGTCTGCTCCGTGAGGAGACAGCTTCCCGGCCGCCGTACGAGCGTATTCCGGCGCGACAGACCGCGGGTGCGAGAGAGAGCCGAGGCAAGTTCGCGCGTTGCCTCGCGGAACTCCGGGATGGCACGTGTCCGGGCTGCCGCGGACCGAGTGGATCGGAGTCTTGCCAGACGATGTGTCTGAAGATCCAGCTCGACGGGGGTGTTGCGCCAGAAACATTGCGCCGGAGGGCCGCGACTGCGTGGCCGTTGGCTTCTCTCAACTCAAATTGTCATCAAGTACAACAGGGAACCATTGCTTGCTCCGAATCTTGCCGGGTGATCAAATCTCCCGGACGATCGAAGTTGTCTCATTGCCGAGGTTGATTTCGTTCCTCAAGCCTCCCCACACTACGGAGGGTTACCCATCTTGGCAACTGCGAACAGAAGACGAAAACCAAGAGAAATTTCCCTTGCGCATTCACCGATTTTTCAAAGAGTGCGCCCCTGCTGGGGATTCCCATGGTCGGCCTGTTGAAATTAAGTGCAACGCGGCAGGAAAACGCGTCCGGTTGCAATGGGAATGGTGCGCCCCCCACGCGCACATCCGTGACCCGGTCACCACCGATCGCAGCCGCGCGCACTCAAACTGAGGGCCGGCGGTCCGTGTGATATTTCAATCTGGCTTGGATTATCATCCAATGCGGCGCCCAGCGCATCCAATTCACGGGAAGAAATTCGAAGAATTCGAGGAGGAACACATGTCACTGCGCATCAACGACATTGCTCCCGACTTCACTGCTGAAACGACCCAGGGCACCATCCACTTTCACGAGTGGATAGGCGACCGCTGGGCGGTGCTGTTCTCGCACCCCAAGGACTTCACGCCGGTCTGCACCACGGAACTGGGAGCCGTCGCCAGGCTCGAGCCGCAGTTTGCCCAGCGCGGCGTCAAGGTCATCGGCCTCAGCGTCGACCCGGTCAGCAACCACGAAAAGTGGTCGGCGGACATCGAGGACGTGGGCGGCGCCAAGGTCAACTTTCCGCTCATCGGCGACCCCGAGCTGAAGGTCGCCAAGCTCTACGACATGCTCGCAGCTGACGACGGCGAAACCTCGGAGGGCCGCACCCCGGCCAACAACGCGCCGGTGCGCACCGTCTTCGTCATCGGGCCGGACAAGCGCATCAAGCTGACGATGGCCTATCCCACAACCACCGGCCGCAACTTCGACGAGGTCCTCCGTGTGCTCGATTCCATCCAGCTCACGGTTAGGCACAAGGTGGCGACCCCGGCCGACTGGAAGCAGGGCGGAGACGTCATCATCACCGGCGCCGTCAGCAACGAAGACGCCGATAGGATCTTCCCCGGCTACAAGACCGTGAAGCCGTATCTGCGGACCACCGCGCAACCGAAGTAAGCGGTTGGCCTGGAAAGCTCTGAACTAGATTGACCGTAGTGTGAACACGCCCTACCCGCCGTTTTGAAAGGGCGGGGACTTTAGAGGATGCTGAAAATAACTCGTTTTTGCATTTCGGAGGGAGCAGGGGGCTTCAGCCCCCTGACTAAGTCCAATTAATTCAAGGGGCTTTAGCCCCGGGCTTTCTAGCAGGAATGCTAATCAAGCTTTTTTCAGCATCCTCTTTTGTCCCGCTATTATCGCCGCATCCTCAAGGGGGGGAGCCCCCGAGGGAATGTCGAACCGTTGTTCACACCCTCCCCAACAGTTGCACTGCCGCGCATCGAGGTTCCGGGCGCGGCGGAGATGAGCACCGATGGCGAAGTGGCTAACGCGCTGGTCTGCAAAATCAGTATTCGCGGGTTCAATTCCCGCTCGGTGCTCCAACATAATATAAAAGCTGATGTAGTTTTTTCACTGCTTCGTCTCCGAGGTGGTCAGCGCCTTCAGCCGCAAGCGCGTCTTCGGCTGCACGGCGGTAGCGTTCTCCTCCGTTGCGATTGCCCTCTTCGGCTCCTTCATCTTCTTCGTCCTCCTCACCATGACCCTCTCCGGCTGCATCAGCCGCCCGCGGCCTCTGGTAAAGCAACACATCACCGGCCAGCATCTCAGTTCGAGTCTTCAGGTAGTTCAAGGCAGGATTCGTTCCAAATGCCGAGAATACCGTCAAGCGTGTAGAGTTCATCTCCCGCGTGGTAATACCCCACCGAACTAACCGTTGCGATTCGGCCCGCAAAACTAAGTTGGAAATCCTCAAGCGGGTGATGGTATTTCCAAGTGTGCAGATAATCTTCCAAGAACTCGCGTGACTTGACGCGAACGATCGAACCCTTTGGAAAGTCTGCCTTGTATGGCCCGTTCCGCGTTCCCATAGTGCCTTCATTATCCTGTCTCTTGTTCCCCCGGCACATGGAAATCAGGTCAGTACCGCTTGAATGTGGCCGCGATTACAATCTCTACGCCGCCTTTCTACGTTGGAGCACTGCTTTGAAGCTGACTCATCTGCTCGCCGTCGCCGCCATTATCACCGCCGCCCCGCTGGGCCGCGCGCAACTTCAGGGCGGCTCATTCGACACGCCCGCCGCGCCCGCGCACCCCATCGCCTCCATCCAGGACACCGAGACCCCCGCGCAGAAGGACGCGCGCATGGCCTGGTGGCGGCAGGCGCGCTTTGGCATGTTCATCCACTGGGGCCTCTACTCCATCCCCGCCGGCACATGGGACGGCCATCAGGTTCCCAGCATCGGCGAGTGGATCATGAACAACGCATCCATCCCCGTCGCCGACTACAAGGCCCTCGCCGCCGAGTTCAACCCCACCGGCTTCAGCGCGCACGACATCGTGGCCCTCGCAAAATCCGCCGGCATGAAGTACATCGTCATCACCGCCAAGCACCACGACGGATTCGCCATGTTCGACTCCAAGGCGAACCCGTTCAACATCGTCGCCGCCACGCCCTTCCATCGCGATCCGCTGCGCGAGCTGGCCGGCGAAGCCCGCAAGCAGGGAATCAGGCTCGGCTTTTACTACTCGCAAGACCAGGACTGGACCGCGCCCGGTGCATCCGCCCTCAGGACCGGCAACCATCCGTCTCCCACCTATCACTGGGACCCAGCGCAGGACGGCGACTTCGACACCTATCTCCACACCAAGGCCATCCCGCAGATCAAGGAGCTGTTGACCAACTACGGCGACTTCCCCGCCGTCCTCTGGTTCGACACGCCCACCGCCAACATGACGCCCGCGCGCGCCGCTGAGATCGTCGCCCTGCTCAACCAGCATCCCAACCTCATCTGGAACAACCGCCTGGGCGGCGGATACAAGGGCGACACCGACACGCCGGAGCAGTACATCCCGCCGCAGGGCTTCCCTGGCCGCGACTGGGAGTCCTGCATGACCATCAACGACACCTGGGGCTTCAAATCCTACGACACCAACTTCAAGTCCACCGCGACCCTCCTGCGCAACCTCATCGACATCGCCAGCAAGGGCGGCAACTATCTGCTCAACATCGGCCCCGACTCGCACGGCGTCGTCCCCACGCCCGAGGCCGATCGCCTGCGCGAGATGGGCCGCTGGCTCGCCGTCAACGGCGAGGCCATCTACGGCACCCAGCCCACGCTCTTCGGCGCGGAGGCCGGCGCATTCAGCTCCACCGAAAAAGACAGCCGCGGCAACCCGCGCTTCGTCCCCACGTGGGATTGGCGCTCCACCACCGCGCCCAACAAAATTTATATCGAGATATTCAACTGGCCCGGAGATCATACCTTCCACATTCCGCATTCGCCTCGAAACATCACCAAGGCGTATCTGCTGGCCGACTCCATGCACACGCCGCTGAAGTTCACCCAGACTGGTGCCACACTTGACGTGCAGCTCCCCGCAAAGCCGCTCGATCCCATCGCCACCGTTCTCGTTCTTGAAACAACCAAGTAGATCCACTCCGCGAAGCCCCGCCGAATCATCGCGGAGCAACCTGCTGTGGCGATTCAAAGTCGTGTGATAAGCATCACTGCGCGCCCCACGCAATGCAGCGATGATGGTTCCATCATCAAGATCAGTGACGCAGGGCCAATGCGCACCGGTCCGTGGTTTGCGGGCAGGGTCAAGATTTGCAAGCTGCGTCGCATCGTTTCACGATTGGTGTCGCAGGGCCAATGCGCACCAATCTTCGGTTTGCGTGGCAGGGTCAATGCCCGCAAACCAATCCGCACCCGACGGAGGAGGTTCTGAGGTCTTCTCCAAGTTCCTCAGGACCTCCAATCGGAGGTTTTGTTCTCGTTCGATGCATCCGGCCTTTTCTGATGAATGATCTCGACGCGGTTCCCTTCAAGGGGACCGCGTTGGTCTTTTAACCTCATCGCCGCCTGCGCATCTCGCCGCGCTTAACTCTGTGCGACCGCAGCTTTCTCAGCCCGTCGTGCGGTAAACTAGAGATGACGCGCGTTTTCGCCCTTCGGCCCTATCCCAACGCGCCCCAAACCGAACGCCAGACAGGATAATCCCCCGCATTGAGCAGCCCCCAGACCATCCCGAATCCAGAGACTTCCGTCCCAGCGACCGAACAGACCGGCGAACAGTCCATCGCCAAGCCCGCCGCGCAGCCGGCCCTGAAGCCCATCTTCAACATCGCCATCATCTCCCACGTCGATCACGGCAAGACCACGCTGGTCGATGCCATGCTGCGCCAGTCCGGCACATTCCGCGCCAACGAGGCGGTAGCCGAGCGCGTCATGGACTCCAACGACCTGGAGCGCGAGCGCGGCATCACCATCCTGGCCAAGAACACCGCGCTCTACTACCACGGCAACAAGATCAACATCGTCGACACCCCCGGCCACGCCGACTTCGGCGGCGAGGTCGAGCGCGCCCTCAAGATGGTCGATGGCGTCCTCCTCCTCGTCGATGCCTCGGAAGGCCCGCTGCCGCAGACGCGTTACGTCCTCTCCAAAGCCCTCGAAGCCAAGCTCACCCCCATGGTCGTCATCAACAAGATCGACCGCCCCGACGCCCGCGTGCAGGAGGTCCTCGATGAGGTATACGACCTCTTCATCGACCTCGACGCCGACGAAGACATGCTTGACTTCCCCGTCCTCTACACCAACGGCAAGGTCGGCACCGCGACCACCGACATGGCCATCCCCGGCGTCGATCTCCAGCCCCTCTTCGAGCAGATCGTCCAGACCATCCCCGTCGCCAAGGGCGATCCCGACGGGCCCTTGCAGATCCTCGTAACCAACCTCGACTACTCCGACTACCTTGGCCGCCTCGCCATCGGTCGCGTCTTCAACGGCACCATGCGTACCGGCCAGGAGTACAGCGTCGCCCGCGTCGACGGCACCTTCTCCACGCACAAGATCACCAAGCTCTTCAGCTTCTCCGGCCTCAAGCGCACCGACATCGACCAGACGCAGGTCGGCGACATCGTCGCCATCGCCGGCATTCCCGGCATCACCATCGGCGAGAGCTTCTGCAACGTGGAGAACCCGCAGCCCCTGCCCCGCATCACCATCGACGATCCCACTATCGCCATCCAGTTCAACGTCAATAACTCGCCCTTTGCCGGCCGCGAGGGACGCTGGGTCACCTCGCGCAACCTGCGCGACCGCCTGGAAAAAGAACTCCTCACCAACGTCTCGCTCAAGATGCTGGAGACCGGCTCGCCCGACTCCTTCAAGGTCCTCGGTCGCGGTGAGCTCCAGCTCTCCATCCTCATCGAGATGATGCGCCGCGAGGGTTTCGAGATGATGGTCTCCCGCCCGGAGATTGTCACCAAGCGCATCGATGGCCAGCTCATGGAGCCGGTCGAGCAGCTCATGATCGACATCCCCGAAATCTTCGTCGGCACCGTTATCGAGCGCCTCGGACCGCGCAAGGGCGAGATGACCAAGATGACCAACCACGGGTCGGGCCGCGTAAGGATGGAGTTCCGCATCCCCAGCCGCGGCCTCATCGGCCTGCGCTCTGAAATGTTGACGGAAACGCGCGGAACCATCGTCATGAACGCCATTCTCGACGGCTACGTCGAGTATCAGGGAGAGATCCCGCAGCGCACTACCGGGGCCATCGTCAGCGACCGCCAGGGCACCACAACGCCCTACGCACTGGAAGGGATCCAGGAGCGAGGCACGCTCTTCGTCCCCGCCGTCACCGAGGTCTACGAGGGCATGATCATCGGCGAGCACTCCCGCGACAACGACATCGACGTCAACTGCGTCCGCGAGAAGCGCCTCACCAACATGCGCGCCAGCACCGCCGACGAAGCCACCCGCCTGGTCCCCTTCAGGAGCCTCACCCTGGAGCAGTCCATCGAGTTCATCGCCGACGACGAGCTCGTCGAGGTCACCCCCAAGTCCCTCCGCCTGCGCAAGCAAATCCTGCAAGCCAACCGCCGCCCCCGCAAAGGCCAGCCCCCCGACTCCACCGCCTAGCCCCGCCCGCGCGCGCGATCAGTAATGCGATATGGATCCCCTGTCACTATGCGGTGGAAAACCTCGCCCCACGCGCCTAGAATCTTATTGTGGACATCTCGTACGACCCGGCGAAGAATGAAAGGAACATTCGTGAGCGCGGGTTAAACTTTGAACTTGCGGCGGACTTCGATTTCACTACGGCAGAGATCGATCCGGTCTTTCGCAATGACGAGTTGAGATACCTGGCAAAAGGGTTTCTGGGCGAACGCCTGCATGTTCTGTGCTTCAAGGTTGTCGAAGACGGTATTCGGGTCATCAGCTTCAGGAAGGCGAACAAGCGGGAAGTGAGGCGATATGAAGAAGGCCGACGCGATTTGGAATAAAGGACCGGAGTTGATCGACGACGACGGCGAAGTCCGCGAACTGACTGCCGAAGATTTCAAGAGCTTCAAGCCGTTCTCGGAACTCCCGCCCGACCTGCAGCACACGCTGCGCGAGATTCAGCGCGGCAACGTCACCTTTCGCCCCGATCCCGTTTCCGATTCCAATTCCGATTCCGATGCGGAGCTGGTTCCCGTCAACGTCTCGCGCTCCGTCGTCGAGCGATTTCAGGCCACCGGCACAGAGTGGGAGAGCAAAGTCGACGCAGCCCTCCGACAGTGGCTCGACGAACACCAGGCAAGCTGATCGGTTCCAGTCAACAGCTTCGCCCGTCCGCGCGTAGACCCACCCTTCCGCAATGAGACCGCGAAAGGCTTGGACTCCCGGCGTTTCAGTCGATTCCAGCGTCGCGAATCTTTTGATACGCTACTTCAAGCGCCTGTGACAGTCCTTCCAAAAGAGCATGAGGATCATCTTTCTTCATTTTCGGCGTGAGCGGCAATCCTTTGTAAAGCATTTGGACTGTGTTGTCGTCTTCATCAGTCGCCCTAAAAATTGCCATACTTCCTCCTTGCCGTATTGCTCATTGACTCACTACAAAGTCGTTCTTGCATATTTTGCACTCATACTTCCAAAGTACATTTGAGCTGTAGAACTTGGGATGCAGTCTGATCTGCTGTCCCTTTAGATCCATACAGGCCGGACAGAATGGGTCGGGGTCACCATCCGCGAAGTAGAGTTTTCGCTCACTGTTCCATTTAAGGTTGGTTCGTGTCTCAAGCTGCTTTTGCAACTCTGAATTTTCATCCCGCAGATTGCCGATTAGCTCTTTCAATTCGAGGACAGCATCATAGACTTCGCTCAGTTTGTCTTTGAGGTCGTGGTCGTCCGATCGCTTTGCGGCTTCTCTGGCTTCCTTCAAGAGGCCAATTGTGCCGTTGACGAGGCCAACGGCGGTTGATGCCAGCCCTAATGTGATGGGATCGCTCATGGACGCATGATACTCCTGGTCAATCCATCATCAGCCCGTCATAGGGCGATGACAACCACGCCGGGTGCCCCATTCATCGCGCACGTTGCGATGGGAGGAGCCATTGTCTTACCGGAGGGAGCGTGGGGCTTCAGCCCCACGAATAGTGGCCCATGGAAGGAAGGGCTTTAGCCCTGGGTCTTGTGCTTGCCCTTCAGGTGGGAGGGGATGCCCCATTCATCACACAACCCCGAGCCAAAAACCTTGTCAAGAAAAATCGCATAACTCACTCCATCCAAACGAGATAAACTGACAAACTCTTCTGTCGGCGGAGCGCAACACCGCCGATTCTACATAAGTGTATTATTATGAAGACTTTACAAAATAAACAGTCTGAAATCAACACTTTACGGGAGATGTATAGACCTGGTCCAGACCTGTCCAGACCGAAGTCCAGACTTAACATGCCTTTTTTGAAGATCATAAGACTTTTAGGGGGGGTATACCCTCCCCCACAGCGACGAGCCTTTTACCGCGGACCTGGTGCCAGCTTGCGCAGCCGCGCCACGGCGGCCGGCACCAGCGCCAGCGCGCACTCCACCTCATCCCCGGTCGTCATCCGGCTCAGCGAAATCCGCACGCTGCCCCGCGCGCGCGCCACGCTCAGCCCCATCGCCGTCAACACATGCGACGGCTCGGTCGAGCCCGACTGGCACGCCGACCCGCCCGACACCGCAAGCCCCTTCAGGTCGAGCGCGATCACCAGCGCCTCCGCCTCCACATGGTCGAAGAAGAGATTGCTGGTGTTGGCCACGCGCGCCGCACCCGCGCCGTTGACGCCCGCCTGCTCGACCTGCGCCAGGATTCCCTGCTCCAGGCGGTCGCGCAACGCCGCGAGCGAATGCTGCTCGCCGTTTGCAAGCCACACCCGCGCCAGCTCCGCGGCCTTGCTCAGGCCGGCGATCCCCGCGACGTTCTCCGTCCCGGCGCGCCGTCCGCGCTCGTGGTTGCCGCCGAAGAAGATCGGCCGCAGCCGCACATTGCGCCGGACGAACAGCGCACCCACTCCCTGCGGCGCATACATCTTGTGCCCGGAGATGCTCAGCAGATCGCATCCCAGCGCCTTGACATCGATCGCCAGCTTGCCCGCCGCCTGCACCGCATCGCTGTGGAAGAGCGCGCCGGCCGCATGGGTCAGTTCCGCAAGCTCCCGCACCGGCTGGACCACGCCCGTCTCATTGTTGGCCAGCATCACGCTCACCAGCCTGGTGTTGGGACGCAGCGCGGCCTCCAGCGCGCTCGGTTCGACCACCCCTTGCCCCGTGGCGGGCAGAAAGCTGACCTCCACGCCGCGCTTGGCCAGCGCCTCGGCTGCCTGTATCACCGCCGAGTGCTCCATGCTGCTGGCGATCAGGTGGTCGCCCGGCGCGAGAGTTCCGAACAGAGCCAGGTTGTCGCTCTCCGTTCCGCCCGACGTGAACACCACCTCCGCCGCGCGGCACCCAATCAGCCCGGCCACCGACTCGCGCGCCCGCTCCACCGCGGCCCGCGCCTGCTGTCCCTGCTGATGGATGGAGCTGGCGTTGCCGAACGCCTCCGTCCAGAATGGCCGCATCGCCTCCACCACCTCGGGCAGCACAGGCGTTGTGGCGTTCGCGTCCATATAAATGCGGCGCACAGGATGAAGTATACGATTTGGCCAGGATGCACCGCATTCCCTCGCAAGCGCTCTAGAACGCGACCTCCGGCGGACGTGGAGGCGCCTTCAGCAGATATGTAAACGAGAATCCGCCGGTGTCTTCATGGTCGCGCAGGCTTCTGCTGTAGAACCCCGACATCGTGACGTGACGGTTCAGCGGAATGTCCAGCGACGTGATGAAGCCGTTGTCCTCGGCCGGATCTGTGTTGGTCGCGGTCGTCACCTTCTTCTTACCGCTGCCGGTGGTTGAGTACACCAGGTTCTTGTCCAGCGGCAGCTCCTCGTACGCATCCGCCTCGAAGCTCGTTCGCCACGGCAGATTGACTGCCGTCCCGGCCTGGAAATGCGCCATCGGCCCCACCGCGACGTAGCTCTTCACAACGCGCTGGTTCACCAGGCTGCTGGTGTCGCCGAACCCGAACTCGATGTCGGGAGTGAACAAGTCGAAGTTCTTCTCAAAATGATTGTTGACGTTGTAGGTGACCTGTCCCGCGCCCAGTCCGTAATCCGTATTGCCCGAAGGCAGGCCCATGGAGACGGTCCCGTTGTAGTTGATCGACAAGAAACTCGCATCGCCGTGGAAGGAGAGCGATGTGTCCCCGAAGACCTCTTTCTTTGCGGAATAGACATAGACCGGCTTGGTCTTTGTGCCGACGTTTGCGTCGATGTTGATGTACATGTACATCGATGCACCTGCGTCCACGCTGAAGTACCGGTCCAGCCGATAGGCCACGTTCGGCGTCAGCAGCGAAGACCAGCCGCTGCTTGAATCATGCTGCGAAGTCGTTCCCAGCGAAACATTGAATCCCTTCGCCACGGGAATGATCCCAGCGGGCCCGCTGTCGTTGGTCATCGCCGCCGCGCTGAGACCGCCCAGCTCGTCCAGATCGCTTGCCTGGGTCGTCTGACCCGCCTGCGCCTGGGTGCCATGCGTCTGGGGCGACTGCGCCTGGGTTGCCTGCGCCCGGCCCGAGGGAACCGGGGCGGCAACGAAAACAAGAGCCGCGAAGAAAAAGAGTCCTGCGGAGAGCGGCGAGGGCAGGTTGCGACTGGCCCGCGAGATTAACAAGGAGGCACTCCTCTGAGGAACACAACAAATCTAGAGGAACAAGGCCAGCATACAACGCCGCGCCAACGTACCCTACCGTTCCGCAATCGGAATGTAAGGCTGCGGATAGGGCGGGCCGATGTAGTCCGCGCGCGGACGAATCAGCCGGTTGTCGTCCAGTTGCTCGATCACATGCGCGGTCCACCCGGCGATGCGGCTGATCGCGAAGATCGGCGTGAACAGGTCGATCTCCACCCCCAGCGCGGTGTAGGTCGAGGCCGAATAGAAGTCCACGTTGGCGTTCAGCTTCTTCTCCGCGTTCACATACAGCTCGATCTTGCGCGACATGTCGAACCACTTGGTGTTTCCGGCCGAGCGGCTCAGGTCCTCCGACATTCGCCGCAGGTGGGTCGCGCGCGGGTCTTCCGTGTGGTACACGCGGTGGCCGAAGCCGGAGATCTTCTTCTTCTGCTCGAACATCTGTTTCACGTACTCCACCGGGTCGGCCCCTGCCTCGTCGATGGCAACCAGCAGCTTCATCGTCTCCGCATTTGCACCGCCATGCAGCGGGCCCTTCAGCGCGGCGATCGCGCCTACAACCGCCGAGTGGATGTCGGAGAACGTCGACGCAATCACGCGCGCCGCAAACGTGCTCGCATTCAGCTCGTGGTCGGCCTGCAGGATCAGCGCAACGTCCAGCGCGCGGGTCGCCGTCTCCGATGGGTTCACCCCGTTCAACATGCGCAGAAAGTTTGCCGAGTGCGACAGCGAGCGGTCCGGATCGATGATCGTCTTGCCCTTGCGGATGCGGTCGAAGATGGCCACGATCATCGCGATCTGCGAGGTCAGCCGGTAGCTCTTGCGCACGTTGCTCTCATGCGACGAGTCCTTCTCGTCCGGGTCGTAGAGCGACAGCAGGCTCACCGCCGTGCGCAGCACCTCCATCGGCGTGGCATCGGTGGGCACGTTGCGCAGAAACTCATAGATTCTCCAGTTCAGCGCGCGCGAAAAAGCCAGCTCCTTGCTGAAGTCGGCGAGCTGCGACGCGGTCGGAAGCACGCCGAACCACAGAAGATAGGTGGTCTCCTCGAAGTTCGAGTGCTCGGCCAGTTGGTGGATGTCGATGCCGCGATAGGACAGTACACCCGCGTCTCCGTCGATCCAGCAGATGGCTGACTTCGTGGCGATGATGCCTTCAAGACCCTTGATCGGTAGAACTGTGGACATAGGCGACCCTTCGCAAACCGGAATGGAGCATCAGTATGGTTATATCGCAGTGGCGAAACGCTTGTCACGAAGACGGGCAGGCATCCGCCCTCGCCGTGCCCGGCCCGCCGCAAAACGATCGCTCGGCTCCGGCTTGCGAAGATAGATACCCTCCTGCCTCTTTTCTCTCTGCGCCTCGGGCGGCGCTGTCCGGTGAGCTATAGTTTCCTATAGGGGACTTGCGCATCCGCGGTGCGGTTTTGCTGTACAACCTTCGGCATCGCCCCAACGTCCCATTAGGAAGCAACAGCGAGAGGGAGAAATTCATGAACGATACAGAACCAGTCGTCGTAGCCGAGCGGTCTGCCTCGGGAGCATTTATCGCAGCGGTCATCATTGCAGCTCTGTTGGGCATAGGCGCGCTGGGTTGGTGCTACAGCCTGCAGAACCGCATCACCGCAGCCGAGCAGAGTCTTGCCGCAGCCGACAAGAAGAACGTTGAACTGGCCGACCGCCTCGACGCCACCAACGCCCGCCTGCGCGCCACCGCCGATACCCTCGGCCAGAACGTCGGCGCCACCCAGAAGCAGATCGACGCACGCACCGAGGTGATTCTTGCGGCACAGAAGGCGCAGAACGCCGAGACCGCCAAGCTCGCGCAGCAGCAGCAGGCCGCCGAGAAGCAGATTGGCGCCGTCTCCAGCGATGTCGCCAGCGTCAAGACCGATGTCGGCGGAGTCAAGACCGACGTCGCCACCACGCAAAGCGACCTCGCCGCCACCAAGAGCCAGCTCCAACGCGTCATCGGCGACGCAGGCGTCATGAGCGGCCTCATCGCCACCAACCACGCGCAGCTCGAAGAGCTGAAGCACAAGGGCGACCGCACCTACGTCGAGTTCACCCTGACCAAGGGCGCCAAGCCCACCCTGCTCTCCCCCATCAAGCTGAAACTCGACAAGGTGGACAACAAGCGCTCGCGCTACACCCTCACCGTCAGCGCCGACGATCGCGACATCGTGAAGAAGGACAAGAACCTCGATGAGCCCGTGCAGTTCTACACCGGCAAAACCCCCGTCCTCTTCGAACTGGTCGTCAACAGCATCGACAAGAACACGGTCTCCGGCTATCTCTCCATGCCCAAGACCGCGCAATAGGCAATGCCGGCGCGGTCTTCGCGCCGGCAGGCATCGCATCAACGCAGAACGGGGGACGCTCATCGCGTCCCCCGTTCTGCATTTGCCTTTGTGTTGGATTACTTCTTCTTGGCTGCCTTCTTGGCTGCCTTCTTGACGACTTTCTTGGCTGCTTTCTTGGTTGCCATGTGTCTATTCTCCCTATCGATAAGACAACGATGCTGCAAGACCTTAACATGCAGCTAACGAATGTATAGTTTTGATGAAATTCAGTGTCAAGAAAAATCGTAACTTCCGCGAAATTATTTTTGCAACAGGAAACCATCTGGATGCGCTCGATCGATCGCGAAAATCGTGCAACGAATCTCTCTGGCGCTCGGAAACATCGCCCTCGACCGCATCGCTCGCGCGCAAATCGCGTCCCTCCGCGCATCTCCGCGCTCGCTCGCGTGTGCCGGACCCTCCCGCATATGAAATACTCGTAGCCCGTATGATTGTTGTGCGAAGCCGCTGCCAGCGCGGATGAACTCGACTCTCAATCGCCAGTCCACTCCATCGCGGGGTCGCAATAAATGCAGATGATGAACCTTCGGCCGCACGCTCTTCTCGCTTGCCTCCTTCTCGCCGCATCGTCCGTTCATGCGCAGGATGCGCCCGCTCCCGCATCGCTCCGCTGGATCTCCAGCACGCAGTCCGCCCAATGGGAGCAGATGCCGGTTGAGGCTGTCGCGTCCTCCGCGCAATCTTCGTCTGCGCAGATTTCCACAGCGCAGACCTCCGCCGCAACAGCCATTCAACTGGACAGCCGCACCGCCTACCAGACCATCGACGGCTTCGGCAGTTGCTTCAACGATCTCGGATGGCAGGCGCTTCAGGCCCTCGATCCGCCCGCGCGCGAACAAGCGCTCCAATCCCTCTTCTCTCCCAGCGGCGCCAACTTCACCCTCGGCCGCGCGCCCATCGGCGCCAACGACTTCGCCACCGGCTGGTACTCCTACGACGAGACACCCGGCGACTTCGCCCTCACTCACTTCTCCATCGACCACGACCGCCAGACGCTCCTTCCCTTCATCCACGCCGCCATGCGCGTTCAGCCCGCGCTCGCCATCTGGGCCGTCCCCTGGTCGCCGCCCACATGGATGAAGACCAACGGCGCCTACAAGGGCGGCGAGATGAAGGACGATCCGCAAACCCTCGCCAGCTACGCCCTCTACTTCTCCAAATACATCCAGGCCTACCGCGCCGAGGGCATCCATCTCTTCGCCGTCATGCCGCAGAACGAGCCGCGTTACAACAACAACGTCTACCCGCAGGCCGCCTGGTCCGGCGCGCTCATGAACGTCTTCCTGCGCGACTACCTCGTCCCTCGTCTCCAGCAGGACAAAATCTCCATCCAGGTCTGGCTGGGGACCATCGTCAACGAGAACATCGCCGACTACATCCTTCCCGTCCTCGACGATCCCCGCACCGCGCCCTCCATCGCCGGCGTCGCCTACCAGTACGGCGGCCAGCAGGCGCTGCTCGCCACGCACCAGCGCTATCCCGGCATCAAGCTCATGCAGTCCGAGACCGAGTGCTACAACGGCGACAACCTCTGGCAGCAGGGCCTCATCACCTTCCGCAAGATCATCGAAGACACCAGCCACTTCGCCGGCAGCTACTTCTTCTGGAACACCGTGCTCAACGACGCGGAGACCAGTTCCTGGGGCTGGCGACAGAACAGCCTGCTCACTGTCGATCGCAGCACGAAGCAGGTCCGCTACAACCCCGAGTTCTACGCCATGAAGCACTTCTCCGCCAGCGTTCTTCCCGGCGCGCGCCGCATCACCGTCTCCGGTGGCCCCTTCCCGCAGATCGTCGCCTTTGCCAACCCCAACGGCAACCAGGTCCTCGAATTCGAGAACGACTCCGAGCAATCGCTGGACGCAACCCTCCAGTCCGGCGGCAAGCTCTACCTCCTCCGCGTCCCCGCAAAGTCCATGAACACCGTCACCCTCGCCGCGCAGCCCGCTTCGCAACCATGAATCCCGGCAGGCGTCCTTAGCGCCGGGTGCCCCATTCATGCGCGTTCGTTGCGCGATGAGTGAGATTTCGCGCGGTTGCGCGACCCGGAGGGAGCAGGGGGCTTTCGCTTCATCCCCCTTAAACCGTCCCCTCGAGGAAGCGGGCTTCAGCCCCGGGCCTTGTCCTTGCCGTTGCCTGTTTTTTGCTTGTCATCCTGAGCACAGCGAAGGATCCCCGCATTGGCCTTTGCTTCTGAGATAGGCCCAGGCTTTAGCCTGGGCAATCAACCCCTCCATCGAATCGGGGGTTTTAACCCCCGGAAGTACGCCTTTGCTCGTGAGGATTCTGACCATTGACCACTGACCACTGTTGTCAACCCCCTCGCCCCTACATAATCCCCATAACCCACTCGCCATCAACCACTTCCCCACAAAAAATACTTGGCATAGTAGTTATCCTCCATCCCGTATAATTAAAGTAAATGGGAATAGCGAACACAACTCGTCATGCGATCGAAGCATTGATTCCAGAGACTTTACAAAATAACACAAATGGAATCAATACTTTGGCGCCAAAGTCCAGACCTGGTCCAAACTAAGTCCAGACTTAACATATTTAGATTGAATACTTTAGGACTTTTTGGCGTATCTCACCCACCACGGCTGCACACCAAAAGGAGGTGCAACACAGAAGCGCTTCTCACTGCCGGTTGAGGTCATAGTTCATGTAGACGACGTGGGTCTGCAAGTACTCCTCCAGTCCATGCTTGCCGTCCGCGCCGCCGATGCCGGATTTGCGCCATCCTGCGTGGAAGCCCTGCATGGCCTCGAAGTTCTCGCGGTTCACATAGGTCTCGCCGAACTTCAGTTCATTGCAGGCGCGCATGGCCACATCCAGGCTGCGCGTGTAGATGGACGAGGTCAGCCCGTACTCGCAGTCGTTGGCGTAGCCGATGGCCTGGTCGAGCGTATCGAACGTAGCGATGGGAAGCACCGGCCCGAAGATCTCCTGCTGCATGATGGCGGTCTCCTGGCGGCATCCGGTCAGCACCGTGGGCTCGTAGTAGTATCCGGTCCCGCTTGCGTAGTTGCCGCCGCACTCGAGCTTGGCGCCGTCTTTGATCGCCTGCTCGACTGCCGCATGTACCAGTTCGCGCTGCCGCTTGCTGACCATCGGCCCCATCTCGGTGTCCGCCGCAAAGGGATCGCCGGAGACCGTCTGCCGCATGGCCGCCGTCATCTTTGCGATGAACTCCGCGGCTACCGACTGCTGCACGTACACCCGCTCGGCGCAGTTGCACACCTGCCCGGTGTTGATGATGCGCGAGGCACGGATGGCGCGCACCGCCAGGTCGATGTCCGCGTCGGCCATCACGATGGCCGGTGCTTTGCCGCCCAGCTCCAGCGAGACTTTGGTGACGTTCTCCGCCGCAGCATGCATCACGGCGACGCCGCCCTCCACGCTGCCCGTCAGGCTCACCATGCCCACCCTGGGATGGCCGGCAAGTGCCTTGCCCACCACCGAGCCCGCGCCGGAGACCAGATTGAAGACGCCCTTGGGCAGCGACGACTGCGCCACTAGCCGCGCAAACTCGAAGGCATTGTTGGGCGTCTCGCTGCTTGGCTTGATGACGATGGTGTTGCCCGTCACCAGCGCGGGTGCCATCTTGCGCACGATCAGGAAGAAGGGGAAGTTCCACGGCAGAATTCCGGCGATCACGCCGATGGGCATCTTGTAGAGCAGGATGTTCTCGCCGGGGCGGTCGCTTTGGATGATCTCGCCCTCGTAGCGGCGGGCAAACTCCGCCATGTAATCCAGGTAGTCGGCGGAAAAGTCCACCTCCACCTGCGCGAGCGAGAGAATCTTGCCCTGCTCCTGGGTGATGACGCGGGCCAGGGCTTCGCGGTTGGCGCGAACCAGCGTGGCGATCTCCCGCAGAGTGCCCGCCCGCCGGATGGCCGGCAGCGCGGCCCAGCTCTTCTGTGCCGCCTCGGCCGCCAGCACGGCACGGTCCACGTCCTCCACCGTGCAGGCTGGAAACTCCGAGATCACCTCCTCGGTTGCGGGGTTGACGACCTGCAGCATCTTGGAAGACGCCACAAATTCACCGTCAATCAGCATCTCGTAGCGCTTGAGATTTTTTTCGGTTGCGCCCATGGCGAACAGCCCCCTCTCCATGCATCAATCGGCAGCGAAGCCCTGTCGCCGCCAGCCCCGGCGAGAATTATCTGCCCCCCGAGACGGCTAGATGATAGATGTTTTCCCTCAGTAATGGGAAGCGGAGCAGCGTTTCCAATCGCGAAACCGGCCCTGCGGTGAACGGAAAAGGGCCGCTTGCCGCAATCGGCAGTGCTGCCCGCACCGGAAATTCAGGCTGGCGAATCGACCACCCTGCCTGTGCGGGCTATGGCATCTTCGACTTCAATTGGATCATCTCGCCATCCACCGCGAATCTGCCATGTCCGTGATGGTGGATGGTCTTCGGATTCTTCTGCGCCGGATCAATCCATGCCTTGAGCACTTCAAGCAGAAAGAGGTTGTATTTGTTGACGAGACGAGTATTGGCCACCTTGCATTCGAGATTGACAAAACACTCGGCCACCAGAGGCGGCCCCACACGCTCGGCCGGCACCGGCGTCAAACCGAATCTCTCGAACTTCTCCACGTCCCGTCCCGAGCAGTTGCCGATTGCCACAACCTTCAGCGCCAGCTCCAGTGCAGGAATGGCAATCACGCACTCCTTCGTCGCCCGCAGTGCGGCAAAGCTGTAATCGGCATTGCTCACGACACACGCAACCAGCGGCGGTTCAAATTCGACCATCATGTGCCAGGACATCGCCATGACATTGGCGCGGCCCTTGCGGGCGGTCGTCAGCAGGACCACCGGACCCGGCTCGAGCAATTGGTAAACCTTCGACAGAGGCAGATCTTTCATCGCGTCCATCGCTCTGGTCCCTTGCGAAAATGTGCAAGTGATTGGGAAATATGGTAGGCACGAGGAGACTCGAACTCCTGACCTCTTCCGTGTCAAGGAAGCGCTCTAACCAACTGAGCTACGCGCCTCTGGTGCGTCTAGGTAGTGTAAATGGAACCCTTCGCCAAGGGCAAACGCGGGAGGCACCGCGCGAACGAGTCTGAGGGCCAACTTGCGAAGAAATCCGCACCGCACGTCCTTCCTGCACCACGGCAATCATCAAAATGCTCTACGATGGACTGGTCCCCCAATCGATGGATTTCCTGCGTCAGTTCCGCGCCGCTCCCAACCTGCTCACGCTGCTGCGTCTGTTCATCATCCCGTTTCTGGTGATCGCCATCCTGGACGGGCGGCACGACCTGGCATTTGCTCTCTTCGTGCTGGCCGGCTTCAGCGACGGGCTGGATGGCCTGGCTGCGCGCCTCACCCATCAGTACACGCGGCTCGGCCTCTATCTCGACCCCATCGCCGACAAGCTGCTGCTGAGCACGCTCTTCGTGGTGCTGACGCACATGAACTTGGTGCCGCGCTACGTCACCGTGCTGGTCTTCAGCCGCGACCTGGGAATCCTGCTGATCGCGACCCTGCTCTTTGCCACCGGAACGCTGCGCGACTTCCGCCCCAGTCTGCTGGGCAAGTTCAACACCCTGGTGCAGATCTTCGGCCTCACCGTGGTGCTGGTGGAGCAGGTGTGGCCGTCGGTGGACGCGGTGCTGCTGCGCGTGTGGCTGCTGCGCTCCATCGCCTGGCTGGCGCCCATCTCCGCCGCGCAGTACGCGTGGATCGTGGTGCGCAGAGTGAACGCCTCCGAGGCGCAAGCCGCGGAATAAAGCGCTCGCCGCTGCCCTGAGCGAAAACTTACCTCCAATCTAGACAGATGAACCACCGGTTCAGGGACCGTTTCGCAGACAAGTTCCCTGCGCCAATGGATGGTTCGCGGCTCTAATAAACGGTTCGCCTATTGGTGTCGTCGGTGCAAATCGGTGTTAAGTTTTTCGGACGCAACGCCGCATCAGGCCTTGTCGCCGGATGCTTCGCGGCTGTCGGCGGCCGGGGCCTCTTCGTCTTCGTTGAGGATGTCGGCAAACTCGGCCGAATCGAAGACCTCGCCGCAGAGCTGGCACACAACGAACTCGGCGTCTTCCTCGCGGGCGACGACGCGGACCTTGGGATGTTTGCACGATGCCGGCATAAGGGGAGAAGCTACGGGTTGATAAAAAGTTTGCCTTTGCCCAAACCGCTTGTCAATCCTGAATTCTTAACTCTGTCATACCACAATCGAGGTGTCCCCTATTGCCCCCAGAAGAAATTTTTCCCGGCTTCAGACGCCCACCGACGGCCCCGCGCGACCGCTGGCCTGCGCCTCACCCGCCGCCTCCGCTGGCCCTGCGCGAAGGCTGGCGGAGAGGACTTGCAACCCACCCCCCTTCCGCCGTACACTAAATAGGACCAATACGGTCGGATTAGTTCTTGCCGACGAACTCCACCCAGATTGGTCTGAGTTGGAATGCTGGCGAGAGAGGGACCCAAATGCTTCGTCTGACCAAAAAAGCGGATTACGGGCTGATGGCTCTGAAGTACCTGGCCGAGCAGCCGGGCGCGGGCGCGCAGAGTCCCGCCGCGCAGAGCGCCAAGGACATCGCGCAGGCCTACCACATTCCGCCGCCGCTGCTGGCCAAGATTCTGCAGACGCTGGCGCGCGCCGGGCTTCTGGTCTCCCATGCCGGAACCAATGGAGGCTACGCGCTGGCGCGGCCTGCGTCACAGATCTCGGCCTTCGAGGTGATCCGCGCCATCGATGGGCCGCTGTTTATCACCAGCTGCATTACGATCCACGGATCGTGCGACTTGGCCGGGCATTGCACCATCAAAGAACCCCTGCGCAAGGTGAACGACAGCATCAAGGAGCTGCTCAGCAACATCCACATCAGCGACCTCATCGAGACGGCAGAGGCCGCACGCACCGACGAAGCCGTCGCGCTGCGCGGCAGACTGGTGAGCATCCTGGAGTAGGTACCCGGATAACTTCGGGGTTTTGATAGGGACGGACTTTAGCCCGTCCGCGAGCATCGTAAAAATTTCGGGGCTTTAGCCCTTGAGGGATTGGAACCACAGAGGAGCAACGCAATGAGTCTTCAGAATGCGATCAGCCACAACGGCAATGGGAACGGCCACGGCGGGAACGGGGCCGGCCGCAACGGCGCGGTCCCAGGAATGAATAGCACCGGCGTCGTGATCTCCCACTCCGCGACGCCCGTGCCCGAGGGCGTGCATCTTCCGCTCTACATGGACAATCACGCCACCACGCCGCTGGATCCGCGCGTGTTGGAAGCCATGATGCCGTACTTCACCGGCAAGTTCGGCAATGCGGCCAGCCGCAACCACCAGTTCGGCTGGGAGGCCGAGAAGGCGGTCGAGGTCGCGCGCGAGCAGATCGCCAAACTGATCGGCGCGAGCGCGAAAGAGATCATCTTCACCTCCGGCGCGACGGAGAGCGACAACCTCGCGTTGAAGGGCATCGCCGAGATGTACCGCGAGCGCGGCAATCACATCATCACCCAGGCAACCGAGCACAAGGCCATCCTCGACACCTGCAAGAAGCTGGAGAAGCAGGGCTTCCGCGTGACGTATCTGCCGGTGATGGCCGACGGGCTGATCGACCTCGACGACCTGCGCCGCGCCATCGTCACCGAGGGGCCGGACAAAACCATCCTGGTCACCATCATGTTCGCCAACAACGAGATCGGCGTCATCCAGCCCATCGCCGAGATCGGCAAGATTTGCCACGAGAAGGGCGTCCTCTTCCACACCGACGCGGTGCAGGCCGTGGGCAAGGTCCCCGTGGACGTGCAGGCGATGAACATCGACATGTTGAGCATCTCGGCGCACAAGCTCTACGGGCCGAAGGGCGTGGGCGCGCTCTACGTTCGCCGCCGCAACCCGCGCGTGCAGATTACCGAGCAGATCAACGGCGGCGGCCACGAGCGCGGAATGCGCTCCGGCACCCTCAACGTCCCCGGCATCGTCGGACTGGGCGCGGCCTGCGAGATATGTAGCAGCGAGATGGCCGCCGAAGCCGTCCGCGAAGCCGAGCTGCGCGACCACCTGCGCGCCAAGCTCGAAGCCGCCCTCGACTACGTCCAGGTCAACGGCAACATGGAGCACCACCTGCCCGGCAACCTCAACATGAGCTTTGTCTACGTCGAGGGCGAGTCGCTCCTCATGGGCATCAACGACATCGCCGTCAGCTCCGGCTCGGCCTGCACCTCGGCCACGCTCGAACCCAGCTACGTGCTGAAGGCGCTCGGCTTGGGCGACGAGATCGCCCACAGCTCCATCCGCTTTGGCCTGGGCCGCTTCAACACCCGCGCCGAGGTGGATTATGTGGCCGACAAAGTCATCGACGTAGTGCGCAAGCTGCGCGAGCTCAGCCCGCTCTACGAGATGGTCCAGGAAGGCATCGACCTGACCAAGATTGAATGGGCCGCGCACTAAGAATCGTCAGTTCGGCGACAACATCAAATTAAGAAGGGTGAACCAAGGAGAATCGACATGGCATACAGCGACAAGGTAGTAGACCACTACGAGAATCCGCGCAACGTGGGCACGCTGGACAAATCGTGCGGGGCGGTCGGCACCGGGCTGGTGGGCGCGCCGGAGTGCGGCGACGTCATGCGGTTGCAGATCCGCGTGAACCCGCAGACGCAGGTGATCGAGGACGCCAAGTTCAAGACCTTCGGCTGCGGCTCGGCCATCGCCAGCTCGTCGCTGGCCACCGAGTGGGTCAAGGGCCGCACCGTCACGGAGGCGCTCACCATCTCCAACACCGACATCGTCAAGGAGCTCGCCCTGCCGCCGGTCAAGATCCACTGCTCGGTGCTGGCCGAAGACGCGATCCGCGCGGCCATCGGCGACTGGAAGAAGAAGAACAACGTCGCCGAAGAGGCTGTCGTTGCAGTTGCGGCAGCCAGCTAATCGCTCCGAGGATGTCGAGAAGAGGGAGATAGGCCGGGACTTTAGTCCCGGCAATCGGCAGGCAATATGAAAGCGGGCTTTAGCCCCTGGGACAGAGTATTTGGGGATTCGCCTCGTTTTGCTTAAGGGCACGGGTTTCCCGTGCCGTTGAATGCACAATTGAAACCGGGGCTTTAGCCCCTGAGGTCGCACAGAAAGCCGCAAAGAAATGGCAATGGTAGCTCTACAAACCGCAACCCCCATCGGCGCAGCAGCCGCGCCACCCGCGCCCGCGCCAACCCCGCCCGCCATCACCGCCGACGGCGAACCAGCCGGCTCCAAGGGCATCCAGGTCACGGCGCGCGCGCTCAAGCGCATCCGCACCGCCATGGCGAAGGAGAAGATCTCGCCTGCATCCGGCGGCCTGCGCTTGGGCATCACCGGCGGCGGCTGCTCGGGCCTCAGCTACAGCATCCGCTTCGACTCGCAGCCCCGCGAGCGCGACCGCATCTACGCCTTCAGTCAGACGCACCTCGACCCCGCGGCCACCGGCGAGCCGCCGCTGCGCATCTTTGTCGATCCCAAGAGCTTCATCTACCTGAGCGGCATGACCCTCGACTACGAGGAGACGCTGCTACGCCAGGCCTTCAACTTCATCAACCCCCACTCCACCAAGAGCTGCGGCTGCGGCTCCAGCTTCTCAACGTAATGGGCCACGACGAACCGCGCACCTACTTCGAAATCTTCTCTCTCCCCGAGCACCTGGTGCTCGATCTTCCCGCGCTGGAGAAGAGCTTTTACGCCCTCAGCCGCAAACTGCATCCCGACCGCTTCGCCTCCAAATCCCCCGCAGAACAGGCTGCCGCGCTGGTCGAAAGCTCGCGGCTCAACGACGCCTATCGCACGCTGAAAGACCCCATCGCGCGCACCGAATACCTGCTGAAGCTCGAGGGCGTGGAGATGGAGGAGCAGTCGAAGTCTGCCACCGAGGCCGCGCGCGCCACCGGCACGGCCAAGAAGCAGATCGTCCCCGAGGACCTGCTGGAAGAGGCCTTCGAGCTGAACATGCAACTCGAAGAGACGCGTGCCGCGAAAAAGATGGGCGAGGACGACCCGCAGTTGCGCAGCGATCTGCTCGCCGCCAAGGCCGGCTTCGACGCCAAGATGACCGAGACGCAGGAGGAGCTGGAAACCCTCTGGGCTGACTGGGACCGGGCCCTCGACGCCGCCAATGCGCCCGCCAAACTCGCCGCGCGCGACGCGATGGTCGCCCTGCTCAATCGGCGCAGCTACCTGCGCAACCTGGTCCGCGACGTAAACGACGCCCTGGAAGCCTGAACCAACTTTCCCGCGCAGAAACGCAAAAAGGGAAGGCCGCTGGCCCTCCCCCTTCACTCAATCCGAATCCTCGTTGCATCGCAGCCGGCAGAGTTTAATGGCCGGCTTCGACGGCCGGGGTAATCAGTCCGATGTTGTCCACTTCCGCCTGATGGCCAAAGTCGATCACTTCGGCAACCTTGCGGAAGTCGAGCGACGCATCGCCTTTGACGAACATGACCTTCTCCTGGCGAGTGGAGAATATCTCCACCAGCTTGGGCTCGATCTCAGACTTGCTGAAGGCTGTATCGTTGATCTTGTAGGAAGGCTCGCCTGCCCCGTTGGCGATCACCTGCACCACGATCGTCGTGACGGGCGGCGGCGCCGAATTGTCCTTGGGAGGCTGCGGAATCAGCGTGCTCAGTCCCTTCGGCGTCACCGGCACGATCACCATGAAGATAATCAGCAGCACCAGAAGTACGTCGATCAACGGCGTAACGTTGATCTCCGACATCGCATGGTTTGTATCACCACCACCGCCCATTCCCATAACAATCTCCTTAGTCCTTCTGTTGCGATCGACCGTTGTCTCCCGGTCGCCCTGCCCTCGAACGGCAGGCGTTGCTGCTGCTTACTTCTGGATTGGCTCGTCGTTGTCGCGCTTCTCGGTCAGCAGGCCAAGCTCGCTGACTCCGGCCGTCCGGATCTGGTCGACTGCGTTCATCACCTTGCCATAGTTGGCGCGCTGGTCGGCCCGCAGGTAGACCTCCTTGTCGGTCTTGTTCTCCAGCTTGGCGGAAATCTTCGGTCCCAGCTGGTCGGGGTTTACCTGGTCCGCGCCAAGGAACGTCTTGCCGTCGCGCGTCACCGCAACCGTGATCGCGTCTTCCTTGTTTGCGTTCTCCATGATGACCGCGGCCGTGGCGATCGGCAGATCGACGTTGACCTTGTTGTTCAGCATGGGCGTAATGACCATGAAGATGATCAGCAGCACCAGCATCACATCCACCATCGGAGTGACGTTGATGTTGGAGTTGACCTTTTTGCCTTCTTCGCGCTTGACGATACCCATAATTGTCTGTCCCGTTCGGTCGTTCGCGGCCTGCGCCGTGGTTGCCGTCATCGTCACCGCGGAGGATGCGCCTTCGGAGGCGGTTCGCTTGCCGGCCTCCGAAGGCCATGCCGTCTGGGTGAAATTGCTCCCCTGCCCGTCGGCAGGGCGACCTGCTTACCGGTGGCTCTGCTTGATGAAGTAGTCCACCAGTTCGCTGGAGCTGTTGTCCATCTCGACGTCGAACGCCTCCACCTTGTTTGTGAAGAAGTTGAAGGTCATGACGGCGGGGATGGCGACGAAGAGCCCGAACGCCGTGGTGACCAGCGCCTCTGAGATACCGCCGGCAACCGCGCCAATGCCCGAGGTCTTCTGCGTGGCGATGGCCTGGAAGGCGTTGAGAATGCCGATCACGGTGCCCAGCAGCCCGATGAACGGAGCGGTGGAACCGATGGTCGCAAGACCGCCGAGGCCACGCTTCAGCTTGGCATGGACGATCGCCTCGGCCCGTTCCAGGGCACGCTGCGAGCTTTCCACCTGCTCCTCGGTGATGTTGCCGCCCGATCCGAAGCTGCGGAACTCCTGCAGGCCGGCGGTGACAACTTCGGCGAGGTGCGACTTCTTGCTGCGGTCGCCGAGCTTGATCGCCTCGTCCAGACGGCCATCCTTCAGCGCGCCGGCAACCTTGGGCGCAAACTCGCGCGACTGCTTGCGTGCCGCGTTGAAGTATAGCCAGCGGTCGATCATGACGGCCAATGACCAGATCGACATGACGAACAGGATGATGGCGATGCAGCGGGCGGGCCATCCCATGTTCTGGATCAGACCGCCAACACTGAAGCTGACCCCTCCACTGGATTCCTGAAAGAACATGGCGAGCGGCGCGGGGACGTGAGCGAAGTTTACGAGATGAGCGAGAATCACTGGAATCTTTCCTCCTGATTTCTATACAACATTGGACTGGATCGATCTAAAAACCTGGTCTGCAACGAGTCGAACGCACAAGCTCATTTTTCCGGCTTTGAATCTGAAGCGTGAACTGCGTGAAAAGGACATCTGCGAGTACTGCATCCGGCTATCCGCCGCCGAAGGTAAAGTTGACCGTAATGCTCGTCTCCACCTCAACGGGTTCCCCGTTCAGCAGATAGGGCCTATAGCGCCAGCGTTGAACGGCGTCCCGGGCGGCGTTGGCCAGCATCGGCGGACCGCTGACAATGGACAGTTGCTCGATGGTGCCCTGCTTGGAGATGATCGCATGCAGGATGACCGCCCCCTGAATGTGTGCTGCCTTGGCGATCGCCGGATAGATCGGATCGGGCTTCGAAATCGCCATGCCGGCGACCGTTCCGCTGGAGACGCGCACCGGCCCGGTCGGCTTCGGAACCACCCTCGGGACCACCGGCGCACTCGCGCTCAGCCCAGCGAACAGGCCGCCCGCCACGCCGCCGCCGCTGCCGCTACCCATGCCTTGCATTCCCTGCACTCCACCCGACGACGGGGCCACTTCTTCCTTCAGCATCTTGATCTCTTTGGGAATCTTGGTCGGGGCGTGCAGGCCCGAGTCGATCTCGGAGACGATCTTCACCTCCGCGACCTTTTGCTGGGGCGGAGGCGGTGGAGGTGGCGGAGGCGGCGGAGGTGGCGCTACCAGCAGCGCCGTCAGGGCCGTCCTCGGCAGGGCCTCGGGCCACATCAGCGGAATCAGCATGATGATGGCCAGGATGGACAGATTGATTGCGCCCGTCACCCACATCCACCTGCCTGTTTTGGTCTTGAGCTGACCGCCCGATTCCATCAAAGCGCTTTCAAACATACCCAGCCTCGCAAAAAATGTTCTACCCAGCTTAGACACCGCGCCGGTTTACTTTGTTCCCGCGTCCACAGTGCTTCGTCCCCGCGTCCACAATCCCAAACTCCGTTGAAGCCCTGGACCGCCAAAACGGGGCCGCCCATGAATCTTACACAAAAACACACACATCTGAAAACCCCGGCCTGAAATCAGGCCGCTTACGCCCTGGCGCGCTTGGCCGGCAGGCTCGAAATCTTGCCCCGGCTCTTGCGCCAGTCTTGATACGCCACCAGCATGGGCGCGGCCACCGCGATCGACGAGTAGGTGCCGATCAGGATTCCGACGACCAGGGCGAACGAGAAGCCGTGCAGCACCTCGCCGCCAAAGAGATACAGGCTCATGACCGTCAGAAAGGTGAGCCCGGAGGAGATCACGGTCCGGCTCAGCGTCTGGTTGATGCTGCGGTTCACCACATCCGTCAGCGATTCCCTGCGCGAAAGAGACAGGTTCTCGCGAATTCGGTCGAAGACGACGATGGTGTCGTTCATCGAGTACCCGATCAGAGTCAGGATGGCCGCAATCACGGTCAGCGTGATCTCCTGGTTGGTCAGGCTGAATGCGCCCACGGTGATGAGCGTGTCGTGAAACACCGCGACCACGGCCGCCACGCCGTAGATCAGCTCGAAGCGGAACCACAGGTAGATCAGCATTCCAATCAGCGAGTAGCCAGTGGCCAGCGCCGCCTGCTTCTGCAGTTGCTTGCCCGCCGTCGGGCCGACGATATCCACGCTCGGCTGCGCAAAGCCGGAGTCGTGGTAGTACGCGCGCAGAGCGCCTTCCACCGCCTGGCGGCCCGCGTCGTGGTTCTGGTCGGTCGCGGTGGATTGCGGCAGAGAGATCACCACATCGTTGCCCTGCTGTCCGGTGCCCGAGGAGATGCGCTGGATGGTGACGTCTTTGACGCCCGCCTTCTCCATCGCCTGGCGGATGTGGTCCTCGTTGGGCGGCGAATCGAACGGGACCCGGATCTGCGTGCCGCCCTTGAAGTCCACGCCCCGCGGAATGCCGTGCCAGAACAACATGCTCAGAATGCCGGCCACGGAAAAGATCAGCGAGAAGCCGAGGAAGTACCACTTCTTGCCCAGCCAATCGACGTTTACATCACGAAACAGTTCCACGTAAAGCTCCAGTCATCCGTTGTTCGTTGTCCGTTGCTCGTTTCGTCCTTACGGAGAACGGAGAACGGTCAACGGACAACTTTGCACTTCTAAATCGACAACGCCGCGCCGCGTTCCTTGCTGGCAAGGATCGCGTCGAAGATCGTGCGCGATACGAAGACGGCGGTAAACAGGTTGGCCAGCAGTCCGAAGGTGAGCGTTACCGCGAACCCCTGCACCGGCCCGGTGCCAAAGAGGAACAGGATCGCGGCCGACACAATGGTTGTGACGTGAGTGTCCACAATGGTGATCCAGGCGTGGCCAAAGCCCTGCTGCACCGCCACCGCCGCCGTCTTGCCGGCGCGCAACTCTTCGCGGATGCGCTCGAAGATCAGCACATTGGAGTCCACGCCCATGCCGATGGTCAGGATAACGCCGGCAATCCCCGGCAGCGTAAGCGTGGAATTGGTGTAGCCCATGAAGCCGAGCAGGATGACGAGGTTGAGGAACAGCGCAAGGTCCGCGTTGATGCCCGCGCCGCGATAGTAGATCAGCATGAACACGAGCACCGCCATCATGCCGGCGATGGCCGCGATGACCCCCTGCCGGATGGACGCCGCGCCCAGGCTGGGGCCAACCGTCGTCGTCTCCAGGGTGTCGATCGACGCTGGCAGAGCGCCGGTGCGCAGCATCAGCGACAGGTTGTCCACCTCGTCCTTGGTGAAGGTCCCGATGATCTCGCCCCGGTCGCTGATCGCCGAGTCGATCGCTGCCACCTCGCGCACCCGGTTGCCCAGAACGATCGCCATCGAACCCGGCGATGCGCTGTCCTTGGAGTGCGCGGAGGTGTACTTGTAGAAGCGGCCGCCAGCTTCAGTGGTGAGTATGAAGGTCAGGTTCGGGCGTCCGTTCTGGTCCGTCGAGGGCTGCGCATCGCGGAAGTCCGTTCCCTCCACCACGCTCGCCCGCTCCAGCAGAAATACCTCATCGGGAGAGGTGGTCGTGGCGTTGCCATGCAGCAGTTGGTCGTCCGGCGGGACGATGCCATTGAGCGCCGTCATCGCCGCCTGGTCGTTCTCCCACGGTCCCTGGCCGCTGACCACCGCGTAGACGGCCAGCTTCGACTGCGACTTGATCGCGTCCTCGACCTTGCCTGGATCGGAGATGTTGGGCAGCTCAACCAGCACCTCGTTGTCGCCCAGTCCGTATTTCTGGACCGTCGGCTCGGTCACGCCAAGGGGGGAAAGGCGCGCGCGGATGGTCTCGATGGAGTGCTCCAGCGTCGCCGTCTCCAGGCTGCGGATCGCGCCCGGCTTCATGGTGAGCTTCTCGCTTCCGTCGGGAAGCGATGTCACGTCGTAGCTGACATAATCGTTGCCGTCCATCACCGAGCGCGCGTCGCTCGCCTTGCCCACCGGAATCCCGCTGACGGTGATCGTCTCGGGATGCGCCGGATCCAGCTTGTGCACCGTCTCGCCGGTGACGCCGGCCTTCTCCATATCGTCCTGCAGACGCTGCACGTCGCGGTCGGTGGTGTCGCCGACTGCCTCTTCCACGTGGACCACCAGGATCAGGTGCGTCCCGCCCTTCAGGTCGAGCCCCAGGTTGATGTGATCGGTCAGCGCCTGCTTCAGCGCAGCCGGAGTCAATCCACGGGGGATGCCCAAAAAGCCATAGCAGAACACAACCAGGATCGCTACGATGAACGCCGTCTTGCCCTTCAGATTCTTGCCCATTGCATCCTTATCCAAACCCGTGGTGACGGCCCGGGCCGCCTTACCCCTTATCCCTGGTCCCTTAACTCTGCTTCGTATCCTCTGGCAGCGTCACCGCGGCGATCGCGCTCTTCACAAACTCGAGCTTGATGTTGTCCGGAGGAACGCGCAGTTGCACCACATCTTCTTTGACCGAGATAATGACCCCGCGAATGCCGCCGTTGGTCGTCACCCGGTCGCCGTTCTTCAACTGGCCCAGCATCTGCTGCCACTTCTTCTGCTTCTTTTGGTTGGGCGCAATCAGCACGAAGTACATCAGCGCGATGAAAACCAGCATCAGAAGCAGTTGCCCGGAAACACCGTTCGTTGGCATCCAAATCCATCCTTCTCAGCTTCACTTGCTTCTTCTTCAGGCCAGTCTTCAAGCCGCCGCGCGTCGATCGTCGCCGGAGCACGCCCCGGAGCTGCGATTGGACCCGCAACCTGGCCTGGAGGTGTTTGTCATGAAAGCTGCCGGCGGCGAAACCTTGTCTTGCCCCGCGCACTTGTGCGCACAGAAAGCCGCCCAGGGCCCGCGCAACAGGCCCAGCCCTATAAGTCTCGCGTAACCCTTCGCCCCCTGTCAAGAAAACCACCCGGAAGGAAGGTCTTGGGCTGGGTCCCGCAGAGGTCAACCGCGTCGAAAGAGCTTGTGGAAGAGCCGCCCGACCAGATGCACCAGATCGTTGACCGGCGGCGCGGGCGCTGGTGCGGCAGTGGACGGCGCGCCGGCCGCCGCGCCGCTGCCGGCCTGCGCGTTGTAGCTCAGCGTCTCGCTCACCTGCGCATGGACCTCGCCCGTCGGCGCCTGCGGGACCTCGGCCTCGGGAGCCAGTCCCTCGCTGATCGCCACCGGGAAGGGATGCTGCACGGCTGCGGCTGTAGCGGGCGCCATTGACGCGTCGGCCACCGGCACGCCCTTCTCATCTGGACAACCGCATGGCGAACTCTCGTGGTCCACCACCTCGCGCAGGCTTCCATGCTCAAACAGAACGTGCTGCCCAGCCGCCAGCTCATACGTTGCCTCGCCAAACGGGTCGCTAACCTCGAGCAGCGGCGCGCCCGCTCCGCGGTTCTCCACGCAGGTGTCGCCGTTCGGCGCAACCCGCAGCCGCAGGTCGAGCGGCCCGGCCGACCGCACCGTGAAGCGCAGGTCGGGAGTCATCACGGCATCGGTCGGCGTCGCCTTCGTCTCAATCTCGATCGCCCCGCCATCCAGCGAGAAGAGCAGCGGCGCGGCCACCATCATCTCGCGGCCCTCGCTCAGATGCAGCACGCTGGTCTGGCAGACGCGCACTGTCCCGCCGCGGCCCAGGCTGATCGGAGCGGTGTGGTCCCGCGCCGTCACGCTCACCGACCCCATCAGCACGGCGCGTCCATCCAGCACATCCTTCGCGCCCGCAACCTCCGCGTCGCGCGTGGAGACGTAGCCAATCAACTGCTGCGAGGAGAGCGAGGCAGGCGCGAATGCAATGATGAGAGCGGCGGTGACTAGGGAGCGCATCTGCCTACAGAGTATCGCAGCAGTTAGCGAAAGGGCTTCTTGTATAGCGTGGGACCAGGAGGATTTGAATTGATCTTCAAAATCGGATAGAGACCAGCGATCTTTTCAAAATTGCCATAAAACTCGGAATCGTTCTCGTTGCCGTAGGACATTCCAAATTCTTCGGTAAATGTTTTCGCTCCTGGGAGCCGCAAAAATTCCTTTGAAAAACTGACTCCGCTTTCACCAATGCGACGCCAGCTCCCGTCGGCCACCTTACGTTGGCTCCGATCCAGAACTTCCTGATGGAAGCTGCGATCTCGGCGCAGCAGCACTGTCGATGAAACACCATCTCCGTGGAAAGTGTAGGTTCCGGCCAAAGCGCCGTAATCGTAATTCGCGGCCACATAGTACCAGCCAAGGAACAGAAGAATGGCTAAAAATGTGACGCCCGCTAGCTTTGCGGATCTGGTCGATACATGTGCCATTCGCAGCCTCATGCGTTCAGCCTACATCTTCAGAAAGTTTGCGATGATCTTCTTGCCATGCACGGTCAGCACGCTCTCCGGATGGAACTGCACGCCCTCGATGGGCAGCTCGCGGTGGCGCAGCGCCATGATTGTCGTTCCACCCGGCCCAGCCGTTCGCGCCGAGACCTCCAGCTCCTTCGGCAGTCCCTCCTCGGCCACAATCAGCGAGTGGTAGCGCGTGCTGGTCATCGGCGACGGAATCCCCGCGAAGATCGTCCGCCCGTCGTGTTCCACCTGGCTGGTCTTGCCGTGCATCAGCTTCGCCGCGCGCACCACCTTGCCGCCAAAGGCCGCGCCAATCGCCTGGTGCCCCAGGCACACGCCGAGCAGCGGCACCCGCCGTCCGCCCGCACGCGCCAGCCGCGCAAAGTGGCGCACCAGCTCGATTGAGATGCCCGCGTCCTCCGGCGTGCAAGGCCCCGGCGAGATCACGATGTGCGTCGGCCCCAGCGCCTCCACCTCGGCCGCCGTCAGCTCGTCGTTGCGCCGCACCACCATCTCCGCGCCCAGCTCGCCCATGTACTGGACGAGGTTGTAGGTGAACGAGTCGTAGTTGTCGAGAACGAAGACCATGTTGGGTTGAGCTCGATTTGCGCTTCGTCCCAAGTGTATCCCGGACGGACGTGGTCCAGCCACGCTGTAGCGCGGCACCATGAAAACTGCAACGCTGTGCTGAAACCTCCGGCCTCATTGCAATATCAAACGGCCATGATTGCGTTGATAATTAACCCGAACGGGGTAGCATGAACAGCATGGTTCGCACTCTCACAGCCTGCCTTGTCCTCGGCATCACAACATCTCTCTCGCCGGCGCAGTCTTCCGCCCCGCCTGCGCAGTCTCCCACCATTCTCCAGGTGGAGAGCCAGATCGTGCTGCTCGATGTCTCCGTCACCGACGCCAGAGGCAAGCCCGTCACCGACCTGCGTCAGGATGAGTTCCGCATCACCGAGCAGAATCTCCCGCAGACCATCGCCAGCTTCGAGCCGCCCACCGCCCACGCCATGCCCGCCGCCACCGCCGACAAGGTCATAGTCAACTCCACCGCCGACCTCGGCAAGATCGGAGAAGCGCCCATCACCATTTTCATCCTCGATGAGCTCAACATGAGCTTCCCCGATCGCGCCTACGCCCGCACCAAACTGTTGCAGTGGCTCGCCCGTCAGCCATCCGTGCTGCCCCAGCCCACCGCGCTGCTGGCCATCAACGACACCGACCTCCATCTTTTGCGCGACTTCACGCAGGACCGCGACGCACTGCTCTCTGTTCTCAACAAGCACTCCGGCGACGTAGTCTGGCGCTACGATTCGAACGGCCGCACCGGCGAGCAGGCCTCTCAGAACATGGCCGAGACCCTCGGTGCCATCGAGCGCGTCTCCCAGGCCATGCGCGGCGTTCCCGGCCGCAAGAACGTTCTCTGGGTCGGCGACGGCTTTCCTCCCGTGAACATGAGTGATGTTGGCCGCACAACGGCCAATGAGATCTCAACTAACCTGCGCCATCTCTCCAGCGTCATGCTCCACGCCCGCGTCACGCTGTCCATCGCCGGCCCAACGCTCAAAGGCCATCAGCCCGTCACCATCGAGACACAATCCGATTCGGACATGATGTCTTCGGGCGGGTATGACGGACTCAACATCTCGCAGGGAGGCATCGCATTCTCCGGCCTTGCGCCGCCCACCGGAGGACGCGCCTACCAGAACCGCAACGATCTGGATGGCGAGATCGCCGAGAGCATCGCCGCCGGCTCCAGCTACTACACCCTCTCCTACCGCCCCACCAACCCCTCCAACAATCCGAAGGCCTATCGCAGGATTCGCGTCACGGTCACCCGCCCCGGCCTCACCGTTCAGACCCGTAACGGTTACTTCGAGGAGCCCGCGCAGACTGCCACTCCCGCCAAAATTCCCACTGCGCAACTCGCCTTCGACCTCAACGGCGCCGCTATCAGCCCCCTCGCCTTCACCGACCTTCACCTTACAGCCGAGCGTGACGGCCGCGGCAACTTCACCCTCCACGCCACCGCGCGCGACCTCACCTGGCACGACCTGCCCGACGGACGCCGCCACGCCGATGTCGTCCTGCTGGCCGCCTGCCTCTCCCCCCGCGGCAAGCTGCTCGCCAAGAACTTCGCCACCCTGGGCTCAAACACCGAAGCCTCGCTCGCCTCCATCGCCATCTCGTCCGCCGCGCTGCCCATGCACGTCGCCGCGCCGCCCGGCACCGCGCGCATCCGCTTCGTCGCGCGCGACCTCACCAGCGGACGCGTCGGCACCGTCGACATCACACCCTAAAGAGGAATGGAATCTGCGCCCGTTTACTGTTGCCGCGCGCGCTCGATCGCCAGCACCACCGCCCGCGCTTTGTTGGCGCACTCGACGAACTCGTTCTCTGGTACCGAATCTGCAACCAGCCCCGCGCCCGCCTGAATGTGCCCCTGCTCGCCGTTCATAAACAGCGTGCGGATGGCGATGCACGAATCCAGGTTCCCGGAGAAATCCGCATACAGAATCGACCCGCCGTAGACGCCCCGCCGCGCCGGTTCCAACTCCTCGATAATCTCCATCGCGCGAATCTTGGGCGCGCCGCTCAGCGTTCCCGCCGGGAAACAGGCGCGGAATGCGTCGATGGCTTCGAGTTCCGGCTTCAGCTTGCCCTCGAGCGAGCTGACCAGGTGCATCACATGGCTGTAGCGCTCCACAAACATCAGGTCCTTCACCTTGACGCTACCGTACTCGCTCACCCGGCCCACATCGTTGCGCCCCAGGTCCACCAGCATCACATGCTCGGCGACCTCCTTCTCGTCGGCGCGCAGGCTGGCCTCCAGCGCACGGTCCTCAACCTCGTCTGCCGAGCGCGGCCTCGACCCGGCAATCGGTCTGTACTCCACTGAACGCCCGTGCACCCGCACCAGCAACTCCGGCGAAGCGCCGACGATGTGAGCAACTGCGGGCTTCAACTTCTTCACCTTCTTCTTGCCAGCCTTGGCCGACGCCGCTCCCGCACCGTCCATGCCAAAGCGCAAAAAATACATATACGGCGAGGGATTCACAATCCGCAGCGCGCGGTACACATCGAACGCATCCACCCCCGGCACGCAGTCGAACCGCTGCGAGAACACGCACTGGAAGACGTCGCCGGAGGCGATGTACTCCTTGACGCGCAGGACGGACTTCAGGAACGTCGCCTTCGGCGTCCGCGCCGTCAGCTTCAGCGGCCCCAACTTTGCCCCGCGCGACTTGCCCACCTTTGGCAGCGCCCGCGCCAGCCGCCCTTCCAGCCGATCCAGCCGCTTCACCGCTCGCGCGTAGGCCGCCTGCGCAACCTGCGCCGCCGTCTTCCCCGCAGACCGCGCCGCCGCTTTCTCCCGCGCCAAGTCAGCGGTGACGATCAGCAGAATCTCCTTCTTCACATGATCGAACGCCAGCACCTGGTCGAAGAACATCAGGCAAGCATCGGGCACTCCAAGCTCATCCTTCGCCAAAGAAGGCAGCCGCTCGATCTGGCGGACGACATCGTAGGAAAAGAATCCCACCGCGCCCGCCGTGAACGGAGGCAGCCCCGCCAGCCGCGCCGGAGTGTGGCCGCCCAGCGCGCGCTTCAACTCGGCAAAGATGTCGCCCTCGAAGCCGCGCCGTTTGCCGCCCTCCTCCACCGTAATCGCCGTGCCCCGCGACACAATCTTCTTGTACGGCTCGATCCCAATGAACGTATAACGCCCAACGTGTTCGCCGCCCTCGACCGACTCCAGCAGAAACGCCTCCGGCTCGGGCTGTCCGTTGGGCCGCTGCGCAACGCGCAGAAACGCAGAGACCGGAGTCTCCAAGTCCGCCGTCAGCGTGCGGTACACGGGAACGAGCGTGTGCTGGCGGCTCAACTTCACGAACTCGCGGGCGGAGGGCAGGGCTTGGGCGGATGCGGGAGGCATGGTTGTGGCTCCATCATATCTTGAGCCTCGTACCTAGATCGTGATATTCAGCGTTACCGTCTGCGACTGCACCTCGGATGTCACAGCCGACGTGCCGATCACCTGGAACGTGTACGTCGCAGGCCGCGTACCCAGGTCGGTGCAGTTGCCGCATCCCGACATCTGCGCAATCCCCGCGACCACAATCAGGGCCATCAGCGCGCGCAGCCAGCGCCGCTTTCCCGGGATGAGGAACGCCACCAGCCCCGCCAGCGCAGGCAGCGCGAAGGGGGCCAGATGCGGTCCGCCCCCGTTGGCGCCCAGGAAGTAGGGCTGCGTCGTTCCGCAGCTATGCGGCGCCGTCGTCAACACGATCAACATGCTCGTGCCGCCGCCACTCGCAATCGCCGCCGGCGCAAAGGTGCAGGTCGCCTCGTTGGGCAGACTGCCGCAGGTCAGGTTCACGCCCTCGGCAAATCCGTTGTTCGCCGTCACCGTCACCGTCAGCAGCGCGGCATAGCCCACACCGGCGCTCGCCGGGTTGGGCGTCGCGCTCACGGTGAAGTCGGTCGTATTCACCTTGGTAATCGTCTCGGGGAACGCCGCCGACGCCGCTCCATTGAAGTCGATGTCCTGATTCCCCGCATAGCTCGCCGTAATTTGGTCCGTCCCCACCGGCAGCGTCGTGGTGGTGCATGTGGCGATGCTGCTAACGCCAGTGGAGCTGGGAGCCAGGGCTACGGAAGGGCCGCAGAGCACCGTACTTCCGTTCATGAAGACGACCGAGCCCCTCGGCGGAATGTAGTTGCCGACCGGAGACGCCGCGGTATCAAGCGGCGCGTTGGCTCCGAGCAGCGTCGCGGTCAGCGTCACCGCCTGCCCGGACGGCGCGGGGTTCAGCGAACTCGTCACCGTCGCCGCCGGAGTGTCGGGAGTGACGGTGATCGTCACCGCTCGCGAGGTCGATCCAGCATTGGTTGTGTCGGCTGTTCCTGGGACGTACGCCGCCGTCAGTACATTGACGCCAACCTGCGTCCCCGTTCCCACACTCACCGGGCATGAGACGGTCATTAGGGTCTCACACAGCGTGAACTGGGTTCCCAGGTACTGATCGTATAGAAAGACGTCACCCAGTAGCGTGCTTGGATCGACGGCTGTGACCTGCGTGATCCCGTTGAAGGTCTGCCCGTAAATCATGTTCAGGGCGGATGAAAACGGCGGGGCTGGACTGATAACGCCCGTCGACGGGCACTGCGCACTCGGCCCCACGCAGAGGAGAAGATTGGTGGTGGTGGTGGTAACACTGATGTTGTGCGTTCCCGTGAGGGTTGCCACCGCATTGTTGGTGTCGCCGAGATACACCGCGGTCAGCGTGTGCGTGCCGCCCAGATAGCTGTTGCCAACCGGGACGATGCATTGTGCGGTAGAGGTCGTTCCCGTACTGGCAGTGAGTTGCACAGTGCATACCGGAGTGGTTGTGTTATCGATGTAGAACGTCACCGGGCCCGTGGGCGTGTTCCCTGAGCTCGAAGTCAGCGTCGCGGTGATGGTGAATGCCTCCCCGATGGTGCTCGGCTCGGGATTCGCCACCAGCGTTCCCGTCGTCGGCAGCGCGGTGATGTTGTTCAGCAGCACGGTGATGCCGCCCGTGTTAATGTCCGCCGGGTTGGGCGTGAGGCTGATCGAACTAGCCGAGGTGCCCTCCAGCGCCACCGCATTGGAGATCGTCGCGCCGCCGTTGGCCACCACCAGGTCCGGCACCATGCTGCCGCGCACGCTCTGGAGCGTCAGTGAGTTGATCCCCTGCCCGGCCAGGAAGTGCGTCTCGTTGCCGAAGCTTTGGTTCGGCGGGCTGCTCAGCGCGCCCTGGTTGTACAGGATGCCGACCAGGTACCCATCGCTCAGCACAATGTCGGGCAGCGTGTCTCCGTTCATGTCCGCCACGGCGGCCAGGTAGTAGTTGCGGGTTAGTTTCATTGTGAATGGCGTCGGGTTGAAGTTGCCGGTGCCGTCGCCCCACCAGATGTACAGCCAGTTCGGTGTGCTCGTGCTGGCGCTGGGGTTCGACGGGTCGGAGGCGAGGTTGTGGTAGAGCGCCAGAATGTCGCCGTTGCCGTCGCCGTCGATGTCGGTCAGCAGCACCGTGCTGATCGCGTAGCTCGCCGCCGGAAGCGAGACGGTCAGCGGAGTCATCGCCGTAAAGTTCTTCCCCGTCTTATCCTGCGCGTTCTTGTACGGAACCAGGCTCGTCCCCTGCTGTAAGACGAGGTCCTGCTGGCTGGTTCGTCCCGTCTTGAAGTATCCCGCCGCCGCCTGACTGAAGTTGGGGTTATTGCTGTTCTGATTAAGTAAAAAATTGCAGGCGGTACCGCGGGCGCCTGGGCTACATGGGTACACAATCGCATCGATATAGTTTTGGCTGTAGGCGATGTCGGAGACGCTGTTGCCGCTGACGCTGCTGCCGTTGAAGTCGCCCACCGCGCTCTGCCCAAAGTAGCCATTCGTACTGTTATTGCCGCTCCCGTACTGGAATCCGAAGCAATCAGCGGGCTGAACAAACGTGCCATCTCCATTCCCATACTGAATCCCCCAGAGGTCAAGGTTCTGAGTCGACGGAGGCTGAAGAAAACCGGTCAGAGAGTACAAAATATCCAGCTTCCCATCCCCATCGAAGTCACCGGAGAGAATGTTCGACCAGAGGCCAGCGGAAATATTTGCGCATGGCCCGCCGAGAGTATTAGTGGGCGCGGCAGCGGGCGTAAAGGTGCCGTCGCCCTTGCCTTCGAGCAACTGTCCCTGCACGGCGCCGGTGGCCACCACGACGTCGAGTGGGTTGCCGAGCGGCCTGAACTGCCCCATCGTCGCGCCCAGCGCCGGAGCCAGCGCCGAGTAGGCGAGGGAGGTATTGAAGCTGCCGTCTGCATTGCCCTGGACGAAGGCGACGCCCTCGGCTGAGTCCACGGCCAGGTTGCCACTGCCGAACGACGCCAGCGCGTAGCTGGAACGCCCCGGGCCGATGTTATAGATGCCCTTCAGCGTGTAGGTCAGAGTGCCGGTCTGTGGGGTGAGCACGCTCAGGCCGATAGGCGTGGTCGTCAGAATATTCAGCGTCTTGGGGTCGATCGCGGCCAGGTGCCCGCCAATGCCGGAGAGTGCGTTGGGGCTGGCCGTGCCGCCTATATACGTAGTGAACCCTCCGTTGCCGTCGCCCTTGTAAATAGAGATGACGCCGTTGTCACCTTCCGCCACCATGTCCGGTTTGCCATCGCCGTTCATGTCCTGCAACAGCATCGAGTAGACACCATTGGTGAAGGTGAGCGGAGGTTGAGCAGTGAATCCGCCATTGCCGTCGCCGATGTAGACCGTGGCGGAGTGGCCAGCCTGGCCGTTGATGATGAAGAAGGCATTGCCATGCTGATCGAAGTTGCCGGTGTAGATCGGGCCGGGACCGTCGGTCGTCGGAATGGGCAGCGTGTGTATCAGCTTGAAGCCGGGCAGCGTATTGCCGGTCGAGCCGTTGTTGGCGATGACGTAGAGGAGATTATTCGCGCTGTCTTCAACCAGGAGTTGCGATAGAGCGCCGGTCGTGTTCGTGAAGGGCAGAGCGGCGATGTACGAAAAAATAGGCTGCTTCACGACAGATGGATTCGTCGTTTGAGTCGGCAATGTCATGCAGCCGCTCTTGGTACCCCCTGGCGGATAGGTATTGCCTCCTTCGTAGGAGCTGACACCGTTCCCCGTAAAGAGGGAGGCCTGAATGCCGGTGCCGTAGTAGACGCAGAGGTTATCCGTGCTGACGCCGGAGATCGCGAAGGCAAAGTCGGTGAGTCCGTCGTTATTGAAGTCGCCCAGCGCGGCAACGACGTTCGAGACATTGGCAAAGGGGATTTTGTCCCCGTCCGGAATCGCGAAGGTTGGAATCCCGTTGAGCATTATGCCGGCAACGATGGCAGGGCTTTGGTTGATGATCGCGGGGGCGTTGATGTACAGGATGTCCACCCCGCCGGACGGGTTCTGAAAGATTCCGGGCAGGAAGCTGGTGACCCGGCCGCGGGTCGACTGCACATAGGGCTGAGCTTTGACCTGCGTCGACTGCTGCGCGGCGCAGACCCCCGAAACCACGCCCAGAAGGCAGCAGACCGTACGCCGAAGGATGCGACTGAAGCGCGACATGGAGGTACCGGCCCAAGGGCCCAGGGCGTGGGAGGACATCTGCCAATCTACCACGCGCGCCGCGCCATTTACGAGGCGCAAAGCCCCCCGGCTGTGGCAGAATGCTAGTGTCTGCTTTGCTCTGTTTTGGCCGCTCCTCCCGCTGGATGCGCGGCCCGGACTTTGCCTGCGCTGGCCGTCGCGCGCGAAGTGCGGCGCCCCATCCCGAGGCCCATGAACCTGCCCAACTCCATCACGCTCAGCCGCATCGCCACCGTGCCGCTGCTGATGTGGATCCTCTCCCCGGCCTTCCCCGCCAATCCCGCGGCCCATGGCCTGCTGGGCGGCCGGCAGGAGCTGATCGCCTCCGGAGTCTTCATCCTCGCATCCATCACCGACGGCCTGGACGGCTACCTCGCCCGCCGCCGCAAGCAGATCACAACCCTCGGAATGCTCCTCGACCCGCTGGCAGACAAGCTGATGGTCACAGCGGCCTACATCATCCTGGTTGCCTACAACCCGCGCGTCGTACACCCGTGGATCGCTGTCATCATCATCGGCCGGGAGTTCCTCGTCTCCGGCCTCCGCTCCATCGCCGCATCCGAGGGTTTCACCATCGACGCCTCCGAGATCGGCAAGCTGAAAACCGTAATCCAGATCGTCTCGGTC
>JBEKRR010000029.1:0-31221 GCA_049518555.1 Acidobacteriaceae bacterium
GGGATCGACGGGTCTTCGGGCGAGTCGGCGTACTTCGAGTCGTAGTCGTAGAACTCGCGGTTGGGAACGATCTCGCCGACCACCGAGGCCTGGGGCGCGTCGTTGCCCAGGACTGCGACCTCGAACTCGCGCGGCTTGACGCCCGGGCCGCCGACTCCCCGCTCGACGATGAGCTTGCGGTCGAATCGGGCTGCCAGGTTGATGGCCGCAGCCAGCTCGCTGCGCGCGTGGACCTTGCTGATGCCGACCGAGGAGCCGAGGTTCGCCGGCTTGACGAAGAGCGGATAGCGGAGCGACTTTTCGATGAGGCGCGTGGCGCGTTTGGGGTCGGCGCGCCACTGGCTGCGCAGCAGGGCGATGTGCGGGGTCTGGGGCAGGCCAGCGGCGGCGAAGAGCCGCTTCATGGCGTCCTTGTCCATGGCCGCGGAGGAGCCGAGAACGCCCGAGCCGACGTAGGCGATGTCGGCCAGCTCAAAGAGGCCCTGGATGGTGCCGTCCTCGCCGAAGGTGCCGTGCAGCACGGGGAAGACGACGTCGAGGGAGGCGGCGAGCGGGTTGCCGGGCTGCGCAAGATGGGCCCCGGTGCTGCGTTCGAGGCGGTCGGTGGCGCGGCGCATCGGGTGCGGGGGTGGAATCTGGAGCGGCTCGCCGCAACGCAGGACGGCGGCGGCGGTGGCGAACTCAAGGTCGTCCTCACTTGCGGCGCTGAGCGGCGCCGGCGCGGGGCTCGCGAGCAGGCGCAGGGCCTGGTCGCCGCAGAGCCAGCGGCCCTGCTTGTCGATGGCGATGGGGACGACATCGTAGCGCTTGCGGTCGATGGCCTTGAGGATGGAGGCGGCCGAGAGCAGCGAGACCTCGTGCTCGCCGGAGCGGCCGCCAAAGAGAATGCCAACGCGGAGTTTATTCTTCATAAGGATGTTGAGAGAGCCGGAGCTAGATCAGTATAAGCGCACCCGGATTTGAGGGCCGTTATTCTCCAGCGCGAGAGAGGGAACGCGGGAGTGGGGTAGACTTAACGATTGTGTTGAACAAGCTGATCTTCGCGAACCTTACCCACCGGCCGGTGCGGACCCTGTTGAGCGTGCTGGCGATTGCGGTGGAAGTGACCATGATCCTGACCCTGGTGGGCGTGAGCCATGGCACGCTGGACTCGACGGCGGCGCGGGCGCGCGGCGTGGGCGCGGACATTGTGATGCGGCCGCCCAACTCCACCGTGATGTCGTCGCTCAGTTCGGCGCCGATCAGCGACAAGTACGTGGCGTGGATGATGCAGCAGCCGCACGTGGCGCTGGCCACGGGAACGGCCATCCAGAGCCTGACCTTCCCCGACTCGATTACCGGACTCGACTTCGCCGCGTTCAACAAGATGAGCGGCGGGTTCACCTATCTTGCGGGCGGCGATCCGGCGGGCGACGACGACGTGAGCGTGGACAGATACTACGCGCAGCAGAAGCACCTGCATGTGGGCGATACGCTGCGCCTGGTCAACCACGACTGGAAGGTCTCGGGCATCTTCGAGGGCGGCAAGCTGGCGCGCATCTGCGTGCGGCTCTCCACGCTGCAGGCGCTGATGGGAAGCCCCGGCCACGTGACCGTGATCTACGGGAAGCTGGACGATCCCAAACTGGCCGACCAGGTGGTGAGCGACCTGAAGGCCAAGCTGCCGGACTATCCGATTCTCACCATGGAGGAGTTGACCTCGATGTATTCGATCAGCAATGTGGGGATGCTGAAGGACTTCATCTGGGTTGTGATTTCGGTTGCGGTGATCGTGGGCTTCATCGTGGTCTTCATGGCGATGTATACGGCGGTGCTGGAGAGGACGCGGGAGATTGGGATCATCAAGGCGGTGGGCGGCTCTTCGGCTCTGGTGCTGGGCCTGCTGCTGCGCGAGACAGTGCTGCTGGCGGTCCTGGGCACCGGAGTGGGCATCGCCATGACCTACGGGACGCAGTGGCTGATGCAGCACGCCGTGCCGGCCAGCCTGGTGCAGGAGACGGTGTATGAGTGGTGGGCGTATGCGGGCGGGATTGCGATTGTGGGCGCGATGCTGGGAGTGATCGTTCCCGGAGTGAAGGCCGTGAAGCAGGATGTCACCGAGGCGCTTTCGTATGAGTAAGAGTGCGGTGAGGACGGGGGCTGAGAGGCCAGCGCGAACGGGGACGGAGCCCATCATCGAAGTGCATGGGCTGACCAAGGTCTACCATGTGGGCGATGTGGATGTTCATGCGCTGCGCGGCGTGGACCTGGAGATTGCGCGCGGCGAGTTTGTGGCCATTGTGGGCGCGTCGGGCTCGGGCAAATCGACGCTGTTTCACATCCTGGGGGGACTGACTCCGGCCAGCGCGGGGACGGTGGTGATCGACGGCAAGGACCTGGCGCTGATGTCGAACCGCGAGCGCACGGACCTGCGCAAGACGACCGTGGGTTTCGTCTTCCAAAAGTACAACCTACTGCCGACGCTCTCCGCCGAGGACAACATCAAGATCGTGGAGTTCATCGGCGGGCGAAGCACAAAATTCACGCCGGAGTTCGCGGAGGTGCTGAAGCTGCTGGGGATTCAGGACCGCCTGAAGCACAAGCCGCGGGCGCTCTCCGGCGGGCAGCAGCAGCGGGTGGCCATTGCGCGCGCCATTGTGAACCAGCCGGCCATCCTGCTGGCCGACGAACCGACGGGCAACCTGGACAGCCAGAACTCGGCCGCCGTGCTGGGCGTGCTCAAGGACCTGAACGAGCGCACGGGCCAGACGATCCTGATGATCACGCACAACGCGGAGGCGGCCGCGTACGCCAGCCGGTCGGTGCACATCCGCGACGGCAGGATTGTGTAGGGGCGAAGCCGCAGCGCAGGAGCCTCTAGCTTTGAGGAGAGCTTTGCAAAGACGATTTTCATCTCCCGGAAGCGATACCTCCAAGTACCCTTCAGCATAGTTTTTTGTGTGCCTGCGAATGCAGTCTTGCGTGTCCATCCAATTGGCTTACTGCGAACTTATTTCCGTTTGATGGTTTTCGGCTTCTTGCTGGACGGCGTATTTCGGCTGCCTGTCCGCACTGACGGTATGACGTTGCGCGGCTTTGGTTCCGCATTGGCGACCAACGAACTTGCCCTGCCCATGTTTAAATGAGCCTGCAATCGTTTCCGCTCGAATAAATACAAACCTGTGACCAGAAGCAACGCAACTGCGCTCACCCAGCGCCCAGCCACTACATCGCTGGTTGTTGTCCAATCAACCGATACCTGAACCTTTCCCTGCGGGACCGGTACGGCCATCAAGCCGCGTTCTCGTTCAGCCCTCGGCGTCACCGGAATTCCATTCACCCTTACGCCCCATGCCGGGTAATATCGCAGCCGCAAAATGAGGTAACCTGCGTGTTCGGCGACTCCCATGATCCGTTTCTGTTCCTGCATATACGGGGCTGCGTCCGATTGAGATGGATCTCCGATCAAAATGGCTTCCTGCCAGGAGGAACTGTTGCAACTGGCTGATTCCCCGTCCCACGCAGGAGCTAAGCCAGCTTCACTCTGGAGTGTCGCGTCTGGCGGACTGTCCAGCAGGCAGGCGCTATGCACGATGCGGTCCACCAGCGGAAATCGAATGCCGGGCGGCGCGTATTCGGGCTGGCCAAGAACGCCGACGTCCTCTCGTACGGATTTCTGGATTGAGGCTTCAAGCGACGTGCCTTCGACAAACCACACCGGGAATGCCGCCAGGCTGATTCCCATAAAGAGGGCCGCACACGCGGCCAGCATGGGAATGCGCAGGGCCCTGCGGTCGAACCAGGCGGCCGAGGCAAAACATATCGCCATCGGAGCTTCGAGAACCACGAGCCAGCGCCAGGGAAACGGTAGCGTGCGCAACTCCGGCAAACCATACCAAACTGGCAGCGAGACCGGAAGCAGCAGGAACAGGACTACCGGCGGAATGAGAGCCAGCGGGAGCCACCATCTGCGCTCACCGGGCACGACGCCGCGAAACCAGGCAATCGCGCCTCCGGCGAAGGCGACCACGAGCATCGCGACAGCGACCAGTGAGACCTGGATCAAAAACACGTCGTGAGAAAGCATACCCGGATCGGCATGACGGGCGAAGAGCCAGTTGTTTTCCACCACAGAATGACTGAGGGTGAAGGCCAACTGAATGCTTGCCCACTTTCTTTCCCAGATGGCTGGAATCAGATAGAACGACGCCAGCCCCATTCCCAAGATCGTGCCCACAGCGGCGCGCAGCACCGGCACCAGCGACTTTTCCATCCCAGCAGAGACCAGCGCGACGGCAGCCAGCAGATAGCCGGCCATGATTCCCACGGGGCCGTTGCTGAGCCAGATGCCGGCCACAATCAGCGCCAACGGCGCGGCCGAGCCGTCGAAGGCTCGTTCCCAGAAGTTGCCCGAAGGATTCCTCCTGCGCAACGCATAAAGAAGCAGCAAAGGGACCCAGAATCCCCCCGTCATCTCTGCGAAGGCACAGCGTTTATAGACGTTGAACAACGCGTAACCGAGGAAGATTGCAGCACAACCCGCCAAAGTTGCCGGTCCATCCGCCATGGTCTCTCTGGCCAACGCGCGAACGGCCAGACCGGTTGCGGCAAGCAACAGAATGGAGAGAACGAGCGGAACAACACTCCACGGCAAGAGCATTCCCAAAATAGCTCCCGCCATCCAGCTGATCGGGGGATAAAAAACAAATCGAGGTTCGCCCGCTCCGAAGTTCGGGCTATAGGCCCAATGCGGATAGAGGAAGCCCATCGACATGCCCTGCCTGGCATCGATCCAGGAGAGGAAGTGGAAGCCGAGGTCGTTGCCGAGGGAGGAGGAACCACGCCAGAGGAGCGGGCCCATTGCGAGTAAAGCAGCCACAAGGATGATGGCCAGTCCCGTCCAACGATTCGGGCGCGACCAAACATTTGCGGTGGTTTTCGATTGTTTACCCGGTCGTGGTCTGCTGATGATCGGACCTCCATCCATGTGCGATGCCGGCGTACCGAAGTCTGCGCTGAAGGGGAGCGAGCTTCGTCGGCTGAACACAGGATAACCCGTTCCATGCTCATGGAGCGCCCGGCGTTCATTGTGCCAGTGGAGAAGAGGAAACCGCTCCGCGCTTCCCACTTCTCCACATGCGACGCATCCTCGATGCAACGGGCGGTCCCGCACGGTTACCGCATGAATCTGAAACGAACTTCCTGCAAAAAGGTGTTATAGGTAACTTTGTTCGACGCGGAGTTCAAACTGGCCCAACGGTCATCTCAATGCTTTATCTTGGGGGGTAAATCTGCGAGACTGGAAGGCATGAGCACAACCATGACCAAGGGTTTGACGGACCGGATCAACCGGATTGAAGTTTCAGCGACCATGGCGATCACAGCGGAGGCGCTGAAGATGAAGGCGGCGGGGATCGATCTGGCCAACTTCGGCGCGGGCGAACCGCACTTCAACACGCCGCCGCACATCAAGGACGCGGCCATCGAGGCGATCGAGAAGAACTTCTCGCGCTATACGGCGGTGCCCGGCATTCCCGAGGTGCGCAAGGCGGTGGTGGAGCGCCACGCGGCGGACTTCGGCTCCGGCTATGCCATCGACGAGTGCGTCTTTACCACTGGCGGCAAGCTGGCCCTGTTCAACGCCATCCAGGTGCTGGTGGACCACGGCGACGAGGTGGTGCTGCCGGTGCCCTACTGGGTCTCGTTCAAGGACATCATCGAGTACGCGGGCGGCAAGGTGGTGTATGTCGAGAGCGACGAGCGCGAGGACTTCCGCATCACGGCGAAGATGATCGAGGCGGCGATTACGCCGAAGACCAAGGCGATCATCCTGAATACGCCGTCGAACCCCTCGGGCGCGGTGGTGTCGGCGGCGGACCTGGAGGCGATCGTTCGCCTGGCGCAGGGGCGCGGCATCTACCTGCTTCTGGACGAGTGCTACGCGTACCTGACCTATGCGGGCGCGCCGGTGAGCGGCGGGACGTTCACGGATTGCAAAGAGCACGTGGTGATTCTCGGCTCGCTGTCGAAGACCTACGCGATGACGGGCTGGCGCGCGGGCTTTGCCCTGGGGCCGAAGCAGATTATTTCGGCGATGAGCAAGCTGCAGTCGCAGAGCACGTCGAACACAACCAGTTTTGTGCAGAAGGCGGCGATTGCCGCGCTGACCGGCCCGCAGCAGTGCGTGGCCGATATGCGGGCCGACTTCCTGAAGCTGCGCGACCGGATTTTGGCGGGGCTGAAGACGATTCCAGGGCTGAGCTGCTCGGTGCCGGAGGGCGCGTTCTATGTGTATCCCAATGTGAGCGCGTTCTTCGGCAAGGGCGGCCTGAAGACAGCGTCGGACGTGGCTGCGAAGCTGTTGAGCGATGCGCGCGTGGTGGTGGTTCCGGGCGAGGCCTTCGGGACGAAAGACCACATCCGGCTCTCGTACGCGGCCTCTGCCGGGGTGGTGGACGAGGGCGTGAAGCGGATGGGCGAGTACTTCAGCCAGTTGAGCTAGGCGTCTCTGCGCAGGCCCTCGCAGGTGGCAGAGTAGGAACCGGGCCGCATATTGCCGGACGACGCAGCATTTTTCCACTAACATGGGGGTCTATGGATTTTGCGAACGGTAAGGCGGGGCCACGGTTTGCCCCGATGATTCTGGCGGGTGGCAGCGGAACGCGTTTCTGGCCGAGGAGCAGGCGGGCACACGCCAAGCAGGTGCTTGCGCTGGATGGCGAGAGGACCATGATCCAGCAGACGCTGGACCGGCTGCTTCCCCTGGCCGCGGCCGAGGATGTGTGGGTCTTCACCAACAAGTTGCTGGCCTCGGTGATTGCGGAGCAGTTGCCGCAGGTGGGCCGGGACAGGATCCTGGGGGAGCCGGTGGCGCGCAATACGGCGCCGGCGTGCGCACTGGCGGCGTTTCTGCTGGAGACTGCGGCGCCGGAGACGGTGATCGGCGTCTTTCCATCCGACCATGTGATCCGGAACCATGTCCGCTTCAGTGAGATCATTCGGGCGGGCGTAAAGCTGGCGGCGAGCGGCGAGCGGATTGTAGTGCTGGGCGTGCCGCCGACGCGGGCGGAGACGGGATTTGGCTACATCGAACTGGGCGACGTGGTGGATGCCGCAACCGTGCCCTGCGGCGATGTGGCGGTGCGCCGCGTGAAGCGGTTTACGGAGAAGCCCAAACTGGCGCAAGCGGAGGAGTTTGTCGCCTCGGGCAACTACGCGTGGAACGGCGGAATTTTTCTGTGGAGAGCGCGCACGCTTGCCAATGCCATTCGCGAGTATTGCCCGGCGATGACGCCGCTGCTGGAGAAGATCGCCGCGGCCCATGCAGCTTCGCCTGCGCAGTTCAAGCGCGTCTTCGCCGAAGTGTATCCGCTCTGCCAGGAGATCAGCATCGACTACGCGGTGCTGGAGCCGCGCTCGGCCAAGGGCGAGATGGGGTCGGAGATCTACTGCCTGCCGGCGGACTTTGCCTGGAACGATCTGGGCTCGTGGGCCGCGCTTTACGAGCATAGGGCAGGGTATAAGCCGGGAGGCCCTGCGACGGAGAATGTGAGCGATGGAGCGAGCACGCAGAGCGTCATCATCGATGCGCAGGGCAACTATGTGTACGCCCTGGGCAAGGTTGTGGCGCTGATCGGCGTAAGCGACCTGGTGGTGGTCGAGACCACGGACGCGCTGCTGATCACGACGCGCGCGAGGTCGCAGGACGTGGGCAAGGTGGTCGCGGAGCTGAAGGCTCGGGGCCGCTACGATCTGATCTGAAGAAGGCAGATTCAAGGGCTGTATGGTTGAGGGAATTCGTTGGGCGCGAGCTTCCCCACAGGGGCTAAAGCCCGTCCCTTTCAAGGAAGAGATGGCGGAGACGACAACGGCGGTGAAGTTCGGGACGGATGGATGGCGCGGCATTATTGCCGACGACTTCACCTATGCCAACGTGCGCGTGGCGGCGCGGGCGATCGCGCACTACGTTCTGAAGCACGAGGAGTCAAAGCGCGGCGTGTGCATCGGCTACGACACGCGCTTCGGCTCGCGCTCGTTCGCGGGCGTGGCGGCCGATGTGCTGGCCAGCGCGGGGATTCCGGTGGCGCTGGGTTCGGAGATTGCGCCGACCCCGGCGCTCAGCTATGCGGTGCGCGGGCGCAAGGCGGCGGGCGGCGTGATGATCACGTCCAGCCACAATCCGGCGGAGTGGAACGGCGTGAAGTACAAGGCGAGCTACGGCGGCTCGGGCAGCCCCTCCATCATGGCATCCATCGAGAGCTATCTGGGCGATCCTCTGCCCGACGCCGCGGTCCCGGCGAAGATCGAGGAGGTGAACTTCAATCCGCAGTACATTACGGCGATCGCGAAGTTTGTCGACCTGGAAGCGATTCGCCGGTCGGGCTACAAGTTCCTCATCGACTGCATGTACGGATGCGGACGCGGCGTGATTGCGGGAATCTTTACCCGCGCGGGGATTCCGTTTGTCGAGATACGCAGCGAGCTGAACCCTCTGTTTCCGGGGATCAATCCGGAACCGATCCTGCCCCACATTCGCGCGTCGCAGCTGGCCGTGGTGGCGGAGAAGTGCGACGCGGGGTTCATCACCGACGGCGACGCCGACCGCATCGGCGCGGTGGATGAGCACGGCAACGTGGTCGATGCGCACAAGGTCTTCGCGGTGCTGCTCTATTGGCTGCTGACGCGCAAGGGATGGCCGGGCGATGTGACCCGCGCATTCAACACCACCAAGATGATCGACCGCATCGCGGCGAAGTACGGGCGCACGCTGCATGAACACGGCATCGGCTTCAAGTACGTCTGCGACCTGATGCTGCAGGGCGAGGTCCTGATCGGCGGCGAGGAGTCGGGCGGCATCGGCATCAGCCGCCACCTGCCGGAGCGCGACGGGCTGCTGAACTCGCTGCTGCTGGCCAACGTGATGGCCGACGAGAAGAAGACGCTGGGGCAACTGGTGGCCGCGCTGCAGGAGGAGTTCGGCGAGCACCAGTACGGGCGCATCGACATGCAGCTCGACGAGGAGATGAAGCAGTCGGCGATTGCGCGCGCGGGCGCGCTGGTTGCGGGCAACACGATGGCTGGGATGAAGATTCTGCGCGTGGAGACGATGGACGGGATTAAATTCTTCCTCGACAATCCTGCCGCAGCGACAAAGAAAAATGCGGCGGAGACGTGGCTCCTGCTGCGCGCATCGGGCACGGAGCCGCTGCTGAGGGTCTACTGCGAGAGCTGTTCGACCGATTCGGTGACGGCGATTCTCGAGGCGGCGCGCGCGTTTGTGCTGGAGAGGCGTGCGGCTTGAGCGAGACGGCTGCGAAGAATGCGAATGAGTTGTTGACGGTCGAGACCAGGGGGCTGCTCTTCGACATGGATGGCGTGCTGATCAGCTCCACCGGATCGGTGGTGCGCTGCTGGCAGCGCTGGTGCAAGCTGTACGGCGTGCCCAATGCAGCGCAGTTTCAGGTGCCGCATGGCACGCGCGCGGTGGACATTGTGCGCATGTTGAAGCCGGAGTTCAACGAGGCGCAGGTGGCCGAAGGGCTGCACGCGATCGAGGAGTTGGAGCTGGTGGACACGGCCGACCTGAGGGCTCTGCCGGGCGTGAAGGCGCTGCTGGCGCGGCTGCCTCCAGAGCGTTGGGCGGTGGTCTCCTCGGCGACGCGGCGGCTTCTGATTGGCCGGCTTGCGGCGGCGGGATTGCCGGTCCCCGCGAACTACATCAGCGGCGAAATGGTGGAGCGCGGCAAGCCCGATCCGGAGCCGTACCGGCGCGGCGCGGAGCTGCTGGGGTTCGCGTCCGCGGAGTGCATCGTGGTCGAAGACGCGCCCTCCGGCGTTGGCGCGGGCGTGGCTGCGGGTTGCCGCGTGCTCGCCGTGCTGGGAACGCATCCAGCGGCGCAGTTGCGCGCGGCGACGTGGCTGGCGCGGTCGCTCGAAGAGGTTGATGTGACGGTGAAGGCGGATGGGCTGGAACTGCGGTTCAAGCCGGTGGTCTGAGCGTAGAGATTCTACTCACTAATAATGCTTACTTCCCACCCATCGCGATGAGACTGCGATGGATGGGGCACCCGTCATTTCGTTTCGCGCAACACATCCGCAGGGCTTCTCACAGCACCGTGGGCAGGCCGGCGAGGGCCATGGCGATCTCCTCGGCGGGGTACTCGTAGTTCTCCAACTTCCCTGCCTGGTAGGCGATGTAGGACTGCATGTCGAAGTGGCCGTGGCCGGAGAGGTTGAAGAGGATGGTGCGCGACTTGCCCTCGCGCTTGGCCTCGAGCGCCTCATAGATTGCGCCCGCAATCGCATGGTTCGATTCCGGTGCGGGGACGATTCCCTCGGCGCGGGCGAACTGAATTCCGGCGGCGAAGGCGTCGAGTTGATGCACCGCAGTGGCCTCGATGAGGCCGAGGTCCTTGACGTGCGAGACCAGCGGCGCCATGCCGTGGTAGCGCAGGCCGCCGGCGTGGATTCCCGGCGGCATGAAGGTGCTGCCGAGGGTGTGCATCTTGACCAGCGGCGTGAGGTGGCCGGTGTCGCCGAAGTCGTAGGTGAACGGGCCCTTGGTGAGGCTGGGGCAGGCGGCGGGTTCGACGGCAACCACGCGGGCGTGGCTCTGGCCCTTGAGGTTGCGGCCGATATACGGCATCGTCAATCCGGCAAAGTTCGATCCGCCGCCGGTGCAGGCGAGGATCACGTCGGGCTCGTCATTGGCCAGCGCCATCTGCTCGATTGCCTCCAGCCCGATGACGGTCTGGTGCAGCATGACGTGGTTCAGGACGCTGCCCAGCGCGTACTTGGTGTGCGGGTCTGAAGCTGCGATCTCGACGGCCTCGGAGATGGCGATGCCCAGCGATCCGTTGGAGTCGGGATGCTCGGCCAGGATTGCGCGGCCGGTCTGGGTCTCCGTGCTGGGGCTGGCGGTGACGGATGCGCCGAAGACCTCCATCAGGGCGCGGCGGTAGGGCTTCTGGTCGTAACTGACGCGCACCATGTAGACCTTGCACTCCATTCCAAAGAACGCGCAGGCCATGGCCAGCGCCGATCCCCACTGGCCCGCGCCGGTCTCGGTGGAGAGGCGTTTGGTACCGTCGATCTTGTTGTAGTAGGCCTGGGGAACGGCGGTGTTGGGCTTGTGCGAGCCGGCCGGGCTGACGCCCTCGTTCTTGTAATAGATGTGGGCGGGCGTGTCCAGCGCCTTCTCCAGGCGGCGCGCGCGGATCAGCGGCGAGGGACGCCATTGCGCGTAGACCTGGCGCACCGGGCCGGGAATCTCGATCTCGCGCTCGGTGCTGACCTCCTGCAGGATGAGGCTCATGGGAAAGAGCGGCGCGAGATCGTCGGGGCCGAGCGGCTTCAGTGTTCCGGGGTGCAGGGGTGGCGCCATGGGCTTTGGCAGGTCGGCTGCAATGTTGTACCAGGCGAGAGGGATGCGGCTTTGCGGCAGGTTGTATTGGATAGTTTCCATGCGCAACATTCTACCGTGTCAGGGCAATGACACGCTGCTGCGGCGAAATCCCACAAGCAGATTCACATCCCACCGCAATGAGCGAATTCGCCTGACGGAGACTCCGGCAGGCATAGAATCGCCGCAACCAGGGATCCTGACTGCGGCGATTGATTTGCAAGTGCGGCGTTGCTTTGTGCCGCGCCGCTTAGTTGAGTACATCCACATAGCGGGCAATCAGCACGGTATTTCCCGAAGTGGGGTCCTTGACCAGCAGGCCGACCACGCGCACGTTGCCTGTGACGCTGCTGAGTGCACTGAAACCGTTGCGGAAGGTTGTGATGCCGGAGGTGTAGACAGTCACGGTCTGCGGAACCAGCAGCCCGGCAAAGCCGTTGATCGTCATCTGGAAGGTCCCGGCAGTCGAGTTGATGGAGCTTGCGACGAAGGTGCCGTTGAAGCCCCAGTGGCGCAGCACCACGCGTGTGGGCGTGACCGTGGAGCCGGAGACTGCCGACGCCGGTCCGCCGATGGCGACATCCTGGCCAGCCAGCATGTTGGCGTCATTGAAGAGGAACTGGCTGAGCGTGTTGTGCGCCCGGTAGATGAAGTAGTTTGTATTGCTGCTTACATCCACCGTCGCAATCTGCCCTAGAACGAGGCTGGTGGTGGTGGGCAACAGCCCGCGCACGTACAGGTCGAAGCTGGTGGCTGTTCCCGTGGCCGGAGTCACGTAGGTGACCTGGCCGGTGGCGTAAAAGCCGTTCTGCGAGAGGATGGCGACCTCGTCCGCGTCGATGGTGGCGTCCGCCTTATCGAGCACGCCGGAGACGGCCACGATGCTGCTGGTGGTGAGCGAGCTGATGCTCTCGCTGTTCTCCCACTCGGTGTTGCCGGTGACGTTGACCGTGAACTGGCGGCCGTGCGGGCCCTGGACGACGAAGGACTGCGCGGAAGTGTTGACGCTGACGACGGCTGCGTCAAACTCGTCGATGTAGGCGCCTGCGTCGCCGATGGCAACCGAGCCGACGGTAAAGGTGGGCGTGACCGATCCGGTGATGTTGCCGTTGCCGTCGACCAGGATGGACTTGCGCAGATTGAGGTCGAGGTTGAGGCCGACGGGCGATCCCGACTGGGTGACAACCAGCGGCGAGGCGAGAGTGATGTTGACGGTGGAGGTGGTGAGGGTCGCGGGTTCGGTGACGATGGTGGGCGCGGAGCCGGAGACCGTGTTGAGGTAGCCGAGGGTCGCGGAGCCCAGCGTAATCTTCACGCTGGTGTAGGTGCCGGCGGGAACGTCGTTCATGTCGAGCATGGTCTGCAGGCCGTTGAAGCGGGCGAAGTCGACGGTGGGCGACCCGCTGACCAGCGATACGGTGTCTCCCTTGGCGTCGATGGCGTTGACGCTGGTCAACTGTACAGCGAACGAGGTGACGGAGGCCATGGGAGCATCGGTGCCGACCACGAAGGACGCGCCGGCTGGTCCCGTGGCGGTGCTGGCGGTGGAACCCGAACCGCAGCCCGCGGCGAACAGCGAGGCAGCAACGAGAGAGAGAAGACAGAGCGGAAGTTTGCCGAGGAGCTTAGAAGACGACATAGGACACATCGCTTTCTGCGTGCTCCGCAGCTTATTGGGAACGAGCGCCGAGTTGGCAACAGTGCCACTCTCCCAGGAAGGAATGCTGATTGCCTGGGCGCGCTCACCTACGGAGTCATCGCCTGAATCACTTGTATTGAGCGGCCGGAGAATCGATCAAGCTGCTCTCGCCCGTCCCATTACGCAGACACAAGGCTAGAGAGATAGTTGTGCGGGGGGGATAATAAAGTCGATCATCGGTTCTGCAACTTTGGTGTTACCGGCTGAACTGGTGTTCCCTGTCTGGGCTCGACCCATTTACAGAAGCAGTTCAAGATCGACGAATCCGGGGCCTTTCGGACTACCAGGACTTCCAGGGGGCGCGGCCCGAGGCCCACAGTTCTTCGAGCTGCTGCTTGTCGCGCAGGGTGTCCATGGCCTGCCAGAATCCGTGGTGGAAGTAGGCCTGGACCTCGCCGCGGGCCACCAGCGCCTCGATGGGTTCGCGCTCGAACATCCAGCGGTCGTCCTTGATCTCGGCGATGACCTTGGGCGAGAGGACGAAGAAGCCGCCGTTGATCCATCCGCCTTCGTCCTGGGGCTTTTCCTGAAAGGCTTGGACCCGGGTGCCCTTGAGGACGAGTGCTCCGAAGCGAGCGAGCGGCTGGATGCTGGTGAGGGTGACCAGCTTGCCGTGGGCCTTGTGGAAGGCGATGGTGGCTTGGATGTCCACGTCGGCGAGGCCGTCGCCGTAGGTCATGCAGAAGGCCTCTTCGCCTTCGAGGTACTTTGCGACGCGCCGCAGGCGGCCACCGGTGCCAGAGTCGTCGCCGGTATCGACCAGGGTGACGTGCCAGGGCTCGGTGACGGAGTTGTGGACAGTCATCTTGTTGTGCGCGATGTCGAAGGTAACGTCGGAGGTGTGCAGGAAGTAGTTGGCGAAGTACTCCTTGATGATGTAGCCCTTGTATCCCAGGCAGATGACGAAGTCGTGAATGCCCTGCTGGGAGTAGAGCTTCAGGATGTGCCACAGGATGGGCAGGCCGCCGATCTCCACCATGGGCTTGGGGCGGACCGAGGTTTCTTCGCTGAGACGCGTGCCGAGACCGCCGGCGAGAATGACCGCTTTCATCTTGAATCCGTATCCTTGGACGAGACTTGGAGCAGCGGGAGGTGAAGCACCCGCGATCAACAGCATCAGTATGACATTGTTTGCTGTTGTGGAGCATGGGGAAAAGAGGGATATACACATTGGCTGTGCATACAGGGGGTCGAAGAAGCATACTTGCTCGACTATACTGTGTGTGTCTTTCACCCCTTTTTGGGCAGCGATGCCAGCCCGCAGATTCGATCCTATTGATTGAGGAAAGGACCGCGCGTGAGATGATAGGCTACTAGCGAACCCGAGGAGAAGATATGAACACCAGAGAGCGCAAGATGCTGGACCTGCTGAAAAAGGGGAAGGATGAGTATGGTTACCGTGCAGTGAAGGCAGAGGTGGAGGCCGAGGGCACGCGGGTGGACGAGTTGCTTCGGCTGGTGGAAATCTGCCGCAAAGCAGGGCTGGAGTTCTCCTTGACGATCGGCGGATGCGACGCGTTGCGCGACCTGATTGAGGGCAAGCAGATTGGGGTGGATTATGTGGTTGCGCCGATGATCGAGAGCGCGTATGCGCTGTCGAAGTACACCGACGCGGTGAAGCGGGTGTACTCGGACGAGGAGCGGAAGGAGACGAAGTTTCTGTTCGACCTGGAGACCGTGTATGCGTTCGCGAGGCTGGATGAGATCGCGGAGGCGGCGGCGAAATCGAAGGTCATCTCGGGAATTGTGTTTGAACGGGTGGACTACTCGTTTTCAGCGGGGCTCGGGCGGGATGCCACCAATGGCAAAGAGGTTACGGAGCACGTACTGAAGGTGGCGGAGACGTGCAAAGGGCTGGGGCTCGACCTGGTGCTTGGTGGGGGCGTCTCAAGCGATTCCATTCCGGTTCTGAAGCAGATGGTGGAGGTCTACCTGACGCGGTTCGAGACCAGGAAGGTGGTCTTCGACGCACAGTCGGCGAAGGCGTCGCACATCGATCAGGGCCTGCGGAATGCCGTGCATTTCGAGATCCTATGGCTGATGAATAAGCGGAACTACTATTCGCAGATCCAGAGCGAAGACACGAAACGCATCGACATGCTCGAGGAGTGTTGGGCGGTATTAGCCAGTAGCTCTTCCGGCACGGCTTGATCGCGCCAGATTTGCGCAGTCTCTGAACAGAAGAGGTGTGGCCCGGTTTGTGGAGTTATCGGTGAAATATAGCGATTTATTGGCAGATTGGCTGACCGAACTGGGCTACACCCACTGCTTTTTCCTGGCGGGCGGCAACATCATGCACCTGCTGGAGAGCTGCAGCCGCAAGTTCAAGTGCATTCCCGTGGTGCATGAGGTTGCGGCGGGGATTGCGGTGGAGTATTTCAACGAAGTGGCTGGCGGGCCGCGAGCGTTTGCCTTGGTGACGGCGGGGCCGGGGCTGACCAACATCGTCACGGCGATGGCCGGGGCGTATATGGAGAGCCACGAGTTGCTGGTGGTCGGCGGACAGGTGAAGACGTCGGACCTGGCGCGGGGCATGGTGCGGCAACGCGGCATTCAGGAGGTGGACGGCGTCGACATCGCGCGGCCGGTCACGGTCGCTTCGAGGCTCATGGACCAGGTGGTCAGCCAGCAGACGTTTGCCGAGTGGAGTCAGTCGGGAAGCAGCGGGCGCAAGGGGCCGGTTTTCATCGAGATTCCGCTGGATGTGCAGGCTGCCCCGGTGGAGCGGGAGACGCTCGACAGCAAGCAGCCGTTTGTGGCTCCGAACGTCTTTCGACCGGTGGCGTCGGAGACGCTCGCGCAGATCGCCATGATGGTGCGCGAGGCGAAGCGTCCGGTGCTGCTGCTGGGCGGAGGTTTGAGCCGAAAGACGACCGCGGATGTGTCCGGCCGTCTGGCGGAGTTGGGCGTTCCCGTGATGACAACCTGGAACGGCGCCGACCGCATCAGCAGCGATCACCCCTGCTACTTCGGACGGCCGAATACTTGGGGGCAGAGGTCGGCGAATATTCTGGTGCAGCAGGCCGATCTGCTGGTGGCGTTAGGGACACGGCTGGGATTGCAGCAGTCGGGGTTCAACTGGCAGGAGTTCATCCCGGTGGGCAAGGTGGTGCAGGTGGACTGCGACGAGCGCGAGCTGATGAAGGGGCATCCGCGAGTGGATGTACCGGTGTGCGGCGACGCCAACGTGGTGCTGCGCTCGCTGGTGGCATCCGACTTGGGAACGCATACGGAGTGGGTGGATTTCTGCCGCAGCGTGCGCGCAGCGATTCCGCTGGTGGAACCGGTGAACCATACAGGCGAAGGCTATCTGTCGCCGTATGTCTTCGTGGATACGCTGTCCAGGCTGGCGACCAGCGACGACGTGGTAATTCCGTGCAGCAGCGGAGGTGCGTTTACGGTGTCCAATCAGACCTTCTCGCAGAAGCGCGGACAAATCTTTTTTACCGACAAGAGTCTGGCGTCGATGGGCTATGGGCTGAGCGCGGCGATGGGGGCGGCCATAGCGACGGACGGACGACGAACCGTGCTGATCGAGGGCGACGGCGGATTTACGCAGAACCTGCAGGAGCTGGGCACGGTGCGCGCGCAGAAGCTCAACCTGAAGATCTTCATCTTCGACGATCATGGCTACGCGTCGATCCGCATGACGCAGAGAAGTTACTTTGGCGGACGGTATGTGGGATGCGACATCGAGACCGGGCTGGGGATTCCCAACTGGGAGCCGCTGTTTGCGGCCTACGACATCCCGATGATGCGCATCGGACCGGGATTCGAGAACGACCCGGAGTTTCTGCAACGCTTCAACGCAGTGGGCGCGCGCGCCTTCATCGTGAAGATCGATCCGGAGCAGACCTACTTCCCGAAGATCACCAGCCGGGTGACGGCGTCGGGCGGGATGGAGTCCAACCCGCTGCACCGCATGACTCCCGACCTGGATGAGGCGACGGCGGCAAAGGTCTTCCGCTACCTGTAGGCGGAGAGGGAATCACAATGACTGTCAAGCCGGTCTGCGCGGAGCCGATTAAACCGAGGACTGATTCAGAGCTTGGTTAAGCTAGACTTGTGCCAGCCTTTCAGGAGTGTTGCTGCCGTGAGCCAGAAGACCATCTCCATTGTGACGGCCTGCTACAACGAGGAGGAGAATGTCCTCAACGTCTACAACCAGGTCCGCGAGGTGATGGTTGGGATCGGCAGGTATGAGTATGAGCACATCTTTATCGACAACTCCTCGCGGGACAACACCGTTGCCATTCTGAAGGCGATTGCGGCCCAGGACAAGAACGTCAAGATCATTGTGAACGCGCGCAACTTCGGCCACATCCGCTCGCCGATCCATGCGCTCTTCCAGGCCCGCGGAGACGCCGTCATCAGCCTCGTCGCCGACCTGCAGGACCCGCCGCAGATGATCGCCGACATGGTCCGCGAGTGGGAAAACGGCGCCTACTGCGTGCTGGGGATCAAGCGCGCCAGCGAGGAGGCCTCGCTGATGTTCTGGCTGCGCAAGCAGTACTACAGGCTGGTGGACCGCATCTCTTCGATCGAGACGATCCAGAACTTCACGGGCTTCGGACTCTACGATCGCAAGGTTGTCGATCTGGTGCGTTCCTTCGAGGACCCGTATCCCTACTTCCGCGGCATGATCGCCGAGATCGGCCTTCCCACCGTCAAGCTGCCCTACGACCAGCCTGCCCGCAAGTTCGGGATTACAAATAACAACTGGTACAGCCTCTATGACATTGGCATGCTGGGGATCATCAACAACTCGAAGATACCGCTTCGCCTGGCGGTTCTCGCCGGATTCCTCGGGGCCAGTGTTTCGTTCCTGATTGCCATGGTCTACCTGGTACTCAAGCTCGTCTTCTGGTCCACCTTCAGCTTTGGCCTGGCGCCGATGCTGATCGGAGTGTTTTTCATCTCGTCGCTGCAACTGGTCTTCCTGGGCGTGATGGGCGAGTACATCGGGGCCATCTACACGCAGGTGCAAAACCGCCCCTACGTTGTGGAGCTGGACCGCATCAACTTCGAAGTTCCCCCTTCGCTTCCCAAATCGGATGCACCGGCAGGCATTCTGGCGACAGGCTCCAGTTAGCCGGGCCATTCCACCGGAGAGATGAAATGGCAGCGCCGCTTTCGATTGTCGATCTCGATCTGGTTCTTGCGCAGACGCGAGAACTATGGGAGGAGATGCGCGGCCAGCGCGTCTTTATCACCGGCGGGACGGGCTTCTTCGGCTGCTGGCTGGTGGAGAGCTTCTGCCATGGCAACCGTGCGCTGGGACTGGGGGCTCGGGCGACGGTGCTGACGCGCGACCCGGCGAGGTTCGCCGCGAAGGCCCCGCATCTGGCGGGCGATCCGGCAATTACGCTGCTGGCGGGCGATGTGCGCGACTTTGACTTTCCGGCGGGCGAGTTCCGGTTTGTGATTCACGCCGCGACTGAGGCAAGTGAGAAGCAGGCGGAGGAAGAGCCGCTGCAGATGCTGTCGACGATCCTTGCGGGGACCGAGCGGACGCTGCAGTTTGCCGCGCAGTGTGGTGCGCGGAAGTTTCTGCTCACCAGCTCGGGCGCGGTGTACGGGCGGCAGCCGGCGGAGTTGACCCATCTGCCGGAGAGCTATGATGGCGCGCCGGACCCGCTGAACGCGGCGAGCGTGTACGCGGAGGGGAAGCGCGCGGCGGAGCTGATGTGCGCTGTCTTTCAGAATCAGATCAACCGGCAGAAGGCGGCGCGCGCAGACGGGATGGAGTTTGAGGTGAAGATTGCGCGCTGCTGGGCCTTCTGCGGGCCGCATCTTCCGCTGGACGCGCACTTTGCGATTGGCAATTTTATTGGGGACGTGTTGGCCGGGCGGCCGATCTCGATTGCGGGCGATGGGACGCCGCGGCGGTCGTATCTGTATGCGGCGGAGCTTGCGGCGTGGCTTTGGACGGTCCTGTTTCGCGCGCCGTCGCTGGTTCCGATCAACGTGGGCTCTGCGCACGATGTGAGCATTCTGCAACTGGCGGAGTGCGTGGCAGAGACGCTGGCGCCCGCAACCGATATTCATGTTGCGCGGCAGGCTGTGCCGGGCGCGCTGCCGGCGCGCTATGTTCCCTCGGTGGAGCGGGCGGAGAGGTTGCTGGGGCTGCGCCAGACGGTGGGGCTGGAGGAAACGATCCGGCGGACCGCGGCGTGGCACGGGTACGCGGTCTAGCGTTCCCGCGGTGCAGAATGCGGGGTTAGGGATGACTTCTCCGGATGTGTATTCTTAAAGCTTATGAGCGATCGGGCGGAAGAGCTTCGGCGGCAGATTTTGGAGTTGACGGCGCAGTACCATGCGGCGAAGTTTCCGGCACGGGAGTTTGTGCCGGGCGAGTCCGTGGTTCCGGTGTCGGGCAAGGTGATTGGGGCCGAGGACATCTGCTCGGTGGTGGATTCGGCGCTGGACGGGTGGTTCACGGCGGGGCGTTTTGCCAGGGAGTTTGAGCGCAGGCTGGCGAAGTTTGTCGGAGTGCGTTCGGCGAGCCTGGTGAACTCGGGATCGAGCGCGAACCTGGTTGCGCTGTGTGCGCTGTCCTCGCCCAAGTTGGGCGCGCGGCAACTGCAACCGGGCGACGAGGTATTGACCGTCGCGGCGGGCTTTCCCACGACGGTGAACCCGATCTTTCAGAACCGGCTGGTGCCCGTCTTCGTCGATGTCTCGCTGCCGACTTATGAGATCGACGCGACCAAGCTCGAAGCCGCGTACAGCCCGAAGATGAAGGCGGTGATGATCGCGCACACGCTGGGCAACGTCTTCGACCTGGACGCGGTGACGGCGTTCTGCAGGAAGCACAGTCTGTGGCTGATTGAGGACTGCTGCGACGCGCTCGGCTCGACCTACAAGGGGCGCAAGGTGGGGACGTTCGGCGACATTGCGACGGTGAGCTTCTATCCCGCGCACCACATCACAATGGGCGAGGGCGGCGCGGTGCTGACCGACAATCTGACGCTACAGGTGTTGATCGACAGCTTCCGCGACTGGGGCCGCGACTGCTGGTGCGAGCCGGGCAAGGACAACACATGCGGCAAGCGCTTCGCCTGGCAGCTCGGCTCGCTGCCCTGCGGATACGACCACAAGTACACCTACTCGCACATTGGCTACAACCTGAAGGCGACCGAGATGCAGGCGGCGCTGGGGCTGTCGCAGATCGACAAGCTGCCGCACTTTATCGCCCGGCGCAAGGAGAACTTTGCCTATCTACATGCCGCGCTGAAGCCGCTGGAGGATGTCCTCCTCCTGCCCGAGGCGAGCGAGGGTTCAGACCCGAGCTGGTTCGGGTTTCCCATCGGGGTGAGAGCGGAGGCGCCGTTCACGCGCGATGAACTGACCGGCGCTCTGGAGGCGCGGAAGATTGGGACGCGGTTGATGTTTGCGGGGAACCTGCTGCGCCAGCCGGCGTATGAGGGCTGGGAGACGCGCGTGGTGGGCGAGCTGCCAAACACCGACTTCGTGATGAACCAGGTCTTTTGGATCGGCGTCTATCCGGGGCTGACGCGGAAGATGCTGGACTTCATCGTGAAGACGGCGATGGAGTTTGTGACCGCGGCGAAGAGCGGGCTGAACACGGTCTAGGGAAAGATCAACGCTGCTGGTTCCCGCGAGCGGTATCAAACAAGAGAAATGCGGGGATTCTTCCCCTTCCCCTTCGGCTGCGCTCAGGGTCAGGGTCAGAATGACAAGCGTAAGGGAGTGCGGCAAACGTTTGTGTAGATCAGGATGATTGCGTAGAACGAGCAAAGAGACGGACCGATGCGCCGTCTCTTTGTCTTCTCAGAGCTTGTGTGCGCGGCGGCTACATGGCCGGGGGGTGGTGGGGATCGACGGGGTTGGTGCTGACGGCCTTCGCGATCAAGGGGCTCTTGACGCCGCCGGGGTTGACCGAATCGCGCAGCTCCTTCGAGGGCTTGAAGAAGGGGACGCGCTTGGCCGGCACATCGACGCGCTCGCCGGTCTTGGGGTTGCGCCCGATGCGGGAGTTGCGCTGCCGCGTGCGGAAGCTGCCGAAGCCGCGAATCTCGATCTTGTCGCCGGACTTCAGCGCTCCGATGACAGACTCGAAGAGGGTATCGACGATGATCTCTCCGTCGCGGCGGGTGAGGTCTCCGAGTGCGGTTACTTTGTCGACCAGATCGGCTTTCGTCATCGTGTTGTCTCCTTGGCTCATGGGCGCTGCATCTAGTTTATCGCTGATTGTAGATGGGATGCAGGATTTTCGTCATGGGTGCGAATAAATAAGGTAATGAGGGACGATTGGCGTCGTTTTGCCAAAAAAGGCGGCACGAACGTTCGATTGTCCGTGCCGGGAGGCCAGTGACGCAACTTAATCGGCCAGGGGCGGCGAATTTCCCGGTTCTGGCCGAAACTTGGGAGCGACTCCGCTCTGGATTACAAGACTACACCAAGCGGGGCGCGGCGTGCGGGGGCTCAGGCGGGAGCGGTGGGGAAGGCCGCGCTGAGCCGGCGCGCCATCCGGGCGTCGCGCGCGGTGATGCCCCCGGCGTCGTGCGAAACCAGCGCCAGCTTGACCAGGTTGTAGCGGATGTCGATGTCGGGGTGGTGCTGGGCCTCTTCGGCAATGCCGGCCACGCGGTTGACGAAGGCGATGGCCTCGACGAAGGTGGGCAGTGTCCAGTCGCGGACGAGTCTGCCGTCTTCCAGCGCCCACTCGGGCAGCTCGATCAGCAGGTCGCGGAGCTGTTGTTCGGAGAGCTTCTGTTTGCTGGGTTCCATGGGGTTCGCCCTCGGGACTGGCCGCAAGCCGATGGTAGGCCGCGCGGTCTGCCGGGCGCAAGCGCAGCGGTTTCAAAGTTCCAGGGGTCAGGTTCTAAAGGGTCACGCCGAAGGTCCCGGCGGGGGCGTGTTCCACCTCTTTGCGAATGTCACCCCACAGCTCGATGGGCATGCCGAGGAAGACATTGACGATCTGCGGATCGAACTGGGTCCCGCTGCAGTGCGCGATCTCTTCGCGGGCCTGGGCGAAGCTGAGGCCCTTGCGGTAGGGGCGGTCGGAGGTGATGGCGTCGAGCGTGTCTGCGATGGCGAAGATGCGCGCGCCCAGGGGGATCTCCTCGCCGCGCAGGCCGCGCGGGTAGCCGGAGCCGTCGAAGTTCTCATGGTGGGAGTAGACCAGTTCGGCGGCGTCAAGCAGGAAGGGGATCTTGTGCACCATCTCGTATCCGCGCACGCAGTGCTGGCGCATGATCTCGGTCTCCTGGGGGGTAAGCGCTCCGTGCTTGAGCAGGATGGCGTCGGGGGTGGAGATCTTGCCGATGTCGTGCAGGAAGGCGCCGCGCGCGATGACGCGCAGATGCTCCGGGTCGAGGCCGAACTCGCGGGCCAGGGCGATGGTGTAGGCGGTGACGCGGCGGGAGTGGCCTTCGGTTTCGGTGTCGCGCAGGTCCAGCGCGTCGCCCATGGCTTCCAGCGTAATGTCGTAACTTTTCTCCAGGTCGTGCATGGTGGCGCGCAGACGGCTGGTGCGGAAGCTGATGATCTGCTCCAGGTTCTGGCGGTAGGCGGCGTTCTGCTTCTGCAGGCGGCCGTGGTCGAGCGCGCGTACGATGACATCGAGCAGTTGGGCGCGCTCAAAGGGCTTGAGCAGGTAGTCGACGGCGCCGCGGCGGAAGGCGTTGGTGGCGACGTGGATGTCGTGCAGCGCGGTCAGCATGACGACGGGAAGGCCGGGGTGGTTGCGGCAGATGACGTCGAGCAGGGTAAGGCCGTTGGCTCCGGGCATCATGACGTCGGCCAGAACCAGGTCGCAGCCGGGGTCGTCCTGCAGATGGAGCAGGGCCTGTTCGGCGTCGGCCACCGCGGTGACGTCGTATCCGCTGCGCCCAAGCATCTGCACCAGGACGCCGCGCACCGGGGCTTCGTCGTCGACCACCAGGATGTGGTCCTGCCGCTCAGAGACAGCTTCCTGCTGCTCCGGCATCTCTCCCAGCGGCGCTGGCATGAATCCCTGCTGCGTCTGCGCGATTTCCTGCTGCATAGGCCAATGCTCTCCGCTGCCCTGTGGTTTTGGGTGGGCTTCCGTTGCTCTGCAGCGCCGCTCCAGAGCCTCGAGGCGGTCCGAAAGCGCTCCCAGGGCGCTGCCGTCACGTGGCCGGTCGCAGCCGCGCGCGGGTATGTGGTGTCTATCGGCAATCCGGCGCGGGGCATCACATCGCCGGGCGGCGAAGGGCTACTTCTTTTTCTCGCTGGTTTGGGCGGGGGACTGTGTGCCGGACTGGTTTGCATCGCGTGCCGCGGCCCGGGCGGCGCGGCGGGCGGCGACCCAGCCCTCTTTGGTCACCTGGCGGCCGCGGGCGATGGCCAGAGCTCCGGCGGGAACGGCCTCGGTGATGCAGGAGCCCGCGCCGACGTACGCTCCGTCGCCGATGCTGACCGGCGCGACCAGCGTGGAGTCGGAGCCGACGAAGACCCCGTCGCCGATGGTGGTGATGTGCTTCTTCGCGCCGTCGAAGTTGCACGTGATGACGCCCGCGCCGACGTTGACGCCCGCGCCGATGACCGCATCGCCCAGATACGTCAGATGGTTGGCCTTGGAGCCGCGGCCGAGGGTCACTTTCTTGGTCTCGCAGAAGTTGCCGACGTGGGCCATCTCGCCGATCCTGCTCTCCGGCCGCAGGTGGGCATAGGGGCCGAGGACCGCTCCGTCGCCGACCTCCGCGCGGTCCAGAACGCATCCGTTGCGCACAATGACGCAGTTGCCCAGGACGGAGTGCTGGATGACCGAGTAGGAGCGGATGCGGCACTCCGAGCCGATGCGCGTCGCGCCCAGAAGCTGGACGTACGGCTCGATCACCGTGTCCGGCCCGATGGTGACCTCGGCGTCGATGACGCAAGTGTCGGGGCGGTAGATGGTGACTCCCTGGGCCATCAGGCGGCGTGCGTTGGCGGCGCGCATGGTCGCATCCAGGTGCATCACCTCGGCGATGGTGTTGGCGCCCAGCACCTCGTCCACGCTCTCGGCCTGCAAGGCCACGACGCGCTGGCCGTCGGCCACCAGCAGGGCTGCCATGTCCGTCAGGTAGAGCTCGCCGTGCGCGTTATCGGTGCCGAGCAGGTCGAGCTTGCTGAAGAGCGCCGAGGTCTCGAAGCAGTAGATCCCGGAGTTGATCTCGCGCGCGGCAAGCTGGGCCGGCGTCAGCGCCTTCTGCTCGACGATGGCAAGCACATCGGGCTGGCCTGCGGTGAGGCGCAGGACGCGGCCGTAGCCGGTGGGATTCTCGGGGACCGCGGTCAGGATGGACATCGCCGCCCGCTCTTTCAGGTGCAGCTCGCAGAGCGCAGAGAGCGTCTGGGGGCGGATCAGCGGAACGTCGCCCGAGAGAACCAGCAGGTGCTTCGGAAGCGGCGCGCCGGAGAGCTCCAGCCAGGCCTTGAGCACATGCATGGCGTGGCCGGTGCCGCGCTGGTCTGGTTGCGGGACAAACGAGACACCCGTGGCGGCCACTGCGGCCTGCACCCGCTCCGCCTCGTGGCCCACGATGCAATAGATCGCTTTGGCGGGAACCAGCGTCTCTGCCGCACGAATGACGTGCAGCAGCAGGGCGCGTCCGCCCACCTCGTGCAGCACCTTGGGCCGCTTGCTGTTGAGCCGCGTGCCCTTGCCCGCGGCCATGATGGCTACTGCAAAACCTGTCGCTTCCATGTCTCCGCTATCTTCTCACTTCTTGCGGCGCATCGCCACGAATTCATTGCTCGGCCCTGCGGTTCGTCGCAATTTGGGACGAACAAGGAAATCTCTGCACAAGTCTCCATTTTGAAAGGGCGGGACTTTAGTCCCGCCGCAAGCAGCCTATTTCCAATGCGGCTTTAGCCGCTGAGGGAATCTCGAACACTTGTGCAGACCTTCCCAAGCGTCAGCGAGTGGGGAGCGGTGTGTCGAGCAGGACCTGGAGGGCTTGCTGGTAGGGCATGGCGGAAACGGGCCGGTAGTCCGCGGTGTCGAAGACGAGGCGCTGATGGACGTTTTTGACCAGCAGCGCGCGCAGGTTGAGCTGCTCGACGATATGTTCGACGATCCAGCGCTGGCCCCCCACGTTGGCCTGCTGCAGGGTGACGGTGCCGCCGGGATAGAGGTGGGCGACGATGCCCCAGCCGATGTTGACGGCGTGCGTGAGGCTGCCTTCCAGGCGGACCATGCGCCCGGTGCGCGGTTCAATCCAGACGCGGCCTTCCAGGCCGGTGAGCGGATCGGCTTCAAAGTTGGGAGACGACCAGGCGGGATTGGGCTTGAAATCGAGGACGACCAGCGCGGGGTCGCCGGAGGGCTGGTTGGGGAGCTGGGGCTGGCCGGGGGCGTAGCTCCAAAGCATGGCGTCGGGCATCAGCTTGAGCAGGTGGACGCCCGTCTGCTTGCTCTCCTGATCGCGCCGGATGTGGCGGGCGAAGGCGTTGGGCGAGGCGAGCAGGTTGTTCAGGCGCTGGCGTTCGGCGGCGTCCTCCGCCGGAGTGAGCGGGCGGCCGTCGCGCTGGATCAGCCGGGCGACGCTGCCCTCGGGGGTCTCGATCTGGTCGCGCAGTTGGTCTCCTTTTTCGTCGATCACGTGCAGGCGATAGCGCAAATAGGAGCCCGGATGCTGGATGACGAGAGCTTCGTTGTTGGCGCAATCGACAACCCAGGCGCGTGCCGGCACGGCGGGCAGGGAAGCGGCGGGAGTGTCCTGCGAGGCCGCCGCGTGGCGCGCTGGGCCGGCGGTTGCAAGCGCCAGGGCGCACGCGCTGAGCAGCGGCCAGAGCCGGGCGCGGCGGCGCGGCGGCGCGGGCCGCGGAGGGTGATTATAGGGGGACCGGGTTGCGGACTGGGCGGCCGAGGGTGCGGTTCTCATCGTTTGGGGCAAATGCAGTCTGCCGTCTCCCTGGGTTTGACGTGGAAAACGGACCTTGGGTTTCTTCGCCCCAGGACGAGGGGCGCGCCTTCAGACTTATATATTGGGTTTAGCGTGAATTCAATCTGTGGGTTTGCCTGGGAACGCGGGACTGGTATAGTTCGGCAAGTACGATGAGTGCAGAATCAGCGCCATTATTGCAGCCGGGGAGAGCGACAATCCGATGAAGCCAGCCGAGGGTTCGACCGTTATTGGGAGGTCCGTCACGATTCGAGGAGAAGTGACGGGCAAAGAGGACCTGTTCATGGACGGCGTGGTGGAAGGCATGATCTCGCTGCCGGAGAGCCGGTTGACGGTGGGGCCGAATGCGCGCCTGATGGCGGATGTGGACGCGCGCGAGGTGGTGGTCTTCGGGCTGGTCGAAGGCGATCTGCGTGCATCGGGGCGGGTCGAGCTGCGCGATACGGCGGTGATGAAGGGAGACATCGTCGCGGCGAGGTTGTCGATCGAAGAGAACGCGAGCATGAAGGGCCGTGTGGAGCTGTTGGAGGCCGCGACAGAGGTCTCGGCGCGGCTGCCGGGCACCCAGGACCCCGCGACGGACGCCGAGGTCCTGGACCTGAGCTGAGCGGGATGGAGGCGGAGAGATGACCAGCTTCTTTGGCGGCAAGGACAAGGCCGGCGGCGCGGCAACGGAAAACGGCCGCGTCTCGCGCCATTCCAGCGGATGGGGCCAACTGCTGCAGCGGATGCGCGGCGAAGAATCGCTGCGCGTCCTGGATATCGGTCCGACGTCGTCAACCAACATCAACTTTATTACCGAGCTTGGGCACAGCATCTACCTGGCGAACCTGGTGGAGGACGCGGCCAGGCACGACTGGTCCCTTCCCCAGGAGGACGGCAAGGCGGTGCGCCTCGATGTCGAGCGGTTTCTGGCGGCGCACCTGAACTTTTCCGGGCGCGGGTTCGATGTTGTCCTGTTCTGGGACACGGCGGACTATCTGCCCGAGGAGTTGCTGGCGCCGGTGCTGGAGCGCATCCACGCGGTGATGGTGCCGGAGGGACAGATGCTGGCGATGTTTCATCCGCCCAAGGGACCGTCTGCGTCGGGGGCGGCGAAGACGGACTTCCACCGTTATCACCTGACCGGTACAAACACCCTGGACGTTCAGCGGGCGGGAGAGTATCCGATGCTGACAAACTATACCAACCGCCAGATTGAGCGGCTGCTCGAGTCGTTCAAGGGATTTCATTTCTTCCTGGCCAAGGACAACATGCGCGAGGTTGTGGTTACGCGCTAGGTGGAGGGCTCTCTTGTGGAAGCTCGCGGCAGGATCTCCTGTCGAAGGTTGTGGCGGAACTTTGAATTTAAACGCAACAACGCAGCGCCCTCCGGTGGGGGGAGCGCTGCGCCCTGCTTGAAAGATAACTCGTGGAGGACCCGGGCAGGTGCTACTTTGCGGCTGCGGGGGCCTTTGCGGCCAGCTTCCTGCGCTCTGCCCAGCGCTTCTTCATGGCTTCCGCGATGCGTTTGCGGCCCTCGGCGCTGATCTTGCGCTTGCGGGGCTTGGCCTTTACGGCGGTCTTGACATTCTTGCTCCCCTTGGGGCGGCCACGGCCCTTGACCTTCACGGCGGTGCCCGAGAGCAGTTCGCGTGCCTGTTGAAGTTTCGAAATCTGTGCGTCAATCTCCGCGATAATTCTGCTTACTTCCACGTGTTGCCTCCTTGTTGCAATCGAGAATTAACTTCCCCGACCGCATTTTTCCGGTGCGTTGTCCAGGATATTCCAATAGGATGACCATTCACTTAGAGACAGCTCTGGGCCTAAGTGCGTAGACATGTGTCAACACAGAGAATACATAAGTAGAAACGGTCTTGCAAATAAATTAAGTGGAGCAGCCAATTATTTATGGAATCTCTGCATAAGTCTCCGTTTTGAAAGGGCGGGACTTATAGTCCCGCCGCAAGCGGCCTATTTCCAATGCGGCTTCAGCCGCCGAGGGAATCTCGAACACTTGTGCAGGCCTTCCTTAGCAGTTAATCGTCTGCTAAGGTCAGCCGAGAACAGTTATTGGGCCTGCATTTGCGGGTTGGAGGAAGCCGCTCCGGGGGCGTGTATTGTGCATGGGCTAGTGGCGGCGGCGCCGCAATGTTAGACTGCGTAACAATGCGATCGATTCCGGTTCGGCTGTGGGTGTTGGCGTTTTTGTCGGGCGTGCTGCAGGTCCTGCCCTTTCCGATTGCGGGACCTGTGCCGGTTTGGCGGACGGCGTTCTGCTGGGTTGCGCTGGCCCCTTTGCTGTGGGCACTTACCGGCAATGACGCCGGTGGGCGGCCGCTTCGCGTGGCCCAGGGCGCGGCGCTGGGCTATGCCTCGGGGTTTGTCTGGTACCTGGGGAACTGTTACTGGGTCTACGCGACGATGCACCTGTATGGTGGGATCGCAAAGCCTGCGGCGACTGGGATTCTGGTTCTCTTCTGCCTCTACCTCGGGCTCTATCATGCGATCTTCGGCGCGCTGATCGCCGCGTTTCGGCGCGCCAACCTGGGGCGAATAAACCTGGGAGTGCGGGGCGCGCTTCTTCTCAGTCCGTTCGCCTGGGTTGCGGTGGAGCTGGCGCGGGCGCGGATTACCGGGTTTCCATGGGACCTGCTCGGCATCACGCAGGTGGACAATCCGCTGCTGACGCGGTTTGCGCCGTATGTAGGAGCGTATGGAATTTCCTTTGTAATTGTGTCGGTGAATGCGCTTTGGCTGATGCGGATTTCGCTGAAGCAGCGGCGCTACACGCGGCCTGCGCTGGCGGTGGCGTGTGTGGCCATTGTTCTGTTGTATGTTTTCTTTCTAAGACGAGTTCAGCCGCCAATCCACGAGGGAACGCAAGCGACGGCGACTCTGGTGCAGGAGAACCTGGAAGTAGGTGCGGAGGCGGCCAAGGCCGGGCCCCCACTTACAATGGGCGAGAAGCTGCGAACGTTTTCCGAGCTGAGCCTCTTTCCTCCGGCAGATGAAGCATGCGACGGGATCCCCGAGCTGCCTGGCACTCAGTGTGCAGGCCCGGTTTCTGCACAACAGCGCGCAGATTCCGGCGGCACGCGTTATCTGCAGCCGACGGATTTGATTGTGTGGCCGGAGGCGCCGAACGACTTTATTGTGTTCGATCCGCCGCTGCCCGCGTCAATCTCCAGTCAGGAGTTTCGCACGGCGATCTCCAACCTGGCGCACACTGCAAATGCGCCAATCATCGTTGGGGACATTTCTGTCGATGCGGACCCGCAGGTGAAGCGCGGATACGACGAGTATAACTCCGCGGACTTCATCACATCGGACGGCAGGTTTGTGGGACGCTACGACAAGATGCATCTCGTTCCGTTCGGCGAATATGTTCCCTACAAGAAGCTGTTCTTCTTCGCCGGGAGCCTGCTGCAGGACGTTGGCATACTCGATCCCGGAAAACACAGGACGGTGTTTGCCACCGGCGGACATAGCTATGGCACCTTCATCTGCTACGAGTCGGTCTTTGCCGACGAGGTCCGCCAGTATGCCCGGATGGGCGCGGATGTGCTGGTGAATATCTCCGACGATGGATGGTATGGCGACACCAGCGCGGCCTGGGAGCACCTGAACATGGTGCGCATGAGGGCCATCGAGAACCATCGCTGGGTGCTGCGCGCCACCAACACCGGAGTGACGGCGGCGATCGATCCCTATGGACGGGTCGTAGCTTCCGCGCCGCGACACATCCGCACAAGCCTTCGCGTGGGCTTCAACTATGAGCGCGATGTTACTTTCTATTCCGCGCACGGGGATTTATTCGCGTACTTCTGCGCGCTAATCGCAGCGGGCGGTTTGGGGCTGGGGTTGCTGCGCAGGACGACTTAGGGAATATTGCGCAGGGGCAGTGTATGTCGCAGTGTTCGGAAGTATATCGGGACTTCACACTACAACCGAGTTGACGTTTCCTAGCCGATCGCCTCGTCCCAGTCTTCGAGATAGGCCTTGAAGTCGGCCATGAACTTGCCGGCGTCCGCGCCATCCACGATGCGGTGGTCGAAGCCCAGGCAGAAGTGCTGCATCGAGCGGATGGCGATAGAGTCGTTGCCCTCCTCGTCAGTGACCACCACGGGTTCCTTGTTGAGGCCGCCGATGCCGAGGATGGCCGCCTGCGGCTGGTTGATGATGGGCATGCCGAACTGCTCGCCGAAGATTCCCGAGTTGGTCAGCGTGAAGGTGCCGCCCAGGACTTCATCCGGTAAAAGCTTCTTGCCGCGCGCTCGCTCGGCGATGTCGGCGATGGCCCGCGCGATGCCCAGGAAGTTCTGCTCCTCGGCCCGCTTGATGACGGGAACGATGAGGCCCCACTCCAGCGCCACGGCGATGCCGATGTTGATGTTCCTGCTGTAGCGGATGGCCTCGCCCTCCACCGTCGCGTTGACGATGGGGTGCTTGCGCAGCGCGGCGATGGCGGCGCGCGTGATGAACGGCATGTAGGTCAGCTTGACGCCGTTGCGCTGCTCGAACTTCGTCCGCTCGCGCTCGCGCAGCCGCACGATGCGCGTCATGTCCACCTTGAAGACGGTGTGGACGTGCGGGCTGGTGCGCTTGGATTCGACCATGCGGCGCGCGATGATGCTGCGCATCTTGGTCATGGGGACCAGGCTGCCGGGAACAGGAGCATCTGCGGCGGGAGTTGCGGCGGAGGACTTGACCGGAGCGGCGGGCGCGGGCTTCGCGGCGGGATTCGCGATGTAGCCGAGGATGTCCGTCTTGGTGATGCGCCCGGACGGGCCGGTTCCGGAGACTCGGTTCAGGTCGATGTTGTTGTCCTTGGCGATCTTGCGCACCAGCGGCGAGGAGCGCGGACGCTCGTCGGCGGCTACTGACGCGGCTGGGGCTGCCGGCGCAACCGGCGCGGGCGCAGCGGGTGCGGGCGCAGCGGGTGCGGGTGCAGCGGGTGCGGGCGCAGCGTGTGCGGGAGCTGTCGCTGGCTCGCCGGCGCCGCCGCCGATGATGGCGACGACAGTGTGGACGCCGACGGTCGCGCCCTCGGGGAATTTGATCTCGGTCAGCGTTCCGGCCGCGGGCGAAGGGATCTCCGCGTCCACCTTGTCGGTGGAGATTTCGAAGAGCGGCTCGTCGCGCTCGACGGTATCGCCGACCTTCTTGAGCCATTTGGTGATGGTGCCCTCGGTGATGGATTCGCCCATCTGCGGCATAACTACGTCAGTCGGCATCGGATTCCTTCCAGAGTTAGTGGGCGCTGCGAATGCGGTCGTGCG
>JBEKRR010000030.1:0-58494 GCA_049518555.1 Acidobacteriaceae bacterium
TCAATGGTCAGAATCCTCACGAGCAAAGGCGTGCTCCCGGGGGTTAAAACCCCCGATTCGATGGAGGGGTTGATTGCCCAGGCTAAAGCCTGGGCCTATCTCAGGAACAACGGCAAGGACAAAACCCGGGGCTGAAGCCCGTTTCTTCGAGGGGATGGTTTCAGGGGGCTGAAGCCCCCTGCTCCCTCCGGATCGCGCAACCGCGCGAAAACCCACCCATGCGCAAAGAACGCGCATGAATGGGGTACCCGGCTGCAACGCGGGACCTTCCGGCGATGGGGGAACATGGAAAAGCCCGGGGCTAAAGCCCCATTGATTTTGCTGCGCTTACGGCACGGCTGAAGCCGTGCCCTTAAGCAAGACGGAGTTTTTCAGCAACTTCTGAAGCCCCCTGCTCCCTCCGAAGGACAGGCAACGGCAAAGAACAGGCAAAGGCAAGGACAAGTGCAACGACGGAGATTCTGGCTTCCACCCCAGCCAGCAAGCTGGCCGGGGACCCCGGCTCTGCGCCAGAATGACGACGTGTGGGGGATGATGACGGGTGGGAAGCTGGAGCTGCTGGCTCTATTGCCCCGGCTGCACTACCAGATCGTCCGCCAGCTTGAAGTTCACAATCGACTCCGCCGGGATCACGATGTCGCGGTTGCCTGTGAGACCTGCCGCTGCGGTCCCGGCGCCGCCGCCGACCAGGCCGCCCACCACCAACCCTACGCCGCCGGTGGCCACGCCGCCCACCAGCATGCCAAGCCCAGTCCCTCCGCCGATCATGGCCGCCGAACGTTTGCCCTTGCCCTTCTTGCTGCGATCCAAGTCGCGCGTATCCAGCGGATACAGCGTCCCATTGAGCGTCAGCGAGGTCAAGCGCAGCTCCAGCGTCGAGCTGCCCTTGAAGTGTCCCCGGCGGTGCGAGACATCCACCACGCCACCGACCGCCGTGCCCTTTGGCAGCAGCATGCTGTTGTCGCCGGCAAGCACGGGTTCCACGATCTCGCCGGTAAACGTGTCACCGGCGCGGCTGTCCTTGACGCTGATGCGTTGATCGATGCGAATGTTCAGATTGGTTCCCGCCGGGATGCTGACGCTGACCGGCTGCGGGACCGCGGAGACCGTCGGGCCTGCGGGCGCTGGAATGGGCGCTCCTGGCGCGGGCGGCGTCGTCGTGGTGGCAATCGCCTCGACCGTCTGCCCCTTTGCCGGCGGCTGCACCACGGTTGTCGTCGTGGTGCCGTTCTTGTCTACGGAAACCACCTGCTGCGGCTGCCCGGTTGCGGCCGCCTGCTGCTTGGCCTGGTCCAGCGCCTTATCCTGCTTCGATTCGCATCCCGACAGCATGGCGGCTGCCAACACCAGCATCAGAACCGGAATCCGGCCTGGTCGAACAAATGAGCCTGCATTGAACATGATTGATCCTCGTTATGGCTTTCGGGTGTCGCTGTTATTGGTGCGTTCGCTGTCCGCCGGCGGATTCTTCCGGCTAAGTTTCACGTGAGTATCGATATGGACTTCGGTGTTCTCACCGGCATCGCGGACCGCATCCTTTGCGTTACCCCATGCCCCCTCGACCTTGCCCTTCACCTGCTGGGCCATGCCTTTGACCTGGAGCCGGGTATTGCCGGTCAAATCCCCCGCCGCGCGCCTGGCGCTTCCCACCACTTCGTTGATCGCTCCCTTTACTTGATCTCGATTCATCGGTCCACCTCCGTGGATGAAACATCTGTTGCTTCAACCGGGGCATCTCTTCCGCGCCCGGTGGAAGTTCGCCTACACATTCATCCGGTCCGAGGGCTGGACGATTGCGTACTGGATCGAACTGCGGCAGTGGATGCAGTCCGTTTCGCGCACGATGCCGTCAGAGTCGTCGAGGGCCTGGGGAAAGCTCCGCAGGCACTCCGGGCAGGAGATGGTAACGCATGTCTCCGGGGCGGAGCCGTGACCGTTGCGATGAATCCAGAGAGGCGCCGCTGAGATGGAAGGCTGGGGAGCGCGCTGTTTTGTTTGCGGCAGCGTGCCGAGGAGATGCAAGAGCGCGTTCACGCCGCTGCCCTTTTGATAGAAGGCGTCGGCGGAGGCCCCGGAAGGCACTTCGCTGCCGAAAAACGCACCGCTCATTGCAATCTTATGGACTGCGGGAAACCGGCGATGGACCACGGAGAGCAACTCGAAGCCGGACATGCCGGGCATGTTGAGGTCGGTGAGAAGGATGTCGGGCATCTCCTGGCGGATCTCGCGCAACGCGGAGAAGCCGTTGTCCGCGCAGCGCACACGATAGCCGGTCTCGCCAAGCACCAGCGACATCGTCGTTCGGATCAACAGCTCATCGTCTACAACGAGGACTTTCGCTTTTGCATCGGGCATCGCGCGCCTCCAATGACCTCCCACAGAGCATTGGGGCGAGTATCCCATTCAACGGGTTGCAATACTGGTCAATTTCGCACAGGGAGGGCTGGCCGCTTCCGGCTGGGCCTTCCCTTTTCGGGAATGTCGCGGACCGGCGGCTTTCCGGCGTTGTCGCTCGGCGGGTGATCGAGCAGAACCACGTTCAGCAGCGACTTGTGTATCCGGATGCGGCCGTTGTATTCGAGAAAGCCGAGCTTGCGGAAGCGGTTCATGAAGAAGCTGACGCGGGAGCGGGTGGTGCCGATCATCTCCGCCAGGGTCTCCTGCGAGATCTTGGGGACCAGGGGTTCCGGCTCTCCCGGCCGGCCAAACTCCGCCATCAACAGCAGGATTCTTGCCAGTCTTTTTTCGCTGGAGTTGAAGAGCTGGTCCACCAGATCGGCCTGGACGCGCATACTGCGCTCCAGCAGAAACTTCATGAACAGGTCGGAGAGGTCATGCTCCTGGTGCATCGCGCGGACCATCTCCTGCCGGCTAATCTTGAGCGCGGTGCAGGCGGTAATCGCAGTGGCCGTGGCCAAACGCAGCCCAGGCACCGCCGTCAGCGACCCTTCTCCGACAAAATCGCCGTCGGAGAGAAGCGTAATCGTGGCCTCCTTGCCGGCTGTGGAAACAACCGTGACCTTTGCGCGGCCCTTCTGCAGATAGAAGACTGAGTCCGCGAGATCTCCCTGGGTAAAGAAGTTCTGCTTGGGCGCAAATTGCACAATTCTGCGCCCCAGGCCGGCACTGGTCAGAAAGGCATGGACATCAAATGGGGGCTTTTCAAGCTCAACCATCGGAAGACCTTTCCCGGATACGGTCAAAATTGACCACCGTAGTGAAACGCGCGCGACCGCATCACGCATAAATTTTACACCGGAATTGTACCGTGGGCGGCCAAAATTTGCCCCAACAGCCGCTTCCAGCCGGCGGCTGCCCTCATGGCGCCTTCGCGACTGGCGACAGGCGCAACCACGTAAATTCTCAGAGTCCAACATTTCATCAGGATGAATCGCTGGACCGCCATTCTTCGCCTGAGCGTTATTGCTCAGACCGGGCCGCGCATCGCGGCTAACGTGACAGATGTGCTTTGGACAATCTTCTGGGGCGCCCGCTATGCGGAGAAAGGAAGCATATGCTTTGGACAATTTTCGTGGTTGTTCTGGTCTTATGGCTGTTGGGCTTCAGCTTTCATATTGCCGGCGGCCTGATCCACCTTCTGCTCGTCCTGGCGTTGATCATCCTGATCTTCAACCTGCTGTCCGGACGGCGTAGCGCTCTCTGATCCAGGTGCATCCTCAAATGCAAAGCGGCGGAGCCGGTCAGCTCCGCCGCATTGCACAACCCGGCCGCCTGATGCAGCAGCTACAGGTTACCTGTGTTCGCCGCCACCGCCGCCGCCACGCGATGCGCCGCCGGGACTGGCATGTCCACCGCCGCTGCCGCCGCGGGCTTGGCCGCCGCCACCGCTGCTACGTGGTGCTGCTGCGGCAGGCGCGCTACGCGGTGCGCTGGCACGGGAAGCATCTGCTCGCGGTGCGGGCGCGCTGGCATGGGATGCTGTTGCGTGAGCGTCGCTGGGCCGAGGTGCACCAGGATGGGAGGCCGCCACGTTGCTATGGGCCGGAGCACCGCCGCCGGCTCGCGGTCCCGGGCCGCCGCCGCGTACTGCCGCTCCACCGCCGCCGCGGGCATAGCTACTGCGATTGGCCATGGCCCCGCCGCCGCCGCGATAGCGCCCGCCGCCATCCGCGACGAAGCGATGGCTGCCCCAGCCGTGGCCATAGCCCCAGCCGGCCCAGGGCCCCATGCCCAGGAAGATGCCGTTATAGAAATAGCCCGGCCCGTAAAATCCCATGGGAGCGCAGGCGTAGGGCGCGTAGTCGTAGTAGCCCCAGGAACAGACCGGTGGAACGCCGATACTGACGACGATCTGCGCGTTGGCCGTTGTTGCCAGGGCCAGGCCCGCGAGCAGTGCTGTAGTGCCGAGTAGAGTTTTGAGTCCGCGCATGTGTGACCCCCTTTAAGGTGCCTGCGGTTTCTTGTGTTGCGTGGGATGCTGTGTGCAGCCGATAGACAACCCGGCCCGATCAGTCACCATAAGGGGTTGAGTGCGTTCATGGATTCCCGTTGCCATGCCGGGACCGTCTTCACCCTGCCCTTACACGCTTCACTCTAGCCGCAAGCATTGCCCGTGTCTGAGCAATATGAACCATGTTTGATGGGCGATGCCGGCCGGCCGCGCGCGCAGGTCCGCCGGCCTGCCGTGGTTGCGGCGGAGGCGTTCTTCAGGATTGCCGGATTTCTACTTCTCTTTGGCTTTGGTCTGCCAGATGAGGATTTTGTCGCGCGCCGCCTGTGCGTCGGCGGCCTCGGGAACCAGCTCCAGGTAGGCCTGCATGTGTTCGATGGCGGCATCGTAGTAGCCCAGGTCCCCTGCGATCAGCGCCGCGTTGAAGTTTCCCTCCGGCCAGACGGGGTAGAGTTCAATCCCATTTTCGTAGTGGGCCAGGGCCTCGTCCGGCTTGCTTGCCTTGAACGAATCCTCGGCGACCAGGCGCTGCGCCCTCACCTCTTCAGGGATAGGGGGCTTGGTCGCCAACGCCCGCCAGGCCGCCGCCCGCTGGGTGAAGGTGCGCAGGGGCGAATTGGCATCCACGGCAAAGGCATGCAAGGTGTTGAAGGCGAGGACAAAGGTCTGTGCCTTTTGCACGCAATCGGCGGAGCAGGTATAGGGCGTATTGGAGCAAAGTAAACAAAGAATAGGTGCAGCGGCTCCGGAACCGGGATCGGACCACTGGCGGTAAAGAAAACTCCTTGTAGCGCTGTTCTTCGGTAATGACTGCCACGGATCGTGTCCCTTCTCGTCTTTCAGAGAACACCAGCGCGAACTGCACTTGGCCACCAGCGCCGGGGGCGCCACCAGATCGATCTTGACCGTGCTCGAAAGCGTCTGACCCTTCGACTTGGATGAAATGTCGTACTCGAAGCCGTCTGGACTGAAGCGAATGCCGGGGATTCCCAGTGCGGCGGTCATGGCGCGGCGGGCCTGCCAGAGGGTCATCTGGCCTGGCTGATGCGGAGGCGCTTGTGCAAAGCTATTTGTTTCCACCAGGGAGAAAAAAAGCAACAATACGGGAAGAGCTGGCCTGAAAACTATTCGTGCAACACGGTTCATTTCGTCTCTTTCTGCTTAGTCGATCCCCAGGCGATCCATCCTGCGGGAACAATGGAACATCTGAAATCGAAGCTGCAAATCACCACACACTCTATGCTCGCAACTTTCTCATGTCAAAGTGTGCGCGATGGCGAAGCAGGAATGCAGCGCACCGATTCGGGCCTGTCCATTGACACAAGAGGCCCTTCAGCGAAATCTTTATTGTGCCAAGGAGATGAAGCCGCCGAGGGAACATTAAACACTTGTTCAGAGCTTCTCTAGTGTGGTGACCCAGAAGTTCACTGAATCAATCGGTCGGCGAAACCGCAGGTTCCTTCGACAAGCTCAGGACAGGCTCTTCGACTGCGTTTGGCGCAAACAACGCGCCAAACTCCGCTCAGGATGACAGGCGAAAAACAGGCAACCGCATATCCCGGGGGCTGAAGCCCGTTTCCTCGGCGGGGGGGGATTGGATTGCCCAGGCTAAAGCCTGGGCCTATCTCAGAAGCAAAGGCAAATGCGGGGATCCTTCGCTGCGCTCAGGATGACAGCGAAAAACAAACAACGGCGCAAAACAGACAACCGCAGGTTCTTCGACTTCGCTCAGGACAGGCTCTTCGACTGCGTTTGGCGCAAACAACGCGCCAAACTCCGCTCAGAATGACAGATTTGTTATGCTGCGAACTTTCGAGACAGGACACTAGAACGTAAACGACAGCCCGCCCTGGACCGTCCGCGGAGTCTGCGCCAGAAACAGCGTGCGTCCATCCGCCGACAGATACGGCTGATAGCCCTCGGCCAGCAGGTTGGTCACGTCGATGGTGGCTTCGAGCCCTTCGGGCAGTCTGTCTCCCCAGCGCACCGCCTGGCGCAGAGCGAAGCTGAGGAACGCCTGGTCGCTGAACGCCTCGTACGGCCCCACCGCGGTCGCCAGGCGCCGCGGTTGCCAGCGGTAGGCCGCGCGCAGCTTGGTGCCGGTGCGCAGCACCCGCCCCTTCACGGCCACCGTCGCCGCCTCGGCCGATGCCGGTTGCAGCCCCGCCGTCCCTTGTTCATTTCCTGTCTCCAGCGCCGTGCCGCTGACAAACTCCAGCGCCGCCCACAGGCCCCCGGTCAGCGGCTCACTCAGCGTAAGGCCCACCCCAGTGGTCGTAATCCCCGCGCCCAGTGCGCGGAAGCTCCCGGTCTCCGTATCGACGACGACCCCGCTCGTGCCGCCGCTCCCAGCCAACTCCGCCGCGCCCATCGCTCCCGTTCCCGCAATGGAAGTCCGCGCGATCGCATCGTGGTACACGGCCGCCTGCAGCAGACCGCCTCCGGCCCTCCGGCTCAGCGCAATCTCCTGGTGCATTCCGCCTTCGGTGCAGAGCCGCGCGCCGCACACCGCAGCCACCGGAAGCTGGGCGGCGATCGAGTCCAGTCCGTCGAAGTCCTGCAGATCGCGCGAGGTCGCCAGCCGGTAGCGCACCGCCCACACCTCGCCCGGATGCACCGTCACATTCAGGAACGGCTGAGCCGTCAACGCAGTTCCCGCGGTCCGGATCGCGTAGACCGTGCCTCCGGCCTCCACGTCCACACTGTCTCCCAACTGCATCTTCTCTGCGCTTGCCATGCGCATCGTCTGCATGCCCATGACGTTGCCGTTGCCAGCGCCGCCGGAGGTCATCATCTCCGGATGCGACGCGACGCTCACCACCAGCCGCGACCCACCACCCATAATTCCCCGGCGTTCATATCCCGCATCGATCTCGGTGGCCGGCGCGCTCGCATCGGCCGCCGCAACCGATGCCCGCATCATCATGTCCGAACCGTCATTCCCTGCCCGGTCCAGCGCAACCACGCCGTGTGCTCCGCCGGCGCCAAACCCTCCGTCGCCGCTCATCATGGAGGCGCGCGCCTCCACCGGTGCAGCGCGCGGGGCCTCCCCCGCGCCCGATGAAACCAGCTCCACGCTGCCATCGCCCATCATGCGCAGGATCGGCCGGTTCGCCGCCGAGCGCAACGTCCAGGTCCAGTCGTCGCCCGGCTCATCCGCTCTGCGCCGCTGGGCCGGCAGCCACGCCACCGGGTCGCTCAACATGCTCAGCGTCAGGTCCACCGTCGCGCGCATCCCGGCAGTGAGCCGCAGATTGCCTCGCGTCGCGGGCGCAAACAACGCCGCCGTCGCCCGCACCTGGTACTGGCCCGCAGCCAGGTTGGCAATCCGGTACCGCCCAGCCATGTCCGTGTACGCCATGCCCACGCTGCCCGATGCGGCTGAGACCGCCTCCACCAGGGCTCCCATCTGGGCCACGCCGTGGATGTCGCGCACCACCCCGCTGACCGTCGCGGCCGAAGCCGCAACCATCGTCCCCGGCGCCAGTGAGAGCGTCAGAGCGCCGAGCGCAAACCCGAACCGTATCCAGCAGCGTTGCACAGTTCGCATCCCCTGTGCGTCGCCGGCCTTCTCCTCAAAAGCGGGCCGCAATCGACTGGCCCGTCAGGACGCTCTGCGCCGGCATCCGGTCATCGCAAACCATCCGCGCAACCGTCTCGCCGTATTGACCCCGCATCCGTCCTCAGTCTGCTTCCGCCGAGCGCTCTTCGACTGCGGCGCTTCGGCCCCGCTGCATGCACTCCCGATCTCAGTTCACGGAAAACTTTGCCGACTCCTCGGTCTCCTGCTTGGTCACACCATCGTTCACCTTGATCTTCACCTGATACTGTCCCGGCTGCAAGCTGGCCAGCGGAAGGCTCTTCTCCAGCGTCAACTGGTCCGCATTGGGGCTCAGCGCCGAGGCCAGCTCCTGCGCATTCAGCACCAGCTTGTTCGTTCCCAGGTCCAGGATCTGGTAGTTGATCGTCGCATTGTTCTGCTTGCTCTTCTCGTCGATGCCGAGGTTGTACACCTGCATCCAGAAGTTCAGGTTCTGCGCGCGGCTGAAGCTGACCGGCGCCGCCACAGGCCCATTGGCCGCCACGCGCGGCCGGATCCGCGTGTTTCCGATCACGAAGTTCCCACCCCCGATCTCCTTCGACGGGACGCGCTCCATCTGGTCGGCCAGGATCAGCGAGGAGTGGCCCAGCGTGTCGTCGTCAAACTTCGGCACGTTGACGCTGCGCGTCCATCGTCCCACGTGGTCCGGGTTGTTCGTGTCCTTGATCACGATATCAATCTTGTACAGCCCCGGCTTCAGCGGCAGCGCCTTCCAGTAGACCGACGATGCCTTCTGCTTGGCCGGCAACAGCTCGCTCGGCGTCGACACCTCCACCGGGTCCCCGAACCAGCCCCCGGGAACGACCTTGTGCGTCATGTTGGAGACGCGCCCCTCGATATCGACCTTGCCCACCGACACCCCGTCCTTGGTCTCGAATGTGATGTCCGAGTTCTTCACCTGGATTGTGATCGGCACGATCACCGTGTCGTTGGTCACCTTCACATAGTCCGTGCGCACATCGAAGAGGAACGGCGGCCCGGTCAGGATCTTGGAGCTGGCCATGAACTCATCCATGTCCTGGTATTTGACCGGCGGCGGCGACATGATCTTGGCCGCCAGATCGATGCGGTCGAACTGCTTGTTCTGCAACTGCTGCTGCTGCCCGGGGCCCAAGCCAAGCCGCTCCAGCCCGCCGCCCTGGAAGCGGTCCTCCTTCTTGGCCTCTCCGTTCTCCTCGGCCTGGGTCAACCCGGCGTTGGGAACGTGCAGCAGGGCGTCCTTCTCCGACCGGTCGATGGTGAAGTGGTAGTCGCCGCACTGGCAGGTGTCCACAAACTCCAGGTCGATGTTGTCGCCGATCCCCTCGATATACCGGTAGTGCCATATCTCGAACGGGAAGGTCACCGTGTTTCCGCCGCCCTCGTCCATCGGCCGGTCGTATGAGCCGCCGCTGGGGTGCGCATCGATCTCGTCGGGCTTGCCGTATGCGATGTAGACGTGGCCGCGGTCGGTCATCCAACCGGGCTTGCCCGCGGGGAAGTGCTCGTTGGCATAGGCGATCCGCGCATAGATCTCGTCGCGGTACTCATTATCGGGGCTGTCGGGGCTGGGATTCCGCCGCTGCCAGAAGTTCTCGATGAATTGGTCCCGCTCCTCGTCGTTGGTCAGTTGCTTGAACGCCTGCTCTTCGGTCGGAGTGATGATCCAGCGCACATCCTGGTCCAGCCACGTCTTGTAGACGCCCTTCAGCTCCTCTTTCAGGGCCTTTTGCTGTGTGATCTTTTCCTTGTCGGTCAGCCGCCGCTTCAGGGGGTTCGGCTTCTCCACCGCAGGCGCCGACTGGGTCACGCCATCGGAGGCCGCAGCCTGGGCTGCGGGAGCCGTCGCCTGCTGCCCATGCGCGCTGCCCCACCCCATGGAAAACAACATCGCGCCCAGAACCAATCCACCCGCTGCTCTCATCGCCTGCAATACTCCTGCTTCGGAAAGTTCACCGGCACGGTTCCGTCTCACGCCGCGGCGTCTGGCCCCGTAGCCCCTTGGTACGGCGCAGGGACCGAAACCCATGCCTCATTGTAGTGCGCCCTCTCCGGCGTTTCAAGCCGGGCCGCCGCCCCATCCCTGCTATCATCAACTACGAAGAGCTTGTCTTGCACAGCCACTGACAACACCGCAACGGAACCATCGCACCCGCAACCGCGTACCTGCTCTCAGCGCACCTTTTCCGTCAGGAGCAACAATAGACCGCATGAGCACGAAGAAGATCGTCATCGTCGTCGTCATTGTCCTTGCCCTTGCGGGCATCGCCGCCGGCACCATCCTGCACGGCCAGGCCGGCATCACCAAGGTCGCCACCGGCAAGGTGGTGCGCGAGGACCTCGTCTCCACCGTCAGCGGCACCGGCCAGATCAAGCCCAAGAACTATGTCAACATCGGCGCAACCTCCTTTGGCCGCATCACTCACCTCTACGTCAAAGAGGGAGACCGCGTCCATAAGGGAGACATCCTGGCGCGGGTCGAGAGCGTGCAGCCGGAGGCCACCGTCGACGCCCAACAGGCCGCCATCGCCAGCTCCAAGACCGACATTACCTCCTACGTCGCGGCCGAGAACACCGCCCAGGCCAACATCACGCAAGCCCGCGCCGACCTGGAGCAGAAAAAATTCGACTTCGACCGCGCCCAGGCCCTCTACAACGCCCAGCTCATCGCCAAGCAGGACTTCGACGCCAAGAAAGCCGCCTACGACGTCTCCGCCGCCACGCTCGACCAGCGCGTCGCCGCGCTTGCCCAGGCCCGCGCCCAGACGGCATCCCAACGCGCCCACCTGGACCAGGCCGTCGCCAGCCAGCGCGCCAACTTCGACGCCCTGGACAAGACCATCAGCCGCGCCCCCTTCGACGGCCTGGTCACCAACGTCCCGGTGCGCGAGGGAGAGACCGTCGTGGTGGGCATCCAGAACGCCGAGGGCTCGACCCTGATGACGCTGGCCGACATGTCCGTCATCACCGCCGAGATCAAGGTCGACGAGACCGATATCGTCAACCTCCGCCTCGGCCAGGCAGCCGATGTCACCGTCGACGCGCTTCCGGGGCGCACCTTCAAGGGCCACGTCACCGAGGTCGGCGACCAGGCGCTGCTGCGCACCACCGGCGTCGCCACCTCGCAGTCCACCACCGGGACCGAGGAGGCCAAGGACTTCAAGGTCGTCGTCACGCTCGACCAGGTTCCCGAAGCGCACCTCGAAGACCTCCGCCCCGGCCTCTCCACCACCGCCAAAATCACCGTCGCCGACAAGCCCAACGCCCTCACCATCCCCATCCAGGCCCTGGTGCAGCGCGACGCCGCCATCGAAAAGGACCTTGCAGCCCACGCCGGCAAAGCCTCCGCCACGCCCGTCTCCGCCGCCACAAACTCTGGCGCGCCCGTTAAGCCCAACCTCGCCCAGGGCGTCTACATCCTCGCCACCAAAGGTGGTAAGCTGCGCGCCAACTTCGTTCCCGTCACCACCGGAGTCACCGGGGCCACCGATATCGAAGTTCTCTCCGGCCTCAAGCAGGGAGACGAGATCGTCATCGGCCGCTACCAGGTGCTGCGCGCCCTGAAGAGCGGCACCCTGGTCAAGCGCGACAACTCCACTCCCGTCACCACCACCGACGACAGCAATTCATGATCCATCCGGAGCAACCGATGCCGCTTGAAACCGCCACCGACCCCACCCTCCTCAACGCCGACGGCCCCCACGACGGCGAGGTCATCGTCACCAGCAATCTGTGGAAGACCTACGAGATGGGGGAGCAGCAGGTCAACGCCCTCTGCGGCATCAACCTGCGCATCCTGCACAACGAGTACGTCGCCATCATGGGCCCCTCCGGCTCGGGCAAGTCCACCCTGATGAACCTCATCGGATGCCTCGACTCGCCCACCCAGGGCCGCTACTGGCTCAACGGACACGACGTCTCCGCGCTCAACGACGACGAGCTGGCACGCATCCGCAACAAGGAGATCGGCTTCGTCTTCCAGACCTTCAACCTGCTGGCCCGCGCCACCGCCCTGCACAACGTCGAGCTGCCGCTGATCTACAACGGAACTGCCTCGGCCGAGCGCATCGCGCGCGCCAAGGAGGTCCTGGAGTCGGTCAGCCTCGGCACGCGCATGACGCACAAGCCCAACGAGCTCTCCGGAGGCCAGCGCCAGCGCGTCGCCATCGCCCGCGCCCTGGTCAACCACCCCTCCATCATCCTGGCCGACGAGCCCACCGGAAACCTCGACTCCAAGACCGGCGACGAGATCATGGCCCTCTTCGACCAGCTCCACGCCCAGGGCAACACCGTCATCGTCGTCACCCACGAGCCCGACATCGCCGAGTACGCCAACCGCATCGTCACCCTGCACGACGGCGTCATCGCCAGCGACCACCCCTCCCATCGCCACACCACCGGCGGCTCCAAGCACTCCCACTCCGCCTGACCCGTTCTTCGGTCGCAACGCAAGCTACAGCCGCTTGAGATACGCCTTCGCCGCCTCCAACTCGGGGAACAGCCGCTCCTCCGCCTGAAACGCCCTGGAATGCACGCAGCGCCGCCCCGCCTTCACCCGCACCGGATGCTTCAGGTGCAGCATCTCGTGGTACAGCAGATACTCCACCGCGCAGCGCGGCGTCTCCGGCCGGTCGAAGACGCGGCTCACCATGATGGTGTTGTGCGCCGCATCGTAGTGGCCCAGCATCCGCCGCGCATGGTGCGCGCTCCAGGTCAGCGTGGGCCGCCCCAGCAGCCCATGAAAGAAGCGCGCGTTCAGGCCCTCGAAGACCTCGTCCAGATCGTAGCAACGCCCCTGCGCCGACAGCACCGTCTTGCGCCCGCGCGTCTGCCGGATCCGTTCCGCCTGCCGCGCCACCGCCTCCGACGAGACATACCGCCGATAGCGGTCCGCATGCACGCGCGCGATCGGCAATTTCTTGTAGAGCTTGGCCAGCAGGATGTGCGCGATCGCGTGGTGCACCGGCTCCGGCGCCGACTCCAGCAGGTCCGACAGTTGCACCAGCAGCCGCCCCTCGCGCAGCCGGATCGTGGTATTCAGCGACGTGAAGCGGCGGAAGCGGACCTCCAGCGCAGGAATGGGCGCGCGCGGGCGCAGCTCGCGGTACTCCTGCTCAAAGATTTCCTTCAGTGCGGTAGACACGCTACGTTTGAGCTTACTACGGAGTGGCCACCCCGCCCGCCGGCGCGGGAGTCTGCGGCGCCGGGGCCGCTGGCTTGCCAGTCGCATCGGGTGCGGCGGCCGGCGCCGCCGCCACCTGCTGTAGCGGGTCCAGCCGCGCAACCGCCGAAACCGGGACCTCAACCGCGCCAACATTGTCCGAAACCAGATCGTGGATCGCGGTGCGCAGATAGTACTGGCCCTTCACCGGAACGCTGATCTGCTGGTGAAACGCCATGACCCCGCTCAGCAACCTGTTGTACTCCGCCGGCGTCAATATCTGATGCACGCGCCGGCTCGCGGTGATCAGTTTGTCTCCATTGGTGTTGTAGACGAAGGTCCAGACCTCGAGCGCGCAGTGGTGGTTGCCGTCGGCCCCCAGGCGGCAGTTGACTGCGTGCGGGTCCGGCACCAGGTCCACTGCATACTGCTTGAACGGCCCCTCCACCTTCACCCTGGGATCGGGATTGGACTCGTTGGTCGGCAATACCTTCGCCTCCGGAGGCGTATTCGCGGGGCGAATTCTCACCTTGAACATGATCTCCGCCGGGTCCGGCCCGCCGTGCATCATGGCCGCCGACATGGTGTTGGTCTGGACCAGGGCCGTGGCCGCCCCCTGCGCGTTCACCCGGTTCCGGTCGCTGGGGTCGATGGCAAAGTAGCCATTGCGATACGTCAGTTGCACGCTCGGCTCAGCCACCTTGACCTTGATCGTCCGGAACCTCTCATCCCACTGCATGTTGGTCGGCGAGTACGTCAGCGTGTAGTAGTTCGAACCTTCCTCGACCGCCTTGGTCACTGCCTGCGTCAGTCCATTGGTGTTGTAGAACGCCTCGCCGCCGGTGTCCTCCGCCATGGCCTCCATCGTCCCGTGCTCCTGCGCCCTCTGAATCTGGAAGTTCATCGACGCGGTGGCGTCGGCGGCCCCGCCACTCAGTTGGTTTGTCACGCTGAAGTTCGGATCGGTCTGCACCCCCCGCGCGTCCACCGGATACACCGCAACCTGCGCGCGCGTCAGCAGGTTGTCCGTCTTGCGCAACGCATCGTCGTTGCGGATCACCGAGTCGTTCGGATCGGCCTCGTTGGGGTTGGGCTCGACGTCCAGAGGAAAGCTGGCGGAGTACCAGATCACGTTCTTCCGCCCGGGAATGCCCACCAGATACCGCGCCAGTTGGTCGAACGAGTTCAGCGTGTACAGCATCCGGTTGTTCTGCTCCTCCGAGGTAATCTGAGCATCGACTCGCGCCATATCGTCGAGCATCTCCTGGGTCGCATCGGCATACTGCGCAGCAGCGTCGGAGAACGCCGTTGTGCCCATCGGCCCGCTGTTGACCGGGTCCGTCAGGATGTCCGAGACCTGCGGCGCCCCCTTCTTCGACGTCAGCGCGGCCTTCAACACTGCCATGTCCGACGTAAACCCCTGCAGCATGTATAAGTGCGTCGTTATGCCGAAGATGGCAATGCGCGTTCCAGCCGGCGCCTTGTCCAGAAACTCGAGCAACTGCTTGCGCGCGTATGGCTGCGAGGCCACCGGAGTGTTCAGATAATCCAGCAGAAGCACGTTCACCGGCCCATTCGCCGGTGCCTCCGACTTGTTGGTGAACACGCCGGGGTGCAGCTTCTCAAGCGGCGGCGCCGGCTCAATCTGCGCCTCCGCCGCGGGCAGGGAGGTGTGCTCCTCGAAGTTCCGGATCACCTGCAGCTTTCCATCTTCCATCAGGGTAAAATCCGATTTCTGCAACCCATGGACCGGGTTCTTCTTCGAGTCGGTGACCACCACATCCACCACCACCAGGTTGGTGCGCGCATGGATCGTGGCAACCGCGGCCGTGGCCGCCGGCTGCGTCCCATTCGTCGCCGCCGGCGCCGCTGCTGGAGCGGCCGGAGGCGTCGAAGGTCCCGTCTGCCCGTGCATCCCGAAGGCAAGAAACGCAGTGGCGAGCGCAAATGCAAAAACTGCCTGAAACCAACGCGACTGGATTGGGCGACGCACCGAAAACCTCCTGCGGGTACGACTTAAGGATACACTCCCGCAAAAAACAAGAACTCACAGATTTAAACCCGAATGGGAAGGCAAAGCTACACTCACGCAAGCCCTGTACTCGCAAGGCCTTCCCACCCGCGCCCACAGATCGGGAAATCTGGAGCTACCAGTTAGACGCAGTTTAGCGCTCCATTGTTTCCTTGGGCGCGATCGCGCCAGCCCCTTCGGACCCATCCTCAACAAGATGAGCGATGTGGCCCACCTGCAGCTTCACCAGCTCCGGCTGCGCGATCCGCGTCGGCCCAAGCACCGCAATCCGGGGCAGCGGCCCGCGCACCATCGCCACCTCGTCGCACGCGTACAGCCGCGGACAGGCCTGGCAGTCCTTGTATATCTTGTCCGGCAGCGTCGTCCGGTCGGCCAGCCGGAAACCGAAGTGGAAGAAGAAGTCGGGAATCCGCGTGAACAGGCACACCGACGCGACGCCCTGCTCCTCGGCCTCCTCCAGCAGAGCGAGAAGAATCCGCCCGCCCGCGCCCTGCCCCTTGGCCTCCGGCTTCACCACGATCGACCGCACCTCGGCCAGGTGCGGCCCATACAGGTGCAGCGCGCCGCAGCCCAGAAAGATTCCACTCTCCGACTCGGCCACCGCAAAGTCGCGCACGTTCTCGCAGATGTCCGCGTAGTTGCGGCGCAGCAGAGTTCCATCGCCGGAGAGTGAGTTGACCAGCTCGAAGATGTTGACCGCGTCCTGCAGCCGCGCCTTGCGCACCACGGCGCCGCCCGCACGCGCGCGCGTCGATGCGGTGGATTCGCTGGCGGCCATCAGGGACGAGCTGGACAAGTTGATGAAGCTCCTCTCTCTATCTTCTCAGAGTTGCGCCAATGCGTCCGAACTCAGCCGCTGGCGGGCCTCCGTCAGCGCGGCACGGACCCGCGCGCGCGACGTCCCGCCAATTGCATCGTGGCAATCCAGCGTGGCCTCCAGCGCAATCGCCGCATGGAAGTCTTCGCCGAACGCCGGACTCAGCTCCTGCAGCTCCGCCAGCGGGACCGCATCCAGCTCGCGCCCGCTCTCCAGCCCCAGCCGCACCGCGTTGCCAACGATCTCGTGCGCCTTGCGGAACGGAACGCCCTTGTTCGAGAGATACGTCGCCGCAGCCATCGCGTTCAGATAGCCCGTCGCCGCCGCCGCCTTCATGCGCGCGAAGTTGAACTTCAGCGAGCGCGTGAATGCAGGCAGAATCCCCAGAATCCCGCGCACCGTGTCCGCCGCGTCGAAGACCGGCTCCTGCCCCTCCTGCAGGTCCTTGTTGTACGCCAGCGGCAGCCCCTTCATCAGCACAGCCAGCGTCGTCGCCGCGCCGACCAGCCGCGCGCTCTTGCCGCGGACCAGCTCCGTGAAGTCCGGGTTCTTCTTCTGCGGCATCGCGGACGAGCCGGTGGAAAACGCCTCCGGCAGATCGAGAAATCCGAACTCAGCCGTCGCATAGAGCGTTATCTCTTCGGCAAACCGCGAGATGTGAACGCCCAGCGTGGCCAGCGCCTGCGTGAACTCCAGCAGAAAGTCGCGGTCGCTTGTCGCGTCCATGCTGTTCTGCGTGGGCCCGTCGAAGCCCAGCTCGCGCGCCGCAATCGCGCGGTCCAGCGCAAGCGTCGCTCCGGCAACCGCACCGGATCCAAGCGGGCACAGATTCATCCGTCTTCGCGCGTCCGCCAGCCGTGCAATGTCGCGTTCAATCATGGCCACGTACGCCAGCAGCCAGTGCGCCGCCAGCACCGGCTCCGCTCGCTGCATGTGCGTGTACGACGGCATCGCCGCCTCGCCCGCCTGTTCCGCGAGTTCAATCAGCGCCAGCGCCCACCTGCGCAGCCCCTTCACCGTCGCGTCGATGGCCTCGCGCACAAACAGCCGCATGTCGGTGGCAATCTGCTCGTTGCGGCTGCGTCCCGTGTGCAGCTTCAGCGCCAGCGGGCCGATCACCCGGGTGAGCTGAAGCTCGACGAAGTGGTGAATGTCCTCGGCGCGCGCCATGGTGGCGGCGAGATCGGCCTCTGCCGTGGCAGAAAATTCCTCGCACGCAGCATCGCCGTCCAGGTCGAGATTTGCCTGGATGGCAAAGTGGTTCTTCATCCGCAGCAGCAGGGGATCGTCCTTCGCCAGAACGATGCGCGTGTGCTTTACATGGCTTTCACTGAACTCCGGCTGCCTGCTAAGCCAGCGGCGGATGGAGCGCGGCGTTGTGCCCAGCTCCGCGCCCAGCAGCCTGGGGTTCACCATCCCCGGCTCAATCGGCGCAAACTCGGGCGTGATGTCTCCCACCTGGTCGAGGCCGTCGATCATCCTCTCCAGCTCGGCATCGGTCAGAATGCCGGCCGCCGCAATCATCTGCGCATGCGCCTTCGACGCAGCCACTTCCTGGGGAAGAAGCCGCACATCGAACGGAAACGACCGCTGCCACTGCTCGAAGACAGCGTCCAGCGGCTCGCGAAAGCGACCCGACCACATCTTGTTGGGTGAATTAGACATCTTTCTCCTGGTCTATAAATTGCCTAATGGCTGGCGTTGCTGATTTCCTTTTCGGACACGATGCTGTAAAGCACGCGATATGGCGGCGGCGTGTAATGTTCATCGGGCCAAAAGTCGATTGAATCGGCAAATCGCTTTGCGTCGTAGTCGCTACTTGCGTGAAGTCTTATGCAGGCTACGCTAATGTGCGGGGTTGGCTCGTAGACTATTGCTTCCGTGCATGTCAGCACATAAGAGGTTCGGCTTCCTGTACGCCTAGTGTCGGCGTAGCCCTCAATAGTAAATTTCTTTGAACTGCACTTCGCAGGATCGCAATCAGTGAGATCTTCTTGACGAACTGATGTGACATGGAACGTGATTGGGGTTCCTTCTGTTCCGTCCTTAGTGCTCTCGCCGCTCGGCCTCTGAGGGGCTTGGGCCAAGCCGAGAACGGTGGAAGTTAGAAAGATAAAGACAAGGGGACGATGCATGGATTTCTCCTTTCTAACGAGCGGTTGGCTGCCGCTTACGAATCTTTGTTACTCGAAGCTAATGCTAATAGCTCAGGACTGTTCAAGATTTCAAATCCCATCTGGCGGATGTAGATCAGGTGCGTGTCCATGACAGGTTGAAAGTTTCCTTCCATGCCCTGTGGGGGATAGTGAAACCATCCGAGTTCACCAGTATGCATTAAGGTTTCGTATTCATGTGTCAGCGACGAGTCCACATGAGATCCGCCATCTTTATTTGCTGCAGCTAGCACGAGACTCTTTCGAGTTGCTTGGACTTTGCCCAAGATGTAAACAACTTGGTTCCACCAATCCGGTACCGGAATTTGCTTGTCTATCGCGGAACAGTCAATAGCAGGTCCCCATGTGGATTTGGTATTTGTCATTGTCATACGGCCCATTCCGGATAGAAATACCGACCTTGATTGGTCCAGATTTGAAACGGTACTAACAAGATTTATGTTGAGCGCGCCTAAGTGGTTGAGTAGCGAAGTTGATTTAGATGTGTCGTGAACGAGTACTCGTATTACCGTTGCAATTCTTACAGCCTCATCCAAGTGTCCTTGGTCGTATGCAGCACATGAACGCCATAGAAACCCGAGTTGTTTGAAGAGTTGAGCTTCGAAATCGACCGACACATCTCAGAACCTTTGCTCAGTGTGATGAGCCCACTCTTCGCGTAGGTCATCAGCTTTTCGCGGGTGTCGGTGATGTCGAGGTTGCGCATCGTGAGTTGCCCGATGCGGTCGCGCGGGCTGAAGCTGGACTCGCCCTTTTCCATGGTAAGGCGCTCCGGCTTGAACGTCAGATTTGGCGATTCGGTGTTCAGAATCGAATAGTCGTTGCCACGGCGCAGCTCCAGCGTCACCTCGCCGGTGATGGGCTTGGCGACCCAGCGCTGCGCGGATTCGCGCAGCATGATGGCCTGCGAATCGAACCAGCGGCCCTGATACAGCAGGCGGCCCAGCTTGTGTCCGCTCTCGCGGTATTGCTCAATGGTGTCCTCGTTGTGGATGCCGGTGATCAGCCGCTCGTAGGCGATGTAGAGCAGCGCAAGCCCGGGCGACTCGTATATGCCCCGGCTCTTGGCCTCGATGATGCGGTTCTCGATCTGGTCGCTCATGCCCAGGCCATGCCTGCCGCCAATCCGGTTAGCCTCGAGCATCAGCGCAACAGGGTCTGCGTATACTGTGCCGTTCAGAGCAACCGGGAAGCCTTCGTCGAATCGGACGACAACTTCTTCGCGCTTGATCGCAACGTCGTCGCGCCAGAAGGCGGCGCCCATGATCGGCACAACGATCTTCATGCTGCTTGTCAGCAGCTCCAGGTCCTTCGCCTCGTGGGTCGCGCCCAGAATGTTGGAGTCGGTCGAGTAGGCTTTTTCAGCCTGCATCTTGTATCCGAAACCAGCCTTCTGCATGTAGGCCGACATCTCGGCCCTGCCGCCCAGCTCGTCGATGAAAGTTGCGTCGAGCCATGGCTTGTAGATCTTGAGCTCCGGGTTGACCAGCAGGCCGTAGCGATAGAAGCGCTCAATGTCATTGCCCTTGTAGGTCGAGCCGTCGCCCCAAATATTGACGTCGTCTTCCTTCATCGCCGTCACCAACATGGTGCCGGTCACCGCGCGGCCAATGGGCGTCGTATTGAAGTAGGTAGTACCGGCTGTGGTGATGTGGAAGGCGCCGGACTGGAGCGCGGCGATGCCTTCGCGCACCAACTGGCTGCGGCAGTCGATGAGGCGCGCCTTCTCCGCACCGTACTCAAGCGCCTTGCGCGGAATCTCGTCATAATCGGCTTCATCGGGCTGACCGAGGTTTGCCGTGTAGGCGTACGGCACGGCGCCCTTCTGCTTCATCCAATGAAGCGCGGCGCTAGTGTCCAGCCCGCCGGAGAAGGCGATGCCCACCTTCTGGCCGATTGGCAACGTTTCGAGGATTACTGACATGGCAATGGTGACCTCAATCTCTTCGCTCTAGAATGGTTAGCCACGCTTCTTCGCCTGCAAGCCGCGGTCGCGCGCATTGGAAATTCTCTTGGCGCCGCCCAGCAGCATCAGCAGCAGCGCCTTCTGTGAGTGCATCCGGTTCTCCGCCTGGTCGAAGACGATCGACTGCGGCCCATCGAACACGGCATCGGTCACCTCGGCGTTGCGATGCGCCGGAAGGCAGTGCATGAAGACCGCGTCCTGCCGCGCGTGGGCCATCAGCGCCTCGTTCACCTGGTAGGGCTTGAAGATGGGCGCGCGCCGGGTCGCCTCGTGCTCGAACCCCATACTGGTGCACACGTCGGTGTACACCGCGTCCGCTCCCGTCACCGCCTTCACCGGGTCCTGCATCAGCGTGATGCTGCCGCCCGTCTGCTCGCAGATCTCGATGGCCTTGTGAATAATGTCCAGCTTCGGCGCATATCCCTTGGGACTGGCAATGGTGCAATGCACGCCCAACTGCGCCGCCGTCAGCATCAGCGAGTGGCACACATTGTTGCCATCGCCCACATAGGTGAAGCGCAGGCCCTCCGCCGAGCCGAAGCGCTCCTCCAGCGTGAAGAAGTCCGCGATCGCCTGGCACGGGTGCTCATAGTCGCTGAGCGCGTTGATGACCGGAATGCGCGAGCACGCAGCCATCTCCGTGATGGTCTCGTGCGAGTAGGTGCGCAGCACGATCACGCTCATCCATCGCTCGATGTTGTGCGCCATGTCGGGCAGCGACTCGCGCTCGCCCAGCGGCGACTGTGTCTGGTCGACGAACAGCGCGTTGCCGCCCAGCGTGTTGATCGCCGCCTCGAAGGTCAGCCGCGTGCGCAGCGACGCCTTCTCGAAAAACAAAACCATCTGCCGCCCGTCCAGCGAGTGGCGAAAGTCCTCGGGGCTGCTCTTGACCGAGTGCGAGAGGTCCATGATCGCCGCCATCTCGTCCACCGACAGATCGGCGATGGAGCACAGGTCGCGCCCAGATAGACGCTTGGACGCCTCGGCAAACGCGTTGTCGGACTGGATGCCGAGCTGCTTGGCGGAATGCGCCGGCTCTGCAGCGGCGTCCGGCTTCGGGTTCGTCATATCGGCTTTGCTACCCATGGGATTCTTCTCCTGCCGGCGCTCGGCCGGCCATTGCTGCGCTGTTCAACGGTTGTCTGCTGAGGGTTCCATCGAGCGCCGCAATGGCCCGGTCTACATGCGCGCGCTCAAGGATGTACGGCGGCAAAAATCGAAGCACGGTCTCGCTGGTGCGATTGATAACAATGTGCCGGTCCATCATGCCGGCGGCTGCGCGCGTGGCCAGATCCTCCGAGTCCAGCTCGATGCCCAGCATCAGCCCCATGCCGCGCACCGCGACAATGCAATCGTGCCTCAATTGTAGCCACTCAAGCTGCTGCTTGAAGTATCCGCCCACATCGCGGACGTGCGCCAGCAGGTCCGTCTGCTTCATGGTGTCGATCACCGCAATGGCGACCGCGCACAGCAGCGGCCCGCCGCCGAACGTCGACCCATGCATCCCCGGCGTGAAGGCGCGCGCGGCCTCGTCGGTGCACAGCATCGCGCCCATCGGCAGCCCATTCGCCATCGGCTTGGCCACGGTCGTGATGTCCGGCAGAATCCCGTAGTGCTGGTAGGCGAACCACTCGCCCGTGCGCCCCATGCCGGATTGGATCTCGTCGGCCAGCAGCAGCGCGCCGGTGGAATCGCACAGCTCGCGCGCCGCCGCAAAAAATTCCTTGCTCACCGGACGCACCCCGCCCTCGCCCTGCACCGCCTCGATGCAGATGCCGCAGACCGGTTCGGCCTGCGCATCGCAGAACTTCGCGCGCAGGTCCGCCACATCGTCGAAGCGCACAAACTCCACGCCCCCCATCACCGGCTCAAACGGCTCGCGGTACTTCTGCTTGTGCGTGGTCGCAACCGCACCCATCGTCCGTCCGTGGAAGCTCTGTTCCACGGCGAGGAAGCGCGTCCCAACGTTCTTGCCCTCTGCGCGCAACAACCCAGCATGGGCGCGCGCCAGCTTCAGCGCAGCCTCCCACGCCTCGGTGCCGGAGTTGCAGAAGAAGACCCGGTCCAGTCCGCTGATCTCGGTCAGCCGCAGCGCCAGCTCCGCCGTGTGCTCGTGATAGAAGAGGTTCGACGTATGCAGCAGCCGCTTGCTCTGCGCCGCAATCGCCGCCTCCACCGCGGGATGCGCATAGCCCAGAGCCGACACGCCGATGCCGCTCAACAGGTCCAGGTACTCGTCGCCCTGCTCATCGCGCAGAGTCACGCCGCTGCCGCCCACAAACAGCACCGGGTTGCGCTGGTACGTATTCAGCAGCAGCTTCTGCTCCGCCGCCTGGATCGACTCGAGTTTCATCGGACCATCCTTCATGGGACCACTCATGCGACCATGACCTCCGTTCCATCGCTGACCTTGGTCGAGCACAGGTCCGGCAATCGGTGCACCGCCTCCGCGGGCAGAATGCGCACACGCTTCACGCCATGGGTCAGCGCGTCGCGGCATGCGCTCAGCTTGGGCAGCATTCCGCCGGTGACAACCCCCTGGCGCTCCAACTCCGGCACGTCCTTCAGCGAGAGCCAGCGCATCACCTCGCCGTCCGCTCCCTTCACGCCGGGAACGTCGGTGAGAAACACCAGCGCGTCGGCCTTGGTGCAGATCGCGCAGGCAGCGGCCATCTCGTCGGCGTTGATGTTGTAGTACTCGCCGTCGAACCCCAGCGCAATCGACGAGATCACCGGCACCGCGTCCATCTTCCAGATCGCCTCCAGCCACAGCGGATCGGTCGCGGCAATCTCGCCGACGAAGCCGAGGTCGGGCACGGTCTTCTTCTTGCGCGCGCGAAAGACGTTGCCGTCGCCGCCGGCGAGCCCCATCGCCGATTGCCCATGCGTGCGCAGCGCGGCCACCAGCGACTTGTTCACCCGCCCGGCCAGAACCATCAGCGCGGCGTCGCGCGTCTCCGCATCGGTGACGCGCAGGCCACTGACGAACTCGCTCTTCTTGCCCATCTGCTCCAACACGCGCGTCAGTTGCTTACCGCCGCCATGCACCAGTGCCACCTGGTTGCCGTCGCGCACCAGCTCGAAGATCGCCTTGCCGCAGGCATGCAGCAATTCCTTGTTCTCGATGGAGGCGCCGCCCAGCTTGACCACGTATTTCACAGCAGGCCCTCCGCTTCGTCCCAGCCGCACATCACATTCATGTTCTGCACCGCCTGGCCCGCCGCGCCCTTCAGCAGATTGTCCAGGCACGAGACCACCACCAGCCGCCGGCCGTCCTTGTTCAACTCGAAGCCCAGATCGATGTAGTTCGTGCGCACCACATGCTGGATCTGCGGCAACTCCGGCGTGGCATGAATGCGCACCATGGGACTCGCCGCGTAGAACGCGCGCAGACAGGCCTCAATCTGCTCCGGCGTCTTCCTCTCGGCCAGTCGCACGTAGATCGTCGAAAGAATGCCGCGCGGAATCGGCAGCAGGTGCGGCGTGAACTGAAGCTGCTCCGCCGTCAGCCCAAGCTGCTCCAGCATCTCGCCCACATGGCGATGCCCGAAGACCGCATACGCCGAAAGGTTGTCCGCCGCATACATGAAGTGCGTCTTCGCGGTCGCAGCCTTGCCCGCGCCGCTCACTCCGCTCTTCGCGTCGCAAATGATTCCGTGCTCCACGTCCACCAGCCCGGCGCGCACCAGCGGGGCCAGCGGCAGAATGATCGACGTGGCGTAGCATCCGGGATTCGCCACCAGCCGCGCCCCTGCGATCGCCTCGCGATGCAGCTCCGGCGCGCCAAAGACAGCCTCCGCCTGCAACTTCTCCGCCAGCGCCGCATCCGCATCGTGCAGCTTGTAGACCGCGCGGTTCGCAGGATCGTCGAGCCGCCACGCGCCGCTCAGGTCGATCACACGCACCCCATGATCCAGCCACTCGGGAGCCCACTGGCGCGAGGTCTCGTGCGGCAGCGCGAGAAACACAATCTCCGTGCCCGCCTCGCGCACCAACTCCCAACTAAAGGCACGAACCGCAGGCTGCAGCTTGCCCTCGCCCAGCGCCAACTGCGGGTGCAACTGCTCCAGCGGAACGCTGTTTCCCGCAGCGTCGTCCGCCACGCGCCCCAGAAAGAGCGGTTTGGTCCCGGCCAGCCGCGGGTGCGCCAGCAGCAATCGCGCCAGCTCCCCGCCCGCGTATCCGCCAACCCCGGCCACAGCCGTGCGCACCGTCGCCGGCGGCTGTTTGCCGCGCGACCGCATTGCCGCTTCGATCTCCGTATCTAGTCCCTGCATATCAACCAACCAGTTCCTCGAATCGTCATTCCGGGTTCAAGCCGTCATTCCGTCCTGAGCGAAGTCGAATGGGCGGAATCTCCGTATTTTTCCTTCGCTCCCGCAATACTCCGGTCAATTCAGCCAATATATCCTTCGATGCGCACCTTCAACGTGCGCGCCTGCCGCTCGTCCGGGCAAACAATCAAGACCGTGTCGTCGCCGGCGATGGTGCCCACCACCTCCGGCCAGTCCTCGTAGTCGATGGCGGCCGCCACCGGCTGCGCGGCGCTGGTGGTGGTAATCAGCACCAACTGGTTCATCGCCTGGCGGACCTCGATGCCAAAGCCGCTCAGCACCTCGCGGATCCCCGGCAAGCTGTCCTCATCCTCGTCCGTCCCATTGCCCGGCAATGCGTAGCCCGCCGGCCCCTTCATAAGCCGCAGCTCGTGAATGTCCCGCGACAAGGTCGCCTGCGTCACATGGAACCCGCGCCGCGCCAGCCTGCGGCGCAGCTCGTCCTGGCTCGGCACCGGGGCCTGGTTGAGTAAATCGCGGATTGCGGAATGGCGCTGCTGCTTCATATTGGCCCGTCTGTCTGTACTCTCGAATGCCGTTGCAACTCAAAGCGGAGCGGTCCGAAGAAAGGCTTGCGGCTTGAATTGCCTCTGTTCCCGGGACCAGCCTACGGAGGACGTCTTTCGTTGCCTGCTTCGCAAAACCGGCGGAATGCATAAACATGCACTTAATATGTATAAATATACACCGGCCTTATGTCAAGGCCCGTCTGTCCCATCGTGCTCGTCTGCGTCGGAAGCGGGTCCGCCCCAAACCTCAGAACTTGTATGCCTTGCGTACCAGGTTCACGGTCAGGTCTTTCACCACTTCGAACGCCTCGGCCTCGTCCAGGCGGTGTTCGGCGACCAGCCGCGCCAGGAACGCGCAGTCCACGCGGCGGGCCACGTCGTGCCGCGCGGGGATCGACAGAAACGCGCGCGTGTCGTCGTTGAAGCCGACCGTGTTGTAGAAGCCTGCCGTCTCGGTCGCGGCCTCGCGGAAGCGCATCATGCCCTCCGGCGAGTCGAGGAACCACCACGGCGGGCCCAGTTTGACCGACGGGAAGTGGCCGGCCAGCGGCGCCAGCTCGCGCGAGTAGGTTGTCTCGTCGAGGGTGAAGAGGATCAATGTAAGGTTCGGCTCGTTGCCGTACTTCGTCAGCAGAGGGCGCAGCGCGCGCACATACTCGGTGGGCGAGGGGATGTCCGCTCCCTTGTCGCGTCCAAACTTCTGGTACACCGCCGTGTTGTAGTTGCGGATGGCTCCGGCGTGAAGCTGCATCGTCAGTCCGTCCTCAACGCTCATCCCGGCCATCTCCGTCAGCATCTGTGCCTGGAACAGCTCCACATCGCCCGGCTGCATGCGCCCGCTGAAGATGCGCTGATAGAGCCGCTCGGCCTCCGCCAGCGGCAGGTCGGCGGTCTGTGCAGTCAGGTGTCCGTGATCGGTCGCCGTCGCTCCGTTCTTCTTGAAATAAGCACGGCGCAAACGCAGCGCGGCAAGATAGCCCTTCCAGTTCGACACGTCCTCGCCGGAGACTTCGCCCAGCTTCTTCAGGTTGTCCTGAAAACCGAGAAACTCAGCATCCACCACGGCGTCGGGGCGGAACGTAGGCAGCACGCGTCCCTTCCAGCCCGAGGCCTTGATCGCCTGGTGGAACTCCAGAGAATCGAAGGCGGAGTCCGTGGTCGAAAGCACTTCGATATTGAACCGCTCAAACAGCGCGCGCGGCAGAAAGTCCAGCGTCTGCAGCTTCTTCTCGATCGCCCCGTAGAACTCGTCCGCGTTGGCGGCCGATAGCCGCTCTGTCAGGCCAAAGACATTCTCCAGCGCGAAGTCCATCCACAGCCGCGTGGGCGTGCCGCGATACAGATAGTAGTTCCTGGCAAAGATGCGCCACACCTCGCGCGGGTCGGCGTTCTCCTTGCCGTCCTCCTGCGGGATGCCCAGCGATTCCAGCGGGATCCCCTGCGAGTAGAGCATGCGGAAGATGTAGTGGTCGGGCTGGATGAACAGCGCCGCCGGATTGGGAAAGGGCTTGTTCTCGGCGAACCAGCGCGGATCGGTGTGGCCGTGCGGAGAGAGGATCGGCAGGTCGCGGACCGTCTCATACAACTTCACGGCAACGGCGCGGGCGGTGGCTTCGGCGGGAAATAGCCGCTTTGCATCCAGCATGGGTCCCTTCACTCCTCTAACTTTGGCGCTGTGGTGGTTGGCGCTATAGATGGTTGGCGCTGTACATGGTCTGACGAGTCCTGAACACGGCGTTGTTCGCGGCCTTCGACCGGGCGAAGGCCCATTCCCAGGCTCCGGAGTACGCACATACTCAGTAATTTACTGCCGGAAATAGTATAGCCCCGCCTGCTTGGCAGGACTGCAATCGCGCGAACCAGGCCAACGCAGCTACGGCTTGATCACGATCTTCATCGACCCGGCCTGCGGGTGCGACGCCAGATCGATCGCCTTCACCGCGTCCTCCAGCGGGAAGCGGTGCGAGATCAGCCGCGTCAGATCGAAGCTCCCGTCGCGATGGCCCTCGAAGACGAGCTGCGCCACCTCGTCATTGATCTCGACCGACGACGAGTAGGAACCCATCAGCGTCTTCTCGTCCATGCACACCGCCGCCGGATCGAAGGGCGACTCGCCGTGTTGCGTTGAAGCAAACAGCATCACCCGTCCGCCTGGCCGGATCGCCTCCATCGCGGTTCGGATCAGCGAATCCGTGCCCACCGCCACTAGGGCCACGTCCGCGCCCCGTCCCTCCGTCGAAGCCTTTGTCGCGGCCACCACATCGCCCTGCGCCCCGTTTTTCTCGGAGATGATTGGCCGGTCCAGCCCAAACTTCGCCGCAATCGCGTGCCGCTCCGCATAAAGGTCGCTGGTCAGCACGGTCGCTCCAGTTCGCCGAGCCAGTGCCGCCAGCAGAATCCCAATCGGCCCCTGTCCGTGCCGCCAGCAGAATCCCAATCGGCCCCTGTCCTATCACCAGCACCGTCTCATCCGCCTTCAATCCCAGCAGGCGCACCGCCTTGTAACACGTATTCACCGGCTCGATAAACGACGCCTGCTCCAGCGGAATGTCATCGGGAATCTTCACCAGCCCAGCCGTCTTTCCTTCCCGTCCAACGATCCAGTCCATCACGCGAATGTATTCGGCGAACCCTCCGCCCGCCGCTGCGAATCCCGCCGTGCATCCTACCTTCTTGTACGTCTCGCACTGAGCAAAGGTCTGCTTGCGGCAGTAATAGCATTGGCCGCAGGGGATGTGGTGATACGCCATCACACGGTCGCCAATCGCGAAGCCCGTCACGCCTTCGCCCACCATGGCAATCGTTCCCGCCATCTCATGGCCAAATATTCTCGGCGCCGCGTGCGATCCCGTATGGATCTTCTTCAGGTCAGTCCCGCAGATCCCGCAAGTATCGATGCGCACCAGAACCTCGCCACGACCAATCGTGCCATCGGCGTCCAGCGGCACCGGTACCGTCTCCCCACGCACATCGTTCACCCCGCGATACACCGCCGCCCGCATCGTCACCGGAATGGTTGTTTTGTTAGTCATCTTTGACGAAGTTCCTGCTTCCTTATGTATGCTCTCTCATCAATCCAGTCATAGATTGCTTCGGCCAGATTGACTGCACCCCTCTTGCTGTTCTTTCCCAATGCGAAAAGACTGGGCCATAGCCATGGACGAAGCATGGCGTAAAAAATAAATTTCCTCGTCTGCAATTGTCCATTAATGCCGATAAATAGATTAAGGTTCGGAAGTTTTGCATCAGCGTCATCGGAGATAGCTTTGAAACAATAAAAGGGGATTTTTCGGCTCTCTGCCAAGCGGGCGACGGTCGCACCTTCCATGTCAGCTAAGCCAGCCCCGTATGCTTCATGCAGACGCCGCTTTTCAAGCGCATCAGCCACATGAGGAGTGGACACAAGCACCAACCAGTGCTTTAACCAATGTGCCGGCTTATATCGCTCGCCTGTATTTGTATCAATCACGAGTGAGGCGCTATAAACATAACCTGCGCACGCGCGCTTGTCTATTGCACCGGCAATACCCACAGTTACAACACAATCAAGCGTTCCGCCTGCTTCCGCAGCCGCAAACGCCCTGCAGGCAGCCGCTTGGCCCATGCCCGCACATGCAGCTACCCAACAACCTTTGTCGTGCGCATACTCCCATACATGCAATGGCCCGTCAGAGACGGTCTTGTGCCATCGTTTTGCAGTCTTATGGGTAACTAGTGGCTCCAACTCGCGCGGCAACGCAGCAATAAACGCAATGCGACCATTCATTTTTTTGCTCCATCATATTGCGGCGCATAGCCATTCGCCACAAACCACTCAATCGCGGCACGCAGTGCGTTGTATACCGGCAGCACGCGAAATCCCAGATCGCGTTCCGCCTTCGCCGACAGAGCAAACATATGTTTGCGCGCCATGCGCACCTCTTGCACGGTCGCGCGCGGCTCCTTGCCCAGCAGCCTGCCCGTAATCGTCTCGTCGAAGAACGCAAACGCCAGCGCCACCGCGTGCGGCACCTTTATCTTCGGCGACGGCAGTCCGGTAATAGCAGACATGCGGTCCAGTATCTGCTTCAGCGACAGGTTCTCCCCGCCCAGAATGTACCGCTCGCCCGGCGTCCCGCGCTCCAGCGCGACCACATGCATCCGCGCAATCTCCGACACGTCCACCAGGTTCAACCCTGTGTCCACATACGCGGGAAACTTGCGATTCAGAAAGTCCACCACAATCCGCCCCGTCGGAGTAGGCTTCGCATCTCCCGCGCCAATCGGCGTGGTCGGGTTCAGCACCATCACGTGCTGTCCCGCGCGCGCAGCCTTAATCGCTTCCTGTTCGGCCATGAACTTCGACCGCTTGTACGGCCCGATCATCTCCTCCAGCGTAACCGGAGTGTCCTCATCCACAATCGTGCCATCCACCTTGAATCCCATCGTCGCAACGCTGGACGTGTACACCACCTTCGCCACGCCCTCCTCGCGTGCCAGCCGAAGCAGTTCGCGAGTGCCATCCACATTGGCCGCGTACATCTCCTTGGGATCGCGCACCCAAAGCCTGTAGTCCGCCGCCACATGCACCAGCGCATCGCACCCGCGCATGGCCGTGCGCAGCGACTCCGGCTGTCGCAGGTCGCCGACAATTACATCCGCGGCAATCCCCTCGATTGCAGCCAGCCGGCTCGTCTTGCGCGTCAGCAGGCGCATCTCCGCCCCCGCCGCAGCGTAGGCCCGCGCCACATGACTGCCGACAAATCCAGTGGAACCCGTAAGAAAGACCTTCATACCGATGAAGCCTATCTTACGTGAATCTCTGAATGAGTCATGTTTTGAAAGGGCGGGACTTTAGTCCCGCCATAAGTATGCAATCGCATCGCGGCTTTAGACGCCGAGGGGAATCTGACGCTTGATCAGGCCTTTCCTAATCCAGCCTCTCCGGCTCGATCCGGATATTTTTTTCGCCCGCCGCCTTCTTCTCCCAGTACTTCTTCACCCACGCATCGAAGGTCTTGCCCGCGGCATTGTCGCGCCCGGTAAATGCCAGCGCGGCAATCTCGGAGTAGGCGATATTCAGCCGGGTCTTCTCATTTGCAGAAATAATGCGCACGAAAGAATCGGCCAGCGTGGCGCCCGTGCGGCGGTCGAAGAGATAGCCCTGCACCTGGCTGCCATCCTTGCGCGTCAGCGTAATATCGCCGCGATAGTCGAAGGCCTTCTCCAGCGCCTCGCGCACCTCGTCCTCGCTAGCCAGCTCCGGCACCCAGCCCTCAAGCTGCTCGCGCTCGCGCCCCGCCGCAATCTCCATCTCGTCCGCGCTCGCCGGCGCCGGCTTCGCTGCCTCCTGCGTCATGCTACTCACCGGAAACCCCCTGCAACTCCGCAGCTTCTTCCGCTGGCGCCGCAATCTGCACCAGCGGCCCGTGCTGCGCCTTGGGCCACTCGTTCAGCAGCTTCCGTGCGTCCTCGTCCTCATACCGCGGCGGGAAGATGTACTTTATCGCCGTCACCATAAATCCCTTCAGCGAGCTGAAGTTGTAGTCCACCGCCGAAGCCTCGTGCCCGGAGTGCACCATGCAGTTGGCGCACTTCGGGTTCCCGCTCTTCGCGCCGTAGTTCTCCCACTCCACCGAGTCCAGCAGTTCCTGAAAAGTGTCGGCGTAGCCGTCCTGCAGCAGGTAGCAAGGCTTCTGCCAACCGAAGATCGAAAATGTCGGCATCCCCCACGGCGTGCACTCGAAGTTCCGCTTCCCCATCAGATACTCCGAGAACAGCGGGTGCGTATTGAAGTGCCACGTCTTCTTGCGGTTCGACAGGATGGCGCGAAACAGCCTGCGCGAGCGTGCCTTGCCCAGAAAATGGTCCTGGTCGGGGGCCTTTTCGTAGGTATAGCCGGGCGACACCATCATGCTTTCCACGCCCGCCGCCATCATCTCGTCGAAGTGCGCGCGCACGCTCGCCGGGTCGGCCCCGTCGAAGAGCGTCGTGTTGGTCGTCACGCGGAACCCCGCCGCCACCGCGGCCCGCACACCCTCCATGGCGATGTCGTACCCTCCCTCGCGGCACACTGAAAAATCGTGGTGCTCGCGCTGCCCATCCAGATGCACCGAGAACGAGAGGTACTTGCTGGGCTTGAACAGGTGCAGCTTCTCTTTCAGCAGCAGCGCGTTGGTGCACAGGTAGACGTACTTTTTGCGCGCCACCAGCCCGGCCACAATCTCCGGCATCCGCGGGTGCAGCAGCGGCTCGCCGCCGGGAATGGAGACCATCGGCACGCCGCACTCCTCCACCGCGCGGAAGCACTCCTCCGGCGTCAGGTCGGTCTTCAGGATATGCGCTGGATACTGGATCTTTCCGCACCCGGCGCAGGCCAGGTTGCAGCGAAACAGAGGCTCCAGCATCAGCACCAGAGGGTACCGCCTGCGCCCCTTGAGCTTCTGCTTCAGCACATAGGTTGCGACGGTCCACATTTGTGAGATCGGCACTGCCATCCCTAGTTCTCCTTTACACATCGACGAGCGAAACGCCTGCCGATGCAATCGCTGATTGTTATCGATCGACCGCAGGGCCCACCACACTACTTAAAGATTACGTCCGCGTCGCCGCAGACTCTCGCCAGTTCCTCAACCGGCAACCGACAACCGACAACAGTTCCTACGCCGCCCCAACCTCCCGCTCCATCACGCGCTTGTAGGTGGTCAACGCCAGCAGCGGGAAGTAGTCGCGATACAGGTGGTACGCCAGGTAGAAGACGCGGGGAAATCCCGTCCCGGTGTAGATTGCCTCGCCGTTGCGGCCTTCGGCGGACTCGTCCCACGTCCCGCTGGGCAACTGCTTCGACACCAGCCACCGTATCCCCTTGGCCACCGAGTCCGAGCGCGTGTCGCCCGCCGCCAGCAGCCCCAGCACCGCCCATGCGGTCTGCGAGGGTGTGCTTGGCCCGATGCCGCGCTGCATCGGATCGTCGTAGCTCGCGCAGGTCTCGCCCCACCCGCCGTCCGCGTTCTGCACCATGCGAATCCACTCCGCCGCCTGCACAATCGGCGGCTCGTGGCTCCACATCCCCATCGCCTCCAGCCCGCGCAGCACCAGAAACGTCCCATACAGATAATTCACGCCCCAGCGCCCGAACCAGCTTCCGTCGGGCTCCTGCTGCTTGAGCACAAACTGCACCGCATGCTCCACTCGCTTGTCGCGCCGGGTGTAGCCGTAGCTCGCCAGCATCTCCAGGATCCGCCCCGTAACGTCCACCGTCGGCGGGTCAAGCATCGCGTTGTGGTCGGCAAACGGAATGTACTGGAAGATCATCTTGGTATTGTCGCGGTCGAAGCTGGCCCATCCGCCGTTCTTGCACTGCATGGCGAAGATCCAGTCCAGCGCGCGCTGCGACACCTCATGCTGATACCGCTCCCGCGGATTGCGCACGCAATTCAGCGCCAGCAGCACCTGCGCCGAGTCGTCCACGTCCGGATAAAACTCATTGTTGAACTCGAAGTACCAGCCGCCCGGGGCCACATCCTTGATGCTCTTCGCCCAGTCCCCCTTGTGGCGCACCTCCTTCGACAGCAGCCAGTCCGCCGCCTTCAGCAGCCGGGGGTCGTTCTTGGCCACTCCCGCCTCGCCCAGCGCGTACACCGCCTGCGCCGTGTCCCACACCGGCGACATGCACGGCTGCATACGGAAGGTCGGCGTGGGGTAGCCCGGATCGCCGTTCGGCTTGTCGATCCCCAGCCGCTCGAACTCGTCCATCGCGCGGATGAACTGCGGATCGTCCTGGGTGTATCCCAGGCAGGCCAGCGCCACAATCGCATTCAGCATCGCCGGATAGATTGCGCCCAGCCCGTCCGACATCTCCAACCGCTCCAGCAGCCACTTCTCCGCCTTCTTCAACGCCATCTTGCGCAGCGGCCGAATGTGGATGCGCTCGAACCAGTGAGTGATGCGGTCCAGCGCCAGGAAGAAGTTGCGCCAGCCGATGGGGTGCTTGCGGTCCCACTTCAGGTGCAGGTTCGCCTTCCTGCGCCCGCCCACGAAGAGTTCATCGATCCCCTGTTCCGGCGGAATCTTCTTGAACGGCTTCTTGGCGTACGCAACCGATAGCGGAACCAGGATCGCGCGCGACCACGACGAAATCTCATAGATGTTGAAGTAGAACCAGTTGGGAAAGAGAACAATCTCCGGCGGGACCGCGGGCACGGCATTGTAGTCATATTGCCCCAGCGAGCAGAGGTAGATCTTGGTGAACGTATTGACCGCGGTCACGCCGCCGTGGGCCAGAATCCACTCCCGCGCCTTCACCAGCGCCGGATGCTCCGCCGGCCATCCCATCAGTTTCAGCGCCAGGTACGCCTTGACCCCCAGCGAGATGTTCGACGGCCCGTTGGGGTAGATGCTCCACCCTCCGTCCGCGTTCTGATGGCGCAGGACCTCATTGATCGCGCGCTCCATCTTGCCGCGGTCGCCCGTCCCCAGCATGGTGTGCAGGAAGATGTAGTCCGACTCCAGCATCGAGTCGGCCTCCAGTTCGCCGCACCAGTAGCCCTCCGGGTGTTGCATGCCGAGCAGCCACTCCGTGGCCCGCGCGATGCCCTCGGAGACACGGTCCAGCCCGATGTCCATCCGTCCATAGCGCGGCCGCACAGGCATCGCGGGCGCCGCCTTCGGATTCCGAGGAAATGTGCTCATCAATGGCAAACTCTCTGAAATCTCCAGGCGCTCGATCGAACTCTGCCTGGCCTATCTGGAACGGCAGCTCGCAGGCTTCTGTCGGAAGACCGGCCTGCGTAGGATTGCGTTCTACTGCTGGACCGGCGGGGCCGACGCAATCGCCTGCACGATCTCCGGAGGAAGTCCGAAGCGCACATTCTCAGGCATCACCTCAACCTCGTCAACCGACCCGTACCCCATCTCCTGCAGATAATCAACGACATGCTGCACCACAACCTCGGGGGCCGAAGCGCCAGCCGTCACGGCTACCGTATTCACGCCTGCAAGCCACTCCGTCCGGATCGCGTCCGCCGAATCGATCAGGTAGGAGTTTGTGCCCAGGTTCTTCGATACCTCCACCAGCCGGTTGGAGTTCGAGCTGTTCTTCGACCCCACCACCAGCACCAGGTCCGCGCCGTGGGCCACGTTCTTGACCGCAACCTGCCGGTTCTCCGTCGCATAGCAGATGTCCTGCGCATGGGGCCCGGCAATATTGGGGAACTTCCGCTTCAACGCGTCGATCATGTATCGCGCTTCATCCAAAGAGAGTGTAGTTTGAGTAAGATACGCAACCTTGTTGGGGTCCGGAACCACCAGTTCCTCCACCTCCTTCACTGTCGACACCACCTGCGTCGCGTCCGGAGCCTCGCCCTGCGTTCCCTCCACCTCTTCATGGTCGCGATGTCCCACCAGCACCAGCGAATAGCCCCGCCTGGAGAACTTGATCGCCTCCTGATGCACCTTCGTCACCAGCGGGCAGGTCGCGTCGATCACCTTCAGCTTCCGCTCCAGCGCGCGCTCCCGCACCGCCGGCGATACGCCATGCGCCGAGAAGATCACCCGCGCCCCCTCCGGCACCTCGTCCAGCTCGTTGACGAAGATCGCGCCCTTCTTCGCCAGGTCCGTCACCACATAGCTGTTGTGCACGATCTCCTTGCGCACGTAAATCGGGGCGCCAAAGGTCTCCAGCGCAATCTGCACAATGTCGATGGCCCGCACCACCCCCGCGCAGAAGCCCCGCGGCTTCAAAAGAAGTACCCGCTTGGTGGCAATCGCCGCGCCGCTGTGGCCGAGACTGGGTGAGTCCAGTGTGGTTGTAGTCACAGGTTCAAGTATACCGTGTCCAGCCCCGCCGCAACACCGCTCAGGAGCCACAGACATCCCTCGGCGGTCCGCTCATGGCTCAAAGCTCATAGCTCATGGCAGAACCACAAATCCACATTCAGCTTCGGTAAACGGCGCAGAGCTTCAGCCCACGAATTTCAATCCGCCGAACGCCGCCCCGTCCCCCGGTCTCCGCCCGGTCCGGATCTATGCCGCCACTGCCTTCTCATCGCATCCAACGTGGCCGCAATGGCAGCTCAGTGTCATCATCTTCTTCGTGTCCTCGCAGTGCTGGGAACAGTACTTCTTGCCTACGGGGGCCATGCAGGTACAAGCCATGTGAGCGCATTTGATGGGTGCTGCTGGTGTGGTTGACATACGTCCTCCTCAAAGCGGTCCAACTCCGATCATCCAGGAGAGCCAACATTCTACTCGCAGGTACGATTCACTGGCACATATTTGTAATTCTTGAATTCGATGCGCGCGGCCCGGCAAAGGATGCCGCATTGCAAGCCGCCCAATGACCGCCGCGCTGGCTACCGGCTCGACTTCAGCAGACTCCGCGCGTGCTCCACGCTGCTCTCGGTCAGCTTCGCCCCCGAAAGCATCCGCGCAATCTCCTGCGCGCGCTCCCCCTCCTCCATCCGGCGCACGCTGGTGCGCGTCCGTCCGCCCTTCTCCGCCTTCTCGATCAGAAAATGCTGGTCCGCGAAAGCAGCAATCTGCGGCAGATGCGTGATGCACACCACCTGCTGCCGCCGGGCCAGCGTCTTCAGCTTCCGCCCCACAGCCTCCGCCGCCCGCCCGCCAATCCCAATGTCGATCTCGTCGAAGACCAGCATTCGCGGCGTAGGCAGCGCACTCTTCTTCTTGCTATGCCCCACCCCTGCGGCGAAGCTCTCCTCCACCGTCACCTTCAGCGCCAGCAGCACACGCGACATCTCCCCGCCCGACGCAATCTGGTCCAGCGGCTTCAGCGGCTCACCCGCGTTGGTTGCAATCAGGCACTCCACCCGGTCCCACCCATGCGCCGCCCAGTTCGCCTCCTCCTCTTCGGCCGTAACCTGCACCTTGAACCGCACCGTCATCGCCAGGTCGTTGATCTCCGCCGTCGCCAGCTTCTCCAGCCGCGCCGCCGCAGCCCTCCGCGCCGCCGTCAACTTCTCCGCCGCCGCGCGATACGCCGCCACGTCCCGCTCCAACTGCACCTTCAGCTCCGCCAGCAGCTCGTCGCGGTTCTCCAACTCGGCCAGCCGCCGCGCCGCCTCTTCGCCAAAGCGCATCACCTCCGCCAGCGTCTGACTCCCGCCCGCCCCGCCGTACTTCCGCTTCAGCCGATCCAGCGCCGCCAGCCGGTCCTCGATCTCCGCCAGCCGCTCCGGCGAAGCATGGACCTTCTCGGCAAAGTCCCTCGCCTGTGCGCTCACGTCCTCCACCGCCGCCTTGGCCGCCGCAAGCTGCGCCGCCGGCTCGGCAAATCGCGCGTCGAACTTCGCCAGCTCCTCCACCTGCTTCAGCGCCGCCGTCAGCGTCGTCTGGGCGGCGCCCTCCGACTCATACAGCAGTTCATGCGCCGTCTTCGCCGCCGTATACAGCTTTTCTGCATTCGCCAGCACGCGCTTCTCCGCCTCAAGCTGCGCGTCCTCGTCCTCCGCCGCAAGCTGCGCGTCGGCAATCTCCTTCGCCTGAAACCTCCACAGGTCGGCCATGCGCATCCGGTCCTGCTCGGAGGCCTGCAACTCCGCAAGACGCTCCGTTGTCGTCCGCCAGGCCGCATACGCCGCAGCCACATCGTCCGTCGCGATCCCACCAAAGCGGTCCAGCAGCCCCCGCTGCTGCGCCTGGTCGAACGAGCCCAGCGTCTCGCCCTGCGAATGGATCAGCCCCAACTCCGGCGCCAGCTCGCGCAGCACCGCCACCGTCGCCGGCTGGTTGTTGACGAAGACCCTCCCCTTGCCATTGGCCGCAATCTCCCGCCGCAGCAGGATGTCGTCGCTGAAGGCCCCCGCATCGATCCCGTTCGCGTCTAAAATTGCCACGGCTCCGGGGGTAGATTCAAAGACGCATCCCAGCACCGCCTTCTCCGCGCCATGCCGCACCACATCCGGCGAAGCCTTCCCGCCCAGCAGCAGCGCCAGCGCGTCGATCAATATCGACTTGCCCGCGCCCGTCTCCCCGGTCAGCAGGTTCAACCCCGGCCCAAAGCTGGCCACCGCCTGGTCGATCACCGCATAGTTTTCCGCCCGCAGCTCCAGCAGCATATCCGCCCGCGCCTCATCCTCGATGCGAAAAGCCTAGCACGATCACCATTGCAAGGGGCCGGTTTGCATGTTGGTTTGTGGAACAAGCTGCCGGCTGACCGCGATCGACGAATAGATGCTTGTCCTAAATCCCATATACTTCCCCTTTTCCTGGTAAGGCGCATAGATCGTTCGCCGCGCGGCATCCAGCGCATAATCCCCAATATCCTTGTCGTCGGCGTCCTCCAGCACCGCCTTGGTCACCTTTCCTTTCTCATCCACCCACACATAGACTTGCGCGCTTCCGCTGGTCACTGGACGCAGGGTAGAGACTCCGTGGCTCAGCACCGGATGGAAAGGAGCGGCCAGGTCGGCCCCGGGCACTTCAAACACACTGAGCGGCGTCCCCGACTTTACCTGGACCGCTCCCTCGGGGACCGCAAACACATCCGGCGAGACGTCATTCGACGCCACCGTCATCGTCGCCTCCAGGATCATACGGTTGTTGTGCGTGTCCCGCACCACTCCAGCCATATATTTCCAGCCAATCTTCCTCCATGCCTCGTAGGTAATCACCTCCTGGTCCACCGACGCGACAGCGATAAAGCCGGTCGCCTGGTCGAAGCACACCTTCGCCGTCTCGCCGTCTCCTGCGCACAGCAGAGTCGCATCATTCACCTTCCTCGGTTTCAGGCTCGGGCCGCCAACCAGCGAGCGCTGGATCGCCGTCTGCGGCTCCAAACGTTCCGCCACAAACTCCGACACGCGCAGAGGCCGTGGACCATCATGCAGCAGCCACCGCCCGCCATCCGACAGCTCCACCTCGGTCCCGTTGTAGTTGTCGAGGTGGATCTCCGTGCGGCGCCCGTCCGTGCTGTTCCACACCTCGAAGCTCCCCGTGTGCGGCTTGCCCTTCACATCCTCCATCTTCAACTCGTAGCGCAGATGCAGCGGATCCAGGGTGGTGCCATGCGCGGTCGTTGCCGTCTGCATCCGCTCCACAGCCAGGGCGAAGTTGTCTCCCTTCATCGCCTTCGGCAGCGGAGAGGGCTTGGCCAGAACCACATCCGGGTTCGTCCTGGGCTGCGCCAGCTGCGCGCCAGCCTGCACCGCGGCGTCCTGCGCCCAAACCGTCCCCGCCAGCGCCGTCAACAGTACCAGCCCCAACCCGACTCCACGCCAACCAATCAGCCCTTTTTCCCCGTTCCAATCCATCAAGTAGTTCACATCGCCTCCGTGTGCCCTCAGTGCGATCCCCAACAATTTAGGCCGCAGCCAGCATCACTGGCCACAACCCACATCCCCGCATTCGATCAGCAACTGCCCCATTCCCATCACGTATTTGCTTCACATTCCTCCCGGCGCTCCCTGTCCTCCCGGCGCTTCACCGCCACCGCCCTCACCCATTCCGCCTCCGCCGCCTCTCCCGCCCATCCCTCGCCCGCCCATGCCCATTCCGCCACCGCCAAACATGCCACGCTTGTAGTAGCTGGTTTCAAAGCTGGCAGGTTTTCCATTCTCCACATACGGAACAAACAGCAACAACGTCGCCCTGGAGTAGCCCGCGTCCGCGGCTTCTTTATCGTCGGCATCCTCAACCACGGCCTTCGATACCATCCCCTTTTCATCCACCCAAACCCGCAGTTGGGCCTGGCCGGCGACGTCCGGTGTAGGCTGCGGCGCATTTGGTTTCCGCATATTCATCGGCAGCTGTGGGTGCGCCTCCGCACTGAACACCAATCCACGCTGCTCATCGATCCTCGTGCCTGCCGGCTCCTGAATCGCCCCAGCCGGAACGGCCAGCGCATCCGGCGATACATCCGTCGACGCGTCCGTCAACTTCGCCTCAAAGAGCTCATGCTTCCCATAACTCCTGCGGACGGTGGTCGCCAGATGCAGTGGGCCAACCTGCTTCCAGTCCTCGTACGCCACCTTCTCCGTGTCCCGGATGACCAGCGCGACGTATCCGGTCGCCGGGTCGAAGCAGACAGCGCCTCTGTCGTCTTGCCCTCCGCATGTCAGCGCGACGCCATCCACCGTGCGCGGCTTCATCTTTTGGTCTCCGCGCATGGCAGTCATCAGCACACTGCGATACATCCAATGCACCTCCGCAAACTCCATGATCCGCAGAGGCCGCAGACCTTTTTCGTTCGCCCAGACACTATCGCCCTTTGTCAGATCGCTCTCGTCGTAGGCGTCTGTATGGATCGCGGTATGCACCCCGTCTTTGCTGATCCATGTCTCGTAGGTGCCTGTGTGCGGTTTATTCTTGTAGTCCGTAATCTTCAGCTCGTAGCGCAGGTGCAAGGGGGTCGCCGGTTCTCCCTTCGCATTCGTTATCGACGTTGCAACCCACATCCGCTGCAAGGCCTGGGTGAAGGTGTCACTCCCAATTGCGCGCGGCAGCCCGGATGGGTTTGCCGGAGTCCCTCCTGTCGGCGGTGGAATGGTCTGCGCCGCTGGCTGCGCCCCTGGCTGCATCCCGGCCTGCATCCCTCCCTGCCCCCGTCCCTGCATCCCGCCTTGCATCCCGCCCTGGCCCCGTCCCTGCGCCCAAACCGTCCCAGCCAGCGCCAGCAGCATCGCCAGCCCCAACCCAAATCCCCGAAGACCACAACCAGCCAGCCGATTGCTCCCTTTCGCGCCCTTCAATAAGTTCACGCCGCCTCCGTGTGCCCCATGAAATCCCCACCAATCTAGGTCGCACCCGTCAAGGGGTCAAGCGAATTCCCCGAACCAACCCGTATACGCGCGCCGCCACCTTCGATACCATGCAGTCCTAAAGCACTCCCATCCCGAAATGCGCGATGAACTGAATCCCCGGCACATGCAGTCTGCGGTTCAGCAGTTGCGTATCGCCGGTCAGAAACATATCGACTCCCGCCGCCGCCGCACACGCCAGATGGATGGCGTCAGGGGCCTTCAGGCCCATGACTGACCGCAACCGCGCAAAGGGTGTCACACACTTCCCATCAAAGGGCAGAAACGAGAACCCCATCTCTTCAATCTTTGTTCGTACTCTTTCCGCTCCCTTGATGTTGCCTTTTCCCCCAGCCATTACTTCGCCAAGCGCTAAATGGCTGGTCAACAACACATCACCTCGATCCTGGGACCTCTCCAGTGCCCCTATTACCTGCGGCCCAAAAATCGGATGTCCCTCCAACAAGTAGATGAACATCATCGCGTCCCAGAAGATGCGGCTCATGCTGCATCCTCATCTTCATCGGACCGCACCCAGCGAATGAAACCTTCCGTACCTCCGTGCGCCGCAATCTCTTCCTTGAACATCCCCCACAGTTCGTCAGCCGCACGAAGCGCACGTTCCTTCGGCGTCTCGGTCGGTCTCTCCTGATTTTTCTGCCGTTCATCGACAAATCGAAACTCAAAGATTGTTTCGTCGTTTCGGCTCTGGCCCTTTGGTGTGCACATCTCCAGCCCGCGTGGCTGCCAGAATTTTGAAGACTCGAGCGGTGTAGCAATCTGGTTGAAGTGCCCCGCTGGAAATCCAAGCCTCACCATTCGGGCCCTCAGGTCTCCAAATCGAATCTTCACCCTGTTCCCTCCGGATCGTGCCGGCTGCACGTATTCTCTGTCCGCAACGTCGCGTACTCGTTCGCTCCAACCAGTTCTCATATGCTCCTCCCTCCATTTTGTAAAAGTACCAGCGATTTGTACATTTGTCAATTATAATTTGTCATTTGTCACTAATCCATCCCAACTACAGCCGAAAGGCTGGCATGGCGGCCCCAGTCTCGAACCTTGAATGGTTCCCCATAATTCTTCCCGCCCCGCCGCGCCTTACAATAGCACTAATGATTCTGCATCCATTGGCCTCGCCCATCGCCCTCGCGCTCTGCTTCTTTCAGGATGACGCCACGCTTCCGCCGGTTGGCGCCGGTGGCGGCGAGCTCATGGAGATGGTGCGCAACTCCGGCCCCGTCGCCTTCGCCGTCCTCATCATCCTGCTGGCAGCCAGCATCTGCTCCTGGGCCATCATGATCTCCAAGTGGCGCCGCTTTGGCCGCGCGCGCCGCCAGAGCCAGGGCTTTCTGCGCGCCTTCCGCAAGTCCGGCCGCCTCTCCGAGATCGCCGCCATCGCCGGCAGCTTCAAGCCCAGCCCGCTGGTCTCCGTCTTCAACGAGATCAACGACGAGTACCAGCGCCAGAGCGGAGGCCGCGGGACGCCGCGCAACCCCGCCGCCCTGGAACGCGCCGCCCAGACCGCCTCCTCCGAGGCCCTCACCGCCATGGAGACGCGCATGACCTGGCTGGCCACCATCGCCAACGGGGCCACCTTCGTCGGCCTCTTCGGCACCGTCATGGGCATCATCGACGCCTTCCACGGCCTGGGCACCGCCGGCGCGGCCACTCTGCGCGCCGTCGCCCCCGGCATCTCCGAGGCGCTCATCACCACCGCCGCCGGCCTCTTCGTCGCCATCCCCGCTCTGGTCGGCTACAACCAGCTCACCGCGCAGTTGCGCGACTTCGCCGCCCGCATGGACGACTTCGGCCGCGAGCTGCTGAACGCCATCGAGAACGCAGCATTACTTGCGCCGCAGGCGCCACCCGCCCCGCCCCCGCCGCCCGAAGACCCCGCCCAGCCCCGCCGGAGGACGTTTTAACCATGGCCTTCTCCACCAGAAACGGCGGCCAGACGCGCACCCAGACCGCGCTGGCAGACATCAACATCACGCCGCTGGTCGACGTCGTGCTTGTGCTTCTGCTCATCTTCATGCTCACCGCGCCGGTGCTGCAATCCGGCATCAACGTCGCCGTGCCCCACACCCGCACCGTCAACCAGATCACCGAGCAGCGCACCGTCGTCACCATCGACAAGGACCAGAACGTCTTCCTCCAGACCGGCGGCCCGGACCGGCCAACCAACCTCGCCGGCCTCACCGCGAGTCTAAGGAGCATGGGCCGCGGCGATCCGGCCAAGCGCGTCATCTATCTGCGCGCCGACGAAAAAGTGCCCTTCGGCGCATTCGCCTCCGTGATGGACGCCGTCAAACGCGCTGGCATCACCAACATCAGCATCGTCACTCAGCCGCTGGAATCCACCCCGGCGGCTGACACTGCTTCAAAGTAGGTTTTTGATAGGGCGGGACTTTAGTCCCGCAGCAAGTGCCACAAGCAGGAACGGGCTTTAGCCCCTGAGGGAATCTTTCAGGACCGAATTTTTCCCGCAAACCATGGAGACCCAGCTCACAACCCGCGCCCTCAACATCGCCCCCAATGGCGAGCAGCTTGGCGGCGGCTTCATGGGCTCCTTCGCCCTGCACGCCGCACTCATCGCGCTGCTCCTGTCCTGGGCCTGGATCTTCCACTCCGGGCAGAGCTGGGGCGACGCCGGGGCAACCTCCGGGGCCATCCAGGCCACCATGGTCGACGCCCTCCCGCTGCCGCCCAAGCAACCCATGGACCAGAACAACGTCCTTGCCACCGACCAGCCCTCGCCCGCGCCCATCACCTCCACGGCGCACACCGTCGACGTGCCCCGCCCCGACGCCATCGCTATCCCAACCCGGTCCGCCAAGCCGCTCAAGACCGCCGACCAGGCCACTCCGGCCCCGCCGCTCCATCCCCAGCCCGGCAAAGCCGATCTCAACAAGGTCCAGACCGGCGAGGCCGGCGGATTCAACCTCGCCATGAGCACCGCCCATACCAGCGCCGGCACCAGCAGTGCCGCCGCCTCCGACGCCGCCTTTGACACCAAATACGCCTACTATGTCCAGCAAATCACCAATAAGGTCGCCGCGCAGTGGCTCACCAGCATGCTCGACCCGCAGGCCGCCGGACACCGCGTCTACATCACCTTCCAGGTGGAGCGCGACGGCTCGGTCACCCACATCGTGCTGGCCCAGCGCAGCGGCGACGCCACGCTCGACCTCACCGCGCTCAACGCCGTCCGCCACATCGACACCTTCGGCCCGCTGCCCGACGCCTACACCGGCAGCCACATCAACGTCACCTACTACTTCGATCCCCCGCCCCGCCCATAGTTCGTTTGTCATTCCGCAGCATCGTTGTCTGTCATTCCGCAGAGCTATCGCTTGTCATTCTGAGCGCAGCGAAGAATCCCCGTATTTTGTTTGAGTCAACCTACTCCCCCCTTCACTGACAATGTTCTCCGCCCTCCGGTTACAACCAAAGATTCATCGCGACCGTCTACCATAGAGAGCATGGATCGCACGACCCGCAAACTCCGCACGCACGCCGTCCCATCCCGATCCACCATCGCCGTCCTGCTGCTGGCGCTGGCCGCGCTGCTCTCCCCGCCCGCCCGCGCCCAGGACAACGTCCTCACCGGGACCAGCACAGGCGTCACCTCCATCCGCATCGCCGTCGCCGACTTCAAGCCGCTGGCCGACGACCCCCAGACCGCCGCCTTCAAGCAGACCTTCGACGCCACCCTCTACGCCGACCTGGCCAGCGCCGGCATCTTCGACATCGTCTCCAAGAGCCTCATGCCGCCCGGCTCTCCCGGCGCGCCCGCCGAGGTCCAGATGCAGAGCTACTCCAATGCGCCCGCCAGCGCCGCCATGCTGGTCTTCGGCTCCCTCGGCCAGGCCGGCGGCAAGCTGCTGGTCAACGGCTATCTCTTCGACGTCAAGAACCTGCAGTACCCCCAGGTCATCGCCAAGCAGTACAGCGAGGCCCCCAGCGAAGACTCCGCCCGCCAGGTCGCCCACCGTTTCGCCGACGAGATCATCTACCGCCTTGGCGGAGGCACCCCCGGCATCGCCGAGACAAAAATCTACTACGTCCAGATGACTGGCGACCTTACCCGAGACGTCAGCAAAGAGATATGGCAGATGGACTACGACGGAGCCAACCAGCGCCCCATCACCCACCTCGGCGCCATCTCCATCTCGCCGCGCGTCTCGCCCGACAACACCCGCCTCGCCTTCGCATCGCTCGGCCGATACGGCTTTCAGCTCAAGATGTACTCGCTCCTGCTCGACCGTTACGTCGCCTTTCCCATCGGCAACGGCAGCACGGAGTCGCCCGCATGGGCGCCCAGCGGCAACGAACTGGCCTACGCCGCCGCTCCCAACGGCTCCTTCGAGATCTGGGTCGCCGACTCCAACGGCAACCTCGGCCGGCGCATCACCAGCTTCCGCGGAGGCAACGTCAGCCCCGTCTACAACCCCAAGACCGGGGCCCAGATCGCCTTCATCAGCGACCGCACCGGCCTGCCCCAGCTCTACATCATGAACTCCGACGGCTCCAGCGTGCAGCAGATGACCGACGGAGGATACGCCTCCTCGCCCTCCTGGTCGCCCAACGGACAGTTCCTCGCCTTTGCCTGGGACCGCAAGTACGGCCCCGGAGCGCCCGGCGGACAGGACATCTACGTCATGGAGGTCGCCACCAGGAAATGGACCCAGCTCACCCACGACGGGGGCCGCTGCGACTTCCCCTCCTGGTCGCCCGACAATCGCCACATCGTCTACGCCAACTCCGCCGACGGCCGCGCCGACCACATGCGCGTCTGGACCATGCTTACCGACGGCACACAGCGCCGTCCCCTCACCGGCCCCGGCGCCGATATGCCCAACTGGAGCTGGAAATAATGCGCCCCATCTCCCACAATCTCTCCGCTGCAAAAACTTCCCTGACGCAAATCTTGATTTTCAGTAACATGGAATAGGCAAAGCGTTGGAAATCGTGCCGGACATAGCGTTGGAAATCGTGCCGGACGGCCCACTGGAAACACCGTTGGATGTAGCATTGGCAACGCAGGAGAAACCGATGACCCACTCGCACTCGTCTCAGCCGAAGTCCTTCCTCGCCCGGTCGCTTCGCTCCGCCCTCTTCCTGGCGGTCGCGCTCGGGGCCGTCTCCGGCTGCCACAAGAACGCCGCCACCAGCGTGAACCCCGAAAGCACAGCGCCCACGCCCGCGCCGCTGCCGCCCATGCCCACCGCTTCGCTCACCGCCGATCCGCTGGCCATCGACCTCGGCCAGTCCGTCGTCCTCAACTGGCGCACCACCGACGCCACCAACGTCAGCATCGAAGGCCTCGGCCCGGTCAATCCCAACGGCACCCAGACCGTCTCGCCCACCGCCTCCACCAACTTCCACATCGTCGCCAAGGGCGATGGCGGCTCCACTGAAGCCAGCGTCCGCGTCACCGTCCGCGTTCCCGTCGCGCCCACCGTCCCCGTGGACAACACGGCAACCGCCGACATGGGCTCTGAAAGCGTCTTCCACGACAACGTCCAGGACATCTACTTCGACTACGACAGCTACGAGCTGCGCCCCGACGCGCAGGCCTCCGCCGTCAAGTCCGCCTCCTTCCTCGTCGCCCACCCCGACATCCGCATCGTCATCGGGGGCTACTGCGACGACCGCGGCTCCGCCGAGTACAACCTGGCCCTGGGAGAGAACCGCGCCAACGCCGCCAAGACCGCTCTGGTCAACGCCGGAGTCGCCCCCGCGCGCATCCGGGTCGTCAGCTACGGCAAGGAGAAACAGTTCTGCACCGACGAGACCGAGTCCTGCTGGCAGCAGAACCGCCGCGCCCAGTTCGCCCTCGACCGCTAGAACAGGAGCCGGGTTGATGGTTCAACAATCGAACGATGTCATCCTGAGCGGAGCATTCGCGTACTTTGCGAATCGCGCAGTCGAAGGGCCTGTTCTGAGCGTAGTCGAAGGAACCCCGATGCATCCGGCCCTGTCACAACCGCTCGAACCGTTTCAACCACGAAACTTGTTCTCTTGCTCTTTCGTGCCGCTGAATCTGATCATGAGGTAATCGCCGTATGATCCAACTCCGTCCCCGATTCGCCTGCGCTCTCCTCGTCCTTGCCCTCGCCGCTCCCCCCGCCTTCGCCGCCAACAAGGACATGATTCAGCTCCAGACCCAGGTCCAGGAGCTGCAGGCCGCCGTCGCCCGCCTCCAGCAGTCCAACGACGAGCGCATGGGGGTCCTCAAGGACCTCGTCCAGCAGAACGCCGATTCAGTCAACAAGATGTCGGTCGCCGTCGACGCCATGCAGCAACAGATGCGCGCCCAGCACGACTCGACCAACGCCAAGCTCGACCAGTTCTCCGGCCAGATGCAGACCCTCAGCGACTCGCTCGACGAGGTCAAGGCGCGCCTCAACAACCTGGAAAAAGCCATGAAATCCGTCCAGGACCAGCAGCAGTCCATCGACGCCGCCCTGCAGAACCTCACCCAACCCGCCGCCGAACCCGGTGCAACCGGCACGGCAACCCCCTCCCCGAACACGTCCCCGCTCCCACCGCCGCCCAGCGAGCAGGCTCCCAACACAGGCAACATGGGAACCTCGTCCGCGGCAACATCGCCATCCTACGCGCCGGCCGCTCCACGCTCCGCGGCCGTCTCTCCGTCGAAGCTGGCCGCGCCCGCCCCTTCCGCCCTCTACAAGACAGCCCTCAGCGACTACATGGCCGCCCACTACGCGCTGGCCTCCACCGAGTTCGCCGAGATCATCCGCTCCGGCCCTGCCGACCCCCTGGCCGGCAACTCCTTCTACTATCTGGGCGAGATCGACTACCGCTCCGGCAAGTACTCCACCGCCATCAAGGACTACGACCGCGTCCTCACGCAGTTCCCCAACAACGCCAAGTGCCCCGTCTCGCACCTGCACAAGGGCCTCGCCCTCTTCGAGACCGGCAAGCGCGAGGCCGGCATCACCGAACTGCGCGCCCTGATCTCGCGCTTCCCCAACTCCCCCGAAGCCGCCCAGGCCCGCAGCAAGCTCAACGGAATGGGCGTCCCCCTCGCTCCCCGCCGCCCCGCCCAGTAACGCCTCCCCCATCGTTTCTGCGCCGTCCTTCTGTGCGCCAATTTTGTTTGTCATTCTGAGCGCAGCTCAGAATCTCCGTATTTCGCCGTTGCCTTTTCCTGCACTTTTCCGGCTCCATCCTCCGTGAAATGCGTTTAAGCTATAGATGTTGGGCCGCATCGCCTCTGAACGCACGATGCAGGAGAGACAGACCCCCCGCGTGAAAGAGCGTATTCGCAAACTGGACAGTCGCCCCAACGCAGGCAGCAAGCCTCTTCGGCTGGTGGCCGCGGCGCTGATCCTGCGCCCCTCCGCCGGCCAACTCCCCGGCCAGTCCGGCGGCACCGAAGTCCTCATCTGCCAGCTCCGCCCAGACCAGCCCATGGGCCTCAAATGGGAGTTCCCCGGCGGCAAGATCGAGCCCGGCGAGACCGCCGAGCATGCCCTTGTCCGCGAGCTCGAAGAGGAACTCGGCATCGCGGCCGTCATCGGCCGCAGGGTCGCGCAGGTCCGCCATCGCTATCGCAACGGCGGCGCCGTCGACCTTCAGTTCTTCGTCGTCACGAGCTTCACCGGCGAGCTGGACAACCGCATCTTCAACGCCCTCGAGTGGTCCCCCCTCAGCCAGCTCCCCACCTTCGACTTCCTCGCCGCCGACTACAACCTTGTCCGCGACCTCGCCGAAGGCAAGCTCCTCTGAAGCTGACGCACACGCCTTTCTCCCTCGACATCTCGCGCTCACAGCTCATGGCTCATGGCTCACAGCTTATGGCTCACAGCTCAAAGCCGAAACTCAAATCCCCTCCAGCGCCCCCACAATCTCCTGGGTCCGCCGCACCCGCCCAATCCGCGGAAAGATCCGCTCCACCGCATTGGCGTGGCTCTGGGCGCTGCGGCCCGTCATGGCGTCCTCCGCAAACACAATCTCATAACCGCGCTCGTACGCATCTCTCGCCGTGCTCTCCACTCCAAACTCGGTCGCAATCCCGCACAGCACAATCGTCGTCAGCCCCCGCCGCCGCAGTTGCAGGTCCAGGTCGGTCCCATAGAACGCGCCCCACTGCCGCTTCAGAATCGCAATATCGCCCGGCTGCCGGTCCAGCTCCGGAATCAACTCGCTCCAGTCCGGCGGCGGCGGCGCAGCTCCGCGCATCGGCTGGTCCACCGTCGTATGCAGCCGGTCGGCGCCATTCGCCGCGCCTCCCACATGCACCAGCACGGCCTGTGCCCCCTTGCCGCGGGCCGCTGCCAGCAGCCGCGCGCAGTTCGCAATCACCGTCGCCGTCGAGTGAGGATCGCCCTCCACCCCCACAATTCCCTTCTGCAGATCGATCACCACCACCGCCGTCCGCTTCGCTTCCAGAACCAGCTCGCTCATCTCAACCCCCTGTTGCCTGTTCCCTACCCGCCGTGCATCTGGTTCCACATCATCACCAGCGAAAGCCCGATCACAATCGCAGCCGTAATCCATGCCACCCAGTTGAACCACGCCGAGTTGGTGTGTTCGCCCATCAACTCACTCTTGTTGATCAGCCGCAGCATGAAGATCATGATCACCGGCAGCAGCACGCCGTTCAGCACCTGCGACAGAATGATCACCTTCACCAGCGGAAAATCTGGCCACAGCACCAGGCCCGCGCCCAGCACGATCAGCGCTGTGTAAAACCAGTAGAAGAACGGCGCCTCCTTGAAGTTTTTGTCCAGCCCGCTCTCCACGCCCATCCCCTCGCACACCGTATACGCGGTCGACAACGGCAGGATCGACGCCGAGAAGACCGAGGCGTTGAACAGCCCGGCCGCAAACAGGATGAAGGCAAAGTCCCCGGCCAGCGGCTTCATGGCGCCCGCCGCGTCCGACGCCACCTTGATGTCGCGCATCCCATGCACATACAGCGTTGCCGCGCAGGCCACAATAATGAACCACGCCACCACGTCGGTGAAGATGCAGCCCACAATCACATCCAGCCGCGAGGCCTTGTACTGCCGCACCGTGATCCCCTTGTCCACCACCGACGCCTGAAGATAGAACTGCATCCACGGCGCAATCGTCGTGCCAATCACTCCGATCGTCAGATAGATGTAGTTTTTGTCGCTCCAGATCGAGCGTGGCGGCAGCGTCACCGTTGCCATCAGCGCCTCGTGCCAGTTGGGATGGCTCACCACGCCCGCCATAACGTATGCAATATAGAAGACGCTGGCCACCAGAAACACCTTCTCCACGCTCTTGTAGTCGCCCTTGACCACCAGCACCCACACAATCGCCGCGCAGATCGGCACGCTGATGTACTTGCTGACATGGAAGAGCTGCATCGATCCCGCGATGCCGCTGAACTCCGACACCACGTTGCCGTAGTTCACAATCACCAGCAGGATCATCATCACGAACGTCATGCGCAGGCCGAACTCCTCGCGGATCAGGTCGCTCAGCCCCTTGCCCGTCACCACCCCCATGCGCGCGCTCATCTCCTGCACCACGATCAGCGCCAGCGTAATCGGCAGGATCGTCCACAGCAGCAGAAACCCGTACTGCGCCCCGGCCTGCGAGTAGGTGAAGATGCCGCCCGTGTCGTTGTCCACGTTGGCCGTAATAAATCCCGGCCCCAGCACCGCAAGGAACAGCAGGATGCGCAGTCGCCATAGCCGCCACCAGTGCTTCATCGCCACCCCATTCCGGCGCACATCATCGCGCCCGGCGCGAAGCCCGGCCCTCTGCCCAACGAATTCGTGCCCAACAATTTCATGCCCGCCCTGGAGAGTCCTTCGCCAATCCTGTTAATTCAACGTCCGCAACTGCGCAATCACCTGTTCCGCGTAGATCACGCCCGCCATCTTCTTCTCCGCGTCCACCACCGGCAGCGCGCGCAGGTTGTACTTGTCGAACAGCTCCGCAACCTTCTTCCAATTGGCATGAACGTCGCACGATACGATGTGGTCGTCCGCCAGGCTGGCCAGCGCTCTTTCCGGCGGCGCCAGCAGCGCCTTCAGCAGCGGAACCACGCCGCGCAGCACCTCCTTGTCGTCCACCAGGAAGATGTGCGTCAGCGTCTCCATGTCGTCGCCAAACTCACGCAGCGCGGCCACCGCGTCGCTGGCCACCGCGCCCTCGCCGAGCGCGATATAGTCCGTCGTCATCTGCCCCGCCGCCGAGTCGCCGGAGAACTCCAGCAGCTCCTCCACCTCCTGGCGCTCCTCCGGGGCCATCTCCTCCAGGATCGCCTCCGACCGCTCCTCCGGCAGCTCCGCCAGAAAGTCCGCCGCCGCCGCCGGGTCCATCTCCTCCACAATGCCGGCCACCTGCTCCGAGTCCAGCGCTTCGGTCAGCGACTTCTGCATCTTCGGCTCGACCTCTTCCAGCGCCTCGGCCGCCACGTCCTCTTCCAGCGAGGTAAAGATCGCCTGCCGTTCCGCCGGAGCAAGGTCCTCCAGAATGTCCGCCAGGTCCGACGGATGCATCCTCGCCAGCTTCTCCTGCTCGATCTTCAGCCGCACCCGCCGCGACGGGTCGCGGTCGATCAGGTCCACAAAGTCCCACGGAATCGCGCTCGTCCCAAAGCGCCCGGCCACCCGCTCCACAGCCCCCGCTGAAAGCCCCTTCAGCAGCCGCCGGATCGCGCCCCGCGTCCCCACCTCCACCTCGGCGATGCGCAACTTCAACCCGTGCCCCTCGCGCGGCCCCTCGGCCCCACCCGCCAGCGACTCCGTGCTGCCCGCGTCCGCCACCGGCTCCCACACCAGATCGACGTCGTTCACGCGAACCACCTTGTGTCCGTGCACGTCGATGATCTGCTGGTCCAGCAGGTCGCGCTCCAGCATCAGATACGACTCCTCCTCCGGCATCGGCGTCGCCGTCGCATCGCCGCGCATCCGCAGCCCACCCGCCGCCGTCAGCTCCAGGTCGCGGACCGCCACCAGCGACATCCGCTCCCCGCGCCCCGCGCCCGCCATCCGCAGCACCAGTCCCTGCACATGGTTCGCATCCACCGGCGGGCTCACCGCGAACTCGCGCACATGCCCCACCGTGCGCCCGCCCGCATCCGCCACGGGCGCGCCCATCAGCGCGGAGACACTCGTCGTCTGGCTCGCATGTTTCGTCATAGGCACACGTCTACCCGGGCCGCTCGCGCAAACCCCTACCCGCATCCTACCCCACCCGGCGGTGCAACAGCCTCCCTGCATCCGATTTGCGCCAAACCTTCACGCTCCCACACTCCGCGACATCCGCCCCGGGCCCGCAAACAACCCGCATCCACGCGCCCATCCACGCGCCCATCCTTGACATTCAAATAATCCACAAGCAAACTTCCTTCATTGCCGCGGCCCGCATCCAACCCATTGCCGGCGCGGCGACAGGGACCCTCATTGCCCGATTCCACCACAAGCCGCGTCTCCCTCACGCTCGGCTCCACGCTGGAGAGCGTCGACACCGTGGGCCGCACAGCAGAGGACTTCGCCCAGCGCGCCGGCTTCGATTCGGACACCGTGCCCAACATCGTCATGGCGGTGCGCGAGGCCGCCATCAACGCCGTCATGCACGGCAACGCATACAACCCGGCCAAGCGCATCACCGCCTCCTTCGAGACCACCTCCGACTCCCTCATCGTCCGCATCGGCGACCAGGGCCCCGGCCTCGACCCCTCCAATCTCCCCGACCCGATCGCCCCGGAGAACCTCCTGCGCGGCTCCGGCCGGGGCATCTTTCTCATCCGTTCCTTCATGGATGAGGTACACTTTCGCCAGTTGCATCCGGGGACTGAACTCACCCTCATCAAACATCGCGCACCGGCCACGCCGGCCGCCTAAGCCATAAGGAGACACATCGCATGAGCATGAAAGTCGCAATCCGCCAGGTAGACGGAATCACCATCCTGGACCTCAGTGGCCGCATCACCCTTGGCGAAGGCAGCATCATCCTGCGCGACAGCGTACACGACGCGCTCGACAAGGGATCCAAAAACATCCTGCTCAACCTCGCCCAGATCAGCTACATCGACAGCTCCGGCGTCGGAGAGCTGGTCAGCGCCTTCACCTCCGTCAAAAACGCCGGCGGCGAGCTCAAGCTCCTCAACCTCACCCAGAAGGTCCACGACCTGCTCCAGATCACCAAGCTCTACACCGTCTTCGACATCTGGGACAACGAGGCCTCCGCCATCACCGCCTTCAACTAGGGAAGCTCTGGATAGGTTTACCGATAGCTGGGCCGTCATCCTGAACGTATAGCCGGGGTCCCCGGCCAGCTTGCTGGCTGGGGTGGTAGTGAAGGACCCCTGTATTTCTTTTGTCTCTTCTTGCCGCAGGGGACAGAGAAAGGCATTCTGCTTCCAGCTCTCTATTGCTCTAAACAAGAAAAGGCCGTCGCCCACGCGACGGCCTTTTCTTCCTTCCTCTCAACCTCTACTTCGAGAAGTCCACCTTCGGAGCAGTCGCGTTCTCCGCGTTGCCCTTGAAGTACTCGTCCCGATAGTGGTACCCCGCCATCCCCGCCCAGATGTTGTTGGGGAACTGTTTCACGTACACGTTATAGTCCTCGAGCGTCTTGTTGTACCTCTGCCGCTCCACTGCAATCCGGTTCTCCGTCCCTGCCAGCTCGTCCTCCAGGCGCATGAACTGGTCATTGCCCTTCAGGTCCGGATACGCCTCCTGCAGCCGGAATAGAGGCACAATCGCCGCGCTCAGTTGCGTGTTGGCCTGAATGCTGCCCGGCCGGTTGCCCGCCGCCGCCAGCACGCCGGCGCGCGCATTCGCAATGTTCGTCAGCACGGTGGACTCTTCGGCAACGTAGCCCTTCACGCTTGCCACCAGGTTGGGAATCAGGTCCAGCCGCCGCTGCTGCACCACATCCACCTGCGCATAGGCCTGGTCCACATCTTCATTCTTCTGCACCATCGTGTTCCGCGCCGTCACATAGCTGCCGCCGACAAACAGCGCCGCCACAACGATCAACCCAACCACGCCCAGCACAACCCACAAACCCTTATTCATAATCCCTCGCCTTTCCGTTTGGCCTTTCAACTTTGTACGTCAAATCCCCGTTCCCTGTTCCCTGTCTTTAAAAACTTCCACTCGCGCCCCCACCCCCGGAACCTCCGCCGCCGAATCCGCCGAATCCTCCCCCTCCGCCGCCCTCGCCATCGCCTCCGCCAAATCCTCCGCCCCAGCCGCCGCCCATCAGGTTAAACAACAGGAAGAACAGCAGCCCGATGTGTCCGGTGCTGATCAGCACCGCAATCACCACCAGCACAATCACTCCAAACACCAGCGCAGCAATCGGGTTCACCTGCATCTGCGCCTGCGGCTGAGAATAATATCGCTCTCTCACCGGCGCCCCGTTGCCCTCCAGCCCGGCCAGCGTCACCCCCGCATCTGATGCAATCACCTGCGCAATCTCGCGCACGCCCAGCGATATCGCCTGGTTGTAGTCGTTGGTGTGAAGATACGGCTGCATCTCCCGCCCGATGTCTCCCACCTTGCCATCCGGCAGGATCCCCTCCAGCCCGTATCCCACCTCGATCCGATACTTCCTCGGGTCCAGCGACACAATCACCAGCACGCCGCGGTCCGTCCCCTTGGCCCCCACCTTCCACTTGTCCTCCAGCGCGGTCGCAAACTCCTCGATCGAAGGCGCGGGCAGCTCATCCGCCTTTTGACCCTTCACCGGGTCGGCCTCCATCTTCTGCACCGTCACCACGGCAATCTGCGCGTGCGCCTGCCGGTCCACCTCCGTGCACAGCTCTTCCAGGCCCTGCTTTGTCTCCGGCGACAACACCCCGGCAAAGTCATTCACATAGCCGGTCGGCGCGGGCAGCCCAGCCACCGACTCGCCCCGCAGCGCCAGCCCAGGCGCCACCAGCAACACAACGATCGTCAACCAGCGCAGCGTCCGCTTCATCGCTCCCATTCTACCCCGTCCCGCCGGGTGCCCCATCTTCGCCGCAGTCTCATCGCGGCTAAGGCGGGGCCGTTGCCGGGTGCCCCATTCATCGCGGCCTTATCGCGATGGGTGGGATCAGCGCGCGGCGCCGGCCTTCGGCTCGTACGCGCAGAAGGGATCGCTCTCCAGCGGGTCGCCGGTATAGGCAAATGCGCGTGACCGCGAACCGCCGCAGAGCGTGCGATACTCGCAGACGCCGCACTTGCCCTTGAAGTGGCTGGGCGTGTGCAGCTCGCGAAAGACCGGCGAGTTGCGGTAGACATCCGCCAACTTGTTGACGCGCACATTGCCCGTCGCCAGCGGCAGAAAGCCCGCGGGAGATATCTCGCCGGTGTTGGAGATGAACACAATCCCATGTCCATCGCGGATCTCGAAGCCGCGATAGACCGGCGTCTGCGCGATCTGCTCGCGCGTCCATCCTGCCGCGCGCATCCGTTCCAGCGCGATGCGGCGATACGAAGGAGCCTCGGTGGTCGCAACCACAAATGGCGCGTCCTGCGACAGGTCGAAGGCCCAGCGCATCAGTTCCTCGCCGCGCTCGGCGGAGACGGGCTGCAGCAGCTTGCCCCGGCCCACCGCGATCAGGAAGAAGAGGCTCCAGCGCATCACCGTGACGCTTTTCAGCAGCTCGTAGATCGCCGGCAAATCGGCCTCCGTCTCCTGCGCCACCAGTGTGTTGACCTGGATCGGAATTCCCAATTTCGCCGCGTCTTTGGCCGCGCGAATTGTCCAGTCGAAGCAGCCCTCCACGCCGCGCACGGCCTCGTGCAGCGCCGCGGTCGAGCCGTCCAGGCTCAGCCCCAGGCTCTCGACTCCATGCGCCTTCAGCTTGGCCAGCACGTCGCAGGTCAGGTCGCCGGTCGCGCTGGGCGTGATCGAAACCGTCAGCCCCAGCCGCTGCGCCTCGTCGATCAGATCGTACAGGTCGGCGCGACGCAGCGGATCGCCGCCGGTCAGAATCAGGTGCGGCAGCGGCTTGTCGAAGGCTGCAATCTGCCGCAGCAGCTCCATGCTCTCGGCGTGCGTCAGCTCCTCCGGATGCGGCGTCGAGATCGCCTCCGCGCGGCAGTGGCGGCAGGCCAGCGCGCAGGCCTGCGTCATCTCCCAGTAGATGTTCATCGGGTTCCGCGAGTAGTCACGCGCCGCGGTGCGATGCGCGTGTGGCTGTGCGTGCGCGGTGGAGTCAGTCGCGGTGGACTTTGGTTTCGCTCCAATTTCGTTGGAAGACATTCGCTAGCTTCTCCTAGGATTCGATGCAAACGGACGATGGTTCGCTTCTCCCGGCGCTCTCGGCCCGCGCATGTCTCGCTGCGATGGCCTGGGCTGCCTTCCTTCCACTCTGGATGCAGTCTGGAATGCCGGGCCCATGATAGGCAGCGCCGGCCAGATGCAGTCCGGGAAGGTTGGAAAGCGACCGTTCGATCTCCGCGACCCGCTCTTCATGTCCGAGGTCGTACTGCGGATTGGCCTTCGGCCAGCGATAAGCCTTGGCCAGCACCGGCGTCGCGGCAATCCCCAGAATCGCCTGCAACTCCTCGCGGGCCAGTTGCACCAGCGCGTCCTCATCCTGTTCGGCGAGCTCTTCGGCCAGCGCCCCGCCGATGAAGACGCGAAGCAGAACGCAGTCCTCCGGCGCGCGATGCTGGAACTTCGCCGACGACCACGAGCAGGCTGTAATCCTTCGCCCCTCGCTGGGCGGCACGATGAAGCCCGCACCCTGCAAGGGGTGCGCGATCTCGCTGCGCCGGAATCCCAGCGAGACTGTCGCGGTGGAGACATAGCGGATCGCGCGCAACCGCTCCGCCAGCACGGGATCGAGCTGCTCGACCAGATCGGCCGTTACAAACGATGGGGTCGCAAAGACTACATCCTCCGCCAGCAGGCACGATCCATCGCTCAAGTCGATCCTGTACCGGCCCGCATGACGATGGACCGCGAGCGCGCTGCATCCGGCCCGCAGAGACTCTTGCGGCAACTGCGCCACCAGCGCATCGGAGAGCTGCTGCAGACCGCCGCGCAGCGTCATGAACATCGGCGGACGCTTCGAGCCATGCGCCGCGCGCGTCCCCGCTTCGGGCTTTACAGGCCGCTTTGCCCGCTTCATCATTCCGCGCAGCAGGCTGCCGTACTTCTTCTCCATCTCCAGAAAGATGGGAAACGTGCTCTTCAGGCTGAGCCGCTCCGGGTCCGCCGCATAGATGCCTCCCATCAGCGGCCCCGCGATCTTGTTCAGCGCCTCCGCGCCCAATCGCCGGCGCACAAATCCGGCCAGGCTCTCGTCTTGGTCGCCGCGCGCCCTGGGAACGAAGACCTCCATCCCCATGCGCAGCTTGCCCGGCCACGAGAACAGCCGCGAGCGCAGAAATGGAATCACCATGGTCGGGGCCATCAGCATCATGCCCTCAGGCATCGCGTGCAAGCGCCCGCCGCTCCATATATAAACCGTCGCGCCCTTGCCGATGTTCGAGCCAACCAACTGGTCCTCCAACCCAAGCCTGCGGCACAACTCGGTCCCCGCAGTCTTCTGCGTAATGAACGAATCGGGCCCGCCCTCGATAGTGAATCCGTCCTCGTGCGCCGTAGTGATCTTGCCGCCCCAGCGCGGCGCGCCCTCGATCAGCGTGAACTCGCGCAGGCCGCACTCCTGCAAGTGGAACGCAGTGGCCAGCCCGCTGATGCCGCCGCCGACGATCACCGTCTTCGTCATCGGGCCATCCCGAATCGAATCAAGGTTCCCCTCCGCAATCGTTCCGCAACTCCAGCTCAGAGGTCTGGCATCGAGTCTTGGAGCCTGTAAGTATTATCAGTCAAATTGGGGCGCCGGCGCTCTCGGATGGCCTGTTTCACATCGAACTTGCAGGGCGTCTGGAAAAGTCCCTCAGAGACTTTCACGCCAGTGGGTTCAGGCTGGGAATGGCGATGAAAGTTACAAAACTAATACGTTTGTGGGGTTCTGCTGGATGAAACACTTTAGACAAGTATGAGTGAACCAGCAACGAGCGAACCATCGACGAGCAACCCAGTGATCATCCAGGGGGGGATGGGTGCGGGGGTTTCAAACTGGCGGCTGGCGCAGGCGGTTTCGCGTCTCGGCCAGTTGGGGCTGGTTTCTGGCACGGCGCTGGACCCGATTCTGGCGCGGCGGCTGCAGGATGGCGATCCGGGCGGGCACATGCGGCGCGGCCTGGACGCATTTCCCTTTCCTGCAATGGCGGAGCGCGTCTGGCAAAAGTACTACATCGCCGGGGGCAAGGCCGAGCGAACGCCGTATCTCCCTGTCCCGCCGCTGGAGAAAGATATCCCTCGTGAGCTGACGGAGCTGTGCATCGTGGCCAACTTCGTCGAGGTCTATCTGGCCCGCCAGGGCCACACCAATCCAGTGGGCATCAACTATCTGGAGAAGATCCAGATGGCGCATCTTCCGTGCATCTACGGGGCGATGCTGGCCGGGGTGGGATACGTCGTGATGGGCGCGGGAATTCCCCTGAAGATTCCCGGCGTGCTGGACCGCTACGTCAACCACGAGGCTGCGGAGTACGCAATCCACGTCAGCGGCTCGCAGGAGGGCGACGACGTCACCATGCGCTTCGATCCGCGCGAGTTCATGGAGTGCGAACTTGGCCCGCTAACGCGGCCCAAGTTCCTGCCCATCGTCAGCTCCAACACGCTGGCCGCCACCATGCTCAAAAAGGCGAACGGGCGCGTGGACGGGCTTGTGATCGAGACGCGAACGGCCGGCGGGCACAACGCTCCGCCGCGCGGCAAGCCGGTGTTTTCCGAGATCGGCGAGCCGGTCTATGGCGAGCGGGACGCAATCGACATTGCCAAGCTGCGCGAGCTGGGCGTGCCCTTCTGGCTGGCCGGAGGCTATGGCAGCGCGGAGATGCTGCGCGAGGCGCTGGAGCAGGGCGCCGCGGGCGTGCAGGTTGGCACCGCGTTCGAATTTACCAACGAGAACGGCCTGCGCGCGGACTACAAGAGAAGATTGCTGGCCAAGGCCATCGCCGGAGAGGCGCGCGTCTTCACCGATCCGTTGGCCTCGCCCACGGGATTTCCCTTCAAGGTTGCGCAGTTGGAAGGCACCTGTTCGGATGCCGAAGTCGTCGCCGAACGTCCGCGCATCTGCGACCTGAGCTTCCTGAGGGAGCCGTATCGGACCGCGGAGGGCGGCATCGGCTATCGTTGCGCCTCCGAGCCGGTCAGCCTCTATGTCGCCAAGGGCGGCAAGTTGGAAGACAGCGTGGGCAGAAAGTGCATCTGCAATGGACTGATGGCCAACATCGGCTACCAGCAGGTGCGCAACGGCAAGCGCGAGGAGGTTGGCCTGATTACGGCGGGCGACGATCTCGTAACCATCGCGCGCTTTCTGCAGCCGGGCCGCACCGAGTACAGCGCTGCAGACGTCATCTCGCAGTTGCTGAGTGGATGCGACGGGCCGCAGGACGACGCGCAGCAGGTCCTCGATCCATGCGACGACGTTTGCTTCGCGTAACGGAATGTGCGTCAACTCCTCCTCAGGCGTGAGTCAACTCCGCCTCAGGCGATAGAAGAGCGTCAGCGCTGTCACGGTGCCGCATGTAAGCAGGCTCGCCGCCATTCCCAGGACCAGCGAGCGATCGTGCTGGTAGCATCCATGCACGATCCCGATCGCCTGCAGCACACTGAACCCGCCGAAGGTGAGCAGCGAGACCCCCTCGCTGTTCTTCTTGCGCCAGAGCGCCAGCGCCTGAGGCACGAAGAGCAATGCGTTGCACAGAAGTCCCAATCCAAAGGCCACAGCGACAAACTG
>JBEKRR010000031.1:0-30827 GCA_049518555.1 Acidobacteriaceae bacterium
AAAACAGCCTTTTTCCGCAGCCTCTTCAGCCGTGCCGCAAAATGCCCAATAGCCAATAGATATTGGGGCTTTAGCCTGAGGGACGTTTTGCACGGACTGAGTGGTGTTTATGAGATGGCCTCCAGTGGTCAGCGGTCAGGGAACAGGCAAACACTACAGCGGTTAATGCTATTCCGCTGGTTCAGGGATAAAAATGTCGCCACTAAGATGTACAGACGCAGATGAATTGCGCAGGATTACATCGGATTGCGCGGGACTCCATACGCAGAAAAGCCGCCAGCGGAGTGCTTCCGGCTGGCGGCCCTGGTCTGTTGTGTTGCCGCGTCCTGCGACGCCGTGGAGTTGGTGGCAACCCTCGAAGTGAGCGGCGGCCCTTCGCTGCTACTGGTTGTTCTTCGATACGACAAAGAAGTGGGCAACGGTGCGAACGAATGCGCGAGCGTTCTCCGGGACCGCCTTGTTGCCCTTGAGAACGACGTCGAAAGGAACGTCGGCGCCATACTCGGCGCGGGTGTCGTCCTTGTTCTGCGAGAGCACGGTGCCGTCCAGGTCAAGCCCGGCAAACAGTCCCTGGCTGCGCGAGTAGGTCAGGAACTCGGCGCGCATGGATGCGTCCGTCGATGCCTGTGCGTTGCGTCCCACCGGCCCAGCCGAGGCGGATGCGTCCGCGCCCAGCTTGAACTTGCTGCTGAGCATGTGCTGGAGGCCTTGCTGGTTCATGGCGACTAGGACTAGGTCGGTGGTCTGGCCGCCGATCTGCCACCCAAAGCTGCCGCCGGTCAGTTGCACAAACACCGGAGCGCTCCATCCGTTGGGCGTGCGGCAGGTGGCCACACCCTGGCCGTACTGCGCCCCGATGATGAACGCGCCCTTCTTGTAGCTGGGAATGACGACGACGCACGACGCGCCGGAAAGAATGCCCTGCGGGATGCCTTTGTCGGGTGTGGCCATGATCTCCTGGATGACGGCCTGCGCGCTGTTGAGACGCTCGTCGAGCTTTGCGTGGTCCTGTGCAACGCCTGCGAGCGTGGTGGTGGTCAGTAGCGTCAAGCCACATAGAATTCCGGAGATTCGTTTCATCGGTGGATACCCCTTTGCTTTCTTGATTGCATCTGCTTCTTGAATGGATCTGCCTGGTCCTTCTTGAACGGAGCTGCCTGGTCCGTCTTGAACGGATTTGATCGGTCCGTGTCGCCCGTACTCTCGATTAAATCGCAACCACAAACCCTGCATCAACTCGTATGATGCGGGGAAGGCTGCCAGAAGTTGCACGGGGGGAAGACGAAGTGACGGAGATCGGGAAGGGAACTGCGAAGAGCGAAAAAATGGGGGCTGCAAGAGCCAGCAGCTTGCGCCGCTAGACCTCGTAGCCCCTCTCCCAGGTCTGTGTTGCAGTCTGATAATGGCCTATCGGCGGCGGCTGAACAACGGTACGAAGGTCTAGAGGCTTACGTACCCATTTTGTTTATTAGTTAGTGAACATTCAAAGTGTGGGCAATTAACCCGAAAAACAGGGAAAATCCCAGCAAATCCGCGCAAATCGAATCTCTGCGGGCAGACTGCGCTGCGTCTCCGCTTCGGCAAGACGCGCTATTCAAACTGCGTAAAGGGGTGGATGGTCAGCGCAATCCGGTTGTTCACGCCCACCTTGCGCAGCAGGCGGCCAATGTGCGCCTTCACCGTGCTTTCGTCGATTCCGAGCGCGATGCCAATCTCGCGGTTGGACCGCCCAGCGCGAAGCAGCTCAAGGACCTGCAGTTCGCGTGGCGTGAACTTGGGCGGCGCGCCCGCGGTACCGCTGAAGCCGGGCTGCCGGTCCAGCAGCTGCGAGAGCACCCGGCGCGGCGCCCACACCGAGCCGTCGCGCACCATCTCGATGGCCATCGCAAGCTCGGTCTCCGTGGCCGTCAGCGTCAGGTATCCCTTGGCCCCGGTGCCGATGATGCGCTGGATGTACTCCGGCCCCGTCTCCGTACCCAGCACGATCAGCTTCAACTGGGGACGGATGTGGTGGAAGGTGGCCAGCAGCTCGAAGAGGTGGCCGGTGCACTCGGCGTCGATCAGCACCAGCGCCAGGTTGACATCGTCCAGCGCCCCGGGCGCCGTCAGGTGCACAACCTCAAACTGCGGCAGAATGGACTGCAAGCCCAGCACACGCAGCGTGTCGGTGGCCACCACGCCAATCCGGTCCACGCGCTTTGTTGCAGCTTCCTTCATAGACCTCAAGCCTCCATCCCTGCTGGCCCGGTTGCTCTGTTGGCCTGCGACGCGGTTCGTTCTGACGTGCGACAACATTCATTCCTGCGTGTGACAGCTTACATAATCCTTATTTTGAACCTGCTGGGGCAAGTTGCGCTACAACTTCGGCAGAACGATGCCCTGCTGCTTCTGGTACTTCCCCTTGCGGTCCGCGTAGCTCGTCTCGCACACCTCGTCGGACTGGAAGAAGAGGATCTGGCACAGCCCCTCGTTGGCGTAGATGCGTGCCGGCAGCGGCGTGGTGTTGGAGATCTCCAGCGTCACAAAGCCCTCCCACTCCGGCTCGAACGGCGTCACGTTGACGATGATCCCGCAGCGCGCGTAGGTGGACTTGCCCACGCAGATCGTCAGCACGTCGCGCGGAATCCTGAAGTACTCGATCGAGCGCGCCAGCGCAAACGAGTTGGGCGGAATGATGACGCTCGCCGCCTGCACGCTCACAAACGACCGCTCGTCGAACGCCTTGGGGTCGATGATCGCCGAGTTTACGTTGGTGAAGATCTTGAACTCGTCGCTCACGCGCAGGTCGTACCCGTACGACGAGAGTCCGTAGCTGATCACCCCCACGCTGACCTGCTTCTCGCTGAACGGCTCGATCATCCGGTGTTCCATTGCCTGCTGGCGGATCCAGCGGTCGCTCTTGATGGCCATCTCTGTCGTTTTTGCCTCTTGGCGGTCCTCTCCGCTCTGCTTCCCAGGCGCCGTCAGGCGCGCGCGAAGGGGGTTGGGGCCGCATCGTTTCGGATAGACAAATCTTACGGCAGCATTCGCGCGTTGACAATCTTGGACTTAGTTCCTACCATCACACTTGAGCAGAGCAGTGTGGCCCTTAGTGGCCGCCTGTCTGCATTTAGCGTGAGAGAGGCGGCCCAAGTTGATCAAACAAGACCTTATCCAGAGGGTCGTAGAGCGTACCGGACTTCCCAGAACGAAGGCAGAGCGCGCGGTCGACGCCATCTTCGGCAGCATGAAGCAGACCCTGATTGCCGGCGAGCGCATCGAGCTGCGCGGCTTCGGCGTATTCACCGTCAAGCCCCGCAAGACCGGCATCGGACGCAACCCGCGCACCGGCGCCGAGGTCAGCATCGCCCCCGGCAAGGCCGTCCGCTTCAAGCCCGGCAAAGACCTGCACAAGATGGACGGGCCCGCATAGCCTAGGCTCGTCGCAACTCCTGCGGCGGGCCTTGCACTTTGCCCGCCGTGCCACCTCAACCCTTGCCCGCAACGGAATGTTCGGGAAGCGCGGTGAAACTCCGCCACTGCCCCGCAACTGTGATCGCGCACGCCGCTCCAGCCCACCCGGAGAGGCGTGAATGCCAGCCAGACACCTCCCACTGAAGCCGCCAGGCGACGGGAAGGGAAGCGTCCAGTCTTTGGCTGTCATGCACCCGCGTAAGTCAGGAGACCGGTTTCGCCGCGTACATCCAACCGCGCTCCCGGGGGGGAGCGTAGGAGTTCACCCATGTCCTCAGTCTCCGGCCGCTCCTCGGCCGCATCTCTCCTGCGGGCCGCTTCCGCGCTCGCCGCCTTCCTCTTGCCCGCACAATTGTTTTTGCTCCGTTTTGCGCAACTCTCCCTGATCTTTGCTGCGCTTCTGATCTTCCCCACGCCGGCGCGCGCGGTGGTGGTACGCGGCGTGGTCACCGACGCGCTTGGCCGCCCCGTTCCCGGCGCCCGCGTCCAACTCATTCAGGGGCCGAGGCCGGTTGCCATCGCCATCGCCGGCGCGGACGGATCCTTCGAGGTCCGCTCCACCCTGGCCGGCCGCTTCGTCCTGCTCACCTCGGCGCCCGCCTTCTATCCCGGAATCGGCCAGGACTTCTATGGCGGTTTCACCGACCAGATCACGCAGAACATTGTGCTGGAGACCGCTTCCGTGCACGAGGAGGTCACAGTCACCGCCACCGGCCTGCCCACGCCGCTCGCGCAGACCAGCTCGGCCGTAACCCTGGTTCCCGACAGCGATCTTGCGACCTCCATCGGCATGGTCGACGCATTGCGCCAGTCTCCCGGCGTCGCCGCGGTCCAGACCGGCCAGGCCGGAGGCGTCACCTCGCTCTTCGTGCGCGGAGGCAACTCCACGGCCAACCAGGTCCTCATCGACGGCATTCCCGCGGGCGACGTGGGCGGCGCCTTCGACTTCGGCACCGTCTCCTCCACTGCGCTCTCGGGCCTCGAACTCTATCGCGGCCCCAACTCCGCGCTCTACGGCGCCGACGCCGGCGCCTCGGTGGTGGACCTCGAAACGCCGCGCGGCAGCGCCACCCGCCCCGTCCTGAACTACTCCGGCGACGCGGGCGACTTCCACACCTTCCGCGACGAGCTCTCCCTCAGCGGCGCGCACCGCCGTCTCGACTACTACACCGCCTTCTCGCGCTTCGACACCTCCAACGCGCTGCCCCGCGACCGGTACCACTCAGCCACCTCCGCCGCCAACCTCGGCTACAACATCGCCGCCAACACCCAGGTCCGCTTCACCCTGCGCAATGCGGACTCAGCCACTGGACTGCCCTCCGCGCACGACTTTTACGGCCTCTCCGCCGACGGCAAGCAGGGCGACCAGGACACCTACTCCGGCCTTACGCTCGAGAACCGCCTGGAGACCGGCTGGCACAACCTCGTCCGCTACGGCATCAGCCGCAAGCGCATTCAGGAGCGCCAGTTCAGCAACGTCGGCACGCCGATCACATTTAACTTCGGGACCGTTCCCTGCGGCAAACCGGGCGCAGACTGTTTCACCGAGTACTTCGGCAACGTCGTCACCATTCGCGGGGCCAACGGCTACACCGCATCCGGCCAGGCCTCGTTCTTCGTCCCCACCGACGACATGGCCTCCAACCGCGACGAGCTCACCTGCCAGTCCGACTACAGCTTTGCCCGCTATCTCTCTGCGCTCTTCGGCTTCCACTACGAGAACGAGCGCGGCAGCTACGTCGAGCCGCCTCCCTACGCAGAAAGCGAGCAGACCCAGCGCACCAACTTCGACTACACCCTCCAGCTTCAGGGCGAGATCAAGAGCCGCGTCTTCTACTCCGCCGGCGGAGGCATCGAGAAGAACCACCTCTACGGCATCACCGGAGCGCCACGCCTCGGCCTCTCTTATGTGCCGTTCTTCCCCGGCGCAAAGTGGTTCCACGGAACGCTGTTGCGCGCCAACGTCGCCACCGGCGTCGAGGAGCCATCGCTTGGCATCCAGTTCGCCAGTCTCTACACCCAACTGCAACAGGCCGGCGACACCGCCGACATCGCAAAGTATCACGTCACCCCGGCCGGCCCCCAGCGGTCGCGCACCTACGACCTCGGCATCGACCAGAACATCCGTGGCGAGAAGCTGGTCCTCAAGCTCGGCTACTTCCGCAACACCTTCAACCACCAGCTCGAATCGGTCGACGCAGGCGCGCTGGAGCAGTTCTTCGGCTACTCGCCCAGCGTCGCTCAGAATACCTACCAGCCCTACCTCAACTCGCTCGCCTTCCGCGCCCAGGGAATCGAGACCGAGCTGCAATACCGCCCGTTCAGCCGCCTCTACATCCACGGCGGCTACACCTACCTCGACGCCGTCGTCACCCAGTCATTCTCCAGCGACGCCTACAGCAACGGAACCGCCAGCAACAATCCCAACCTGCCCGGTGTCGCCATCGGCGCGGAGGGCCCGTTGATTGGCGCGCGTCCCTTTCGCCGCCCGCCGCACACCGGCTTCTTCGCCGTGCAGTATGAGGGCGCAAGGCTGGGCGCGGCGTTTACCGGAGCGCTGGCCAGCCGCTCCGACGACTCCACCTTCCTCGATGGCTTCGATCCCAACTTCGGCAACTCGCTCGTCCTGCCCAACCGCGACCTCGACTTCGGCTACGCCAAACTCGACGCCAACCTCACCTACGCCGTCCGGCCGCGCGTCACCGCCTTCACCGAACTCGACAACCTGCTCAGCCAGCAGCACATCGGCCCCATCGGCTACCCCGGCCTGCCCTTCACCATCCGAGCAGGCCTCAAACTCCGCATCGGCGGAGATTAACCAAACAGAAGCAGATTCCTTGCGGGAATGAAAATCAATAGGGCAACTGTCGGGGGCAAGTTCGGGTCTAATCTAACGCCATGACTAGACCACTCACTCCCGCCCTCCTCATCGCCTTCGCCCTCACGGCTGGCCTCGCCGCGCACGCCCAGCAGGAGGGCCTTGTCCCCACGCAGGCGCTGGTCAACGTCGATGCCAAGTCCGCGCCTCCCGCCGGCCCCTCCGCTCTCGTAGTAGCGGTAAACGACCGCACTCAGCCGCTCAGCGCGTGGGAGCCGGTGGCCCCCGCCGGCGCCCAGGTTGCGCTTCTCATCGACGACGGCCTGCGCGAGAGCGTCGCCCGCGAGCTGGAGAATCTGCGCAACTTCGTGCGCACCCTCGCCCCCGGCGTCGAGGTCCTGGTCGGATACATGCAGTACGGCCACGTCGTCGCGGCGCAGCCCTTCACCACAGACCACGCGCTCGCCGCCTCCACGCTTCACCTTCCCGATGGCCTGCCCGGCATGAGCGCAAGCCCCTACCTCTGTCTATCGGACTTCGTCAAGAACTGGCCCTTCAGCGCGTCCTCCTCCAGCAGCTCTCCCGGCCCATCCACGCAGCACAAGGCGCGCTTCATCCTCATGCTCACCAACGGAGTCGATCCCTACAACGGCAGCACCAGCGTCATGAACCAGGGCAGTCCCTACGTTGACAACGCCATCGCCGATGCGCAGCGCGCCGGGGTCGCCGTCTACGCCATCTACTTCGGCGATGCAGGCATCAGCGGCAACTCGGCGGACATCAGCGGCCAGAACTACCTCAGCCAGATCACGCAGGCCACCGGCGGCGTCAACCTGTGGGAGGGCGTGGGGAACCCCGTCTCCACCGCGCCGTTCCTCAGCAAGTTTCAGAGCGCCCTCGCCGAGACCTACATCGCCACCTTCAACGCCCCCCTCGGCAACAATCCCGAGCGCGACCTGGTTCGCGTCAAGTTCACCGCCGCCAAAACCAAACTCCACGCCCCCGAGCAGGTCCGCCCCGGCAACGTCGAATAAGCCTTGTCAGCATCTTCGGAATTACGATAGTCCAAGAATGAATTGTCATTCTGACCCTGAGCTTGCCGAAGGGGAAGAATCCCCGCATTTTGCTCGCTGCGCGATACATTTCACTATCGCTGAAAGCGCTCTAAGCCACTAGAGAAAAAGCCGCCAGACAGAAAAACTCCCCGCAGCGAATCCATCTCGCCGCGGGGAGTTCAACGGATGCAGGTGCACTCCTAGAAGGGAAGCCGGTCCATCGTGGTAACGAAGTCGATTCCCGGGATTCGTAGACGGGTCAGTCGCAGGTCGTTGGTAATGAAAATTGTCACTCCTGCCGCAGCCGCGCAACTGAGTTGAATCGCGTCTGCCGGCTGAATGGCTGGGTTGACTCGAAGCTCAGCGAACTTGTCCGCTGCGGCGCCATCGAATGATACAACCCGCGACACTCGCTGGATGGTATCGCGGTAGTGCATGGCCAGTTCCAGGTCTCCCGCACGACGCGGTACCACTTGAATCTCCGCCAGCGTCATCGTGGAAGTGACTAACTCATCCTTCCGCTCGATCATCTTTCGTCGCAGGTCCATGACGGGCTTCGAGAACTTTGGGTTCTCCTCCAGAAGATAGATGAAGAGGTTGGTGTCCCAGAATATCCGGCTCAAGCAACACCTCCCCAGTTCGAGCGAAGCCGCGCCAGAAACTCATCCCCCGACTCGTCCTTCCACAGGTGCTTGCCGCTGCCAATCAGGGCCAGCAACGGGTCTTCCGCCTGAGAGTTCCACTTCTCTTCGTACCAGCGTTGCAGGTCTTTGTACGCCAGAGGAAGCGCTGACCATTCGGGGTGGATTGGCGATCCCTCGCGGGCAGAATCGTATCTGTCGCCAGCCCGGAACAGGCGCCGATAGCCATCGCCAAACTCGAACAGCATACGCGACCGGTTCGGGTTTGGCGGACGGTTTGCCACGCAGTGCTGCAGTGCGTGCTGATAGACGGTCTTCGCCAGTGCATGTGTTAGCTTCTGCCGGACAGCCTCGGCCACGATGTCTTCGACGGGAAATCCCTCCACGCCAGGATTTCGTCGGTGAAGAGTTGCTGTGGCAATCCAAACAGCGTCTGCGGCGGTGAGGCCAAGTTTGCTGGAAACGAAGATTCTTTCTGATTGAAGGACAGGCATTGTCGTTGTCTCCTTATAGCTAATCTACTCTATCGAAAATATAATTGCAAACTTTAGTTATGTAGAAAAGATAAAAAGGCCCCGGATTGAACCTACCAATCCAGGGCCTTCATTTTGTTGCGTTTGCCTGATGCTTTAGTACATGCCTTCCATGCCGCCGCCGTGTCCGCCGCCGGCCGGAGCTTCCTTCTTCTCCGGGATCTCGGAGATCATGGCTTCGGTGGTCACCAGCAGGCCGGCGATCGACGCCGCGTTCTGCAGCGCCGTCCGCGTCACCTTGGTCGGGTCGATGACGCCGGCCTTCACCAGGTCCTCGTACACGTCCGTGCTCGCGTTGTAGCCGAAGTTCACGTCCTTGGAGTCGCGGATCTTGCCGATCACCACAGCGCCCTCTTCGCCCGCGTTGGAGACGATCAGCCGAAGCGGCTCCTCCAGTGCGCGGCGAATGATGGTTGCGCCGATCTTCTCGTCGCCTTCCAGTTCCTTGATGAGCGTGTCCACCGCCGCCGCGCAGCGCAGCAGGGCCACGCCGCCGCCGGGCACGATGCCCTCCTCGACCGCCGCGCGTGTTGCATGCATCGCATCCTCGACGCGCGCCTTCTTCTCCTTCATCTCGGTCTCGGTGGCTGCTCCCACCTTGATGACTGCAACGCCGCCAACCAGCTTGGCCAGCCGCTCCTGCAGCTTCTCCTTGTCGTAGTCGGAGGTCGACTTCTCCACCTGCGCGCGAATCTCCTTCACGCGCCCCTCAACCTCGCCGTCCTTGCCGCCGCCGTCGATGATCGTGGTGTTGTCCTTATCGATGGTGACTCGCTTGGCCGTGCCCAGGTCGTCGATCTTGACCCCTTCCAGCTTGATGCCGAGGTCTTCGGTGATCGCCTTGCCGCCGGTCAGGATGGCGATGTCCTGCAGCATGGCCTTGCGCCGGTCGCCGAAGCCGGGCGCCTTCACCGCCGCCACGTTCAGCGTTCCGCGCAGCTTGTTCACCACCAGGGTCGCCAGAGCCTCGCCCTCCACGTCCTCGGCGATGATCAGCAGCGGCTTCGCGGTGCGCGCAATCGACTCAAGCAACGGCAGCAGGTCCTTCATCGACGAGATCTTCTTCTCGTAGATCAGGATGTAGGGCTCCTCCAGCGCGGCCTCCATGCGCTCCGCGTCGGTCACGAAGTAGGGGCTCAGGTAGCCGCGGTCGAACTGCATTCCCTCCACCACCTCCAACTGCGTCTCCATGGTGCGCGACTCTTCCACCGTGATCACGCCGTCCTTGCCCACCTTCTTCATCGCCTCGGCGATGATCGACCCGATCTGCGCGTCGGAGTTGGCCGAAATCGTGCCCACCTGCGCAATCATGTCGCCCGTCACCGGCTTCGACAGCTTGTTCAGCGCGCCGCCATGCACCACGCCCTGGTCGTCGCGCTTGCCGACGATCGCCTCCACCGCCTTGTCGATGCCGCGCTTCAGCGCCATCGGGTTTGCGCCCGCCGCCACCGTCTTCACGCCCTCGCGGTAGATCGCCTGGGCCAGCACGGTCGCCGTCGTTGTTCCGTCGCCCGCGATGTCCGAGGTCTTCTGGGCCACTTCCTTCACCAGTTGCGCGCCCACGTTCTCCGTCGCGTTCGCCAGCTCGATCTCCTTGGCCACCGTCACGCCGTCCTTGGTGATGGTCGGCGATCCGAACTTCTTCTCAATGACGACGTTGCGTCCCTTGGGGCCGAGCGTCGCCTTCACCGCGTCAGCCAGAATGTTCACTCCGCGCAGGATTGCCTGCCGCGACTCTTCTCCATGCAATATCTGTTTTGCCATTGTGCTGCTCCTCTTACCGGCTCATTGTCCGGTCGAATGTTATGTGTTGCGAATCAATGCCATGTTGTTTTGGCTTTCACGCCGAAGGCGTCGAGAACCGTGCGAAGCACCGAAGCACCTATTTCTTGACGATGCCCAGCACTTCCTCTTCGCGCATGATCAGGAACTCTTCGCCGTCCAGCTTGATCTCGGTGCCCGAGTACTTGCCGAACAGGATCGTGTCCCCAGCCTTCACGTCCAGCGGGAAGACCTTGCCCTCGTCGTTGGACTTGCCCTTGCCTACGGCAATCACCTCGCCCTGTTGCGGCTTCTCTTTGGCTGAATCCGGAATGATGATGCCGCCGCGTACGCTCTCGCCCTCTTCCAGACGACGGACCAGAATCCGGTCGTGCAGGGGGGTAAACTTTGTTGTTGCCATTGCGTGTCTCTCCTTGTTGCAAAGTAAATTTGATTGCAGGCTGTTGGATGCAGAAACCTCTCCGGCCAACCGCAGCCTCGGCGCATTCGCCGGGCATCCGTTCCGCCGTCGGAGTGGCCCGGCGCGCCCTTTAGCACTCAGGCCCCTCGATTGCTAACGATAGGCCACTCTCCCCGCCCTGTCAAGCCGTTCCGGGTGAAATCTGAGCGAAACTCGCTCATATCGTATCGGACTGACCACATAATCCCAGCCCACCCTTCCAAGCCCACCCACGCCTCTCTTCTGACGTAAAATAACCGCATGCTGCTCCGCAACCCTCTCCGCACCCACTCTGGCCGCGCCTTCGTCTTCTGCCCCTTTGCGATGGCTCTCTGCCTCTTCGCGCTCCTCGTCTCGTTCGCACCCCTCTGCGCCCGCGCCCAGGACGACTCCACCACGCCGGAGCAGCATGGCCGCAAGTACAAGGCGCCGCCCGAGACCTCGCGCATCGAGGTCACCGTGCTCAAGGGCTTCAACAAGAAGCCCATCATGAACGCCGCCGTCGTCTTTCATCCGGTCAAAGACGGCCGCGACGAGGGCAATATGGAGATGAAGACCGACCCCGACGGCAAGGCGGTGATCGACGTCATCCCCACCGGCAGCAAGGTCACCATCCAGGTCATCGCCGACGGCTTTGCCACCTTCGCCCAGGACTATCAGGTCAACGAGGCCAGCCGCCAGATTGTCATCTCCCTGCTCCGCCCGCGTGCACAGATCTCCGCCTACATCGACAACAGCGGCAAGCCGGCGGAACTCAAGCCCGGCGTGCAGGACCCGATTCGCCCCACCAAACCGTCCACGCCGTCAACCCCATCCGCGCCCACATCCGCCGCGCCCAGCGCCTCCGCGACGCCAGCCACAACCCCCGCGTCCACCCCCTCCGCCACCACTCCGCAGCCGTAGAGAATCTCTGAATCAGTCTTTGCTTTGAAGGGGACGGGCTCCAGCCCCAGATTTTATGGGGACGGTCTTCACAGATAGAAGTTATTCCTTGTATTGCTTAAGGGCACGGGTTTACCCGTGCCGAAAGTGCCGCAGTTGAAGTGGGGCTTTAGCCCCTGAGGGAATGTCCGGCCCTGGTACAAACCGTCCTTGGAGAGGTCCGCAATGGCAGAGCCTGGGAACACCCAATCGCGAGAAACATCCGCCCCGCTCGCGGGCAGCGCCGCCCTGGTCACCGGCGGGGCCAGGCGCATCGGCCGCGCCATCGCGCTGCGGCTGGCGGCCAGCGGAGCCAACGTCGCCATCACCTATCGCGACTCGCAGCCCGAAGCCGAAGACACAGTGCGCGCGCTGGCCGCGCTCGACGTCGATGCCTTCGCCGTCCGCACCGACCTCGCCGACGCCATGTGCATCCGCCAATCCGTCGCCGCCGTGGTTGAGGAGTTCGGCCGGCTCGATCTTCTGGTCAACAACGCCGGCCTCTTCGAGCAGGCCGCGCTGCAAGAGATAACGCCCGAGCAGTGGGACCGAATGTTTGCCACCAACACGCGCGCCCCCTTCCTGATGGCGCAGGCCGCCTATCCTCATCTCCGCGCCTCCCGCGGCCGCATCGTCAACATCGGATCGCTGGGCGGCTCTCACCCCTGGGCCACGCACGCCCACTACTGCGCCTCCAAGGCAGCCCTGCACATGCTCTCCGAGACCATGGCCAAGGCCTGGGCGCCCGAGGTCAGCGTCAACTGCGTCGTGCCGGGAAGGATTGTGCAGGGCGAGATTGACGAGGCCTACGCACGCTTTGCCGCGAAGACCCCAATGCAGCGCAACGGTACCGCCGAGGACGTCGCCGCCGCGGTCCTCTTCTTCGCCACCGGCCCCCACTTCATCACCGGCCAGCTCCTCGCCGTCGACGGCGGCCTCGGACTCTAGCGTCGCTTCAGCCGCTCTGCCATGCGCTGCCACCAGTTGGGAATCTTCACCTTCTCCACCAGCCCGCGCGGCTCCTCTTCCGCCTCGAACTCACGGCCCTCAAACGCTGCCATCGGGTTTGTCACGCACAGGCTGTGCGCATAGCTTGCGCCGAACTTACTGGCCACCAGATCGCATGCCTCGCGCATTCGCGGCGGGCGAGTTGTGGTGTTGTGCGCGTCCGTGGCCAGAAAGTGGACCCACCTCTTCTCCAGCAGATCGTGCGCCATCTGCTCTGCGCGCCGGCCCTTGTGCCCGGTCAGAGCGTCCGCCGTCACCTGGATCAGCACGCCGCCGCGCAGCCACTCGACCAGCCGCTCGGGCTCGTTCTGCAGCGTGGGGTTGCGCTCCGGGTGGGTCAGGATCGGCGTCAGCCCGGCCAGCCGCAACTCGAAGAATGTCTCCGTCAGCCCCGGCGGAAGCCCGTAGTCCGGAACCTCCACCAGCAGGTAGCCCAGCCCGTTGATGCTGAACCGCGCCGGGTCCTCCTTCGCCAGCTTCACATTGTCGAACGACATATGGAAGTCGCATCCCAGCCCCAGCGTCAGCGGAATCTTCTCCTCCTCCAGCCGCGCGCGCAGCTCGTCAACTCTGGCCGCATTCACGCTCGGATCGAAGTCGTGGTAGCTGTTCGCGTGCGGTGTGCACACCACGTGCGTGATGCCCTCGGCCGCCGCCAGCCGCGCCATCTCCACCGAGGTCTCCATGCTGTCGGCCCCGTCGTCCAGCCCGTACAGCAGATGATGATGAATGTCGATCATTCCACCGCAAGACTACCACCGGCGCGCGTGCGCCGCAGTGCCATTGAATCTCTGAATCAGTCCAAGCCTTGAAAGGGACGGGCTTCAGCCCGTCCGTTAGTGCCGAAAAATCAACAGGGCTTTATTGCAAAACCAGAGATTCTATATCCATCGCCTTCGCTGATAGCTGGATGGCTGATCGCTTACAGCTCAAGAATCATGCCTTTTGTTTTTGCCTTGCTGTTGGCCTTCCGGCTTCAAAGAACCACACCAACACTGGTTTGCTCTAGCCCCTGAGGGAATGTCGAAATCTGTTTATAGCTTCCAACTCGCCCTACGCCGCAGCCAAACTCCTTGCCATCGCCTGGAAGAGCAGCAGCCCGTCGGTCGAGCCCAGCAGCGCCTCGCTTGATCGGTCCGGATGCGGCATCATGCCCAGCACGTTGCGTCCCTCGCTGAGGATTCCCGCAATGTTCTCCAGCGAGCCGTTGGGGTTCGCCTCCGCAGTGATCTCGCCCGTCGCCGTGGCATAGCGAAATGCGATGCGGTCGTCGCGCTTCAGCGTCGCCAGCGTCTCGGCGTCGCAGTAGTAGTTGCCCTCCATGTGCCCGATGGGCATCTGCAGCACCTGCCCGCGCGCCAAGCCGTCGGTGAACGCCGAGGCCGTCGTCTCCACCCTCAGATGCAGATGGCGGCATACATATCGCTGGCCCGCGTTGCGCATCAGCGCGCCGGGCAGCAGCCCCGCCTCGCACAGGATCTGGAACCCGTTGCAGATGCCCATCACCAGGCCGCCCGCCTCGGCAAATCGCCGCACGCTCTGCATGATCGGCGCAAAGCGCGCGATCGCCCCGGTCCTCAGGTAGTCGCCGTAGGCAAATCCCCCCGGCACCAGCACCGCGTCGCAGCCCTCCAGATCGTGCGACTCGTGCCACAGATACGTCACCGGAACGCCCATCACCGCGCCGATTGCGTGGTGCGTGTCTTGATCGCAGTTGGAGCCGGGAAAGACCAGAACGCCGAACTTCATGGCTCTAGATTAGCATTCCCGCCCAGCAGCTCACTGCGCATCGCGCGAGATCAAGGTTGGAGTGTAACCCTGTGATCAAAGACTGACGTATAACCCCGTTTTGCTTAAGGGCACGGGTTTACCCGTGCCGTTGATGGCCCATTAGCAACGGGGCTTTAGCCCCTGAGGTCAGCTTTTCGCTTCAGCCTCGACATAGATTGGCCATCTGAACCTCCAGCAGCCCGGCCGGCGCGAACTCTACCAGCGGCGGCTCACGGTCACGCGGAAGACGCCCTGGTCGATGCCGGGGTTCTCGTATCCCTGGTGCGCGTTCGAGACGTGGCGATAGATGTACTCCACGCGCACCGACGCCTGCGGGCTGCTGAAGAACTGCACGCCGGGGCCGAGCGAGAACATGTAGTTGAACCGGTCGGCCTCGTCCACCGGGATGTCGCGCGCCGAGACGACGAAGCCCAGATCGAGGGCGAAGCTCGGCTGAACGCGCCACCGCGGCAGCGCGCTGATCCGGGCGCCCAGCGGCGAGAAGGCCGCGGCATAGGTGTCCTGCCGTCCGAAGAGTGCGTAGAGAGGAACGCTCAGGCCCACTCCAACGGGCGCGCTGCCCACCGGCCCATGGGCCACAGCGATCACCCGCACCGGCGTCTGCGGCGTGATGACGCTCTGTCCGCCGTTGGTGAAGATCGTGCCCGTCACCGTCGGGTCGGTCTCCTCGAACAGCGGCATCACCGACCCCTCGTAGTCCAGGCGGAACCGCTCGCCCTGGTGCAGCAGGTGGGTGTACTCCGCGCCCAGGGTCCAGATGCGCCGCTGGCTGGCATCGCCGATCAGGATGTGGCTTGATGTTTTGCTGTAGCTGGTCGAGAAGCCGTAGCTCTGCACCCTGCCAACTCCGCCGGCCCCGTCAACCGCTTGGCCCCGCGCCGGCGCGCACCATCCCGCGAGCGAGACCAGCGCGGCGAAGATCGAAACCAGTGCAGCCTGGAGTGGGACAAATGCAGCCGTGCGCAACGGAGACCCTCTGAGTGCAGAGGCTCGGACTCACCCCCCTGCGTCGCTGCATCAAGAATACAGCAACGGCGGCCAAGGAATCCGCGGGGATCGCTGTGCGCTCTACGCCGGCACGTAGATGGCATACCCGCGCGGCGGGGCAGGGAACTCGGCCCTGCCCTCGCCGTCGGTGGTGCGCGTGTCCGGCCACGCCTCGTCGTGCCCGTCCCATGCGATCGGCACGAACCGCTGGTTCACCCACTTGGTCTTCACCGACGTGCCGCTCCACCGGTCGCCCAGGTTGTTCAGCACATACACCAGCCCCGGCTGGTCGACGCTCTCGTCCTTCCATCCCACCCGCTGCATGATGTACAGGTCGGGATCGGCGTGCAGCACCTGCGAGTCGCCGCCCGCGTGCTTGTGGTGCGCCTCCATCAGTGCGTCGATCCCGTTCGGAGTCCCCCTCCGCGCCAGCCCGTTGTTGTAGTAGTCGTACCAGAAGACGCACGGATAGCCCTCGTGCACCATGATGAACGAGTAGGCCATCAGCTTGTCGTTCACGATCGTGTTCGCGCCCATGTCGTGGTTGTCCACGAAGGTCGCCGCGTGGCGCGGCCGCTTCATCACCACCGAGCCGCCGTCGGTCAGGTTGCGCAGATCGTAGTTCGGCGTGTCGCACACGGCCTTCAGCTTGTAGCGCAGGGGAAAGTCGAACGCCGCGATCTGGTTGTCGGTAAACTCTTCCACCCGGCTCAGCCAGTTGTCGATGTCCTCGGTGCCAGACCAGTACTCGCCCACCACATACGGCACAAACTCCTTGCCGTCCTTGACGTACTGGTACTTCGCCAGCAGCCCGATCATCCATGCCCCGAAACCCTTTGCGTAGTCGAAGCGGAAGCCGTCGAAGCCCAGCTCCTCAATCAGCAGCCGCGCGTAGCGGTACATCGCCGCATACACCTCCGGGTTGCGATGGCACAGGTGCGGATAACCCGCATAGTTTTCGCCTTCCACAATCACGCGCTCGTAGCGGCTGGGATGGAAGTGGTTGTAGTCGCGCGGAAAGATCCCGCTCTTGGGGTTGAACTTTGTCCACCGCTTCTTCCCATCGATGGGGTTTACCTCTTCCTCATCCGCGCCTCCGCAGTGGTTGATCACCATGTCGGCGTACAGCCCCACGCCATTCTTATGCGCCTTGGCGATCAGCGCCTCCAGCTCCGCGCGGTTGCCGTACCAGGTCTTTGTGCCGCCCTTCTGGTCGAAGTCGCCCAGGTCGAAGTAGTCGTACGGGTCGTAGCCCATCGACGTCGTGCTCGCCGCCTTGTTCACCGGTGGAAGCCACAGCGCGTTGAAGCCCGCATGCCCCAGCTCCTCCACCTTTTCGGAGACGAACTTCCACCACTCATGCTCCTTCTTTTCATGCCTCGGCGCGTCCCAATAGAAGGCCTGCATCATCACTGCCATCGTTTGTTCTCCATCTCTATCAAGAAAAAAATTGTCATTCTGAGCGCAGTCCCCACGAGTCGTCATTCTGGCCGAAGGCCAGAATCTCTGTAGTTGTCTTTAGAACCGGCGATAAACTACAGAGAACAAGTTGAACCCACGGCAGACGCTCCTCCTTCCGTGTGATGCCGCGCGCAACCCACGGGGTTGGACACGCATCCGGTTCCCAGAGAGGATGCCGAGGTATGCCTTGGTCCTCTGGCTCACGATGCCGGGCGCTCTTACCGCGCGCGGCGTATCATTGTTCCATAATGAACAGGTCGCGGACCGCGAAGTCCAGCAGCCCGCAAACTTTATCACACCATCGATCGGGGACACTCCGCATGACTGAAGCGACCGCCGCAACATCGTCCAAACGCAGGGTCCTCGTCGCCGACGACGAACAGGTCATCGCCAACACGCTGGCCGTCATCCTCAACCAGGCCGGCTTCGAGGCGCGCGCCGTCTACAGTGGCGAGGCCGCCATCGAGGCGCTCGACAGCTTCCAGCCCGACATGCTCATCACCGATGTCATCATGACCGGCATCAACGGCATCGAGACCGCCATCGCCGCCCGCACCCGCAGGCCCAACTGCAAGGTCCTGCTCTTCAGCGGCCAGGCCGCCACCGCCGGTCTGTTGGAGAAGGCGCGCCACGAGGGCCACGAGTTCGAGGTCCTCGCCAAGCCCGTCCACCCCAACGACCTCCTCGCCAAGCTCCGCAGCTGACGCAGAATCAACCCGGATGAGCCCACCTCTTGAGTTGTCATTCTGAGCGCAGCACTATGAGATGTCATTCTGACCCTGACCCTGAACGTAGTGAAGGGGAATGGGGCAGAATCCCCGCATTTCGTTCGCAGAGCGACGCTCCACGCCGTTCGTCAAAATACTGGGTGCCCCACATCTCGATTTTGAGATGTGGGACTGAAGAGGCTGCTGAAAAATTCACGTTTTTGTCTTTCGGAGGGAGCAGGGGGCTTCAGCCCCCTGAAAAATGTCAATGAATGCAGGGGGCTTTAGCCCCGGGCCTTTTGCTCGTAGCTCCAATCAAGCCTTTTTCAGCGCCCTCTGAAGCGCCGCATCATCCCATCGAAGCCGCCGGCCTCTTCCGCTCCTTCACCTTCACCGCCGGGACCCCCGCGTAAACCCCCCACGGCTCCAGGTCGCGCGTTGCCACCGAACCCATCCCCAGCACCGCGCCCTCGCCCACGCTCACGCCGGGGCCAACCGAGGCACGCGCGCACACCCACGCATACGCGCCCACCTCCATCGTGTAGGCCAGCAGCGGGAAGCGCGGATCGTCCAGGTCGTGGCTTGCGCCGCACAGGTACGACTCCTGCGACAGGATGGCGTGCGATCCCAGGCGCACGGGCGCCGGGTTGTAGATCTCCGCGCCGTCGCCCGCCGTCACTTGGTCGGCGCAGACCAGGTTCCACGGGGCCCACACCCGCGAGCTTGGATAGAAGTGGCAGTTCGGCCCCATCGTCGCGCCAAAGCGCCGCAGCAGGAACGCCCGCCACGCGTGCATCGGCCGCGGCGAAGGACAGTACAACACCGCCCGGCACGCGTTCCACAGCAGCCGCCGCGCGCGGTCGCTCGCCGCGAACGCCGGCCGCAGATACGGGTCCGCCGCCGTCTCCGCCGCAATGTGTTCCGCCGAGTTGTAATGCACCTGCTTCGCCATCGCTTTTGCTTTTGCCTTTGTTTGTTCTTGCTGTCATCCTGAGCGCAGCGTAGGATCCCGGCGAACTGCGTCCAGCCACAACATTTCGGACCTTTTCTTCCAATCAAACTCCAGCTTTTGTTCTTGCATCGTACCTCACCAACATTTGAGTTCTGTCGTGAATTTTAGACTCAACACAACCATCAACTGCTCTTCTCCATCGGTTGATATCTCGTCGTGGCCCGGGCCAGACACTCGACGTTCTCCATCGCGCGCTTGGAGGTGAGGTGGTAGTCGAACTTGTGATGAAAACACTTCCTCGCGCGGATGCGAAGTGCGGCAATCTCCTCCGCGCTCAGCGCAGCCCAGCCGCGCAGGCTGCTCTTGGTCCCCTCGACCGTGTCCGCGCCCACAAACCCTGCCCCGCTGCTCACAACCTCCCGCCAGATGTTCACCTTTTCGGAGACGATCACGGGCAGCCCGCACGCCAGCGCCTCTGCCACAACGATCCCGAAGTTTTCCTGGTGCGAGGGAAGCACAAAGACCTCCGACGATGAGAAGGCCCCCCATTTGAGTCTACCCTCCAGGCTTCCGGTCCAAAGTATCCGGTCGGCGATTCCCAGCCTCGCCGCCATCGGTTCCAGCTCCTTCCGCCATCCCAGTTGGTCGGGGCCCACGATCGCCAACCGCCAGGCCGCATCTTTGCCGAGGGTGGCGGCATACGCTTTAATCAGAATGTCGGTCCCTTTCTTGGGATGGATCCGCCCCAGTGAGATCGCCACCCGTTTGCCGCGAAGCTCCGGCCATCGCGCCAGGAACTCCTCGCTGGCCGCCCCCGTGTCGCAGTCGGGCCCGAATGTGCCATAAGGCACCACCATCTCGCGTACGCTGTACCGGCTGAACGACCGCCGCGCCTGGAGTTTCTCCTCTTCGCAGGTGAACAGCACCGCGGTCGCATCGCGCAGCACCCGCCGCAGCAGGCCATGCCAATAGATCACCTTCTTAATATGCTTGAACGGGTACCGCATCTTGAAGTACGGGTCGAGCATTCCGTGGGGAAAGACCGCCCAGGGAATGTCCGTGCCGGCAAGCGCGCGATGCGCGGCAACCGTGTTGTAGTTCCATATCCCGTTGATGAACACCACGTCGAAGCGCGACAGATTGGCCTTCAGCCACGGCATCGCGTGGCGTGAATATCTGTAAACTCCCCAGCCCGGGCCCAGTCCAACCACCTTCGCCGGAAAATCGCACTGCTGTACAAATTCAGGCGAGTCCAGCGAAGCCACCTCCACCTCATACCCGCCGATGCGATAGATCGCGCAGCGTTGCCGCAGCCCTTCAATCGGCCCGCCCGTGGCCGGATCGATCGATGGAATGAAGTGCAGGATTCTCATCGGCCGTCCTTGAATCCCTCGTCCATCACCACCTTGGCCCAGCGGCGTGTCCAGGGGGTCCCGCGGTCTGCCAGCAGGGGCAGGCTGGCCCAGTCGCGCTGGTTTGTGGCCGCCGCGATCCACTGCGTCATCGGCACGCCAAACCCCGACTTCGGACGGGTGATAATGTCCTCCGCCAGCAGGTTCGCAGGAGTCTGCGCCAGCAGCCGTTTGCCGAATCCGCCGGAAAAACTCGTGTGAACCAGCTTCAGCGCGTCCAGCAATGCAGCATCCACCAGCGGTGTGCGCAACTCCAGGGAGTGGGCCATGCTGGCCCAGTCGCTGTCGCGCAGTAGCATGTTGCGCAGATAGAGCGTCGAATCCAGCAGGCATACCCCCGCCGCGTCGTTCACAGCATTGGCCTTGGCCATGCCGGGAGGCGAGCCGCCCAACCGCGCCACCCCCTCCCGCGCTCTCGCCTCGCCCATCAGCAGGGGCAGTTCCTGCGGCAGGAAGAGGCAGCGCTTCAGGTAATACACTCCCTCCAGCGAACCCATAAACTCCGCGATGCCCTTCAGCTTGGGATGCCTGTGTCCATTGGCCAGAATTGCGCACGCCGCGCCCACCAGCGACCGGCCGCCGGGAATCGCCGCAGCCACCCTCCCCAGCATCGCGCTGCGCGGAAGCTGCTTCATCAGGTTGTAGCCGTAGAACAGCTCGTCGCCGCCCACCCCGGAGAGCACCACCTTATACCCGCGTTCGGCCGCCGCCTTGGCCGCAAACCAGGTGTTCACGCCATCCACCGACGGCTGGTCCATGGCATCCAGTATCCGCGGAATGTCCTGCTCGAACTCCTCCCGCGTGATGCGCCGGACAGAGTGCGGCAGACCATAGTGCTTGGCGATGATCGCGGCGCACGGCACCTCGTCCTCATGCCGCGAGACGAACTCCGTAAATCCTACCGTTATCCCCTCCACCTTCCCGCCCAGTTCGGAGATCAGGCCGGCCATCGTTCCCGAATCAACTCCCCCCGACAGAAACACGCTCACCGGAACGTCCGACACCAGGTGGGCGCGCACCGAATCCGTCACCGCCTTGCGCACCACCTCCTGCAACTCATCGCCGGAGAGCCGCACACCCGGCTGCCTCCAGTTGTCGCGGATGTCGTTCCAGCACACCGGCGTCTGGGCGCGGCCTGCGCGCACCCGCATCCAGTGTCCGGCCGTCAGCGCGAAGATCCCCCGGTACAGCGTCCACGGCGCCTGCACGCTGCCCCACAGATAGAACCCCGCGACTCCGGCCTCCTCCTGCCGCGCCGCCACCAGCCCCGACGCCAGGATCGCCTTCACCTGCGACGCAAACACCACCCCGCCTTCCGTCTGCGCATAGTAGAGCGGCTTGATCCCGTAGGGGTCGCGCGCCAGAAACGCCTCGCTCGAACCCGCGTCCCATATCGCAAACGCGAACATGCCCCGCAGCCGCGGCAGCATCCGCTCCCCCTCGCGCGCATACAGCGCCAGCAACACCTCCGTATCGGACGTTGTGCGGAACGCCACCCCCTCCGCCTCCAGCTCGCGCCGCAGCTCGTGGAAGTTGTAGATCTCGCCATTGAAGGTGATGCAGTACTTGCCGTCGCTGGTCGCCATCGGCTGGTTGGAACGCGCATCCAGGTCCTGAATGGCGAGGCGCCGGTGGCCCAGCACCGCACCTTTGCCCGTCCACACCCCTTCCGCGTCGGGCCCGCGCAGGCGCATCCGATCCGTCATGCGCCGAACGGCATCAACCGAAGAGGATTCGACCGTCGCTTCCGTCGAGACGAATCCCGCGATTCCACACATGCGCACCCCACACCCGGAAAATCCAGTACATCAGCTTGCTAGCGTATTCTCTCATGAAGCGATGGCCGCAAACGCCGCGCTGCGCACCACCAGAGTAACCTCCACGGCCGCTTCGAGCGTCGAACGGATGTTACTTCTGAGTGAGATGCCGGATGGCGCAGTCGTGCGCTCTCCTCTTCGCAGCGGCCATTGTTTGTCATTCCGTAGCGCAGCGAAGGAATCTGCTTCTTCCTTCCCCGGCGGGTGCCCCAGGTGCCTCGCCGGGTGCCCCATCCTTCGCTTCTTTCTAGCGAAGGGTGGATCTACCGCCAACTTCTCCCGCTGTCTGTTCTTGCTGTCATCCTGAGCGGAGTTTGGTTTTACCGGGTGCCCCATTCATGCGCGTTCGTTGCGCATGGGTGGGGTCGTTGTCCTTCCGGAGGGAGCAGGGGGCTTCAGCCCCCTGAAACCATCCCCGCGAAGAAACGGGCTTCAGCCCCGGGCCTTGTCCTTGCTTTTGCTTCTGAGATAGGCCCAGGCTTTAGCCTGGGCATTCAACTCCATCGAATCGGGGGTTTTAACCCCCGGGAGCACGCCCTTGCCGGGTGCCCCGTCCTTTCACGCATTTGCGAAAGGGTGGGATTTCGGGTGCCCCATCTTCGCCGCGGTCTTATCGCGGTTAAGGTGGGGTCATTGCCGTTGTCTGTTTTTGCTGTCATCCTGAGCGCAGCGAAGAATCCCTGCATTTATCTTTGCTTCTGAGATAGGTCCGGGCTTTAGCCCGGACAATCAAGCATCCTTATAAATAAGAATGGGGCGCGGGCTTCAGCCCGCGCCACACGCATTTTGTCTGTCATTCCCGAAGGGAATCTGCGGGTGCCCCAGGTGCCTCGCATTTGGGCACCTGGGAGAGCACAGACATTGGCAGTCCGGTTTTGGGGGTGGGTCCACCACCAACTCCCCCCACCCCCGAAGTTTTTCCCCCGAATTTCCCCGTAAAATCGCGTGTCAAGCCCCTCAACCCACCAAAATCGCCTCAACCAACAGAAAACAAAAGAGAAAAACATTTCCCGCAAGTGGCATAGTAGTTATGCCCCATCCTGTAAAATAGAAGTAGAAAGAAAACAAGGGAAACCCCGGCAGTGCGCCGGGGTTTTTCATGCCCGAATCCCGGAGGAAACCATTTATTTTCTTATTGATAGCTATAATCAGTCTGGAATCTAATCTTTGCATGCGCAAACTCACATCTCTTTGTTTCCAGAGACTTTACGAAGCACGAAAAATGGGGGGGGGAGGGGGGGGGGTGGAGTTACTAACTGATTAACAGTTCATGCGATTGAACTGACGACGGAGGCGCCTCGCCGAGTCGCGGAAACCGCCGGTGTTAACATGCAGAGGAGTGCAGCGGCATGAAGATTCTATACATAAGCCAGTTGGAACAGGGATGCACGGCTAGGGGGCGCATGTTGGCCCTCCAGCGCATGGGACACGAGATCGCCCCCCTGGACACAAACTCCTACGCCACAAAGAACAGGGTCCTTGGCAAACTCGCATTCCTGCTCTCCGCCGGCCCAAATGTGCAGCGCCTCAACCGCGATATTCTCCGCCTCGCCGCCGAGCACAAGCCCAACATCCTTTGGGCGGACAAGGTGCTCCAGCTCCAGCCCGCCACCGTCCTGGGCTGCCGCGCCATGGGCATTCAGACCGTCTGTTACATGATCGACAACGCATTCGGCCCGCGCCGCGACTCAGGCCTGCGCCTGTACAAGAAGGCCATCCCTTGTTTCGATCTCCAATGCACCCAGCGCGACGTCAGCGTGGCCGACCTCAAGCGCCGCGGCGCGCGCCAGGTCATCAAGGTCCAGACCGCCTACGACCCGATCGCGCACTTTCCTCCACCGGATGGCTGGTCGGATGCAGACCGCGACCGCGACGTCTCGTTTATCGGATCGCCCTACGATGACCGGCCCGAGTTCCTCTGCCGGCTCTCCGAGGCCGGCTTTCCCGTCGTCATCTCCGGCGCGGAACGGGCCTGGAGACAAGCTCTCCCTCCCGCCGCCTTCGCCAAGCTCTTCCGCGAAGGGGAACTAATGGGCGACGCCTACCGCACCGGGATCTGGCGCTCGAAGATCAATCTCAGCTTCCTCACCAAATCCAACCAGGACGAGGTCACGCACAAGAGCTTCGAGATCGCCGGCTGCGGCGGCTTCCTGCTGGTCGAGCGCTCCCAGGGCCATCTCAGCCGTTTCGTCGAGGACAAGGAGGCCGTCTTCTTCTCCACCGTGGAGGAGTGCATCCGCAAGATCGCGCTCTATCTGCCCGATGAAGCCGCCCGCGAGCGCATCGCCCGCGCAGGCCGCGAGCGCGCCGAACGCTCGGGCTATCACAACGACCACCAGCTCCGCCTCATCCTCGACCGCCTGCAAAGCCTCAGAGAGCGCTCAACCAACAACTAACAACCAGCTACGCAACGAACCCCGGCGCAACATGCTGCAGCGCCTGTCGCAGTCCGCACACGTCTTCCTCGAAGCTCCAGCCCTGGATGCGCTCGAAGGCGCGTTGCCCCATCGCCTCGGCCACGCCCGGCTCCAGCACGCGCTCCAGCGCCCGTGCCAGCGCGCCCACATCGCCCACCGGAACGATGTACCCATTCACTCCGTCGTCAATCAGGTCCGGAGCGCATCCCACGTCGTCGCTGACGATCGCGGGCCGCGCCGCATTCATCACCTCGTTCACAATCAGTCCCCACGGCTCGTGCCGCGACGGCAGCACGAAGACCGTTGCCAGGTCGAAGAAGCGCGGCAGCTCCGACTGGTTGCGAAAGCCGCAGAAGCGGATGCTGCCGAAGCCGGTCGCCGCCGCCTGCCGCTCCAGCGCCGCCCGCTCCGCGCCATCGCCCACGATGACGAGATACGCATGCGGGTCGGCCCCCGCTTCATGCGGAAGTCGCGCATACGCCTCGATCAGGTTGTCGCAGTGCTTGCGCGACTGCAGCTTCGACGCAAACAGCACCACGGGCCGCGCGGGGTCCAGTCCAAGCTCCGCCTGCAAGCCGGCGCGTCCAGCCGCGGCCGCGCGCGCGCGCTCGGCAAAGTAGCCATTGTCCACCGCGTAGGGCATCGGAAACTGCGGGACCTCGTTGCCGAAGTAGGTCCGCCAGTACTCCGCGTTCAGCCTCCCGATCGGCAGCACTCCGTTCACCATCTGCCTCAGTCCCGCAAACATTGCCCGCTTTATCGCCAGCCTCACCCCGCTTCGCCCACGGTCGCCGAGCCACGACTCCGCGCGCAGCAGCACGGGAATCCCCAGGGCCTTCGCCGCCAGGATCCCATGCATCGCATTCACGGTCGCGTATCCATGCACCCACAGCGCATCGAACGCCGCATCGCCGCCCTCGCCGCGCAGCCGGCTGACGATGCCGTAGTTCAAAGGGCTTGCCACGCTCACGGTCCCACGGTCGCGCAACCGCGGCAGGAACTCATGCCTGTATCCGTCCAGCAGGGGAATGTCCCACTTCACGCCCACGCCGAAGCCCTCGTCGCGGTATCCCCGCACCGAAAAGTCCGAACCGAAAAACACCGTAAGATCGATCTCCGGCTCCTCGGCGATCCGCCGCAACAGAGGCGCCTGGTACTGGATCGGGTGGCTCACCAGATAGGCCAGTCGCACGCGCCGCTGCGTCCGTGGGTCCGATCGTTCAGGCGCGGAGCTCATGCACTCTCCCATCTCCCGTTGCTCGCTTGCTCAGATGTTCCTGCGCTGCAACGCCGCTTCCAGCGGTCATCTCTAGAAACTGTGGATTGCGTATAGGAGTGAGACGATTCCCAACACGCCGCCAACGCCAAGGTTCTTCATCGTGGCCTTCATCGCGTCGGTCGGCAGGAAGATGATGTCGTTGGCCTGTAGCACCGGGTCGGGGGCCTTGCCGTTGCGCACTTTCTTGATGTCGACATCGACCACCTTGCGTTCGGTGCCCACGGTGCGGATCAGACGCAGATCGGCGTATCTGCCCTCAAAGTTGATCCCTCCGCTCAGCGAGGCCACCTGCAACAGCGTAAGCGGTGTGGCCTGGTCCAGCGGCACCGCGCCCTGGTGCGCGAACGCGCCCAGCACATACACCACGCTGGCGCGCGAGACCTGGATGATGTCGTGCGGGCGGACGGGAAAGTTTGCCGTGGAGCTGGCCGCCAGGTCTGTCCCCAGATCGATCACAATCGGCTCCGCCATTCCAGGCCGCACGATCTTCACCGTATGGCTCGCCGACGCCGGCAACCCGCCCGCAATCAACAGCACCTCCCTCAGGCTCCTCTCCGTCGAGACTGGCACAATGGAATGGACCTCCCCGGTGACGAGCACCGAGCCGTTCACCGTGTCCAGCACCTGAATCGTAACCTCGGGATCTTTATAAAACCCTCCCGCCCGCAGCCGGTCCGCGATCAGGGCCTGGGCCGCCAGCACCGTCAACCCCTGGAGTGGGACGCTGCCGATGAAGGGCAGATGAACGCTCCCGTCCGCGCCCAGGCGGACCGTCTGAGAGTAATCCTGCATGAATACATGCACCAGGATCAGGTCTCCCGGGTCTAAATGAAAATCCTCTCCCGGATAGAGCATCGACGGGTTGGCGTATGGCGTCGTCGGCGAGGCCGCCGCCTGCGCCGGCGCCGCGCCCGGCAACGGGCCCGAATCCACCGTCCCCGCCTGCGCGCCCGTCTGCGGCAACGCCTGTCCCGTTGCCGCGGTACAGCAGAACGCAATGAGAGCCACCGAGATAACCCTGGCCGCGAAGTTCCTGGTCATGGCTTCTCCCTCCCTTCCGCGCCCGTCTCACCCACCGCAGATGGCTGCGTCTCCCAGGTGTCGCCGTCAACGTTCCCGTACGAGTAGCCCAGATAGCCGTAGTACCCGTAATAATCGGGCGAGTTCACATCCACCGCGTTCAGCACCAGGCCGGCCACCGGAGCGCCCGAGCGGGCCAGAATGTCGCGCGCCCGCCGCATCACATTCTTGCTCTCTTTGCCGTGCCGCACCACCAGAACCACCGCGTCCACCATGTGCCCCATAACCACGGCATCGGTCACCGACAGGACCGGCGGTGAATCGATCACGACGTGTGTGTACACCTTCCCCAACCTCTCCATCAGCGCCCGCATCGCCTCCGAACTCAGCATCTCGGTTGGGAAAGGAGGCACCGGCCCGCTGGGCAGAATGTCCATGTTGGGTGCCTCGGGAACACGCTGCACGGTTTCCTCCAGCGTCGACGTGCCCGCCAGAACGGTTGTCAGTCCCAGCTTTCCGGTCAGCCCAAACCGGTGATGAATGTTGGACCGGCGCAGATCGGCGTCCAGCAGCAGAACGCGTACGCCGCTCTGTGCCAGAATGCACGCCAGGTTGGTCGCCATCGTCGTCTTGCCCTCCGAGGGCATCGCGCTGGTAAACAGGATGAACTTCGGAGGCTGTCCCGCCGTGGCCAGCAGAAGCGAGGTACGCAGCGCCCGGAACGCCTCGGTAAACTGCGACTTGGGCTGGGTCAGGACATGGATGTTGCGTTGTGGCGTGGACATCGCTGCCATCTGCTCCAAGCCCGCCCGCCTGGCCTGAGGAATGATCGCCAGCGATGGCATCTCCATCACCGTCTCGATCTCCTGGATGTTGTGCAGCCCCGTATCCAGGCTCTCCAGGACGAACGCAATCACGATGCCGCCCATCAGGTAAAAAACCGTCGTCGACAGGATGATCGACGATGGCGGCCGCATCGTGGGACTTACCGGCGGCAACGCCTGGTCCACCACGTCCACTTCCAGCGCCTCCAGGCCCGCCTGCACCTCGGCCGTGCGCAGCCGCTGCTCCAGCCCGTCATATAGCGTGCGGTTCTGTTCAAACTCGCGCTGCAGGATCGTCAACTGGACCAGGTCGTCGCCCTGCTGGTATGCCTCGGCCTTTCTCGCGTCCAGCTCCTGCTCGGTCTTGTCCTCCGCCGCCTTGGCCGCCAGGTAGTTCTCCTTGGCCTGCAACTCCAGCCGGTTCTGCTCGGTGTCGATCTCTTTGGTCAGCTCGCCGATCTGCGCTTGCAGCGCCTTCACCTGCGGATGGCTCGGCCCCAGCCCCAGCGGCGACTGCGCCGTCAACTGCTGGTAGCTCGCCCGCGCCGTCGCCAGTTGCGCGCGCAGCATGTTCAGCTCGCCGGGAGCGGTGCCAGGCGTCATCTCGATCGAACCTTCGATCGTATTCGGGTCCATCCCCGCGACCATTCGGTAGCGCGATTCGGCGTTGATGCGCGCGATCTTCGCGTTGCCCTCGGCAGTCAGCAACTCCTCCAGCGCCGACTGCAACTGGTTGTGCGACGAATCGTATCCCAGCGTCCCCAGTTTCCGCTGCAAATCCATGATCTGCCTCTGCGATTGCTCGACCTCGGCCTTCAACTCCTCCAACTGCCCGGAGAGCCATTGCGAGACACGCCGCGTCGATTCCACCGGTGTCTGGTAGCTCCACTGCCTGTAGTCGTCGACCACCTTGTTGACAATGTCCGCCGACAACTTCGGACTCAGGCTCGAATAACTGATGTCGATCATCTCCGTCCGCGGCACAATAGACACCTGCAGATTGCCCTGCAGCGCACCCACCACGCTGGCCCGCACGCCTGGGTCGTCCAGCGAGCGATGCGAGCCTGGAGGTACGCCGGAAAAGTCCGTATTGTTCGCCAGGTTCATCTCGTGCGCCACCGTGTACAGCAGCGCGTCGCTCTTCAGAATCGCAACTTCCGTGTTGATCCTGGTCTCCGAGTCGCCGGCGTAATCGAAGCCCGCGTCCAGCTTGTATTCGTTGGACGCCCCATTGTGTACCTGGATGGTGCCCGTTGCCTGATACAGCTTGGGCTGGGTATACGCCTTGTACGTGCCGTAGCCCGCACCCAACACCACGGCCAGGATCAGCAGCCAGCGCCGCTTGCGCAGGGTCGCCAACGCGTCGGTCAACGAGGTGTCGCCGACCTCGAACCCCAGGCCGGGCTGCCGCTCAGGCAAGCTCACGGGAGGGGGGTACGGTGTCTTCTGGGGATCCATTCCTGCAAGTCTACTCGACCCGCCTCACTTCAAGGAAGCAAATCGTACCTTCTCGACTCCTCTGCTTGCCCCGGTTTGGGACCGATCTTCGGCGCCGGTCCTGGTTGGATTTCCGCTTCGACCGGAAATCCACTAGACTGTCAGCATTGCACTGCAATAGGACCATCTGCCGCAGACCATGAGCAAAACCATTCAAATCGCAGTCGTTGGATCGGGTTACGTCGGCCTGGTCGCCGCCGTCTGCTTCGCCGAGTTCGGCCACGCCGTCGTCTGCGTCGATAACGACGAACGCAAGGTCGCAGCCCTCCAGTCCGGAGACACCCTCATCCACGAGAACTACCTCCCGCAGCTCCTCGAGCGTCACCGCAACACCCGCGTCCGTTTCACAACCGACCTCGCCGAGGCCACCCGCCAGTGCGACGCCATCTTCATCGCCGTCGGCACGCCCCAGTCCGAGACCGGCGATGCAGACCTCTCCTACGTCGAATCGGTCGCCTGCGAGATTGCCCGCTCCCTCACCAGCTACAAGGTCATCGTCGAAAAATCCACCGTCCCGGTCTACACCAACGAATGGATCTGCCGCACCTTTGAGCGCAACGGAGTCGCCCGCAGCCTCTTCGACGTCGTTTCCAACCCCGAGTTCCTGCGCGAGGGAACCGCCGTCGCCGACTTCCTCCACCCCAACCGCATCGTCGTCGGCGCCGACTCCGAACCCGCCGCCAGCCTCCTCAGCCGCATCTACGCCCCGCTCACCACTGGTGCCTACTACGCCAGCCCGAACGCCATCCCCGGCCCCTGCTCCGCCGCCGCCCCGCCGCCCCTGCTGCTCACCTCCACCAAGTCCGCCGAAATCATCAAGCACGCCTCCAACGCATTCCTCGCCCTCAAAATCTCGTTCATCAACGCCGTCAGCAACCTCTGCGAGGCCACCGGCGCAAACATCGAGCAGGTCGCCCGTGGCATCGGCCTCGACAGCCGCATCGGCCCCCGCTTCCTCAGTCCCGGAATCGGCTACGGAGGCTCCTGCTTCCCCAAGGACGTCGCCGCCTTCCGCTCCGTCGCTGAGCAGCTCGGCATCGACTTCGGCCTCCTCACTGAGGTCGAAAAAATCAACACCGAACAGAAGAAGCGGTTCCTCGCCAAGGTCCGCTCCGCCCTCTGGACCCTGCGCGGAAAACGCCTCGCCGTCCTCGGCCTCGCCTTCAAGGGCGAAACCGACGACATCCGCGAGTCCCCCGCCATCGACCTGGTCGAGATGCTGCTCGCCGAAGGCTGCTCCATCGCCGCCTACGACCCAGCCGCCATCGAGCGCACCCAGGCCGAACTCCCCCCCACTCCGCAGCTCCAATACGCCCAGGACGCCTACACCGCGGCCTCCGATGTCGACGCCCTGCTCATCCTCACCGACTGGCGCGAGTTCGCCGCTCTCGACCTCGATCGCCTCTTCTCCGCCATGCGCTACCCCATCGTCGTCGATGGCCGCAACCTCTTCGACCCCACTATCATGCAGCAACACGGATTCACCTACATCAGCATCGGCCGCCCCGCCGTCTATCCCGTCCGCGACCTCGATCTCGCCGCCTCAGCCGACAAATGAAGAAAATCCTCGTCACCGGGGCCGCAGGTTTTCTCGGCTCTCACCTCACAGACGCTCTTCTCGCCCAGTCTGCCGCCCACTCCGTCCTCGGCGTCGACAACCTCTCTACCGGCAACCTCGCCAACCTCGCCCACCTCACCTCCAACCCCGCCTTCACATTCCTGAATCAAGACATCACCCTCCCCTTCGATCCCGGCCCCGTCGACTTCATCTTCAACTTCGCCTCGCCCGCCTCGCCCGTGGACTACGCCCGCCTCGGCCCCCAGACTCTCCTAGCCGGCTCCGCCGGAACCATCAACGCCCTCAACCTCGCGCGCAAATATAACGCCGGTTTCCTGCACGCCTCCACATCCGAGTGCTACGGCGATCCCGAGGTCCATCCCCAGGTCGAAGCCTACTGGGGCCGCGTCAACCCCATCGGCCCGCGCTCGGTCTACGACGAGGCCAAGCGCTTC
>JBEKRR010000032.1:0-28617 GCA_049518555.1 Acidobacteriaceae bacterium
TTATTTCCGTGCTACTCTCCTCGTACACATTTATGAGGCCCCTCAGCGCAACCAAATGTATTTCCCCCGCCATTATCAGAACCAAGCACATCCTTTTTCACCCATTCTTAAAAGGTAGATCGTGGAAGCTGTCAGCGACTGCATATCTCTCGTTCATGGGATGCGTTTTCATGCCTATGCCCCTCGCAGCTTTTCTCATACCCTGGATGCAACCAATAGAGGGAATGAGTAGGACAGAATCCGCTCTCACATCCGCGGGCCTGTTAGCGTTAACTACCGCCGTAATGTCGGTGCTCTTCTATATCGGTGCTCGGCTGGAGTTTGTACTGTTCGATATTGTGCTGTACAAAGCCCAATTTGTTGCTCCCCTTTGGAGAAAATATCGCCAGCACACCTGGCGTTGGGCTGGGCTCAAAATCGCATTCGCCACGATCATCTGCACATTTATAGGATTTCCACTCTACGGCTGGTTTGCTCATTCAATGTCGCAGTTTCCAACGCAATCGGCTCAATCTGCCTCGCCGGAACTCGTGGGCAGCTTCTGGCTGATGTGGCTGATCAGCATGTGTTGGATAGTCTTCTTTCTGCTCACCTCATCACTATTAGGCGACTTCGTTCTCCCATACATCGCTCTCGATGAGGCACCCTTGAGTGCTGCAGTTCGCGCTTTCATCAATCTTTTCAAGTTGGAACCGTGGCAGATGCTTTGCTTCTCATTTTTTAAAGTTGTGCTGGCCATCGCCGGATTGATCGCAATGGAAATCGTCGGCCTAATTGTGGAGTTGGTCGCATTTATCCCGTTGGGTCTCATAGGCTTCGGTGGATGGCTCCTGCTCCACTCGCTTGGCGAGGTCGGGCAGGTTCTTATGGTCGCCGGCACAATTATCTTATGGATTATTGGCTCCGCATTCATGTTCTATTGTGTAATCGGAATTCAGGGCTGCCTTCTCACCTTCTTTCAGGCCTACGCATTGTACTTTCTGGGTGGTCGTTATCAACACTTAGGCGACCTTCTGGAGCCACCAGCTCCGAACCTTGCTTCGGTTCCACTATCCCCGGATATGTCACCGCTGCTGCCGATCGAGAATGTTCCCTGAGTACAAGACGAGTATCCGTCCGCGGTTCTACCGCTGCACGCGCCCGAACAACTCCATGCGCGCGACCCTCCGGTCCGCGTCCACATACACCGTCCCCGAGAGCGGCGGCCCGCTGCGCCCCTGCATCAACGGCGTGTCGTACAGGAACCGCAGGTCCATAAACCGCACCGCGGTCCAGTCCGCCGTACCCGCCGGAGCGCCAATCGCCGCCACCGGCCCCATCTCCGTAACCACCGGCCAGCTCGACCAGTCTAGGTACACCTGGCCCAGCCAGCTCCGCTTGGCCGCTAGCGTAGCCAGAGTGGTGGGTGACTTATAAAAAAGGTCCTGCTCCGGGTCGGTCGCCACAGTCGACCGCAGCGTGTCCACCGTGGCCATCTGGTAGTAGTCCGGCGTCTCCACCACCGTATGCCAGCGATACGGATTCCCCGGATAAGGACTGGCCGTCACGCGCAGCACCTGCGCAGGCAAAACCTGCGCCGCCGAATCCGCTCCGCCCGCAGCGCCCGCCGTCTCCGCCGGCCCATAGCTCGCCGTCGACGCCAACTGCACCGCCGCGTCGTGCTCCACCACGCGCCAGCCCCACAGCCCCATCATCGCCGCCAGCGCGAAGATCGCCCAGCCCCGCCCGCGGAAGGTCTCCCGCCGCGCGCCCACCTCGCTATTGATGATCCCAAACAGCGCGGGAGCAACCAATGCAATCAGCAGCACCACAAAGATTACCGGCTCGAAGATAAACACAATCGACCCCGTGTACCATCGCGGATTGAACGGGAAGAACGGCCGCAGTCCGTAGTTGTTCGTCCAGTCCAGCAGAAGGTGACTCAGCAGTGCGATCAGCACAAGTCCGTACAGCAGCCCCCAGCGCACCGGGGCTGCCGTCAGCGGCCTCGCAATCGCCGAATCCCCACTCACGCCGGTCTCGCTCGCGCCCACGCCAACCTTGTTCTCCGCGGCCTTCGCCCGCCGCACCCTCCAGCGATGAAACAGCCACACCGCGCCAACCACAACCAGCCCCTCGAACGGCAGCCCGATCAGCGTATGCGTGATCCCGCGATGGTGCTGGAAGGCCGCGACCGGCCCATCCGCCGACCACAGCACATCCAGGTCCGGCGCCTCCGCGGCCAGCGTCATTGCCAGCGTCGCGTACGCCGCCTTGCGGTTGAACCCCGCCCGCGCCAGGCAGGCCCCGGTCATCAGATGTGTGATGGGTTCCATGGGGAGTGTGCAGACAGGTTCCAGCATACCGCTTGCGCGAGAAGAGCGCGGCATTTTACCGCCCGTCCTGTACTATGGGCAAGACCCTGAAACGCCCATGCCGCAAGCCCCTCCCGATCCTCCGAGATTATGGCGCCGCGACGCTCATAAGTTCCTCGAACCCGCGACCGTCTTCGTTTGCGCTATTGTCTTCGCAATCTTCGCCCTTGGGATCTGCGTCCTGTTGCTCTCGGGCAACAATCCCGGAGCTCGCGACGTGGTCAGCTTCTGGGTGACTGGCCGTCAGCTCGTTGCCCACGCCAATCCCTATGACAGCGCCACGATTCTGAAGATCGAGCGATCGGTTGGCTTCTCCGCTCAGTCCCAGGTCCTCCTCATGCGCAATCCTCCCTACGCGCTCTGCCTGGTGGTCCCGCTGGGACTCTTCGGACTGCGCGCCGGAGCGTTGATCTGGTCGCTGCTCCTGCTGGCGGCAATGGTTCTCTCGATCCACATGCTCTGGTTGATGCACGGCCGCCCACGCAACAAGCTGCATTACCTGGGCTACTCCTTCGCGCCGGCGCTGCTGTGTGTCCTGTGCGGCCAGACCGCGCTCTTCGCATTGCTCGGCATCACCCTCTTTCTGCGCTTCCACAGCCGCCGCCCGTTCGTCGCCGGCCTGTCGTTGTGGCTCTGCGCGCTGAAGCCCCACCTCTTTCTTCCCTTTGCCACTGTGCTGCTTCTGTGGGTGGTGCTCCGCCGCGCCTACCGCCTGCTTGCGGGCGCGGTCCTGGCGCTCGCCGCAAGTTCGCTGGCCGCCTGCGCGCTCGACCCGTCGGTCTGGGCGCAGTATGCCCGGATGATGCGCTCCTCCGGGATTGAATATGAGTTCATCCCGTGCATGGCGGTCGCCCTGCGATTTGCCATTCACCGGCAGACGATGGCGCTGCAGTTTCTCCCCGCAATCGCGGGTTGTCTCTGGGCAGTCTACTTCTTCTGGAAGCGCCGCGACCGATGGGACTGGATGCAGGATGGCGCATTGCTGATGCTGGTCTCCGTTTTCGCAAGCCCGTACGCATGGATCACCGACCAGGCGCTGCTGGTTCCGGCGCTGCTGGTGGGCGTCTATCGCGCCACCACGCGCGCGCAGCTCGGCGCTCTCATGCTGGCCAGCGCCTTCATCGAGATCACGCCTTTATCCAACAGGACCCTGCACTCCGCCCTCTACCTTTGGACCACGCCGTTCTGGCTCGCCTGGTACCTGTACGTCTCCGCAAAGTCCCGCGACCAGGCAAGCCAGCGCTCTCTATAATCATCCCAGAATGTCTTCCGAACCCACCCCCGGCCAGCAGATCGAAGCCTTGCGCGAGGAGCTGCGCCGCCACGAACACCTCTACTATGTGCTCGACGCGCCCGAGCTCTCCGACGCCGAGTACGACCTGCGCATGAACCGCCTGCGCGCGCTCGAAGCCGCCCACCCCTGCCTCATCACGCCCGACTCCCCCACCCAGCGCGTCGGCGGCAAGCCCCGCGACGGCTTCGTCAAGACCCCCCACTCGCGTCCCATGCTCTCGCTCGACAACGCCTACAGCGAGGCCGACCTGCGCGCCTGGGACGCGCGCCTGCGCGAGGCCTTGCCCAGCAGCGAACCGGTGCGCTACGTCTGCGAATTGAAACTCGACGGCCTCTCCCTTGCCCTGCTCTACGCGCCCGCCCCGGACGGCTCCGCCCGGCTCACCCGCGGCCTTACTCGCGGCGACGGGGCCATCGGCGAGGATGTCACCTCGAACGTCCGCACCATCCGCTCCGTCCCGCTGCGTGTCTCGGCAGCGAAGCTGCGGACCGCCGGCCTGCCCGCCAGCTTCGAGGTCCGCGGCGAGGTCGTCATGCCCCACTCCGCCTTCCGCAAGCTCAACCAGGAGCGCGAGTCGCAAGGCCTCCCCCCCGCAGCCAACCCGCGCAACGCCGCCGCCGGAACCATCCGCACGCTGGAGCCCAACATCGTAGCCCAGCGCCGCCTGGACTTTTACGCCTACTTCCTCCTCCACGGCAATGATTCGGCTGCCCCATCCACAACATTGGGTGCCCCATCCATACCGCGTTCTGTGCGGGATGGGTGGGATAATACAGAACCCGGCGAGACCCTCCTCGCCACGCAGTCCGCCACGCTCCAATCCCTCCGCACTGCAGGCTTCCGCGTCAACGCCCACGCCACCACGGTCAGCTCCATCGACGAAGTCCTCGCCTTCATCGCCAACTCCGAAGGTCTGCGCGACTCGCTCGGCTATGAGATCGACGGCGTTGTAATTAAAGTAGACTCCACTGCGCAGCAGCGCCGCCTCGGCTTCACAGGCCGTGCTCCGCGCTGGGCCATTGCCTACAAGTTCGCCGCACGCGCAGCCATCACGCACCTCGAACGCGTGGACTTCCAGGTTGGCCGCACCGGAAAAATTACTCCTGTAGCAGTGCTCACCCCCGTGCTCATCGGAGGCACCACCGTCTCCCGCGCCACACTGCACAACGCCGATGAGATCGCCCGCCTCGGCGTCCGCATCGGCGACTTCGTCCAGGTCGAGCGCGGCGGTGATGTAATCCCCAAGATCGTTTCCGTCGTCGAAGACACACATCGTCCACGCGGCAGCGAAGAGATTGTCTTCCCCAAGGAATGCCCCGCCTGCTCGAGCGCGCTCGTCCGCGCCGAGGGCGAGGTGGACTGGCGCTGCGTCAACGCCAACTGCCCCGCCCGCCTGCGCGAAGGCCTCCTCCACTTCGCCGCTCGCAACGCCATGAACATCGAAGGCCTGGGCGATGCACTCGTCGCGCAGCTCCTCGGCCAAAGCCCTTCCATCTGTGAGGATGCTTCCACACCGGAAGCTCATGCCTCACAGCCCATAGCTCACAGCTCGACCCGAAAAACCGAAGCCTCGGATTCCCCACGCATCAGCGATGCGCTTGTCATCGAGGCATGCGCCGAACAGCCGCGCGTTCCCCTCGTCCGCACCCTCTCCGACCTCTACTCTCTCCGCAAGGAAGACCTTCTCCAGCTCGACCGCATGGGCGAAAAGTCTGCCCAGTCCCTTCTCGATCAGCTCGCCCTCTCGAAGCCCGCAGGCCTCGCCCGCCTCCTGCTTGCCCTTGGCATCCGCTTCGTCGGCGAGCGCACCGCCCAGCTCCTCGCCGCCCACTTCGGCTCGATGGAAGCCCTGCGACTCGCCCCCGCCGAAGAGTTGGAGCAGGTCAACGAGGTCGGCCCGCGCGTCGCCCAGGCCATCGTCGAGTTCTTCGCCGAGCCGCGCAATCGGGAACTGATAGACAAGCTGCACGAGTTGAAAGTGGTAATGACCGCCGAGAAAAAAATCACCACCTCCACCCTCGCCGGACTCACCTTCGTCCTCACCGGCTCTCTCCCCACGCTCACCCGAGAGGCCGCCAAGGAACTCATCGAATCGGCCGGAGGACGCGTCTCCGCCACCGTCAGCAAGAAGACCTCCTACCTCGTCGCCGGCGAAGACTCCGGCTCCAAGCTCGACCGCGCTCGCGCCCTCGGCGTCCCCGTCCTCGACGAGCCCGCCCTGCGCGCCCTCCTCAACCCGCCTCCGCATCCTGCGGTCCCGTCCGCGCATCCTAAGCTATAGTTTATGAGTATGGGTCTAAACGACAGACAGACGCACGCTGATCGCCCGTGGAGAATTCTCCTCGCGCTCGCCTGCGTCCTTCTGGTTGTCGTTCTGGGCTCCGTGCAGGTCGCGCACACCCACGCCGACGGCGCCAACCACGCAGACTGCGCCCTCTGCGCCGCGGCCCACGTCTCCGTTCATCCCATCCATGCTCCATCCCCCGCGCCCGCGGCCTCCGTCGTCGCCGTGGTTGAATCCCTCCCGCCCTCCATCCTTCCCCGCGCACTTTCGACCTTCGCCCTCTTCACCCGCCCCCCGCCTGCCGTTTGACATCGTTCCCGCATAGGACCTCGTCAAGAACGCAACAGGCAACCCATAATAGGGGAACTCCATGAACACGTCCAAACGACGCGACATCTCCGCAGCATTCGTCATTCTCGCCACATCGCTCTCCGTGGCCGCGCCTCGCGCCCAGGCGCAGGCTTCCTCACAGCGCCGTCCCGCGCCCTCCCGCGTCCAGTCCGCCGGCAACGCCGGGACCATCTCCGGCACAGTCATCGACCCCACCGGCGCGGTCATCGCCAACGCCACCGTCACCCTATCCAATGCCATCAGCGGCCTCTCCGACACCGCCGCCACAGACAATTCCGGCGCCTACATCTTCACCAACATCCCCTTCAACACCTACCGCCTCACCGTCACCGCCAAGACCATGGCCCCGGCCTCGCAGACCGTCGACGTGCAGTCCTTCGTGCCGATCGCCCTCACCACCACCCTGCAGATCGCCTCCGCCAGCACCGTCGTCGACGTCACCACCACCAGCGGCGATCTGGTCGAAGCCGACCCCGTCGGCCACACCGACGTGGACCGCGATCTCTTCTCCAAGATCCCACTGGAGAGCATCTCCTCCTCGGTCAGCTCGCTCATCACCCTCGCCTCGCCCGGCGTCTCGGCCGACTCCAACGGCCTCTTCCACGGCATGGGCGACCACGCATCCAACTCCTTCTCCGTCGACAGCCAGCCCATCACCGACCAGCAGTCCAAGGTCTTCTCCAACCAGATTCCCATGGACTCAGTGCAGTCGCTGATGGTCATCCCCGGCGCGCCTTCGGCCGAGTACGGCGGCAAGACCTCGCTGGTCATCGTCGCCACCACCCGCTCCGGCCTGGGCGAGAGCAAGCCCACCGGTGAAGTCACCGCCTCCTACGGCTCCTTCGGCTCCTCCAACGTCGGATTCAATCTGGCCACCGGCTCCGCCAAGCTGGGCAACTTCATCTCCGCCAATGTCATGAACACCGGCCGCTTCCTCGACCCGCCGGAGTTCCACGCCATCCACGATCATGGCAACGAGGAAAATCTCTTCGACCGCATCGACTACCAGATTTCCACCGCCAACTCCGCGCGCCTCAACCTCAACTACACCCGCTCCTGGTTCCAGACACCCAACTCCTACGACAGCCAGTACGCCACCCAGTGGCCCATCGCCCAGTTCGTTGGCGCAGTACCGACGGGCCCCAACGGCCTTCCCGTAGGCCCTTCCGATCAGCGCGCCCAGATCCAGACCGTCAACCTCGCCCCCAGCTACACCCACGTTATCAATACTTCCACCGTTTTTAACGCGGGCTACTTCTTCCGCCGCGACGCCTTCAACTACTACCCCAGCAAGAACCCCTTTGCCGACCTGGGCGCGCCCGACCTGCAACAGGAGTCTCTCGCCCAGCAGCGATCACTGGCCAACACCGGCCTCCACTCCGACATCACCATCACCCACGGCGGAAACAACATCAAGGCCGGCCTCAACTACGCCCAGACCTTCCTCAACGAGAACTTCCAGATCGGCATCGTCGATCCAACCCTCGTCCCCGGCCTCGGATGCCAGAACCCCAACGGCTCCGCAATTCCAGGCACCGCCTGTGCCACCCTCCAACCCTACGACCTCACCGAAGGCGGCTCGCTCTATCCCTTCCACGGACACACCGACGTCAAGGAGTTCGCCGCCTACGCCCAGGACGCCATCACCGAAGGCCCCTGGTCCGGAAACCTCGGCCTGCGCTACGACCGATACAACGGACTTGTCACCGCCAGCCAGGTCGAGCCCCGCCTCGCCCTCAGCTATAGGGTCAAGGGCCCCGGCACCGTCCTGCGTGTCTCCTACGCCCGCTCGCTGGAGTCGCCCTTCAACGAGAACCTCGTCCTCGCCAGCGAGGGATGCAACTACGCCGTCATCGCCGCGCTCATCCCCTGCACCAACGCGCCCAACCGCCCCGGCTACCGCAACAACTTCCACGCCGGCTTCGAGCAGTCTCTCTCCCGCTTCGCCGTCCTCTCCGCCGACTACGTCTGGATGTACACCCACACCGGCTACGACTTCTCCGTCCTCGGGGCCACCCCCATCTTCTTCCCCGTCGGATGGCACAACGCCAAGGTCCCCGGCTTCGACGGCCGACTCGACGTCCCTGCCATCCACAACTTCACCGCACAGGTCGTCTTCTCCTCGGTCGCCGCCCGCTTCTTCACTCCGCAGACCAGCGGCCTCGGCACCACCGTGCAGGCGGGCCAGACCGCGGCCTACACGCCCTTCCGCATCGACCACGATGAAAAGTTCAACCAGACCACCCACGCCCAGTACCAGCTCGGCAAGCGCGGCCCCTACGTCGGCTTCAACTGGCGCTACGACTCCGGCCTCGTCGCAGGCTCCGCGCCCTGCTACGGCACTCTGGCCTCCAACGACTGCCCGCAGTCAACCACCATTAACGGCCAGCCCGCCGTCTTCCTACAAGACGCCACCGGCGTCCCCTTCACCGCCGACCAGGAGGCCCAGGCCGGGTTTGCCTGCAACGGAGTCCGCGCCAGCCTCGGCCATCCCCTCCCCAGCGCCTGCCTCGTCTCGCAGTTCACCTCATCGCTCATCAGCATCCCCGCCCCCAACGCGGAGAACGACGACCACAACCCGCCGCGCATCGCCCCGCGCAGCCTCTTCGATCTCTCCTTCGGCGAAGACAACCTCCTCCGCCGCAAGACCACCGACAAACGCACCCTCTCCGCCTCCGTCACCATCGTCAACCTCACCAACAAGGTCGCCCTCTACAACTTCCTCTCCACCTTCTCCGGAACGCACTACGTCACCCCGCGCTCCATCACCGCCCAGCTCGCCTACCACTTCTAGTCGTTGGAAATGCAGACTCTTAGCAGCATCCGCATCCATGGCCATGCCAGGCCGCTCTGCCCTCTTTAATGAGGATGGGAATGGCTGCCAGTGCAGCCATCGAATCGAACCATGCGAGATGGAATGCGGCATTGACCGCGAGGCCAGCCAATGTGATGAACGCAATATAGGCGCACGTTGCGGACTGCACTGCATCGGCGGCTAGGGCTACATTCTTGCTGTGCCGGGCCTCGCGGCGCTTCAGTGCGGCCAGAACAGGCATGGCGATCAGCGCCGCAATGGTGATGGCCATGCCAGTACGGCTCGTTTCAGGCCGCAACCGCAGCGCCAATGACGCAACTGCAATTGCCGCAACCACCAACGCGAGCACAAGCAGCAGAACTCCGGCTGCGCGGCTGGCTCTTCGTTCCGAGATTGACATGCCCGGAATCCACTGCAATACCACAACGGTCGCGGACAGCAGCTCGACCAGGCTGTCGGAGCCGAAGGCCAACATCGCAGGGCTGTGGGACGTTACCGCCGCATAGACAGAGACGACGAACTCAACCAGCATCCATGCCAGCGTGACACCCTGCAACCAAAGCACCGCTGCGCGCGGCTTGGGGGCGCGTACGGTGCCAGGCCCCGGAGGCTGAACCCCGATCTGTACAAAGTCTTCCATCTCGCTCCAGATATGATTTCAGGCTCTCAGCAAGGTCGCAAGCTAAGCAACTCGGCAAATCAGGCACTTCAGGTAGCTCGTCTCCGGCAGCGTCAATATTGCCGGATGGTCCGGCGCGGCGCCGCGCATCTCCAGTATCTGCACCCTCCGCCCCGCGTCCTCCGCCGCCGCACGCACCACGCCAGTGAACTCCTCCATCCCCACATGGTGCGAGCAGGAGCAGGTCACCAGCGTCCCACCCGGCAAAAGCATCTTTATCGCGCGCAGGTTCAGCTCCTTGTATCCGCGCAGCGCGCCCTCCGCCGCGCGTTTCGTCTTGGCAAACGCCGGAGGATCGAGAACGATCGAGTCGAACCGCTCGCCCGCCTCCGTGTAATCCCGCATCAGATCGAACGCATCCGCCTCGATCCAATCAACGCGCGCGGTCAGGCCCGGATTCAGCGCCAGGTTCCGGTCCGCAACCTCCAGCGCCGCGCGGCTCGCATCCACGCCCGTCACGCGCCCGCACGCCCGCGCCAGATGCAGCGCAAACCCGCCCTGATAGGTACACACATCGAGAGCGCGCCCACGCGCCCACTTCGCCGCAGCCGCATAGTTCAACCTCTGGTCCAGAAACGCCCCCGTCTTCTGCCCTGCTGCTGCGTCGAAGTGGAAGCGCACTCCATTGATGGTGAAGAACGTCTTCAGCGCCGCCTCGCATCCCTCGCGCACAAACAACGGTTCCTCCGGCGCCGGCTCCAGCCGCTCCAGCTCGCGCACCCGCGCGTCCGGGCGCTCCACCACCGTCCGCACCCAGGCCTGCTCCGCCAGCACCTCGGCCAGCGCCGCGCGCACGTCCTCCTGCGCTGTCCCCTGCGTCAGCAGTTGCACCACCACCAGGTCGCCGTAGCGGTCCGCCACGATCCCCGGCAGCTCGTCCGCCTCCGAGAAGACCAGCCTGCAAGCGTTCGTCTTGTACACCGCCGCATTCGTCTCTCCCGGCGCATCGCCGGCGCCAGTCCCCGAAAACGCCTCCGCAGCCACTTGCTCCCTAAGCCGGATCGCCGTCTGCAGCCGCTCCCTCACCTCGCCGAGATACTCCGCCCGCCCCACTCCCACTCGACGCGACACCATCCGCAGCGCAATCTCCGACGCATCGCTGTACAGCGCCGTTCCCAGCGGAACTCCCCGCCCGTCGGCCACGCCAACCAGCGCCCCGCCAGCCAACTCCGCAGGCTGCAACCGCTCCACATCCGACCGGTACACCCAGAGATACCCTGCCCTCAGCCGCTCGGCCGCGCGCCGCGAGATTCCCGCCACAACTCCTGTCCCACTCGCCTCGAAGATCATTCCTCATCCTCGCACAGCGGGACGCGTTAGAGGGCGGCGAGCAGGCCTCTGGGCCGCAATCCTGAGATCTTTCGCAGCACAAACAGATGGCCCGCGTCGAGTTGCCGGCGCGGGCCCATTGTGGAAAACGTCCCCTTGAATTGTAGTCGCTACCAGAGTTTCGGTTATGCCTTCCCGCGCCTGCGGCGCATAACGGCAACCGCGCCCAGAAGTCCGGTCCCAAGCAGAATCAGGCTGGCTGGCTCAGGAGCGGATGCGGAAGGAGGCGGGTCCGTCATAAATATCTGGGGCTCGCTGCCAGGGGGGTAGTCGCCGTCCGGGATGTACACGATGTCATTCGCGAAGTAGCTGGACGGCAGCGTGGGAGCAATGCTGAGTGCCTCCGCGGCCATGGCCTGGGCATTTGCATTAAGAGCGCCATCGGTGTTGGCGTACGTCAGCGAGGGGTCCATAATGCTCCAGATGGCGAACTGGATATCGGCAGTCTGTTGGTTCCAGTCAGTGGCGGGATACTGGTTATAGAGGTACGCGTCGGCAAGATAGTCCAACCCCGACTCGCCGTCGATCATGTCGGTGGGGGCGATGGTCGACACGTTGATGGAGGTCACATCCCAGGGCTGTTCAAAGCTGACGTCGCGATCAAAGTTGAGGCACGACATATCCACGTAGCTGGTGGTGCCGTTCGGGCCGTCAACTTGGAATATGTACGGGTAGACGAACTCGTAGTCTTCGGCTTGGCCGCTGAACCCGGTCATTGTAAGGGTGTCGGCATAGCTCGCACGTGAAACTACGAAGACAAGGGAGAATATCAACGCAATTACAACAGTTTTTAATCGCATGGTGAATCTCCTGGGGACCGGATTGCAACCAACGTGCAGTAAACCAGCGGTCTAAGCTCTAAACAATCTCTTTGTATACTGGCGTCTCTTGGGCATCTCGTATCGAACAACTGTGCCGTTTCGCGACAGGCTTGCGATCCATCATAACCGGCAAGCGGGAATGCTCTAGTCCCCCCCTTGCTGCTAATATAGAGCTTCCAATGCTGCTGAGGAAGCAATTAATGGTAATCAAACCATTTTGTTTCTTCCCCTTGGGAATAGGTTACTCGCGGGCGGCGGGCCGAGTTACCTTTGAGCTGCATCCTCTGTTTCCAGGCCGCAACCAAGCTCGTCAGGAGAAACCTTCCATCGCTCGCCCGTCCGCGACATCCCGAGTTTGCTTGGAACATATTAATTTAGATGAAGAGACGGGAAGGAAAGTTGTGGCCGCAACCAAATAAAATCCGCCGCGTCCCGCACCCGGTCGTAAACATGAGTTCCGCTGGCCTGCCCTCATGCGCTCTGCCGCCCGCCGCGCCCCCCCCACAGCCGTTGCTTCACTCGCCTCGCAGCTCCCCATTCCTCATCCTCAAACAGCGCGGCGCCGCAGCGGCCGGCGGGCAGATCCCACGCTACAAACCTGCGATCGGCTGCATCGCAAACAGCGGGCCCGCGTCGAGTTGCCGGCGCGGGCCCATGGTGAAAAACGTCCCCTTGAATCGTAGTTCCCTTGCAGAGTTGCAGCTAAGCCTTCCTGAGCTTGCGGCGCATCAGGCCGACCGTGCCGAGCAGCCCGGTCCCCAGCAGGATCAGGCTGGTTGGCTCTGGAGTGATTGCGGCTGGAGGAAGCGGGTCCGTCATAAAGAGCTGGGGCTCGCCGCCGTTGGGATAGCTGTCGCTGGGAATAAAGACATTGTCATTCGCGAAGGTACTGGAGGGCAGGGTGGGGGCCACTCTGAGGGCCGCTGCGGCCAGGGCCGCGGCATTGGCGTCGAAGCCGCTCTCACCAGCGACGTCGGTCGGGTCCATGATGCTCCAGATGGCGAACTGGATGTCGGAGGTCAGTTGCGCGTTCCCAATGGCGGCGGCGTACTGGTTATAGAGGTACGCGTCGGCAAGAAAGTCCGTTCCGGACTCGCCGTCGATGACGGCCGTGGGGCTGATGGACGCGACGCTGATGGGGTTCGCATTCCACGACTGCCCGATGCTGACTTCGCGGTTGAAGTTGAGGCAGGACATATCGACCAGCGTGCTGGTGCCGCCCGGCCCTGTCACCGTGAAGAGGTAGGGATCGACGTACACACCGTCGGTGTTTTGGCCGCCTACGCCGCTCAGCGTGAGGCTGTCGGCAAAGCTGACACGAGAGATCAGGCAGACAAGGGAGAGGGTCAGGAAAACTACGGCAGTCTTTAATCGCATATTGGAACTCCTGGGGATCATATTGCAACCAAGTGCGGCAATCGGTGCTCTAACTGTTTTTTTAACTTGTACCGGTTTACTGAGGCCGTCTCCGTGCTGAATGCCTCTCCGGTTCGCATCAGAATTCTTAAGCAGTCTTAATCGGCAATCGGGAATGACTCAATCCCATACCCTCAATATAGGAGATGAGTCGCCATATTGGAAGCTATTAATGGTAATCAAACCATTATGTTTCAGGCCCTCGGGAATCGGTTACTCGCGGGCGGCGGGGCGAGTTACTTTTGATCTGCAACTTTATTTGGTCCGCATCGTCTAATCCGGCCGGCTTGGCGCGCGCATTCGCAGTCCCGCGGAAGATGCACTGCAATTGCGGCAACGCCCCCGTCCGCAAGCCTGCCGGTCTGCGCGGTTGAAAGCAGGTCCGCGGACGGCAGACCGGCAACCCGCAACCGGCACTCGACAACCGCTGCATCGCGTTCCGGTCCAGCCGCGATTGAGCGGCAAGCGCTCTTCAACGTGCGCTCGGCTCGATCGCGGCCGGCATTTCCTGCATGGCCGATGTGCCTCGCAGGTGCGCGAATGCAAGCGAGAGTCCTTGCGCAATGCAGGACCCCGGCCGCAACATCCAGTCCCTGTGGACGCAGCTAAATTATTCGCGCGCGGTCGCGTCCTTTCGCCATTTCGCCCCGTCTGTATCAATAGGTTCCAGACGGACTTGAGATGGTCGGAAGGACGAAGCGATGAGAGTTATATTCCGGACAGCCGTGGTTGTTGCAGCGTGTTTCCTGTTGACTTCAGGTTCGCACGTGCAGGCCCAGAGGGGCGGCGGCGGACAGATGGGCGGACAGGGCGGCGGACGCGGCGGTTTTGGCGGCGGCGGCTTTGGCGGAGGCCAGATGGGCCCGCCGGTTCAGGGTACGGTAACCGCCGTAACCGCCGATCATCTCACCCTCAAAACCCAGGCCGGCGATTCCTACGATGTCACCGGCACAGCCACCGCCCGCATCATGAAGGCAGGCCAGCCAATCAAGCTCAGCGATGTGAAACCGGGCGACGAAGTGACGGCCAGGGGAACGGTGGACGCCACAAAGAAGACCGTACAAGCCATGATGCTGACCGACGTCGACGCTGCAGTGCTCGCCAAGGCCATGGAGAACTTGGGCAAGACTTACATCATCGGCCGCATCACTGCAATCGATGCGGACAATCTCAAGCTCACCGTAATGCGCTCCGACAAAGTAAGCCAGACGATCGCACTCGATGACGGCACCTCATTCCAGCGCGGCACGCGCGGCGTTGAGGCGGACGTTGTAGCAGCCGGCGCTTTGGGCGGCGGTGGAATGGGAGGCATGATGGGCGGCGGCCGTGGAATGGGCGGCGGCAGACAGGGAGGCGGCGCACAGCCTGCCCTGCCGCCACCGGAGAACATCACTCTCGCGGACATTAAGGTTGGCGATTCGGTGATGGCCACCGGAACTCTGAAGAACGGCACATTCAGCGTGCTCAAGATGGGCGTCTCCGAACCGGCAGCGCCCGGCGCGGCAGGACGCAGCGGCCCAGGCAATCGGCCGGCCCCTGCGGCGTCGGATGAGCAACCCCCCGGTCCACCCCCCGGATTGCCACCGATTGTTTCAACGCAATAAGCAGCATCTAAGGATTGAGCGTGCCGATTGGGAAACTGCTTTGTCTTGGCAAGTGCGTGGAGTTGATGTGGAGTTGTTTTCGAGGGGCAGGAAATAACTCCTGCATTGCAGTTGATTGCCGATGAGCAGCATAGTGCTAGCTGATCTGCTTCGGGTCTTTCAGGTTTTTCATGGGAGTGTAACTGTGCGGCGAGTTGATGCGATAAGGCGGTTTGCGGTTCTTGCAGCGAGTGCGGCGGTCCTGTCCGGCGCCTGCGATTTTGGCGCGAAGGCCCTGGCGCAGGCGGCCCAGCCCGCTGCTACCCAGGCTCCGGCTGCACAGGCTCCGGCCACCCCAGCTCCGCAGGCCCCAACTGCAGCGGCGCCGTCCGCTCCCGCTGCGCAAACCCCCGCGGCCCCGCCAGCCCCGGCATCTGTGGCAGTTGCGCCGGTTGTGGCCGCGGAACCGCAGGGTGGAACCATCCAGGGCACGGTGAAGGCCAGCGGAGTTCCCCTGCCCGGCGTCGCGGTCACCGCAACCAACACGCTGACCGGGAAGAAGTACGCAACCACGACGGACATCAACGGCGCATTCCAGATGGCGGTGCCGCGCAACGGCCGCTACGTCGTCAAGACCGACCTCACCGGATTTGCCTCCGTAACCCAGGAGGTTGTGGTGAACGCCTCCAGCCAGAACGGCGGCCTGCCCACGCAGACTGCGGAGTTCAAGGTGGACCTCGCCTCGCGGGTCGCGCCGGAGCCAACGCAGACGGCCACGGCGGCCGCCGGCAGGACCGCAACAGCCCCCGGCGCAGGACGGGCCGCGCCTGCCGCCGGCGGCGCCACCTCTGGCACTGTCGCCAGGGTGGGACGAGGCACACAGGCTCTGGCAGTCCAGAGCAGTGACGAATCGGACCTGACCGACGCAAGTACAAGCGAGGAGAGCACGGACACAGAACTGCCATCGCTGGGCGATGTGGGGGCCGACAATTCATCGGCATCGGAGAATGAATCCATCGCGGTCACAGGAGTGCAGGGCCAGATCAACGGCCTCGCCACCTTCAGCCAGGAGGACCTGCAGAACCGCATTCAGGACATGCAGCGCAACGGATTTAACAATGGAGACATCGCCGGCACGCTCAGCGGAGTCATGCAGACCGGGACCTTCGCCCCCGGCCCCGGTGGCCCCGGCGGAGGCGGCCCCGGCGGAGGAGGCCCCGGTGGCGGTGGCTTTGGTGGGGGCGGTGGCGGCGGAGGCGGCTTCGGCGGTGGCGGCGGAGGCGGCTTCGGCGGTGGTGGCGGACGCGGCGGAGGCGGCGGCTTCGGTGCTGGCGGAGGCTTTGGCGGAGGCTTCGGCGGATTCCGTGGTCAGAACCCCAACGCATGGCATGGCACCTTCGCCTACACCGGCGCGGACAGCGCGCTCAATGCAACTGCCCGTTCGTTTACGGGAACTCCGATCGTGAAACCGCAGTCGGACCGCAACACGCTGATCGCCAGCTTCACCGGCACGCCCTACATCCCCGGCTGGATCAAGGCCAACCCCAAGCAGTTCCTCTTCCTCAGCGTGCAGGAGACGCGCAACTCCAACCCCTCCACCTCGCAGATCATCGTGCCCACCCCGGCGCAGCGCCTTGGCGATCTCACCCCGGCATTCCAGGCCCAGCCAACCTATGGCATCCCCGTCTACGACCCGAATACCGGGCAGCCCTACGGCAATACGGGCTGCGATCCCGGTATTCTGAATTACGATTCCTCCCCGTCGATGTGCATTCCGGTAGCTGAGATCAACCCCGCCGCTAAGGCGCTGATGAGCACCTACTACCCACTGCCCAACATCACGCCAAACTCTCTGTACGACAACTACCAGGCCAACTTCCCCGGCACCTCGCACTCCTCGCAGCTCTCGGCGCGTTACAACCGCAGCTTCGGCGCCGCGCCAACGCGCGGTGGGCGAGGCGGCTTTGGCGGCGGCCGCGGAGGCGGCGGGGGCGCGGGAACCAGAGGGCAGAACCGCAACGCTCCGCCTGTCCTGCGCCAGAGCATCGCCGAGAACTTCGCCTACTCGCACTCGGCCAGCGCAAACTCAAACTTCTCGCCCCTGCTCGGAGGCTCCTCCGCAACCAACGGATACAGCCTCTCCAGCGCCTACACCGTTGGCTACGGGCGCATCAACAGCTCGGCCACGTTGAGCTGGAGCCGTTCGTCCAGCAACACCCTCAACTACTTCACCAACGGCCCCGTCAATCCCGCATTGCAGCTCGGGTCCGGGATCGAAGTCGGCAATCCCTCCATCTATGGCAACCCCTTCTACTTCGGCGTCCCGTCGATCGGCATGTCTGGAGTCACCGGAGTCGCCGGCCTCAGCGACACCACGCCCAGCAGCAGCATCAACCAGACCATCAGCTTCTCCGACTTCGTCAGTTGGAGCCACAAGAAGCACAACATGCGCTTCGGCCTCGACTTCCACCGCGTTCACAACGACTCTATCGGTGGCACCAACGTCCTCGGCTCCTTCACCTTCTCCGGCTTCGTCACCCAGGCCGCTGCACCGCCAGCCTGCACGCCAAACAACAATCCCATCGGTCCCGCCAATCCGAACCCCACCTGCGCAAACGGCTCCTCGGTCGCCGACTTCCTCCTCGGTCAGCCGCAGCAGAGCAAGATCACCGCCAGCCCCAACAAGATCTACCTCCGCGGCAACTCCTGGGACTGGTACGCGCAGGACGACTGGCGCGCCAAATCCAACTTCACCGTCAGCTACGGCCTGCGCTGGGAGTACTTCTCGCCCTATGAAGAGAAGGACGACCGCATGGTCAATCTCCAACTCACCGGCAGCGGCTCCACTCTTGCCATCCAGAACGTCTGCCCCAACCCCACCACCGGATGCCAACTCACGGCCAGCCAGTTTGGCACGCCGGCCACGCTGGTCAACCCGGACAAGTCGATGTTCTCGCCGCGCGTCGCCATCGCCTGGTCGCCCAAGTTCAAGTGGACCAAGAACACGGTCGTCCGCTCCGGCTACGGCATCAACTACAACACCGGCGCGTACTCCAGCTTTGCCAAGAACCTCTCCTTCCAGCAACCATACGCAACCACACAGACCAACACCCTCAACAGCGCCGGCAGCCCCACCAGCTGCACCCGGGCGAACATGTCGTGGAACACGGTCTACCAGAACTCCACCGGATATAACTGCTCCACCCAGACCACGCAGAGCAACTTCGGCGTCGATCCCAACTACCGCCTCGGCATGGTGCAGTCCTACAACCTCGGCATCCAGCGCACCCTCCCGCAGGGCATCGTGCTGAACATCGACTACATCGGGGCCTACGCCGGCAACCTCGACATCGTGCGCGTGCCCAACCGCAACGCCACGGGCGTCCTCAACCCCAACTCCGTCCAGTTCAGCTACGAGGACTCGCTCGGCTTCCAGCGCTCCAACGCGCTCTCTGTCAGCGCCCGCGAGCGCATGCACAAGGGCGTCTCGCTGCAGGCCGCCTACACCTACTCGCACTCCATCGACGACGCCAGCTCGGTCGGCGGTAGCGGTGGCTACACCGCCCAGAACGACCTCGACCTCGCCGCCGAAGAGAGCAACTCCAGCTTCGACCATCGCCAGTCGCTCAACGTCAGCTTCATCCTCGAGCCGCCCTTCGGCCCCAACCGCGCCTTCCTCAACAAGGGCGGCATCTGGGCGCATGTCCTCGACGGCTACTCCATCAGCGGCACCTTCACCACCTCCACCGGCGGCTTCGCCTCGCCGCAGTACACAGGAACGTCCGCCGAGCTTGAAGTGGGCGCAAATTACCTGCGGCCCAACCGCGTACCCGGCCAGCCCATCAAGGGCGCGGGAACGCGGACCCAGTGGTTCAACACCGCCGCATTCACCGTGCCGGCCGCCGGATTCTACGGCACCGCCTCGCGCAACTCCATCCAGATGCCGGGAACGCTCTCCGTCAACGGCTCGCTCTCGCGCACCGTCAGCTTTGGCGGAACGCGCAGCTTCGAGGCCCGCATCACCGCAAACAACGCCTTGAACACCGTGCAGTACTCGGGCGTAAACACCACGCTCAACTCCTCCAGCTTCGGCCAGGTCAACGGCGCCGCGGGCATGCGCTCGTTCAACTACACCGCACGATACAGGTTCTAAAACAGTTGTGATTTGCAAGTTATGAGTTGTAAGTACAGAAGCAGCAGCGATGAAGGAGACGGCAATGCGACGAGCGATAGCGGCAATTTTGGTGGCGGGAATGGCGGTTTCGCCGGCGGGGCTGCCGGTCCCGGCCATGGCGCAGATCGCCGTGGCGAAGCAGACGACGGTTGAAACCCTCAAGGTGAACGCAGAGACCGTCCTCACCAACGTCGTTGTGCGCGATAAAAAAACCGGCGCCGTCGTCAAGGACCTCAAGGAGTCCGACTTCACCGTCTCCGAGGACAAGAAGCCGCAGCGCATCATCAGCTTCGACTACCAGAATGTAGACGAGGCCGTAACTCTGGCCGAGGCCACCACCGTCTCCGGCGCCACCGCCACCAAGAAGAAGACCATCGCGGACCTGGTGAACAACGACTTTGCCGCAAAGCCGGACGAGCTGAAAAACCGCCGTCTCATCGTCATGTTCTTCGACCTCAGCAGCATGCAGCCCGAGGACATCACCCGCGCCGTCGACGCGGCAAAAGACTACATCAATAACAAGATGGCCCCGGCCGATCTCGCCGCATCCGTCAGCCTCGTCGCCAGCCTCAGCATGGACCAGGACTTCACCAACGACAAGTCCGCCCTGCTGGCCGCCGTCAGCAAGTACGACGGCACCGACAGCTCCGGCTTCGCCGAGGGCAGCGAGGGCACAGACACCTCCTCCGCCTCCGACGACTCCTCCAGCTTCACCGCCGACGACAGCGAGTTCAACGCCCTCAACACCGACCGCCAGTTGTACGCCGTCCGCACCGTATGCAAGGCAATGGCAAAGGTGGAGCAGAAGAAGAGCATGTTGTACTTCTCCGGCGGCCTCACCAAGCAGGGCATCGAGAACGAGGCCAGCATCCGCTCCGCCACCAACGAGTGCGTCAAGGACGACACGGCGCTGTATGCGGTGGACATTCGCGGCCTGCAGGCCCTCAACCCCGTGGGCGACGCCTCCCAGGGCAGCCGCCGCGGCACCGGTGCATACAGCGGCGCATCCATGCAGGGCCAGCTCAACTCCAACTTCAGCTCGCAGGAGACCCTCGGCACCCTCGCCTCCGACACCGGCGGCAAGCTCTTCACCGACTCCAACGACTTCGCCCCCGCCTTCCAGCAGGTGCAGCACGACACCGAGGCCTACTACATCGTCGGCTACCGCTCCACCAACACCAGACGCGACGGCACCTACCGTCATCTCACCATCACGCTCAAGGACCATCCCGACGCCAAGCTGGAGTACCGCCCCGGCTACTACGCCCCGGCCGACTTCCAGCACGCCAAGACCGAGGACCGCGAACTCGCCCTCACCGAGCAGATGCGCAGCGAGCTCCCCGCCACCGACGTCGCCGTCTACCTCCAGGCCCTCTACTTCCGCCTGGCCGACGGCAAGTTCTACATCCCCATCTCCGTGGTCGTCCCCGGCTCCCAGATCCATGTCACCACCGTCAAGGACAAAGACAAGGCCACCATCGACTTCCTGGGCCAGGTCAAGAACGCCCAGAACATCGCGGTCGGCCAGGTGCGCCAGACGGTCAACCTCGCCGTCGATGCCAACCAGCAGGTGCAGAAGAAGAACGTCCAGTACTCCACCGGATTCACCCTCGCCCCCGGCAAGTACCACCTCAAGTTCGTCGTGCGCGAGAACCAGACCGGCAGCATGGGCAGCTTCGAGACCGACATCCAGGTCCCGGACATGAAGAAGATGCCGCTCAAGCTCAGCTCCGTCGTCATGAGCAGCCAGCGCACGCCCAACACCGTGAAGAAGTCGATCGACCCATTGGTGCGCGACGGCCAGGAGTGGGTGCCCAACGTCCCCCATGTCGTTCGCCAGGACCAGCATCTTTACTTCCTCTACGAGGTCTACAGCCCCACCCAGGACAAGGACTCCACCGCCGCGCCCGCCACCGCGGCCACCACCCCCGGCCTCACCAAAAAGGAAGCCGTCCCCGTCCGCATCCTCACCAGCATCGAGTTCCTGCTCGGCGGCGTCAAGGTCTACGAGACACCCATGGTCGAGGCCACAGCCATCAACATCCCGGAGCGCGATGCCGTCAGCTTCCAGTTTGACGTCCCGCTCGCCGGCCTCAAGCCCGGGACCTACGTCTGCCAGGTCAACGTCATCGACGACGCGGGCGGCAGCTTCACCTTCCCCCGCATGGCGCTGCGCATCACCCCGGCAGCCGCGCCCTCCGCAACCGCAACCCCGGTGGCCGCCGTTCCTCCCGCCACTTCACGCTCAGCAGCACCCACCCTCTAAACCAAGAGTGGACTCATTCCGGATAATCCGAGGATGAGTCCACCCAATCGAGTTTCTTTGGCATGTTGGTCACGCGAGCGACGACCCAGGCTGCTCTAACGAGTCTGCTCGGTCTCGAAGTCTGTCGGGAACAGGGTTCGAGCTACATCGTTCGAATCCTGTTCCGAAACACCCTTAGAAGTTCTCCGGTTCGCCGGCCAGGTCGAGGTCCTCGTCGTCGTCGTCTTCCTCGTCGTCGTCGAAGTCGCCGAAGCTGGCCGCGAGAGTTGCCGCCGGAAGCACCGACGTCGGCCCAGGCTGTGGATTGCCCTGCTCGTCGATCTTCATGCCCAGCGAGAGCCCCATCTGGGCCAGGATCTCCTTGATCTCATTCAGGCTCTTGCGCCCGAAGTTCTTGGTCTTCAGCATCTCGGCTTCAGTCTTCTGGATCAGCTCGCCGATGGTGGCGATGTTGGCGTTCTTCAGGCAGTTGTAGCTGCGCACGGAGAGTTCCAGCTCCTCCACCGAGCGGTTCAGGTTCTCGTTGTGCAGCGCCGGACCGTCGAGCGAGTCGTGGCCCACCTCCATCTCCTCCTCGAAGTTGATGAAGATGTTCATGTGGTCCTTCAGCAGCTTGGCGGAGAGGCCCAGTGCGTCGGCGGGAAGGATAGTGCCGTTGGTCCATATCTCGATCGTCAGCTTGTCGTAGTCGGTGATCTGGCCGAGTCGCGCTGCCTCCACCAGGTAGTTGACCTTGCGCACCGGCGAGTGGACGCTGTCGACCGGGATGAATCCGAGGCCCAGGTCGGCGTCGAAGTTCTTGTCGGCGGAGATGTATCCGCGCCCGCGCTTCAGGCGCATCTCCATGTCGATCTTGCCGCCCTCGCTGACGGTGCAGATGTACACGTCCTTGTCGAGGATCTCGACGTCGCCGTCGGCCTCGATCATGCCCGAGGTGATGACGCCCGCCGCGTCGGCGCGCAGGTACAGGGCCTTGGGGCCTTCGCCCGCCAGCTTGAAGGGGATCTGCTTCAGGTTGAGGATGATGTCGGTCGCGTCCTCGACCACGCCGCTGATGGACTGGAACTCGTGCAGCACGCCCTCGATGCGAACGGCGGTTACGGCCGCTCCCTCGATCGACGACAGAAGCGTGCGCCGCAGCGCATTGCCGATCGTGGTGCCGAAGCCGCGCTCAAACGGCTGCGCGGAAAACTTTCCATATTTTTCGGTGAGTGTATCGGTGTCGACGGCAAGACGCTTGGGTTTCTGGAAGCCTCTCCAAAGCATGGGTGTTTCTCCTTTGTCCGGCTCATTCGCGATGCATTTTGCGAAGGCGGGGTGGTTCGGTTGCAGGCCAGGTTGTAGGTAAAGCAGCCGTTAGCTTCTAGTTTCCAGCTAAAGGCTGAGAGCTAATGGCTAAAAGCTATTTGGAATACAGTTCGACAATAAGCTGTTCGTTCACCGGCAGGTTGACGTCCTCGCGTGTGGGCAGCGCGACCAGCCTTCCGGAGAGGTTCTCGCGGTTGATGTCGAGCCACTGCACGGCGCGCTGGCCGCTGGCGAAGTTCCCCGACTCTTCGAGGATCACGAGCTTCTTCGAGCCTTCGCGGACCTTGATCTCGTCGCCCACTTTGCACTGGAACGACGGGATGTTGACCTTGCGGCCGTTCACCTGGATGTGTCCGTGGCGAACGATCTGCCGGGCCTGGCGGCGGCTCATGGCGAACCCGAGCCGGTAGCAGACGTTGTCCAGCCGCGTCTCCAACAGCTGCAACAGCAGCTCGCCGGTGACGCCGGTCTTGTTGGCGGCCTTCTGGTAGTAGGCGCGGAACTGCGTCTCCAGCGTGAAGTAGATGCGCTTCGCCTTCTGCTTCTCGCGCAGTTGCAGGCCGTAGCCCACCACCTTCTTTACCTTGCGCGATTGGCCGTGCTGTCCGGGGGGGAAGTTGCGCTTCTCGATGGGGCATTTGTCGGAGAAGCATTTCGCGCCCTTGAGGAAGAGCTTGGTTCCGTCGCGGCGGCAGAGGCGGCAGACGGGTCCGGTATAACGTGCCATTCGTATTGCTCCTTTACTTCAGGTGACGATCGGTTTACGCGCTCATCGCGCTTCGTCCCAATCCAGTTTGGTGATGCGTTGTCCGTTCTTCGTTGTCTGTTGTTCGTAAAGAGCAAAGCACGCTTCTACGAACACCGGTGAACGTACACCGGACAACCGTTTCTCAAACTCTGCGGCGCTTGGGCGGACGGCATCCGTTGTGCGGCATCGGCGTAACGTCGCGAATGCTGCGCACCTCGACGCCGGCCGAAGCCAACGCGCGGATCGCGGACTCGCGGCCGGAGCCGGGCCCCGAGACGCGCACGTCGACGGAGCGCAGACCGTGGTCGCGCGCCGCATTGGCTGCGCCGACGGCGGCCTGCTGCGCCGCAAACGGAGTTCCCTTGCGCGAGCCGCGAAAACCCAGCGAGCCGGACGACTTCCAGCTGATCGTGTTGCCCGCCTGGTCCGTGATGGTGACGATGGTGTTGTTGAAGCTCGCCTGAATATAGACGAGCCCAAATGGAACGTTCTTCCGTTCCCGCTTCTTGAACTTCTTGCTCTTGCCTGCGGTCTTGGCGCCGCCAGCCTTGTTCTGTGTCTTCGCCATGGGCTATTTCGTCGCTTTCTTCTTGGCGGCAACCGTGCCCTTGCGGGGACCTTTGCGGGTGCGTGCGTTGGTGTGGGTGCGCTGGCCGCGCACGGGCAGCGAACGGCGGTGGCGGAGCCCGCGGTAGGACTGGATCTCGATCAGGCGCTTGATGTTGAGCGAAACGTCCTTGCGCAGGTCGCCTTCGATCTCGCCCTGGGCCTCGATGACGTGGCGGATGCGGTTCAACGCGTCCTCTTCGAGGGCGCCGACCTTGGCGTATGGATCGACGTTCGCCTCGGCAAGGATCTTTGCCGCGCGCGAGTTGCCGATGCCAAAGATGTGAGTGAGTCCGATGCGAACCTGTTTCTGGTTCGGAACATCGACTCCAGCAATACGTGCCATGGGGTTCCTTTTCGTCTGGGCTCGTGGCGCTGGTGTGGCCACGGGAGCGGGGTTATCGGTTTGCGGTCAAATTCGCCGGGTTCAACGCAAGCCTTGACTTCGGCTAACTCGCCTGGCGGGGCCGGGTACTACAGGACGGCGTAGAACTAACCTTGACGCTGTTTGTGCTTGGCGTTTTCGCAGATGACGCGAACCACGCCGCGGCGGTGAATGACTTTGCACTTATCGCATATCTTCTTGACGGACGCGCGGACCTTCATAAAACTCCTAAGTCAGCCGTTAGCATTTAGCCCTTAGCTGTTAGCTAGAGACGGCCGGCGTGCTTATTGCATTGCTCTGGTTTTCAGCGAAAAGCTAAGAGCTAAAAGCTAATAGCTAAGGGCTGCTTCTCGTCTACTTGTAGCGGTAGACGATGCGGCCGCGGTTGAGATCGTACGGACTCAGCTCAATCGCGACGCGGTCGCCGGGGAGGATACGAATGAAATTCTTGCGCATGCGTCCGGAGACGTGGGCAAGGGCCTGGTGCTTGTTTTCAAGCTCGACCTTGAACATCGCGTTGGGCAGCGTCTCAACCACCACCGCCATCACTTCAATCGCATCTTCCTTCGACAAACGCTCTCCTTCAATAGGCGGGAACACATCGAACGCGATCCAAACGCCCTTTGCCATGTGCCTGCGCACACAGCATTTATAAGTATACCCTGAAACGGGGCCGGAATCCTAGCGAGTCAGTACCCGCGGCCCGTCTTTTGTGATCGCAACCGTGTGCTCGAAGTGGGCGCTGAGGCTGCCGTCGACGGTCAGGGTGGTCCAGCCGTCGGGCAGCACCTTCACCGCAGCCCCGCCGGCGTTGATCATCGGCTCGATGGCCAGCACCATGCCGGCCTTCAGGCGCGGCCCTTTGCCGCGCGTGCCGTAGTTGGGCACCTGTGGGTCTTCGTGCATGGATTTGCCGATTCCGTGGCCGACAAACTCGCGAACGACGCCATAGCCCTCGCCCTCGCACATCTCCTGCACTGTTGCGGAGATGTCGCCCAGGCGCCCTCCGACCCGTGCCTGCTGGATCGCCCGTTCCAGCGCAGCCTGGGTAACGTCGAGCAGCTTTTTGGTGGCGGCGCTGGGCGTGCCGACAGCGTAGGTAGCGGCGGAGTCGGAGTAAAAACCATCGACAATCACGCCGCAGTCGACCGAAACGATGTCGCCCTCGGCCAGGATGCGAGTCGCCGATGGAATGCCGTGGACAACCTCGTCGTTGATGGAGGTACAGAGCACGGCAGGAAACCCACGGTAGCCCTTGAACGCGGAGATGGCGTGCAACTCATCCATCTTGGCTGCCGCAACCTTCTCCAGGTCCATAGTGCTGGCGCCAGGAACAACAAACGGCCGCACTGCCTCATGCACCTGATGCAACGCCTCGCCGGAGCGGCGCATCTTTTCAATCTCGGCAGCAGTCTTGATGAGAATGGCCATAGAAACAGTTGTAATTGTCAGCGAGAAGCACGGCGCAGCTTGAGTACGGCCTGCTCGATCGCGGCGTTGACCGCCTCCACGCTCTGGTCGCCGTCCGCCTCTTCAAAGCGCCCCTGATTGCGGTAGTGTGCCACCACCGGCGCGGTCTGCGCGTCGAAGGTCTTCATGCGCTCGACAAAGACCGGCTCGGTGTCGTCCCCGCGCTGCGTCAGACTGGCTCCATCGAGATCGCAGACTCCCGCGATCTTGGGCGGATTCGAATACAGGTTGTAGATGCTCTTGCAGACGGGACAGATGCGGCGTCCCGTAATGCGCTTCAGCAGTTGATCGTATGCCACCACAATGCTGATGGCGATGACCGGAAGCCGCGGCAGAAAGATAGGATCGGCAATCGTATGGTCGAGAAATTTTGCCTGGTCCAGCGTGCGCGGATAGCCATCCAGGATGTAGCCGCGATGCGTGTCCTTCTCCTGAAGGCGGTGGAGGACCATCTGGTTGACGATCTCGTCGTCCACCAGCAGGCCGGCGCTCATGATCTCCTTCGCCTTGAGCCCCAACTCGGTGCCGCGCGCGATGTTGCCGCGCAGCAGGTCGCCGGTGGAGATCTGCGGAATGCCGTATTTGGTGACCAGCAGTTGCGCCTGCGTACCCTTGCCAACGCCGGGTGCGCCTAAAAGAAGGACCGGCCCTGGCACGAAGTCGTTCCCTGCCAGGGCCGCCGGATGCGATGCGGAAGTGTTCGTCAATGGTCCCGTCCTACCAACTGCGCCGTCCACGAATGCGTCCGCTCTTGGGAGAGAAGCCGTCGTAGTGGCGCATGATGAGTTGCGATTCCACCTGCTGCACGGTGTCCATGGCTACGCCGACAACGATCAGCAGGCTGGTGCCGCCAAAGTAAAAGTTGAAGCCGAACCCGTTGGTAAACACGGGCGGCAGAATATCGAAGTAGCGGCCGATCAGCCACAGGTGGTTGAAGTGGATTCCACTGATGAGGATGGTTGGGATGATGGAGATGATGATCAGATAGAGCGCGCCGACCAGCGTGATGCGGGTAAGCACGTCGTTGATGAAGTCCGAGGTGCGCCGGCCGGGACGGATGCCGGGAATAAATCCGCCGTACTTGCGCATGTTGTCGGCGATGTCGTCGGGCCGGAAGACGATGGAGATGTAGAAGTAGGCGAAGAAGACGATCGCCGCCATGTAGAGGACCTCATACCACGGTTCGCCGGGCTGCAGGCCCTGCAGGATGGGCCCCAGAAAGTGTGTCTCCCGCAGCGGAGCGCTGCCGAAGAAGCTCATTCCTTGGAAGATCAGCGGCGCCGAGAGGATCGAACTGGCAAAGATGACAGGCATCACGCCGCCGGAGTTGACCCGTAGAGGAAGGTGGGTGGACTGGCCGCCCATCATCTTGCGTCCGACGATGCGCTTGGCATACTGCACCGGGATGCGGCGCTCGGAGCGTTCCACAAAGACGATGAACGCGACCACCGCAACCATGCCAACGATGAGGGCAACCAGGACAACCGGTGTCAGGGGGCCCCAGGTTTTGTCGTTCGCCTTGGTGTAGATGTCCATGATGCCGCGCGGCAGGCCGACCACAATTCCGGTAAAGATGAGCAGCGACATGCCGTTTCCAATGCCACGCTCTGTGATCTGCTCGCCCAGCCACATGATGAAGGCGGTGCCGGCCGTAAGCGTGATGACGCACATCGGGATGAACGCACTGCGCGAAATGGTGACCATCGACACGGAGGAACTGGTCAGCGTCAGGGCGATCGCAAAGGACTGGATGACGCCCAGCAGAACGGTGACGTAACGGGTCCACTGCGTGATCTTGCGTCGGCCCAGTTCGCCTTCCTTCTGCAGCTTGGCCAGCGGCTCATAGATCACAGTGAGCAACTGGAAGATAATCGACGCCGTAATATACGGCATGATGCCGAGCGCGAAGATGGTGAGCCGGCGAAGATTGCCGCCGGTAAACAGGTCGCCCAGTCCGAGCAGTGAACCGGAGTTCATGTTGAAGTACTGAGCGAGCGCGTCCGCGTTGATGCCCGGCGTGGGAATGAACGCCCCCAGGCGATAGACCGCCAGCAGTCCAAGCGTGAAGAGGACGCGCTTGCGGAGATCGGGAATACGGAAGATGTTGGCAAATTTCTCTAACATCGGAACCTCTTCGCTGTTGCCTGAAGCCGGCCTTCGCGGGCCGCGCTTCCTTGGGGTGGACCCCTATCCAGGTTGAATGCGCCGGGCAGATGCACTCGGCGGGAATTCGTTAGCCGATCAGAACTGCCTTGCCGCCGGCCTTCTCGATGGCCTGCTGCGCTGTCTTGGAGAACTTGTGCGCGTGAATGGTAACCGGCCCGCTCAGCTCGCCGTTGTTGAGCACCTTGATCAGTCCGCCCTTCTTGCGCAGCAGGCCGAGCGAAACGATCTTGTCGAGGGTGAACTCGGTGCCCGGAGCAGTCGCCAGAATCTCGGCGACGCGGTCCATGCCGAGCACCGTGTACTCCACGCGGAAGACGTTGGTGAAGCCACGCTTGGGCAGGCGGCGGTGCAGCGGCATCTGACCGCCCTCGAAGCCGCGCATCAGCGACGATCCGGAGCGCGAGCCCTGTCCCTTGTGGCCCCGGGTGGATGTCTTGCCCATGCCCGACCCCATGCCGCGGCCGACACGCTTCTTGTTTTCATTCGCCTTCTTGGGGGCGTGCAGATTGGAGAGATTGCGGATTGCCATTTCCTGTTTCCTCGCTATAACGCCGGCAGCTCGATGGCC
>JBEKRR010000033.1:0-28013 GCA_049518555.1 Acidobacteriaceae bacterium
ATGGAGGTCAATCGCGGCCTGCCGGCGCGGATGCTGGTGAAGTACCTGGTGCGCGACGGCGACGAGTGGGAGGTGACGCCCAATCTGCGGGCCATGTGCAGCTTCCAGTACGCCAACCTGTGCGCTCCGCTGCCCAAGCTGCCCGTCTTCGATCTGGTAATGCTGCGCAATGTCCTGCTGTACTTCCCCCAGCAGGACCGAAGCTGCGTCTTCAGCGACGTCTATCGCCAGATGACGCCGAGCGGCTATCTGATGCTGGGGGCCGCGGAGCAGGCGGAGGACTCGACCAACCTGTTCCAGGCGGAGTTTGCCCGGGACTGCTACTTCTATCGCCCCACGCCCGGCTCGTAGGGCTGTTCTTCTGTGGGCCATTGAGACATTCGCTTAACGGAGCAAGGAGACAGCGCGCTGCAATGCAACGCTCGACGTTCTGTTCCCCGGCTTCCTCAACTTCGCACTCATTGTCGAAGCGCTGCGTTAGCGTGAACACACCTTCGTCGTGGAGAAGCCTTCGACCAGCGGCACGATCTTCACCTGCCCGCCCCAGGCCATCACCTCGCTGGCGCCAACCACCGTCTCCACGGCGTAGTCGCCTCCCTTGACAATCACGTCGGGCCGCGTGGCCACGATGACCTCCAGCGGAGTCGGCTCGCCGAAGACCACCACGGCATCGACGGCGGCCAGCGCGGCCAGCACGCGGGCCCGTTCGGTTTCGCCTACGATGGGGCGGCTGGGGCCTTTGAGGCCGCGCACCGATGCGTCGCTGTTGATGGCCACAATCAGCCGGTCGCCGAAGCTCCGCGCCTGCTCCAGAAGCGTGATGTGCCCGACGTGCAGCAGATCGAAGCAGCCGTTGGTGAACGCCACCCGCTCGCCGTTGGCCTTCCACAGCGCCACTCGGCGCACCAACTCCTCGCGCGTCACCACTTTGTCCTCGCCGTGCAGGGCAATCTCCGGAGCAAGCGCGGCCAGCAACTCGTACTTCTCCACCGGAACCGTGCCCACCTTGCCCACCACAATGCCGGCCGCGATATTGGCCAGTTCCACGGCGGTCTCCGGCTTGAGCCCGGAGGCCACACACAAAGCGAGCACGGCAATGACCGTGTCTCCAGCGCCGGAGACATCGAAGACCATGCGTGCCAGGGCCGGCGCCATGAAGCGGTTGCCGGGCCGCACCAGCGCAATTCCCTTCTCGCCCAGCGTCGCGGTCAGGAATTCGAGATCGAGGTCCGCCAGCAGCGCCTCGGCCGCATCCAGCAGGGGCTTCAGCTCGCGCCCTTCCAGATGCACCGCAGTGGACAGCTCGCCGAGATTGGGGCAGATCGTCGTGGCGCCGCGGTAGCGCGTAAAGTCGGCGCATTTGGGATCGACCAGCACCGGAATCCCCCGCCCCCGCGCAGCCTGAATCACCGCCTGACAGACCTTCGCCGTCAGCACTCCCTTTGCGTAGTCGGAGAGCACCACCGCATCGCAGCCGTCGAGATGCGCCAGCACGGTCTTCACAAGCCGGTCGTAGTCGTCCTCCGATCGCGCGCCCAGCCGCTCGCTGTCCAGCCGCAGCATCTGCTGCCGTCCCCCCAGGATGCGCTGCTTGGTAATGGTGGGAAATCCCTCCGAAACCACAAACTCCGGCGAGATTCCATTCGCGCGCAGTCCTTCCGTCAATAGCCGTTCGTCCTCGTCGCCTCCGGTAAACCCAATCACCTCGGCGTGCGCTCCCAACCTGCTCAGGTTCATGGCCACGTTGGCCGCGCCGCCCGGCTGATGACTTTGGTGAGTGGCGTGTACCACGGGCACCGGGGCCTCCGGCGAGATGCGGCCCACCTCGCCCCAGATGTACTTGTCGAGCATCACGTCGCCCACAACCAGCAGGCGCTTGGAAGTCCACTTCTGCTCGATCTCCTGAATCACCTCGTGCAGTTGCTCGATCATCGCGCTCCCTCGGTCTGCGCGGCGGCGGCGATCGGCAGAACCACAGCGCCCTCCTGGTCCATTGTGTTCATGCAGTCCAGCTCGATCCAGTCGCAGAGCATGTGTCCGGCCAGAATATGCGCCTCCTGAATGCGCGCCGTCTCCTGCGACGCGACGGCAAAGAGATGATCGGCCAGTTTGGCCATCCTGCCGCCCCCCGCGCCGGTAAAGGCCACCGTCGCAAGCCCCCGACTGCGCGCCGCCTCGAGCGCGGCCACTACGTTCTGGCTATTGCCGGAGGTGGAGATTCCCACCAGCAGATCGCCAGCTACGCCCAGCGCCTCCACCTGACGCGAGAAGACCGCCTCGTACCCATAGTCGTTGGCGATCGAGGTCAACGCGGAGCTGTCGGTCGTCAGCGCCAGCGAGGCCAGACCGCGCCGCTGGCGGCGAAAGCGGCCCACCAGCTCTGCGGCCAGGTGCTGCGAATCGCCCGCGCTGCCTCCGTTGCCGCACCACAGAATCTTGCCGCCGGCCCGCAAGGTTGCCGTCATGGCCCGCGCAATCGCCTCCAGCACCGGCTGCTGCGACTCCACCTGGCGCACAACCTCCAAGTGCTCCGCAATGGCTGTGCCGAAGATGCTTGCGGCATCGGGACTACTGGACATGGTTCCCTCACTCTCTGTGCCGCTGCGTTCAAAACTCGTACCGTGCGCCGCCAGGTGTCGACAACGCTATTGGTATCATAACGGGGTGTCCGACTCCGCTAACAGCTTTTCACTCCGAACCCTGCGCACCGTCTTCCTGGACCGCGACGGCGTCCTCAACCGCAAGTTGCCCGAAGGCCACTATGTGACCTCCTGGAGCGAGTTCCAGCCGCTGCCCGGCGTCCCCCAGGCGATTGGCCGACTCAACCGCGCGGGAGTGCGCGTGGTCGTGGTCTCAAACCAGCGTGGCATTGCGTTGGGACTCTACACGGCCGATGATGTGCGCCAGATCCACTCCGCATTGCAAAGCTGGTTGCAATCGCACGGCGCGCACATCGACGCCTTCTACTTCTGCCCTCACGACGCGCAGCAATGCAACTGCCGCAAGCCGCTCCCTGGCCTCTTCGAGCAGGCCCGCGCTGAGTTCCCCGAGATCGCCGCCTGCTCCAGCTTCATGATCGGCGACTCGCTCTCCGACATCGAGTTCGGCCATCGCCTGGGCATGACCACCCTCTTGCTGGAAGGCGATCCCGAACACCGGAAATCAGGAGATAAGACCGCGCGCCAACTTGCCGACCGCTGCTTCGCCTCTCTGCCTGAGGCCGTCGACACCCTTCTCGCTTCGTCCGATCGACCGGCCTGAACTATCCGCCGATCGCGCGCAGCGTGGCGCAGGTCTCCGCAATCCCCTCTTCCAGCGCAGTCATCTCCAGATCGCAGCCCAGCGCCCGCAGCCCCGTCAGGTCGGCCTCCGTGAAGTGCTGGTAGCGTCCCTCCAAATCGGCGGGAAATGGAATGTATTCGATCGCAGTCTTCCCATGCACCGCCATCAGCGCCCGCGCCACATCGTTGAAGCTGCGGCTGACGCCCGTGCCGGCATTCACCACGCCGCGATAGAGCTTGCGCTCCTCACCGGCCTTGGGCGCGTAAGGCCCAATCTGCGCGAAGAACAGATTCATCCGCGCCAGGTCGCGCACGTAGACGAAGTCCCGCCGCTGCTCGCCGTCGTCGTAGCCGCCGCTGCCGGCAAACAGCCGCACCTTGCCGGTGTCTTTCATCTGCTTGGCGAAGTGGTGTACCACCGAGGCCATGCGTCCCTTGTGCTGCTCGCGCGGCCCGTACACATTGAAGTAGCGCAGACCGACCGCCGTCGTCGGCACCTGGTCCAGAGCAAGCTGGTTGCGGAAGTAGTGGTCGAAGGCCAGCTTGGAGAATCCGTAGACATTCAGCGGCCGCTCGTTCTCCAGCGTCGGCGTGAAGTGTCCCGGCCCGGAGAGCCCATAGACCGCCGCACTGGAGGCATAGACCAGCGCCGCGCCCTGCGCGATGGCAAAGCGCAACACCTCCTTGGTGTACTGAAAGTTGTTGTCCATCATGTACACGCCGTCGTCCTCCAGCGTGTTGGAGCAGGCGCCCTGGTGCAGGACCGCCTCGATCCTGCCGCCTCCCAGCGCATCCTCCGCAATGGCGCGGCGAAACTCCCGCTTGTCCATGTAATCCGTATAGCGCGCGCCGTGCAGGTTCTGGAACTTCTTCGCATTGGCCAGGTTGTCCACCACCAGAATGTCGGTGATGCCGTGGGCGTTCAGCTCGTGGACCAGGTTGCTGCCGATGAAGCCCGCACCTCCGGTAACGATCAACATTTTCGATGGCCCTCCTTCAGCGCTGAGTATCTATCCAATCATAGGCTTCAAACAACGGCGATTGCGGGTTTCTCCCCGGCATGGCCGCTCATCACCCTGCCCCCAGCCTAGGCCATCTCCGCAACGGCGATGGCGGTGAGGCTGCTCTCTATCTGCCATAAATGTTGAAAGGATGGTAGCGTTACCGGGGCTCGAACCCGGACTCTCCGCCTTGAGAGGGCGGCGTGTTAACCAGTTACACCATAACGCCATCGTCGCGCGACAGGAGGATGTTTCCTCCAGTGCAGGTTCAACTATATCAGCCGGCGGCGAGTGGCTCAACCCTCGCACCCGCTATCAAACCTCGCGTCCGCAAACAGCTGCTGGAGTATCGCGGCTGGAGGGAGAAACTGACCTCAGGGGCTAAAGCCCCATCGAAGACGGCCAATTGCGGCACGGGTAAACCCGTGCCCTTAAGCAAAACGGGTTTTCCACAGCATGCTAGAGGCCGAGCTTCTTGACCTCGTCGTTGTAGTACTTGCGGTAGAGGATGTCCCACTCCTGCGATCCTTCGAGGATGATCTTGCGCTGGGATGCGATCTTGAGCCGCGCGCTGGCGTCGAGCTTGGTCTCCTCTGCCAGCAGCTTCTCCAGCGCCTTGCGCGCCTCCTGGCGGATGGTGTTGCGGTCCTCCAGAAAGTCGCACTCGTCGATCTCGGCCAGCGTGTCGGCCACGGTGTGGGCCAGCTTGTTCACCTTGTCGGCCGAGATCCTCACAGCACCGCCTTGTACTTGCGCGCCAGCTCGTTCTTCACCTTTTTGAACATCTCCTGGTAGTTCGCGCCGGTCCGCAGCATGTCTTCCTGGAAGGCGTCGAGGATGACGCGGACCTCTTCGTTGATGCGGTCTTCGAGCGCCAGCTCATCGATCATGGCAGCCGTCACCCGCTCGTTCAGGACGGCAGGCTTGGCCGTCCCGATCATCTTGGCGTCGACCAGGTGTTTCACCGTTTGGCGCGCCAGATACCCGACATAATCCCTGGAGAAGATCATCGCTTTGCTCCAGAATACACCAGCGCGCGGTCCGGTTGGAGATGGACGGTTTTGCACCGCGAGTGCCCCGTCGTGCATGATGGAAGCGAGGACAAGCCTTATGACGCAACGCACCCGATTCCGCAAGAAGCACGCGCCGGAGCCGAAGGCCACGCCGATGGCGCTGGGCCCAACGATCGGGCTGATGGCGGTGTGTCTGGCGGGCATTGTCTGCATGTTCCTGTGGACCACCCGGCACGCGACGGCGCCGGTTGTGCCTGCTTCGGTTCCCGCCGCGCCCGCGTATGCGCCGAAACACATCTACTCGGAGACCGCCAACCCGAGCGGCGACATTGCCGCCGCGCTGGCGCAGGCGAAGCGCGAGCACAAGCGCGTGCTGCTGGACTTCGGCGGCGACTGGTGCGGCGACTGCCATGCGCTAGACCTCTACTTCCATCAGGCCCCCAACGACGCGCTGCTGGAAAAGAACTTTGTGCTGGTGCATGTGTGGATCGGGCACATGGACGCCAACCTGGACGTGGCCAAGAGATATGGAGTGCCGATCGCGAAGGGCGTTCCCGCGCTGGCCGTACTGGCGCCGGACGGCAGGCTGCTTTACGCGCAGAAGGCGGGAGAGTTTGAAGACATGCGGCACATGGAGCCAGCCTCGGTGACCGAGTTCCTGGAAACGTGGAAGAGCTGAGCGAGACTGGGCCAGCCCACGAACCGGAGCAGGCTGCGCCGGGGCCGGAGGCGCGGCCGCGCAGCCGTCGCGCCCGCATGAAGCGGCTTCTGCGCTGGTATGCGGTGCTCGTGCGCGCGCTGCACCGGACGCTGCTGAGCGTGCTGGCGCACGACTGCCTGAACATCGCGCAATCGACTGCCTACTCGGCCATCGTGGCGCTGTTTCCCGCGCTGATTGTGGCGGCGGCGGTGATCGGGCTGCTGCCGGACACGGCTCCGGTGCGCTTCCAGATTGCGGACTTCTTCGACCGGGTGCTGCCGGGCGGGGTGAGCGCGCTGCTGAATGCGGCGTTCGAGAATGCACCGAAGCATACCCACTCGCTGCGCGCGCTGGTTTCGGCCGGGGTGGTGAGCTTTGCGGGCGCGTCGAACGTGATTGCGACGCTGATGGACGGCCTGCGCCGGGCACGCGGGCTGCCGCGCAACTACTGGAGCTTCTGGCAACGGCGGAGGCGGTCGATGGAGTTGGTGCCGCTGTCGCTGATACCGCTGACCATCGCGAGCCTGCTGGTGGTCTTCGGCCATGCGGTGACCGAGTGGCTGGTGTCGATCATCGGTCCCCAGGCGCGCGAACCGATCTATGCGGCGACGTTGCTTCTGCGCTGGGCGGTGGCGGTGGGCGCAAGCGTGGGACTGATTGCGCTGCTGTATCGCCTGGGAGTTCCGGACGAGCGCGACGCGAACCGTTCGCCCGGCGGGTCGGTTGCAGCAACCGCGCTGGCTGCCGTCGACAGGCGGGGATGGGGCAGAATTCTGCCCGGGGCCGCGCTGGCCACCGCGCTGTGGTTCCCGGCGACGCTGGTCTTCGGCTGGTATGTGACGCGGTTCACCAACTACTCGGAGGTATACGGGCCGCTGGGCGCGGGCATCGCGCTGCTCTTCTGGCTGTACATCATCTCGCTGAGCGTGCTGGCTGGGGCAGAGTTCAACGTACATTTTAATGCGCAGATGGAGGCGCACTTCGGCGGGGCTGGGGCGCACGGCAGAGGCTGAACAGGCAGCGGAAAAAGGGTTGATTGACGCTACGAGCAAAAGGCCCGGGGCTAAAGCCCATTGATTCGATTGTCCTTATTCAGTGGGCTGAAGCCCACTGCTCCCTCCGAAAGACAGAAACGGAAGTTTTTCCGCAGCCTGTAATGCTGTGAAGCCGTGCCCATCCGATAATCTGCGCTCACCGGGCAACAGTACAATCGGGGGATGGGACGCATACGGGTACTCTCCGACCAGGTGGCCAACCAGATTGCGGCCGGCGAGGTGGTGGAGCGGCCTGCGTCGGTGGTCAAGGAGCTGCTGGAGAACTCGCTGGACGCGGGCGCGACGCGGGTTCGCATCGAGGTGGAGGGCGGCGGACGCAAGCTGATCCGCATTGTGGACGATGGACAGGGGATGGTGCGCGACGACGCGCTGCTGGCCTTCGAGCGGCACGCCACATCGAAGCTGCACAGCTCCGACGACCTGCTGGCGATCCGCACGCTGGGATTCCGCGGCGAGGCCCTGCCGTCGATTGCAAGCGTCTCGCGGCTGATGCTGGAGACACGCGCGGCGGAGGACGATGCGGGAACGATGGTGGAGATTGCGGGCGGAAAGATCGTTCGCGTGGAGGACGCGGGGCTGCCGGTGGGGACGACGATCGCGGTGCGCGATCTTTTTTACAACACACCGGCGCGGCGCAAGTTTTTGAGGTCGGAGCAGACCGAGCTGGGGCACATTGCGGCGCTGGTGACGCACTACGCGCTGGCCCATCCGGAGCGGCACTTCGAGCTGCACTCGGCGACGCAGGCGCTGCTGATTGCGCCCGAAGTGGCGACCACCGGCGACCGGCTCTTCCAGATCTTCGGGCGCGAGACGGCGGCGCTGATGCTGCCCATCGCGGCGGAGATCGACTTTGCGCGTGCGGGGCTGCCGGAGCCTCCGCCGTGGAAGCGCGAGGCCGACTACGCGCCGCGGGAGCCGGGATTTCTGCGGCTCTCGGGGTTCGTCTCCAAGCCGGAGCTGCAGAAGCTGAACCGCAACTCGGTGTACATCTTTGTGAACCAGCGGCTGGTGCGCGACCGCGTGGTGCTGCACGCGCTGGCCGAGGCGTATCGCAACATTATTCCGCCCACCTCGTTCCCGGTGGTGCTGCTCTTTTTGGAGATGCCGCCGCAGGAGGTGGATGTCAACGTGCATCCGGCAAAGACCGAGGTGCGCTTCCGGCAGTCGGGATTTGTACATGACTTCATCCGCGACACGGTGCGCAACACACTGATGACGGCGCGGCCGGCGGCCAGCTTCGCCACGGCGCTGGGCGAGGCGCATGGAGGCGTGGGCATCGCGCAGGCCAGCTCGTCGCTGCTGCTGGATGTGAGCCCAATGCCGGGCGCGCCGGAGGATGTGGTCTTTTCTCCGCGCGAAGTCGCGGAGTCGGAGGGAGCACCATCGGCAGACGATGTGGATTCATTTATGCTGCGCGCACCGATTGTGCCGCCGTCTGCGGGGCGGTTCGCGTTTGGCGACCAGGGCATTGCGGTGGGATACGAGACGGAATCGGGCGCGGGCTCGTCGTGCGGGAGCGAGGGCGCGGCTGGCTTGGATGTGGGTGCGGCGGACATGGCTGTGGGTGCGGCGGACGCGGATGCTGCGGGCGCGGGCGGTTCGGGTTCAGGCGCAGATGGAACGCTGAACGCGCTGGCGACGCTGAAGCCGCTCGGCCAGTTGCGCGACTCGTTCATTCTGGCGGCAAACGACGAGGGGCTGTGGATCATCGACCAGCATGTGGCGCACGAGCGCGTGCTGTTCGAGAAGATCCTGCGCGCGCGCGAGGTGGAGCAGGTGCAGCGGCAGCGGCTGCTCATGCCGCTGCTGGTCGATCTGCTGCCGGCGCAGATGGTGTCGTTCGCGGCGATTGCGCGCGAGCTCGACCTCAACGGATTCGAGGCCGAGCCATTCGGCCCACGCACCCTCGCCATCAAGGCCGCGCCGGTGGGGCTGGAAGGGCGAGAGCTGGAGCGGATGCTGGAGGAGGTTCTGGCGGTCCCGGAGAAGGAGCAGCAGCAGGAGAACGCGGAGACGCGGCGGCGGCGGATTGCGGCGTCCATCGCGTGCCATGCGGCGATCAAGATCAATATGCCGCTGGAGCCGAAGAAGATCGAGTGGCTGCTGGCGGAGTTGGCGAAGACCAAGCATCCAATGAGCTGTCCGCATGGGCGGCCCATCGCGCTGCGATATTCTCATAAGGACATACAGCGCGCCTTCCAGCGCATTTAGAAAGGCATCACCCATTTTGAATACGCCGAGCAATCCGATCAGCAGCGAAGCCACCAACCCGGCGATCCCGAGCGCAGCGCAGCTTGCCGAGACGCGCCTGAGGCAGTGGCACCAGCAGGGCGAGGCGCTGCTGACGATGGAGAACCTGCGCAGTTGGACCAACGCTACCGGGCTGGTGCTGTTTGTGCCGCGTCCGCAGATCGTCGCGCCGGCTCCGTCGCTGGTGGAGGCCGTGCTGGGCGGGCCGACGGCAACCCCCACAATCGAGCAGACGACAGAAGCGCGCAGTCTGCTCGTGCGGCTCGTCGGGGAGGGACTCGCCGTGCCGCTGAACCTGCTGGGCGCGGGGACGGTCCATGCGGGCGCGCCAGGCGATACGCCGGACTTCGTCGCGTCGAGCGCGGTCTTCTCCTACGTCTTCACCCTGCGCGGCGACAAGGCGTGGAAGCAGCCGCCGGCAACCTCGGGCGCGTTCAAGGTTTCGCCGCTGGCGCTGGCGACGCATGAGGCGCTGGCGCAGCGCGGGCCGCTTTCGGCCTACGATCTGACCACCGAGGTGGGCAAGGAAGTGACGGAGGCGGCCGTGCTGCGCGCGCTCGCGGAGCTTTGGACGCACCTGCGCGTGCTTCCGCTGGCCCAGGCAGGAGAGAACGCCACGCTGTGGGAGCTGACGAGCGCGCGCTTCACCAAGCAGATCAAGGCGGGGGCGAATGCGGGGCAGCCGTCGGCCCTCTCCGCCCTGATCTCGCTCTACCTGGGGCAGGCGGTAGTGGCGAGCGAGGACGAGATCGAGAGCTTCCTCGCGCCGCTGGCCTCGCGCTCGCGCATCCGCGACGTGGTCCATGCGCTGCTCTCGGCGCGACAGTTGGACACGGTTGCGGTCGAGGGACGCACGATGCTCTACGTCGCCGGTTCGTTGCCCGCGTTCCTGACTCCGGAAGCGACGCTTGCCGAAGGTGAATCGCAAGACGCCGCTGTGGTTGAGGAGATTGCAGTCGAAGCAGGGGCCACAACCGGCGCGGAGAGCGCTGGCGAAGGCGCCCCGCGGATTACCAAGTACATTCCCAAGCCGCGCAAGATTGGGACAGGGTATCTGGCCAAGGCGAAGCCGTCGAAGTATGGCGCTGGCGCAAAGCCCGGCCCGTATGAACGCGGCACAAAGACTGGATTCGGCGCGAAGCCCGCGTTCGGCGCGAAGCCGGGATTCAAGGCTGGATTCAAGCCGCGCGTTGGTTCCGAGCCAACCCCAGACCGCGCGCGCAGGCCGTTTAGCAAGCCTGCCGCTGGATTCGTCAAAACGGCGGGCTTCAAGAAAACTGCTGGCTTCGACAGGCCGTGGGAGGAAGAGAAGCGGCGCAGGCTGGCGGCTGCGGCGAGGCCGTCGGAGGTCCCGGCGGAGGTCAACGACGCGATGGGCGATCTGGCCGCTGCGGGAGAGGCCGCTCGATCGGTCCAGCCCCGCGGACCGCGTGTTGCCAGGCCGAGCTTCACCAAGCCACGCGAGTATAAACCGCGCGAGTACAAACCGCGCGGCGCGGAGAGCGATGCGCGTCCGCCACGCAAGACGTTCAGCAAGCCGGGGACCTTCGGGCGCAAGCGGGAGGGATTCGGCGGGCGAGGCTTCGGCAGCGAGAGCGGCAAGCGCGTCTATCGCAAGTTCGATGCGCCGCGCGACCGCGCTGCTCGTCCCTACTCCTCAAACCGGCCTGCGCGGCCGGCCCGCGTGGAGGGGGCTGGTGAAGCTGTCAGAAAGCCGGCGGGAGACTTCAAGCCGCGCAAGTTCGCGGGAAAACCATTCGCCAAGCCGGGCGGATTTGAGGGAAAGAAGCCCTACGGCAAGTCTTCCGGTGAATTCAAACCGCGCAAGTTCGCGGGCAAGCCGGGAGGATTTGCGGGCAAGAAGCCGTTTGGCAAGTCTGCGGGCAAGCCGGGCGCGTCGTTTGCCGGCAAGCCGAGCAGCACCTTTGCCAAGTTTGCGGGCAACAAGAAGCCATTCGGCAAGCGGGCGCCCGCGCGCAAGTTCAAACCGAAGGAGGATGGGTCCGACTGATGCGAGGCCAACCAGATCCCATGGAAGAAGCCATGCCCACGCAAGTCGAGGCGCCCAGCGGCCCGCGCCGACCGGTGATTGCCATCGACGGCCCGGCCGGCGCTGGGAAGAGCACGCTGGCGGCGCACCTGGCGCGGCGCTTCGGCTTCCTCAACATCGAGACCGGAGCGATGTACCGTGCGCTGGCGCTGAAGGCGATCGAGGGGGACTTCCCGTTCGACGAGGAGGGGCCGCTGCTGGCGCTGGCCGAGGCGACCCGCATCGTGCTGGAGCCGCAAGCGGACGGCAACCGCGTCCGGCTGGACGGCATTGACGTCTCGCAACGCATTCGCGAGGCGGACGTTACGTCGGCGGCGTCGCAGGTCTCCGTCCATCCCCGCGTGCGCGCATGGATGGTGGAGCAGCAGCGGGCGCTGGGGGCGCGGGGCGGAGTGGTGATGGAGGGGCGCGACATCGGGACGGCGGTCTTTCCCGACGCCGATGTGAAGATCTTTCTGGACGCCGCGCCGGAGGTGCGGGGCAACCGGCGGTTCCGCCAGGCCGCACCCATTGAGCAGACCACAGCGCGCCAGACCGAGTCTCGCCAGGCCCCGGCGCCGGAGACCGCCGAGCAGCAGCGGGCAGAGGAGCAGGCGGTTGTGGAGGAGATGCACGAGCGCGACCGCCGCGACCGCAACCGGGCCGAGTCGCCGCTGCGCCCGGCCGAGGACGCGGTGCTTCTGGATTCGACCGCGATGGGCCTGGAAGAGGTCCTGGAGCGGGCGGAAGAGATCGTCAGAGCCCACCTGCCGCCGGCCTGAGGCGGTTGTGAATCCGGACTAATGCGGTCCTGAAGCACTCGAAATTGCGCTCTTCCAGGCCGCGAATGGGCCGGGGCAGGCATCCCAGGCAGGGGCCTCAACCGGCTGCCAGGCGATGTAAATAAAACAGTTGCAATTTTTTTCGCATTCTTTATTGCAATGTGTGCTACTCTTCAGTCATCGTTTGAAACAGATTGGTTTCTGCGACGTTTGTATGTTGTCGATCCCCGATTTGGATCTTGCGGCAATGAAAAATTTATCAGTACTAAGGAAATTACCAACATGGAACAAGGAACAGTGAAGTGGTTTAACGATGCCAAGGGGTTTGGCTTCATCAGCCGCCAGAACGGCGAGGACGTGTTTGTGCACTACTCGGCGATCAATTCGAACGGTTTCAAGAGCCTACAAGAAGGACAGGCTGTGCAGTTCAACGTGGTTAAGGGGCCCAAGGGCTGGCAGGCGTCTGACGTTCAGCCTCTCTAGTCTTTCGTACAGTCTCTAGTGTTTAGCTGCATTCTCTAGCTGCGCCAGCGGCTACAACAAGGATTTGCGGGAGGGACGGCTGCGGCTGTCCCTCTTCGCTGTTTAACAGCAGCGAGTCGGCAGCAGGTTCACGGCTGGTCGGAACCACCGGGACTGGCCGGTGTCTCCACCGGCGCGACCCCAGGAAGGATCGTCGAACTCGCCTTGAACTTGCGGTAGTCCGAGTAGCGCGTCTCAACCACGCCATAATGGTTGAAGAAGAGAGCGACGCGGGCCGATCCGCGGCCGCCGGTGGACGCAGGCAGCCAAACCTCTCCGTTCACCGGGGTCCACTCCGCGTAGATCGTCGCGCCCTTGCGGACATCGGCCAGCAGTCCGCCCCCAACCTTGAAATCATTCACAAAATGTCCTTCAGCCCGCGCCAGTGCATGCTCCTGCTCGTCGAACCAGAGCGTCCCGTCGACATCGCGCACGATCTCTTCCAATATATTGTGGGTCTTTGCCTGGGGATTGCCGGCGTAGTCGATGGCGATGCTGTCGCGGCCATGCAACTGCACGCGGCGGGGATTGGAGAACGTTCCCAACTGCTGCAAGAGCTCATAGGTCAGTGAATAGGTGTTTCCCTTCTTCTTCGGCTGCTGGCCTGCGGCCTTCTCTGCGTCGCGCTGCTTGGCCTCCGCGATGCGTTGGTCGATGCGTTCGTTCTGCTTCTTCAACTCATCGCCGGAGATCGGCTTGCCGTCGCGCGCCAACAGCCGACTGATATAGACGCCGTTGATCCAGAAGATCTCCCGCTCTTCGGACGAAGTCTTCTTGACCGCCCCGTGGGAGTCCGTGTCCTGCTCCGTGTAGACCGAGCGATAGATGTAATCCTTGGCGGCCTTCTGCGCGGCGTCCCGGTGCGCCTCCGCCTGCTTGAGCAGGGTGTTGATGTCTGGCAATGGCCGCTCGCTGGTACTGCCGGAACCAGGCTGCGGCGTGGCGATGGGGAGCGGCTGGGATGCGGGCGCGGGCTGGGTTGGGGCTGAAGTTGGAGTTGGCGTTTGCGCCTGTCCATTGCACAATCCAAAAACGGTGAGGAACGTCGAGAGGCCCAGCAGCGCTAGAAACCCGGTTCGATCCTTTCTGGAATGCTTGTCCATGCAATTACTATACGGCCCGGTCCTGGCCGCGGTTCCCCGCTCCCGGCTGACGCGCGCTGGGATGGTTTTTATCCGGGATTCATTTCCAGCCCTTCCGTACGTTGCTCTCCTTCACCCGCTCGGTGACCCAGTCGGTCCAGATGGCTTGGTCGATGGGACAGGCCAGTGGCGCGCCGTCAAGGGCGGCGGCAACGAAGTTCTCCACCGCCGGGAAGTGGACGTTGGCGTGGGCGGGGAGCTGCTGCTCGGTCAGCTTGCCGTCGCTTGCGAGCAGGCGGAGCGCGGGGCCGTTGAGCGGATCGAGGCCGATCTCTCCCTCGCTGCCTACGACGCGGAACTGGTCGCGCGGGATGCGCGAGTTCCAGCGCACGTCGATGACGGCGTGAATGCCGCCCGCGTACTCGACGAGCGCGGTGGCCGAGTCCTCCACCGCCAGCGAATGCAGGGCGTTGGAGAGCAGGCCGGTGGCGCGCAGCGGCCTGCCGAAGAGGAAGTTGCACGCGTCGATGCGGTGCGAGCCGACGTCGTAGAGCGGCCCTCCGCCGGCGATGGCAGGGTCTTTCAGCCAGGCGCGGTCGGGGCTCTCCAGCCAGCCGTGGTAGTTCGCCTCCACCAGCACCGGCTGTCCGATGGCTCCATCGGCGATCAACTCCTTCGCGCGGATGAGTTTGGGATAGAGGCGGCGGTAGTAGGCAACGCCCAGCAGCCGTCCCGACTCACGCGCCGCAGCCGCCATGGATTCGGCCTGGGCAAAGTCCAGCGCGACGGGCTTCTCGCAGAGCACATGCTTGCCGGCGCGCAGGCTGGCGATGGTGTGCCCGGTGTGCAGCGCAACGGGCGAGGCAACGTAGACGGCGTCGATCGCCGGATCGCGCAGGGCATCGCCGAGATCGGTGAAGACGAGCGCTCCGGGGTAGGCCGCGGCCTTGGCGGGCGAGCGCGTGAGCAACGCATAGAGGCGGCTGCGCGGCTCGGCCAGTACAGCGGGCAGAACGCGCTTGCGGGTGATGTCTCCGATGCCGATGACTAGCCAGTTGAGCATGGGTTTTAGCCTTTCATGCAGGCGGTGTAGTGTATTGATGCGCCCGGCGAGGTTCGAGGTTCGAATTGCGATCCGTACCAAGCGACTGCCGGCATGCACGCTTCGAATCCGCGCCTCAACGCCGCTCCGCGGCCTCGACGAGCTTTTCCACGCGCTTCTGACGGGCCTCCGGCGTCTGGTAGTAGAAGACCGCAAGCAGCTCGCCGCGCCGCTGCGTAGGAGTCATGCGCGCCCATCCCGCGCGCGCCCTGGGATGCTCGCGAAACGCGGCTTCGATGATCGGCGGCAGCTCGCGTTCGCCTTCCATCGTGGCCAGCAGACGCTCGGCCATCTGCTCGGTGCGCCGCATTCGCGTTGCTTCGCTCTTGGGCTCCATCACCCACTTGCCGATCTCGCGCCGCATATATTCTGTCAGTCCGTCGAACCACTCGCGCAGGCCGGGCTCTTCATCCAGCAGCGCGGCCAGCTCGTCCGGCAACTCCGCCTCGCGTGGGTCGAGGTCCGGGGAAATCGTAAACTCCACGGATTCGCCCACCCGCGCGCCTGCTGCCAGTTGCATCTTCTTGTTCACCAGCACAAACTGCCCTGCACGCCGCGCACCCGCAAACAGCGATGTTCGAAATATCTCGCCGCCCACCTGCACCGTTACGCGCTGCCGCACCATCTTCTTCCACGCCTTCGCCGCATCGAACGGCAGCCATGCGACCACCCAACCCAGGCCATCGCCCAGCGGCTGTAGCTCCGCCTGAAAGCGCTTTGCACGGTCCGCCACAGATGCCTCCCGAACGCCTCTATGGTACCTCCGCGACGTTACAGGGAGCGGTAGCGATAAACTCATAGGCATCGCTACCCACTCCAATCCGCGCGTCTTTCTCTCCGCCGGCGAGGCCTCGGGCGACCACTACGGCGCGGGGATTATTGCGGAGCTGCGCGCGCGGCTGACTGATGCGACGTTCATCGGACTGGGCGGGGCCGAGATGGCTGCAGCCGGGCAGCAACGGATTGTGCGCGCAGAGGACGTGGCGCACATGGGCTTCACCGAGGTCGTGCGCCACGCGCCGTACATCTACGTGCAGTACCGCAAGCTGGTGGCATCCATCGAGCGCGAGCGGCCCGGCGTGGCCATTCTCATCGACTTCCCGGAGGTCAACTTTCGCCTTGCCAGGCGGCTGCGGCGGCTGGGCGTTCCCGTGCTGTGGTTCGTCAGCCCGCAACTATGGGCGTGGAAGCGCGGGCGGCTGCGGCTGGTGCAGCGATTCGTAGACCGCATGATGGTGATCTTCCCCTTCGAGGCCGCGTTCTACCGCGCGCGCGGAGTGGATGCAGAGTTTGTCGGCCATCCGCTGGCCGCGCTTCCGCTGCCGACTATCTCCCGCGAAGAGTACGCCGCCGAGCATGGGCTCGATCCTGCGAAGCAATGGGTTGCGCTGTTGCCGGGCAGTCGGCAGAGCGAGATTCGGGAGAACCTGCCGGCGATGCTGCAAGCCGCAGCCACTCTGAATCTGAATGTGAACCTGGATCAGAAGAGGGCCTGCCAGTATCTGCTGCCGGTGGCATCGACCATCAACCTGGCGTGGATCCGGGATGAGATCGCCGCCCACGAATCTGCTGTGGATGAGAAGCTGCCCGGCTTTGCGGTGCTTCCGCGGATTGTACTGGTCGATGACGCGCGTACGGCCCTGTTCCACGCACGCGCCAGCATCATTGCCAGCGGGACGGCCACCGTGCAGGCGCTGACCATCGGCACGCCGTTTGTCGTGGTCTATCGCGTATCCGCGCTTACCTTTGCGCTGGCCAGGCGGATGATTCGCTATCCCGCGGAGATTCCCGCCGAGCGCGATGCCGATGGCAACCTGCCCGTCGCAATGGTCAACCTGATTGCGGGCCGGCGCATTGTCCCCGAGCTGCTGAACCGGCGCTTCACCGCAGCCAACCTCGCCGCCGCGCTGCGCCCGCTGCTGGACGAAACGCCGGAACGCCGCGAGATGATCGCCGCGCTGGCCGAGGCCCGAGCTAGGCTGCTGCCCGCGCCCGCCCAAACAGGACAACCAGCCGACCCCATCCATCGCGTCTGCAATGCTGTCGAGGAACTTCTGCGCCCAACCGATTCTGCCGCGCGCCGAAGCTCCGCAACAAACGTCTAATCTTTTGGGTCTCAACAAGAGACAGACTTCAGGCGCGTGCATCCAATCTGCAGCATCACGCACACGGCTTTACGATACCTTTAAGGTTGAACCGCATCCTGAGGATTCACGCACACATGTCTCTCCGAACTCGAACCCGGCTTGGAATCCTCCCGCGAATCCGGATCGAACCGATCTTCCGCGCCACCGGCTTCCGCGCTACCGGCTTTCGCGCCTTCGCCGCTGCGTTCCTCACTCTCTGCGCGCTCGCGCTTCCCTGCTGGATGACTGCGAATGCCGCTCCCGTGCGCGCGCAGATGAACATCACGGGAACCGTCATCAACGCCGACCTCGATCCCGCCACCGGCAAGCTGACGGCCACAGCCGATGTCACCTTCACCGCGCTGGAAGACATGACCACGGCGAGCTTCGAGTTGAACAACGGCCTCAACGTCACATCGCTGACGGACGGCACGGGCGCCGCGCTCAACTCCGAGCGGCTGGCGGCAAACTTCACCGTGCGCGTCACGCTGCCCGCGCCGATAGCCAAGGGATCGACCAACACCTTCCACTTCGCGTACTCCGGCACGCTGACCGGCTCGGACACCAGTCCGGTTGACGGAATTAAACTGGCCGCCATCGCCGACCCCATCAGTATGCTGCTTTATGTGGGCCGCTGGTTTCCGATGACGGGGCTGTTTACCGACCGCTTCACCGCAGAGATGCACATCCGCGTTCCCGCCGAGTACACCGCCGTGGGCAGCGGGACCACGACGAAGAAGACGCTCGACGACGGGCGCAGCGAGTTCAGCTTCGTCTGGTCGAAGCCGGGATTTCCCGGAACGGTTGTTGCGGGCAAGTTCCTGCCGGCAATCACCGCTTCGGGCATCAGCAATATCCACGTCTATGTCACCGAGAAGCGCAAGGACGGCGCGCCGGACTTTGCCGCGCTGGCCGGGCGCGAGTTCGAAACCATGACCAGCGTCTTCGGCCAGCCGGAGAGCGGCCGCATCAACATCGTGGAGCTGCCGGAGGACGCCGTCAGCGCCGCGTGGGCGCCGGAGATGGCATGCATCGCAGGCAACCGCATCGTGGACCGCACCGCAGCCTCGCAGCGCCTGCTGAGCAACACGCTGGCGCACCAGTGGTGGGGCAGCGAGGTATCGCCCGCAACGCTCAACGACGCGTGGATCACCAACGGGATGAGCCGCTACGGCGAGCTGATGTATTTGGAGGATTCGGCGGGCAAGAACGCATTTCAGACCGCCATCGGCGACGTCTCCGCCGGCGCGCTGGCCTACGACACCGAGCCGCTGAGCACGCTTGGCCGGCTCGATCCCTTCTCGCCGCAGTTCCAGTCGATGACGCTGGAGAAGGGCGCGATGGTCTTCCACATGCTGCGCTGGGAGATGGGCGACGACGCCTTCCAGAGCTTCCTGCGCAGCCTGCTCTCGCAATACACCGACGAGGGGATTCGCAGCCCCGATGTGGAGACAGTGGCCGAGGCGCAGGCGGTGAACGGTTCGCACCTCGAACTGACCTCATTCTTCTCGCAGTGGATCGACGGCACCGGCGCTCCCAACTTCACCGACAAGTACTCCGTCTACCGGTTGGGCAGCAACAAGGGCTTCCGCACGGTGGGATCGATCGGCGAGGACCTCGACCTCTTCCGCATGCCGGTGGAGCTGCGCATCGAGACCGACGGCAAGACGGAGGACCGGCGCATCGACGTGGCGGGCAGCGACTCACCCTACATGGTCGAGACCTTCGGACGGCCGCGACGCATTACCATCGACCCGGAGAACTGGCTGCTGAAGAGCACGCCCGACCTGGCCATCCGCGTGGCCGTGCTGCGCGGCCAGCAACTGGTGGCGCAGGGCGACCTGATCGGCGCGCTGGCCGAGTACCAGAAGGCGCTGGACGAAAATAAAACCAGCTCGCTGGCCGCCTACCGCATCGGCGAGGTCTTCTTCATGCAGCGCAACTACCAGGCCTCGGCCAACAGCTTCCGCGACGCGCTGCGCGGCGACGGCGACCCGCGCTGGACCGAGGTCTGGAGCCACATCCACCTGGGCTACATCTTCGACGTCACCGGCCAAAGGGAGCGCGCGGTCAACGAATACCGCCTGGCGGTGCAGACCAACGACAACACGCAGGGGGCCATCAACGAGGCGCGCGCGCGCATGGCAACCCCCTACAAACGCGAGCGCGCCGACAACTAGCAGCAACGCGACGACGAGTTGCATTCATCCAGAGTACCTGCGTGCGCTATACTCGCCCCTGTCAATTTCAACCAAGGAGCCCCCCATGCTTAAGGGATTTCGCGACTTCATTCTGCGCGGCAACGTGGTCGATCTGTCGGTCGCCGTGCTCATCGGCACAGCCTTCGGCGCGGTCATTACCTCGTTTACCAAAGACATCCTCATGCAGCTTGTCGCTGCCATTGTGAAGACGCCCGACTTCGCCGGCCTCGTCTTCTCTCTTAACGGAACCCCCATCAAGTACGGCAGCTTTCTGGGTATCACGATCAACTTCCTGATCGTGTCCAGCATGATCTACTTCTTCGTCGTGCTGCCTTTGAAGTATCTGCTGGCCAAGGCGAAGGGGGCCGAGGCGGCGACCACGAAGACCTGCGCCGAGTGCCTCTCGGAGATCCCATTGGCAGCCCGGCGCTGCAAGTTCTGCGCGCAGCCGGTGGCTGAGTAAGGCGCAGGCAGAGGAATCCGTGATGGCCTGGCAGCATTGGGTGTGCGGAGTTTTCCCCCTGTTCTCTTCTCCAGGGAAATCCACAATAATGCGCAGAAAATCCACAGCGGCGATCTCTGCCTACAACTTGCGCTGTATCCCATAGTGCGGAAGTGTTATGTACCTTTGTGTTACTTGGACGGATCATTGTTTCTGGAAGCGGCCAAGCCGTTCGCACGGAGACCGTATTGGTCCACACTGCATCTCTCGCTTTGGTTTTCCCAGGAACGATACTTGTGCCCCGTCCGACTGCCCTGCGTTCGGACCGGGATGAAGGGGATTCCCTATGATCCGCTGGTCGCGTGCCCTGGAGCCCTCCTTGGATTTGTGCAGCCTGCCAACGCCGCACCGCATTCCGCAGTGCGTGGCCGGCATGGCGTTCAACTTCAGCAAGATCGATCTCTCCCAGTGCGCGGCGCAGCACGATGCGGCCAGGCCGGCGGAGAGCCAGGCGGGCCCGGCAACCTCCGCGCGCAGCGAAGCCCACAGGCCCTGCTTCGAGATTCCCGAGTGTTCTCTGGCCAGATAGAACCAGGGAAGGTCTGAACAAGTATTCGACATTCCCTCAGCGGCCAGAGCCTTTTCACCAATGGCGTAGAGTGTCTCGCTGCGGACAAAATGCGGGGATTCTTCCCCTTCCCCTTCGGCTGCGCTCAGGGTCAGGGTCAGAATGACAATTCATTTCCCTATACAGCAATCGTGAAACTGCTCTAAAGCCGCGTTGCAATTGACGCGGTTACGGCGGGAAGACCCAAGGCTAAAGCCTTGGGCTACCAGTCCCGCCCCTTCAAAATGTGGACTTGTTCAGTGGGTTTCTAGAACGAGAGCGCGAGCAGATTGGCCCAGACCTTAGGATCGACGGGAACGCCGAGGCGGAGGTTCTCTGCGCGCAGGCGGAGCGTCTGCTGGCCGGGGTAGCGCACGGGGCGTGCGGGATCGATGGGGAGGGCCGCGCGGAGCGAGTCGAGAATGCCGTTGGCGATGCGGTCGAGTTCTGCCCGGGCGGCGAAGCTGGAGGGATCGATGGCAAAAAAAATCTGGCCGAGGCCGGACTCGCACGCAGGATCGCGCGGAAGCTGATGGGTGGCCAGACCGCCGGAGAGCATCGCCGCCAGCATGTCGAGGACCAGCGAGAGGCCCGAACCCTTCCAGTAGCCGATGGGCAGCGCGCGCTGTGAGACTTCGATGGCTGCCGCGTCGGTCGTCAACTCGCCGGTCGCGTCGTATCCTCCGGGGACGGGCAACTGCTCGCCGCGAGCGGCGTAGGCGGAGATTGTGCCGTAGGAGAACTGGGAGACCGCCATGTCGAGGACGACGTGCGCGCCGTCCGGACGAGGAATGGCGACCACCAGCGGGTTGTTGCCCAGCGTGGGCGAGGCCGCGCCCCATGCGGGCAGGTTGGCCAGCGTGTTTGTCCAGCAGATGGCGAAGAGGCCGGACTCCGCCGCCAGCCAGCCGTAGCTTCCGCCGCGCATCCAGTGGTTGGTATTGGCCAGGGCGACTCCGCCGAGGCCGTACTGGCGGGCGAGCGCAATGGCGCGCTCCATGGCCGCGTAGGCGTTCAGGTTGCCGGGGCCGAGATGCCCGTCCCAGCGCTCGAGGGCCGCGGCGGCGGCGACGCGGGTGGGTTCGGCGGCGACATCGATGCTGCCGTTGGCAACCATCTCGGCGAAGCGCGGGAAGCGGTCGAGGCCGTGGGTGTAGACGCCGTCGCGCGTGGTTTCGGCGAAGAGGCGTGCGCAGAGGGCTGCGCGATCGCCATGAAGGCCGAGGTGCAGCATCGCGCGGTAGAGCGCGCGGTCGAGGTCGGCGAAGGGAACTCGGAGCATGGAGTTCAGTCTATCGCTGGGCAGCTACGCAACCAAGACGTCGGTCTGGCTGAAGTCGTTGCCCTTGAAGAGCAGCGGTTCGCCGCGCTGCTTCGCCAGCGCATAGGAGAAGCAATCGCCGAAGTTGAGTCCTGCCGGATGTCTTCCCTTGCCGAACCGCCGGAATCCGTCCCGTGCAAGCAATGCCTGTTCATGATCGACCGGGATAACCACCAGTCGCAACCGTGTCGTCAGGATGTCGAGAGCAGCAATCGGATCTGGCTGTCGTCGCCGAATTGCCACAATCGATGCCTCTGCGAGAGTGGCAGCCGAGACCAGCCGAATCCGGTCATTCAATATGGCAGAGGCATAGATCGACGCATCCGGCTCTTCCAGAAAGATCGCAAGCAGCGCAGACGAGTCGATAACCATTACTCGCAGATTCCGTCCGGGCCATAGCCCAGAATCTCGTCGTCAGTCAGCTCCGTATTGATCGGCCGCAGCTTGAAGCTGCGCATCAGCTCAAGAATCTCATCCACAGTCGGAGATGGAAGATCGGCGCCAGCGGGCCTGAGACGAACGATCCGCTCATCCGCTGCCGTGCCAATTGCATCCGTGATGGATTCGCCAGTCGTCAAAGCCATATCCCGGACCTTCTGTTCAACCGCCGGATTGTTGATATGCAGCGCCATGTACACAGTGTACATGACCGGCTCATTCCGTCCCGGATTCTTCTTCCTCTTCTTCTTCCATCTTGTCCTCTTCCTCCACCTTGTCGCCTTCGCCGGGGGCGAGAAAGAGGTTGGTCTCCAGGCCGTGCTGGCGGGTGTAGAGGTCAAAGTAGCGTCCGCCCAGGCGGTAGAGCGACTCATGCGTTCCGCGCTCGACGATGAGGCCGGCCTCGATCACCAGGATCTGGTCGGCGCGGCGGATGGTCGAGAGGCGGTGCGCGATGACGAAGGTGGTGCGGCCCTTCATCAGGTAGCTCAGGCCGTTCTGGATCATGGCCTCGGATTCGGAGTCGAGCGAGTTGGTCGCCTCATCCAGAATCAGGATGCGCGGGTCGGCCAGGATGGCGCGCGCAATCGAGATGCGCTGGCGCTGGCCGCCGGAGAGCTTCACTCCGCGCTCGCCGACGACGGTCTCGTAGGCCTCGGGAAACTTTTCGGCGAACTCATCGACGCGCGCGATGCGGCAGGCCTCCATCCACTGCGCCTCGGTCGCTGCCGGACGCGAAAAGAGCACATTCTCGCGGATCGTCCCGTCGAACAGGAACGTCTCCTGCAGCACCACACCGAGCTGCTGGCGGTAGCTGCTCAGCCGGACCGTGGCCAGGTCCACGCCGTCGATTAGCACGCGCCCCGAGGTTGCCGTGTGGAAGCCGCAGATCAGGCTGATGATGGTCGATTTGCCCGCGCCCGACGAACCGATCACTGCGGTCACCGTTCCCGGCGTCGACTCGAAGCTGATTCCGTGCAGCACCGGCTTGCCCTTCTCGTACTCGAAGGCCACATCCTGGAAGTCGACATCGCCGCGCACCGTGCCGACCGCATGGGTGCGCGCCGGCTCCGAGTCCTCCTCGCGCTCGTTCATAATCTCCGTTGTGCGGTCCAGCCCTGCCAGGGCCTCGGTCAGCTGCGTGCCGATATTCACCAACTGCGCAATCGGCGCAATCATGAACGCCAGAAACAGCACATACGAGAAGTAGCTCCCCGGAGTCAGCCTGCCGGCCGCATTCAGGTGCGCCCCCAAATACATCACCGCCGCGCCGACGATCCCCAGGATCACCGTCGAGGACAGCATCATCAGCGACTGCGCGGTCAGCGAGCTGATGATGTTGTTCAGAAGCCGCGTCACGCCCGCTGCGAAGACCCTCGCCTCGCTCTCCTCGGCGCGGTAGCCCTTCACCACGCGAACGCCGCCCAGCGACTCGGTCAGCCGCCCCGTCACCTCGGCGTTGATCTTGGCCCGCTCGCGGAAGATGGGCCGGATGGTCTTGAACGCCCGCTGCAGAACCAGCACAAATGCGGTCATAATCACGAACGCCAGAAGCGTCATGCTCACGCTCACATACAGGAGATACGCAAATGCAAGCAGCGCCGTCAGCACGCCGCCGACGAAGTCCACCACGCCCGTCCCAATCAGGTTGCGCACGCCCTCCACGTCGGTCATGATGCGCGCCACCAGGGTGCCGGTGCGGTTTTCGTCGTAAAACGCCACCGGCAGCCGCCCGATATGCGCCTGCACCTGCATGCGCAGCTCGGCAATCAGCCGCTGCCCCTCGGTCGAGAGCAACTGCGTCAGGGCATAGGACGTCAGTCCCTGGATCAGCGTCGCCGCCAGCACCGCCCCCACGATATACGGCAGCAGCCCCATCCTGTGCTTGGTGAACACCAGGTCAATCAGCGGACGAGACGAATAAGGCAGAACCAGCGCGCACGTCCGATTCACAACCATCAGGACAAAACAACCCGCCAACAGCCAGCGCCGCGGCTTGGCCAGCTTCCATACCTCGGGCAGCACCTTCTTCAGATTCGGCTTGGGACGCTTGGCCGTCAGGTCGGCGACGAGCGCGCGCCCAACGCCCCGGCTGGGCCGGTCCGCCGAGTGCATCCCGCGGCCCATCCCACCCCCCATGCCGGATGATCCAAACGATGAAGCCATATACCGCAAGTGTACCCCGTGGCCGCGCTGCGTCCACAGCGCCGCCGGCTTCATGAGGGGCGGGTCTGCGATAAGATGAAGCGGTCCAGCAATGAAATACGGTCCAGCGGCATACGTATTGGCAGGCTGCGCGTCTGAAGAAAAGATGGGAAGGGACAACCTGGATGGCAAAGTGTTTGGCAGGCAATGTACGGACCTTTTTACTTCTGTTGGTCTGCGGGACGCTGCCACTGGCGGCCTGCTCCACCGCCTCGGCGCAGGTGGCCCCACTGGCGCCGCGCTGGCTGGCGGGAACGCCGCCCCCGCCGGTGGAGACCTTTGCCGATGGGCTGGCGCGGCACCACATCGAACTGACCGAGGCGGCGTTGATTGCCGCGCTCACGGACCCGGACGGGGAGGTGCGCAGCCTGGCGGCGGCGCAGCTTGCGGCCATGGACGACCATCCAGCGCTGCCGGCGATTCTCCGCGCACTGCTGGCGGAGCGCGAGCCCCAGGTGGAGGTGAACCTGGCGGGCGCCGCGACCTGGCTTGGCTCGAGCCGCGCCCTCGACCAGTTGCAACAGCTCTGCCAGGACGTGAATGTTCCCTCGACGGCGCGGCTGGATGCCGCGCGCTACGTCTCCAACAAGGAGCTGCCGACGTGCTTCCCGGCAATCGAACAAATTGAACGGACCGAGGTGGACCCCAGCATCCGCGTACTGGCGGTGGTGGCCGCAGCCAGCTATCGCGGGCAAAGGGAGAGAGCGCAAGCCCTGGCCGCCTTGGCACTGGCGGACCTCGACCCAACGGTGCGGATTGCGGCGGCGGATGCGCTGCGGTTCCTGCGCGCAACCAACGCGGTGGCCGCTCTCGACCGCGCATTGCACATCGAGGGCGACGATACGGCGCGGGAGCATCTGCGGGAGGCGATCCGCGTTCTGCGTCTCCCCAGCGCAGACCATGACGAGGCGCAATAAACGACTGCGCCAGCGCGGCGCTCTATCGATCGCGATTGCCCCGATCGACGGGGCAACGATTGCAGGGAGGGATACGAATCTCTACGCAGCGGTCTCGCGCGACCTGCGCGCCGCGATGAACGACCACACGCAGAGCAGCACATAGACCAGGCAAATCACCGCCAGCAGCGCCTCGTCCGCAACTGCAACCGGATAGCGCAGCGGCGAGCCGTGCGCATGCATATATACCGCAATCGCCCGTGGCCCCGCTCCCAGAAACCCCAGCAGACCCACCAACGCCGCCACGTGCATCCAAAGCGTCCGCCGCTTTACGTTCTCCGTGCGGGCCAGCATGCCGGAGACCGTCAGCGCCAACCCGGTCCAGGTTGGGATCAGTGCGCTCATATGCCCGGCCCCCGTGGCCTCAAATCCCCAAATGCCAACCACAATCAATACAACTCCGAAACAGATGGTCACCTTTGCCATGTTGTGGAACTCCTTTTGCGCCAAACGGTCCTTTGTGCCCAGGCGATGTGAGCTTTGCCCCACCGCTTGCCACTCTTATTGCTACCGCTTACAGCTCAAGGTTGCAAGCAAAGTTTCAAAATAACGATGCACGCCGTGGTACATCAAGCTGCCGCTGGGGTCTCGATCGCCGCCAGGACCCCGGCCGGCGTCAACTTGTTGGTGGGATAGCAGGCGTGCATCTCTGACCACGTTTTCCGCATCCGGCAGGCGTATAAAAGGCGTATGGACGATCCTCACGCGCTGCCCCGGCAGATTCATCAGGCGCTCGAGCGCGGCTGGACCGTCCTGACCGCCAACCAGCGCGCCGCGCGAACGCTGCACCACGGGTACGATCTGCACCATCGCGCGCACGGCCTCACCCACTGGGAACCTCCGGCAATTCTGGCGTGGGATGCGTGGCTCACCAGCCTGTGGCATCGCCTTCTGCTCGACGGCCAAGCCACTGAGTTGCTGCTCAACCCCACGCAGGAGCAGACGCTGTGGCGCGCGATCATCGCAGAGGACAGCGCAGCGGACGGCGCATCAGAGAGCCTTCGCCCCATCGACGCGCTCGCCGAGCTTGCCGCCGAGGCATGGCTGCTGCTGCACGCCTACCGTGGCCGAGGCCGCCTGCAAGCTGCTGTCTCCAACACCGACACGCGTGCCTTCGCCCGCTGGGCCGGCGAGTTTGAGCGCCGCTCGTCCCGCTCGCAGTACATCACCGAAGCGCAGCTCCCCGAGGCCCTGCGCGCCGCATTCGCCGCCAGCCGCCTCACTCCTCCAACTGGCCTCCTGCTGGCCGGCTTCGACTCGAAGACACCCGCGCAGACCGCCCTGCTCGACTCCATTGCAGCCACCGGGACGCCCATTGAGGAACTCGACCCACAGAATCAGGGTGCCCCATCCATCGCGGCGACCGGGGACCCCGGCGAGCGGTCTTTGCTCGCTGGGGTGGCAGAGCGATGGGTGGGAAGAATAGATCGTGAGCCGGATGCAATCCCGAACCTCACCCTGGTCGCCGCGACCGACGAACGGGCTGAACTGACCGCCTGCGCCCGCTGGCTGCGCGCACGCCTCACCGAGCAGCCTGCCGCGCGCATCGCCGTCATCGTTCCCGCCATGGAGAGCGGCCGCGCCGAGATCGACCGCGTCTTCCGCCAGACGCTCGCGCCCGAACTCAACGCAATCGACGCGCCCGCCAGCTCCGGCCCATACGAGTTCTCGCTCGGCGTTCCGCTGGCCCAAACACCGATGGTCGCCGCCGCGCTCGACATTCTGCGCTGGGCCGGCGGCCCGCTTCCCCTCGACCGCGTCAGCGCGCTGCTGCTCTCGCCCCACTTCGCCTCGGGCAGTTCGGAATCCACAGCAACAACCGGCGGCGCCCACTCCGAATTTCTCCCCCGCGCCGAGTTCGATGCCTTCGTTTTGCGCCAACAACATCTGCTCCAACCCCAGATCACACTCGACGAACTCCATGCGCTGGTCGCAGCGTCGAAATCGGGCGGTAGTCTGACAATCCTGATAAAACATCTGAGCGCACTGCGAACGATCTTCCTGCGGATCGACCGCGCAGTACAGACCCACGCCGAATGGGCCGCAACCTTCCATGATTTGCTCGAAGCCGCAGGCTGGGCCGCTCGCAGCCGCGACAGCAGCACCGAGTTCCAGGCCCGGCGCAAGTTGGAGAGCGCGCTGGACGAACTGGCGACCCTGGACTTCGACTCGCGCTTCGACGGCACGCGCGTCCGCTTCTCCGCCGCTCTTGCCGCGCTCGAGCGCATTGCTACGCAGACGCTCTTCGCGCCCGAGTCGCGCCACGCGCCGGTGCAAATCATGGGACCGCTGGAGTCCGCCGGCTCCCGCTTCGACGCGGTCTGGTTCCTCGGCGCAGACGACCTCGCGTGGCCCTCCAACCCCGCGCCCAATTCCCTTCTGCCCTGGCTCCTGCAGCGCGAACTCGCCATGCCTGGAGCCGATCCCGTGCATGACACCGCACGCGCACAACGCATCACCGAACGCATCGCCGACAGCGCATGCACCGTCTTCTTCAGCTACGCGCAGCAGACCGCCGACGGACAGCAGCGTCCATCGCCCGTTGTTACGGGACTGGCCGCGAACGGGCTGGTGCTCCAACTCCGCAACGCAGATGAGATCGCTCCCGGCGGTCGAGACGCTGAACCTGTCGAATTGGAAGCATTCGCGGACGAGACACCCATTCCCCCCCCGCCCGACCGTGTCCTGCACGGCGGCGCATCCATTCTCGCGGCGCAGGCCGCCTGCGGCTTCCGCGCCTTCGCCGAGAATCGCCTCTTCTCTTCCACGCTCGACACCGTCTCGCTCGGCCTCGATCCACGCGAGCGCGGCAGCCTCGTCCACGCCGTTCTGGAGCGCTTCTGGGCGGAGGTTGAGACGCAGTCCGCGCTCAAGAGCCTGCCGCTCGACGAGCGCGACGC